>JAFYGK010000030.1 GCA_017543285.1 Clostridia bacterium | reverse complement strand
CGAAAAGCGAAAATTCCAGGTAGTTATCGCGTACAAGTCCAACCGAATCGCGCGAAACATGCTTAACGCTTTGCAGTACGAGGCAAAGCTCGACCTTTTCGGTATCAAGACCTTTTACGCCAAAGAGGAATTCGGCAACACCGCCGCCGGGCGCTTCGCCCTGCGCACGATGATGAACGTCAACCAGTTCTATTCCGAAAACATGTCGGAGGATATCAAGCGCGGCCTGATGGACAATGCGCTTCAGTGCAAGGTAAACTGTTTTTTGCCGCTCGGCTATGTCCGTGGATCTGACGATAAATACGCAATAGACGAGGCCGAGGCCGACATAGTTCGAGAGATTTTTCACAAGGCTCTGGCTGATGTTCCGCTCGCCGACATAGCCAGTGATCTGAACGGGCGCGGCATAAGAACCAAGCGCGGCGCGCTGTGGAACAAAGGCAGCTTCCACCGCATGCTGACCAATGATGTATATATCGGAGTATACCGTTATTCCGGAGTAGTCGTTGAAGGCGGCGTGCCGCCGATTATCGAGAGAGAGGTTTTTGAGGCTATGCAAAGAAAACTGGTAAACAAAAAAAATCCTCGCGGGCGCCACCGCGAAAACGGCGACTACCTGCTTACCGGCAAGCTGCACTGCGGCGAGTGCGGCGCGTTTATGGTCGGAATGTCGGGCACCGGCAAGGGCGGCGATTTACATTACTATTACGTGTGCCAGGCAAAACGCAGCGCAGCAGGCAAGTGCAAAAAAACAAACGTCCGGCGTGACTGGATAGAGCGGCGCGTCGCAGAGCTGACAAAAGATGCTATACTGCATGATGATGTGATCGAGTGGATCGCCGATAATGCTGTCAGCTTCCAGCAGCAGGCGCGGCGAACGTCAGAAATAAAACTTATCGAACAGCAGCTCTCTGACAGCCGGAAGGCGCATAAAAATATAATGAACGCGATTGAAGCCGGTGTTTTCACAGCGTCTACAAAAGATAGACTGCTTGAGCTGGAGGGCGAGATTTCAAAGTTGGAACGCTCGCTCGCTTTGGCCAATGCTGCAAATGAACCTGTCAGCAGAGAGCGCATTGTCTACTCTTTGCAAAAATTCAAAGATGGCAATGTCGAAAGCAAAGAATATCAGCGACGACTGATAGATACGTTTGTTAAATCTGTGTATTTATGGGATGATCGCATTAAAATTGAATATTATTATGCTGGAAAGAATAGTTCTGCTTTGTTTTCCCTTGACGATCAGAGCAGCATTATCGAGGAGGAGGCTTTTTGTTCGCTTAAGCTCCCCTCATCTCCACTGACGGAACGATCTCTGAAATCCTTGATATTCCAAGGATTTCAGAGATTTTTTATTTGTTAGTACAGTTACATTTAGGGATGGCCCATTAAAGGCTTCAGACGTGCTCAGGGCATAAGAAAAGCACTTGATCCAGGACATTGCCTTTTCAAGTGCTTTTATATCGCAGCAAACGAACTATTCTTCTTTTTTTAGAAACCGATAACCGTTATCGCCGGGGTAAGGAGTGTCATGTTCTTCACGAAGCATCAGATCTCTGGGTATTCCATCAGGGAACGCTTTACACTTCGGGCCGCTCAAGTCTCCTTTTATCCTGTGGATGCAATGATTACACATAAGGTATGCTACCTTCGGATCATCGCAAAATCTGTTCGGGTATTCACGATACTTCATTACATTTCCTCCAGATAAATAGTGTTTTTGTCACGTTTAACGACAAAAACCAAGAATCCCTTTTAAACAATACTTCACTTTCACTTTGATTGCACGCGGCAGCATATTTCTCAATGCTCAGACTTTATGATTTAAATGCAAAAAATACCCTGCTGGAAGAGCAAGGCATTTTGTGAGTTTTTTACTTTGTATGAACGGACATCCATTTTTCCGCTTCTTCAACAGAAACCGGTCTTATGGTCTCGTCGCTATAGACGCTCTGATTTCCGCCGATACCGTAAATGAAGTAGTTCCTGGTCCTCGTCATATAGAGAGCCTCATGGAAGCCCTTGGGATCGCCGTAGCAGCCCTCGTTTCGCTCGCCTATCTTGGAGGATGTTTCTGTATTATAGGTCTTTTTTGCAATAATCTTTTTCATTTTGAATAACTCCTTCCGCCACTCGACATGATTTTATAAAAGTAAAAATGTTATCGGTATGGCGTTAATAATTATTTGTGTTTATTATACAGATATTGTATCATATATTTGTGCATAATGCAAGTACAATTATTATTTCAATTATGAACGATTTAAAACATCATGCGATACAACATTTTGGGTATATTATTTTTCTCTTTCTTATAAAATATTCAGCCTCGCCGTAGCTGGCAAGGCTGATTTTTTAATCTATAACAACAAGTCCGATATACTTTGCTTTATCCCAGACCAAACGATCAAAATCAGCGTCATTATGCGGACCTTTCACGCCGTTTGAAGGGGTCATCTCAACGCATATGCCCGGTCTTTTGTATTTATACCTGAACCAGTTTTCGAGTCCCCCGCCGTAGTCGTTGACTCTGCTCGTGCTTCTCATTTTCTTATAGCCGGTATAATCGGCTATCTTGTCCGTCAGCTCCCGCGCTCCGTCAACCTCTCCGGTATTATTGTCGATCCAGTAAAGCACCTGACCCTTTGTGTGAAAACTCAGGGCAAAATCAAAATCGTGCTGGTCGCAGAGTTTTACGATTGCTTTGGTCTCCGGCTCGCTCGCCGGGCCGTCTCCTTTGTAATCGGCCCTATCGGGACCGTAAACTCCCCTGTCCATATCTTCCCACTTATCGGTCGGGAAATTCAGGTTAAGATTTACTCCGTTGGCATTCGCCCTCCAGTCAAGTCCCTCATGCTGTACCCTTTCAACTCCGTCGGGATTTGCCATCGGCACAATGTAAATGGTCGTTTCGTCGAGTAGCTTTCTGACGTCATATGGTCCGAAAGGGGTTCCGGCCTCATAAGCCTTTGCGTATTCCTCTGTCATACGCATAATAAACGCGCAGGCTATGTATTCGGTGCCGTGTATTCCCGCAACAAAAAGCACCTCTTTTTTGCCCTTTCCCAGCTTCATCATATAAAGTTCTCTGTCCTCTGCCGATTCTCCGATTGTATCGAGGGTAAGGGCATCGGGATATCTTTCGCAAAGCTGCTTGACCTCTTTTGTCAGTTTAGCGTGGTCGGTCGGAGTATAGGGATCGGTTATGTATTCCGGGTCGGAATTATCGCCTGTATCAGTTTTATCGGGCGCGACGGACGAGTCGCTGGGCGCTTCAGAGGATTCTTCCCTGCCGGAAGGAGCTTCGTAGCCATTGGCGATCGGTATATCGTCAATATTTTTTGTGACCGATGCCTTGACGCTTCCTTCGCTATCGCTGCTTTTGCGCGAGCATTTTATTGCGACAACCGTTATTATCAGGGCGAAAATAATAACAAGACAAATCAATCTTTTTACGCTCTTGAATATAAATCTTAATATATTCGTTATCATTTTTCCACCGTCGCTTAAAGTCGATTTTACTGTATTCGCTAAAAATACTGATAACATTATATATTAAAGAGCGCTGCAATAAATGTACAGATTATTATCAATTATTAATTTTTTATGAATCTTCAGCTATAAGAATGACAGCCCTCCAAGCATGGCAAGAATAACTATTGTGGCTCCGGAACTCAAAACAGCGCAGGCAGACGCAAATATTATAATCCTGTTTCTGACAAGCTTTTTGGCCTGCCCCGAAAGGGAATATCCCGAGAGCAGCGAAGACGCTTCGGAGCGCAGCCTGTTTGTCGAAACCGAGTACTTTTCCGATCTCACAAACAGTATCGCCTTGTCAAAAAACTCGTTCTCGGTTTCGTTTACTTCAATGATCTGCTTGTTTACACCCTTTATCATAAGTTCCTCCGTTTTATCCGACCATATGATAACATTATTGCCTCCGACAGCCATATTTATACTCCTTGATCTTTTCATCATCCGGTCACAGGCAATCCGCTGTATATACTATTTGTAGTTGAAAACAGACGATCGGGCAGAATGTTGAAAACTATGTTGAAAGTGTTGATAACTTTGCCGTTAAGGCCGAACAATCAAGGCTCATAAGATGTTCAAAACTGTTGATTGTCCGGCTGTTTTCCTGATGACTTTTTTTACTCGACGTAATTTTACTAAAGAAAAGATAACTCCGATGATAACAAATGATTGCCGCGCTGCGGCATTATCGACCCGGCCGGTATTGAACAGCACCGATTTATATGCTAAAATAGCGTTGAATATCGGAAAAAGATCGGGGTTGAATTATTTGAGTAAAACCGTATGGTTTGACATCGAGGATAACACGCTGAGACTTGACATAACCCTCGACTGCGGGCAATGCTTTCGCTGGGAGAAAACCGGCAGTACATGGCGCGGTGTTATTTTCGGCAAAAGCATATCCGCCGTGCAGTCGGGCGGCAATATCCATTTTGAAGTTATATGCGCAGACGCCGACAACAAAGAGAGTATCCGCGCGATGATTACAGATTACTTCGATCTTAAAACCGACTATGAAACGGTTCTGGCGAAATTTAAACAGATGGACATACTCCGCCGCGCGGTCGAATTCGCACCGGGAATACATATTCTGCGGCAGGAGCCGTGGGAGGCTCTCTGTTCCTTTATCATTTCGCAGAACAACAACATACCGAGAATTAAGGGAATCATCTCGCGTTTATGTGAATCTTACGGTGAAGAGCTGCCTGACGGCTCTTTCGGTTTTCCCGCATCGCGAAGACTTGCTCCGCTCAGCGCTGAAGACCTCTCGCCGCTCAGGAGCGGTTTTCGCGCAAAGTATATATTGGACGCAGCCCGAAAAATATCAGACGGAGAAATCAATTTAAATGCGCTTTATTCGGCGCCTCTCGATGAATGTGTCACAAGGCTTCAGACCATAAAAGGGGTCGGCCCGAAGGTTGCCGCCTGCGCGCTGCTATACGGTCTGCACCGCATGGAGTGCTTTCCGCTTGATGTGTGGATGAAGCGCGCCGTCAGGGAGCTGCTGCCGGACGGTCTGCCCGATGAGCTGCTCCCCTATGCCGGACTCGCGCAGCAGTATCTGTTCCACTATACAAGGATGACTTATGGGAAACAGCGGGTCGATTAATACTTTGCCCGATAAACCCTTTACGATACAAATTTCTCAGAAAAATTTTCCTTTAGCCCTTTTTATTTTCATTCTTTTAATGTATAATGTAACTGTATATAGTTGACAAGAATGTCAATATCGCGCATTTTGCGTAAAATAGTCAAAAGGATGTGTGTTCCAATGCCATTAGTAAATTCTGTTGAAATGTTCAAAAAGGCCTATGCCGGCGGGTACGCCATCGGCGCTTTCAATGTAAACAACATGGAAATCGTCCAGGGCATCACAGAGGCTGCCAAAGAGCTCAACTCCGCTGTTATCCTCCAGGTCAGTGCAGGCGCAAGAAAGTACGCTAATCCCGTATATCTCCGCAAGATGGTCGAAGCTGCCGTTGAAGTTACTCAGCTTCCTCTTGTTCTCCATCTCGACCACGGCGCAGATTTCGACATCTGCAAGAGCTGCATTGACAGCGGCTTTACCTCCGTCATGATCGACGGCTCGCACCACGATTATGAGGACAACGTAGCCCTCACGAAGAAGGTCGTAGAGTACGCTCATCAGTTCAATGTAACCGTAGAAGGCGAGCTGGGTCAGCTTGCCGGTATCGAGGACGACGTCAATGTTTCCGCCGAGGACGCAAGCTACACAAATCCGGCTCAGGTTCAGGATTTTGTAGAGCGCACAGGCGTTGATTCCCTTGCGATCGCCATCGGCACAAGTCACGGCGCATACAAGTTCAAGCCCGGTCAGAAGCCGCAGCTTCGCTTCGACATTCTTGAAGAGGTCGGCAAGAGACTGCCCGAATTTCCGATAGTTCTGCACGGCGCTTCCTCCGTCATGCCCGAATACGTCGCAATGATCAACAAGTACGGAGGTCAGATGCCCGACGCTATCGGCATTCCCGAGGACATGCTTCGCCAGGCCGCAAAGATGGCTGTATGCAAGATAAACGTCGACTCCGATATCCGCCTCGCCATGACAGCTTCAGTCCGCCGTCATCTGGCCGAAAATCCCTCCCACTTCGACCCGAGACAGTATCTCACTCCGGCAAGAAACGCCGTTCATGAGATTGTCGCCCACAAGATTAAGACCGTTCTCGGCTCTGAGGGTTCAGCTCTTTAATTTGTCAAGAATATTCAAGGCCCTGTTCGTTTGAGCAGGGCCTTGGTTTTGAAACAGCTTGATGCGAGGTTAATTCAATGAAAACCAAACCGATATGTATATTTCTGTCTTTGATGTTTGTTTTGTCGCTCTTCTCTTGCAGACAAAGCGCCGCGGCGCCGAATATGTATGACACCGAGTTTGACCATTCGGAAATAATATGGTATCTCTCGCAGAATTACGGCGCGCAGGCTGCGGATAACTATTACTACTACGATTTTGGAGACAGCGGCGAAGAATCATTCTTATTCGCGCAGAAAATAAACCGAAAGATCGACGGTCCTCAATATGTTATCCACGCGTTTAACGCAGGCATGGAGGACTGGTATCTTTACGATAACATTGTGCTTGAAGCCTGCGAATGTACCGCTTCCGGCAAGACCGATGACGGCAGAGATGTTATCAAAGCTGTCTTTTACTATGAATATGAAGAAGATCCTTTCACGGTTTACATCGTTCCCGCGAAAAACGGCAGGATCGAAAAACTGCTCTACTGCTGGGGCGATGAATCGGAAAATTATGTGATCCGCAAGTATGATTACAATAAAAACGGACGCATAACCGCCGCAACATCATACGAGTCCGAATATTACGATGCCTTGTTTGGCGAAATCGAAGGCTATGCCATGTATACGGCATACAGCTATAACGCAGCCGGAGCTTTAACCGAACTCACAGTTGTATCGAAGACTTTTGATAACGGAAAACCGTCGGATGAGAAACCGGATTACGTCGATCATCGTTTTATAAGCTATGACGAAGACGGAAACAGAACGGTTATGGCAAGCGATGACAGCTGGGTATATCCTACAAGTCTAAGTTATACAAGAAATGCCGACGGACTTGTTCAAAAGATAGTCTGCGATATCGAGTCGGACAATCCATGGTCTTATACGGTCGATATCAGCTATCTGCCCGGCGGAGTTACGGAATACAGCGAAAGCTATTGATATAATAAGACGTCTTAGCCGTTTCAAAGCCCTGTTATCTTAGCAGGGCTTTTGTTCACGCATAATTTGCCCGTATCCTCTCTCCCGAGAGCATCACAAAATATTCATTTCCTATTGACAAAACTGATTTAATTGTGTACAATTAAATTGTAACCAATTATTATTTCACTTCAAAGGAGAATAGTTATGAATATCTATGATTTTACTCTTACAACCGGAAAAGGTCAGAGAATATCCCTCGGCGATTACCGCGGCAAGGTAATGCTCATCGTAAATACGGCAACCGGCTGCGGATTCACTCCGCATTACGAGGACATCGAGGCCCTTTACGAAAAATATCACGAAAGCGGACTCGAGGTCATCGACATTCCCTGCAATCAGTTTCTGAATCAGGCGCCGGGCACAGATGAAGAAATACAACAGTTTTGTACCCTCAACTATCATACGCAGTTTGCCCAGATGAAAAAGTCCGACGTTAACGGAGAAAATGAACTGCCCCTTTATACATATCTCAAGAGCAAAAAGGGTTTCGGCGGCTTCTGTGACGGGCCTTTTACAAAGATCCTTGACGATCTGCTGAGCAAGGCCGACCCGAACTATAAGCTAACTCCTGACATCAAATGGAATTTCACTAAATTTATCATCGACCGCGAAGGAAATGTCGCCGCGCGCTTTGAGCCGACCGACGGCATGGAAAAGGTCGGGGAATGTATAAAATCGCTGCTGTAATCCTCGAGAAAATGTGATATAATGTTATCTGTACAATTAAGCAAAAGGAGCATTCAATATGAAAAGAGTATATGATTTTCTCAAAAAGGTCGATACATATTATCTCGCCACCGTTGAAGGCGATCAGCCGCGCGTTCGTCCGTTCGGAACAATAGACCTTTATAACGGCAGGCTTTACATCCAGACCGGTAAAGTAAAAAAGGTAGCTCAGGAAATGAAGGAAAATCCTAAAATTGAGATCGCTGCTTTTGACGGCGAAAGGTGGATTCGCCTGAGCGCGACTGCCGTGCTTGATGAAAGCATTGCCGCGCAGGAACATATGCTTGCCGCCTATCCCTCGCTTCAGGCCATGTATAAACCCGGCGACGGAAACACAGAGGTTTATTATCTCGAGAACGCAAAGGCGGTCTTTTGTTCCTTTACGCAGGCGCCGGAAACAATTGAGTTTTAGCTAATCGGCTGAAAGGAGCTGCGATCAAATGAAGGTTGCGATAAGATACTGTACAAAAACGGGAAACACTAAAAAGCTTGCCGACGCTATTTCAAGGGCGATCGAAGTCGAAGCGCTGGATATTTCCGTGCCGTTGACCGAGGATGTTGATATTCTGTTTCTCGGCAGCTCGGTTTATGCCGCCGGAGTCGATCGCAGCGTCAGAGATTTCATCTCCGGCATTTCGGTAAACGTCGGCAAGGTGGTTAATTTCAGCACCGCTGCATTAATTTCTTCGACATACAGGCAGGTCAAAAAGCTCGTTGAGCAAAAGGGTCTTAAAATGTCAGCGGAAGAATTCCACTGCCGCGGTTCCTTTCATTTTGCTCACAGAGGCAGGCCTGATGACGCCGATTGTGCGAAAGCCGCAGGCTTTGCCAAAAAAATATGTACAAGGTAATCTCTGCATAATCAGCAGAAGGCCGGAACCCTCCTGCTTGAAAGGAAGAATCGTTAATGGATAGAAGTAAGCAGATCGTCCGTGTAAGCATAATAGGTATAATAGCCAACATTGTCCTGGTCGCCTTCAAATCTGCCGTCGGACTAATAAGCGGATCAATTGCCATAGTTCTTGATGCCGTCAACAATCTCAGTGATGCATTGTCGTCGGTGATAACCATTGTCGGCACCAAGCTCGCCAACAGAGCGCCTGACAAAAAGCATCCCTACGGGCACGGTCGCATTGAATACATCAGCTCTATCACTATAGCGATAATCGTTTTGCTGGCCGGCGTTACCTCCTTCAAGGAATCGGTCGAAAGCATTCTTAATCCCGAGGCCGCCAGCTACTCCACGGCAACCGTCATCATAGTCGCGGTCGCGGTTCTGGTAAAATTCTTCCTTGGGCGTTACGTTAAATCGCAGGGTACAAAGTATAATTCCCAGTCGCTCGTCGCTTCCGGCTCGGATGCGATATTCGACTCGGTTATATCTCTTTCAACGCTTGTTGCCGCGGCGATCAGTATGATTTGGGGAATCAGCGTCGAGGGGTATCTCGGTGTTATCATTTCCATTGTCATTATCAAAGCCGGCGTGGAAATACTGATGGAAAGTCTAAGCGAAATAATTGGATCGCGCGTTGACGGCGATCTTTCCAGAAGGCTCAAGGAAAGTGTCTGCGCTCACGAAGGAGTCCACGGGGCGTATGATCTGATACTGCACCGCTACGGTCCGGTCAAAACCATCGGATCGGTTCACATTGAGGTGGACGACTGTCTTACCGCGCGTGAAATACATAATCTCACACGGCAGATCTCATTGGATGTTTTCCGTGAATACGGCATCGTGCTGACCGTCGGTATTTATGCCTCAAACACAGATACCGATGAAGCCACTAAGATAAAAGACAGCATTAATCTAATCATCGAAGATTACCCTGAAATACTGCAGATTCACGGCTTTTATTTCGATCCGGAAACCAGGCGGGCCAGCTTTGATATGATCGTTTCCTTTGGAAGCGATGCTCCCGCAATACGTGAAGATGTTCTTAAAAAGCTGAAGAAGGTTTATCCGGAATATGGTTTTGATATTTTGCTGGACACCGATTTCAGCGACTGATTATTAGATATTCATGGCTAAATAAGACCGGCGAAACAATTCGCCGGTCTTATTGATATACCGATTATGCCGCATTGATTTTTTCCGGTTCAGAAAACTATGCCCAGTTGAAATTGTCCTTTCCCGCGCCTGTCTCGAAATGATATTTCACTATTCCGAGATCGACCCCTGAAAAAGGTCCTCTGCCCGCCTTAACAGAAACGGTATTTGCGCCGTCAAAAATAAACAAAAACTTCTGCCGGTTTAAAGCTGTCGGCGCTAAAAGCGAAAGCTCTACTCCGCGTCTGAACCAATCCGGAATATCGCCCTGCGCGCTGACAACGCTGCTGAAATCCTTTGATTTGTGTGCTTTGCCTTCATCGGCAGCGTATCCCACGGAAATTATAAGACACAGCTTTTCTCCCGGTTCAGCTTCATATGCAGCCTTTTTTCTGCTGAAGGAGCCTCCGATCCAGCATGTGGAAAGTCCCATCCTCTGTGCGGACAAAACCAGTTTCTCACCGTAATAGCCGCATTTTTCGTCAAGCGTGCCGTCGTCCGAACCGACAAGAGCAAAATAGTTCCGCACGTTTTTAAATCCGCCGTAACGTGCGAGAAAGCTGTCAAAGGCCTCGGGCCTGTTGAGCAAGAGCTGAAAATGCAGTCCGCTCTCGCTGTTTATCTTCTCGATCTCCCGATTAAGTTCATCGGAGATTTTTTCGTCGATCGATTTGCTTTCATATGACCGGACGGAATGTCTTTGTCTTATAGCCTGCTCGAGAGTTATCACTTTTTTCATCCCCTTATCCTTATCATTAAAGCGTTTACTTCATTATATACCGGCTTTTGTGAAAGCGCAAGGCTATTTTATTGAAAGCAGCCTGTAACCCGCGTCCTCGATCGCTTTTTTTATATCCTTGCCGTCTATATCCTTGGAAAGCCCGATTATAGCCGTTCCTTCTTCGTGACTGACCCTCGCGCTTTCAACTCCTTCAAGCGATTCCAGCGCGGCTTTAACCCGATTCTCGCAATGCTCGCACATCATGCCTTTTATGCTGAGGGTTTTTATAATCGAGGATGATCCGGCATCGTCAGGATTATCTGCAAGTCCCACAGAAACCTCGAGAGGGCTTTTCATCCTCTTGTCCCGTCGTGATTCGCGGATTTTTACAAGATTAAGTCTCAATGCGTTCGTGACAACGCAAAAACTTGAAAGGCTCATTGCCGCAGCTCCGAATTCCGGGCTCAGCGTCCATCCAAAAAGCGGGATCCATACTCCTGCCGCGAGCGGAATACCGATAATATTGTATATAAACGCCCAGAACAGATTCTGGTGAATATTCCGCAGGGTCGCGCGGCTTAGTCTGATGGCGGCAGGAACATCGGAAAGGCGGCTTTTCATCAGCACAACGTCCGCCGCGTCAATGGCAACGTCGGTTCCCGCGCCTATAGCTATTCCCGCGTCGGCACGGGTGAGCGCTGGCGCGTCATTTATTCCGTCGCCTACCATTGCGACTTTCCCTCTTTTACTCAGGGCGCGTATCACGCTCTCCTTGCCGTCGGGCAAGACTCCCGCGATAACCTCGTCAACTCCTGCCTGCCGTCCTATCGCGTCAGCGGTTTTCTCATTGTCGCCGGTCAGCATAACAACCTTTATGCCCATGTTTTGCAGCTCTCTGACCGCCTGCGGACTATCCTCCTTGATAACATCGGCAACGGCAATAATTCCGGCGAGCGTGTTGTCAACAGCGAATAAAAGCGGCGTTTTTCCTTCGTCAGCAAGCCCTGCAGCTCTTTGAACCAACCCGTTATCAATTTTTATCTGACCGCTTATATACTTCACGCTGCCGCCGATAAGACTCTTACCGTTTAGCGTTCCGCGAAGCCCGTTTCCAGGCAGCGCCTCGAAATCAGCCGCTTCGGACGCATTCACGCCTCTTTCCCCGGCAAGCTCGACAACAGCCTTTGCGAGCGGGTGCTCGCTCTTTTTTTCAAGCGAATAAGCATAGCTCAAGAGCTCTTCTTCGGAGATTCCTTCAACCGGAAGGATGTCCGTAACCTTTGGCTCTCCGCCGGTTATCGTGCCGGTCTTGTCCAGAGCAACAATCTGTATCCTGCCTGCTTCCTCAAGAGAAACAGCCGTTTTAAAAAGTATCCCGTTTTTTGCTCCTACACCGTTGCCTACCATTATCGCAACGGGCGTGGCAAGTCCGAGCGCACAGGGGCAGCTTATAACAAGTACCGAAATGGCGCGCGCAAGGGAGAAACCGGCAGTCTGTCCGGAAATAAGCCAGACTATGAGGGTTATAACGGCAATCACTATGACTACCGGCACAAAAATTCCCGAAACCTTGTCTGCTGTCTTTGCGATCGGAGCCTTTGTTGCCGCAGCGTCACTAACCATTTTGATTATCTTAGAAAGGGTCGTGTCCTCCCCGACCCTTGTTGCCCGGCATTTTAAGAACCCCGACTGATTTATTGTCGCCGCAGAAACCATACTTCCGGCGCTTTTGTCCACCGGAATGCTCTCCCCTGTCAGCGAAGCTTCGTTTACTGCGCTTATTCCGTCAATCACAACACCGTCTACCGGAATACTTTCACCCGGTCTGACAACAAATATATCTCCCTTTTTGACCTGATCTACCGGAACCGTTGTTTCCGCGCCGTCGATAAGCACAACTGCGGATTTTGGCGCAAGCCTCATAAGGCTCCTGAGCGCGTCGGTGGTTCTGCCTTTGGATTTTGCTTCCAGCATTTTGCCTACGGTTATCAGGGTCAGTATCATTGCAGCCGATTCGAAATAAAGGCTCGTCATATACTTTCCTGCAAGTGCGGCGTCACCGTCTGCCGCCGCTTTCGTCATTGCGAACAGTACAAATACGCTCCATAAAAATGACGTCATCGAACCCATTGCGACAAGCGTATCCATATTTGGCGATCTGCGCCATAACGCCTTGAAGCCGCTTGTGAAAAACCGGCCGTTTATCAGCATAATTATTGCTGCAAGTATCATCTGCACAAGCCCGATCGCAACGTGGTTGTTTTCAAACCACTGCGGAAGAGGAAAGTTCCACATCATATGTCCCATCGAAAAGTACATAAGCGCAAGAAGAAGCACGACCGACGCTATCAGCCTTTTGATAAGTTTCGGGGTCTCATTGTCGGCAAGAGCATCTCCGTCCGAAGAAGAATTGCCCTGAGCCGATGCTTTCCCCTTCAGAGAAGCTCCGTAGCCGGCCTTCTCAACTGCGGCGATTATATCCTTGGAATCTGCAGTGCCCTCTACTCCCATGGAATTTGTCAGGAGGCTGACTGCGCAGGAGGTAACGCCCTCAACGCCGCTGACGGCCTTTTCCACACGCGCGCTGCACGCGGCGCAGCTCATACCTGTAACGCTGTATTGTTCCATATCTTTCTCCGTGTTTCTGTTATTATCGCTCGGTTAGTATAAGCTAATTCAACGATAATATTGTACCATAAGTTTGCCGTATCGGCAAGTCCGTATGTCCCAAAGCTAAATGCCGCATACGGCATATATTAATTACGGCGCAGAATTTTTCCGTAAACTGCTGCGGAGGTTAACGTAAAATCATTTAATTATAAAAAGCCCCGATTATTGTCGAGGCTTTTTACCTGATTCATTTTTATACCGCAGGTCGGATAGTTTTGCTATCTTATGGCGAATATCGCTCCGCAGGCTATCTTTGTCCCGGAATTTCCTGCGGGCTGCGACCGGAAATCATCCGGTCCGCTGTGTATTACGACCGTTCTGTCTATTATGTCCTTAACCGTAAAGCGGTTTGTCATTACCGCCGAATAGGCCGAACCGCCGCAGGAAAGAAGCGGCGGAAGGTCGCCGGCGTGATCGGGATGGGGCCTGCTGCCGGGATCAAAATGAACGCCCGTGGCAGAAAATTCGTTTCCGCTGCAGCTTTCCCCTTCGTGAATATGCATCGCGAAAAATCCCGATGGATTGTTCTGCGGCAATCTGCAGATGCGGGCTATAACAAGCACGCCGTTTTTCTTTTGATAAAATCTGACCGTTCCGGTCAGATGCGGAGCCATAGCTCCTCCTCTGACAAAGGCTTGCGCATTGGGCCTCGGTAATTCTGTCTGCATATAAGAATCAACTCCCGATACATTCTATGCTCCCGGTAAAAAAACGACATACGCCTGTGTCTGCATAACATCCGTGCCCAAGAGATTTGAGCTGTGCTTATCGTTCATCGGGGTTATCCCGTAAACATTTGGGTCCAGTAGCTGCCGTCGGCAACGAAGCCCACGCCTATCTGCGTGAAGGAAGGATTAAGTATGTTGGCACGGTGTCCGCTGGAATTCATCCAGCCGTCAACCACCGACTGCGGCGTTTTGTATCCGCAGGCAATATTCTCGCCTGCCGAACGGTAGGATATACCGAAGGATTTCATCATATCGAACGGGCTGCCGTAGGTCGGGCTGTTGTGTGAAAAATATCTTCTGTCATGCATGTCCTGAGACTTGAATCGCGCTACACGACTTAGCTCCCAGTTGGATTTGAGCTCATTCAGGCCGTACTGCGCACGGATTCCGTTGACAAGGCGTATGACTTCTTCCTCATAGTTTTCCGCGCCAGAGTCCTTCTGAGGAATATTTACGATCTGTCCGGGATAGATAAGCCCGGGATCGGTAATCTGCGGATTGCAGCTTATTATTTCATTTAAGCCCGTCTTGTATTTACACGCTATTTTCCACAGCGTGTCACCCTTGACCACCTTGCAGGATGTTTCCGCAGCCGACGCCGGGATGACGGCAAATGCAAACAGAATTACAATGGCGGCAAGAATTGATATTGTTCTTTTCATATTTACCTCCGAAAATGAATTGGTTCAGCAAATCGATCGATTATTGTCTCCGGAGACAATACCATTATAATAAACGGCAGGACAAATTACAAATGTAATGGTTGGAATCCATTTTTTGATAAGTAGGCTGTCAGATAACAAATTATTATGTTAATTTTAACCGTCGCGCTTGCACGTAATGCCCGTTTGTGGTATTATTTATCTGTCAACAAAATATGATAAGTAACCGGTGCCTCTGACTGCGGTCAGGGGGTAAAAGGGAAGACGGGTGCAAATCCCGCGCGATCTCGTCACTGTAATCTGGTAATGTAAAGCGAATATGTCACTGACTTTTGTTGGGAAGACCGCTTTATGTGCTGATCCGTAAGCCAGGAAACCTGCCGGCTGCTTGATGCGGAGGCTCTGCCTCAGACCACGAGGAATTGGTTGTATCGTTTTTTCGGTGTTGTCCGCGCTGGACAATGCCAGGTTTGATTTGTCCTTTATCCTCGGCGGTAAGGGGCATTTTGCTTCTGTACAACATAAAAAAGGAGCAAAGAAAAATGAAAAAAATCATCTCGCTTTTACTCATGGCCGTTATTGTGCTGACCCTTTTTTCCGCATGCAATAACCCGGGCTCTCCGGCTTCCGGCGTGAATACTGCCGCCGTCGATGATGACGAAAATTACACCACGGGCGACGCATCACTTGATGATCCCAAAAACGGCGACGATATAGGTGAAAACGAGCTTCTTGTCGTCAGCTTCGGTACCAGCTTCAATGACAGCCGCCGCCTTACAATAGGGGCTATCGAAGATACTCTTGCTAAGAATTATCCCGACTGGAGCGTTCGCCGCGCCTTTACAAGTCAGATAATAATCGACCACATCTCAAAGCGTGACGGCATAAAAATAGACAATGTCGAACAGGCGCTCAAGAGGGCAGCTGATAACGGCGTCAAGAGGCTCGTCGTTCAGCCTACCCATATAATGGACGGATTTGAGTATAACGATCTTCTTGATGAGGTCGCAAAGTATTCCGACGCATTCGAGAAGGTCTCCGTCGGTAAGCCGCTGCTCTCAAGCGACGACGACTACACTGAGGTTATGAATGTCATAACCGCCGCGACAGCCGAATATGACGACGGCACAACCGCTATTGTATTCATGGGACACGGCACCGAGGCAGACTCTAACAGCGTCTACTCGAAAATGCAGCAGCTTCTTGCCGATAACGGACACGATAACTATTATATCGGCACCGTAGAAGCCGCTCCCGGCGTTGAAGATGTTGTTGCCGCTATAAAGGATAAGGGCTACAAGAAGGTGGTTCTGGAGCCGCTTATGATTGTTGCGGGAGATCATGCGAACAACGACATGGCAGGCGACGACGAGGATTCCTGGAAGAGCGTCTTCACAAAAGAAGGCTACGATGTTGAGTGTCTGCTTCGAGGCCTCGGTGAAATCGAAGGGATCCGCAATTTAATATCCGCTCACGCGTCCGACGCGATAGCTTCGGCTGCAAAGTAAAAAACGAGTTTGCCGGATCCTTTCCGGTCAGAATGTTGAATGAGGTCGCATATATGAAAACAAAAATACTGTCTATATTCCTTGCATCAATAATCGCTCTTTCAGCGCTGGCAGGCTGCGGAGCAGAACCCGAAACATCTCTGCCTCCCACAGCGTCAGAGTCATCGTCAAAAACGGTTGCCGACGCGTCCGATATGGCCGAGCCTGTAGATATCCTGGATGAGAACATGACTCCGGTTTATGCCGACGAATTAAACGACGGAGAATATCCGGTTAACGTGGATTGCAGCTCCTCCATGTTCAAAATAGCGGAATGCCTCCTGAAGGTGGAAAACGGCAAAATGACCGCCGATATAGTCATGAACAGCACAAGTTACCTCTATCTCTTTATGGGAAAGGGCGAGCAGGCCGCAGCAGCAGACGAAAGCACATACATACCGTTTGTTGAAGATGAAAATGGCCGAAATATCTGTACCGTTCCCGTCGAGGCGCTTGACAGCGGCATAGACTGCGCTGCTTTCAGCAGAAAAAAAGAAATGTGGTACGACCGTATTCTTGTTTTCCGCGCCGATTCGCTGCCCGACGACGCTTTCAAAAGCAAAACCGTAACCACTGCGGAAAGCCTCGGCCTTTCCGACGGAAGCTATACGGTAGAAGTAACGCTTAGCGGCGGCTCCGGCCGAGCCGGCGTGGAAAGCCCCGCGCAGCTTAACATAAAAAACGGAGAAGCGACAGCCTTAATAGTATGGAGCAGCTCTAAATACGACTATATGAAGGTCGACGGCGTGAAATACGATCAGATTAATAAGGAAGGAAACTCAACCTTCGAAATACCGGTCAGCGGCTTTGACTTCAAGATGCCCGTGATCGGCGACACTACAGCAATGAGCGAACCGCACGAGATCGAATATGCTCTGACATTCGACTCGTCAACAATTACGGAAAAATGATGAAATCGGTTCATTTTCGGTTTTTATGCATGCTCCTGATTATTGTCGCGATCATGTGCGGCTGCGCAAAAGAATCTCAGCAAACCGCAATTGACAGCGATATTGCAGGCAGCATGGACCTTTCTTACGCCGGGCAGTTTTCGGTCGATTATTTAGTAAACGGCACTTCGCTTATCACGATCGCCGGAAAGGAAGAATTCCTTCTCGTCCCGGAAAACATCGCAGTTCCCGAAAATATCGGAGACAGTATTATCGTCCTGAAACAGCCGCTTGATAATATCTATCTTGCGGCTTCTTCAGCGATGGATTATTTCGCACGGCTCGACGCGCTCGGAAGCGTACGATTTACCTCAACAAAGTCCGCCGACTGGACTCTTGATGAGGTCAAAAAAGCGTTGGATAACGGCGGTATGATCTACGCAGGAAAATACAGCGCGCCCGATTATGAGCTTCTTTTGAGCCAAGGAACAAGCATCGCGATAGAAAACACCATGATATGGCACAGTCCGCAGACTCAGGAACAGCTTGAAGGTCTCGGCATACCCGTTCTGATCGATCGCTCCAGTATGAATCGCATCCGTTGGGAAGAATGGAATGGATAAAGCTGTACGGACTGCTTGTTGGCAAAGAGGCTGAAGCTGCTGGTTTTTTCGATAAGCAAGTCAAAAAAACTTGACAGAATTTTGAATGCTCAGAAAAGCAGTGCATGTCCGACGGTTGCATTCTTCTATATCACAAACAACGGCAGCGTAAATGTGCGCAAATCGGGCGACTATATTTCCAAAATGATCGAAATGGCAGGCGGAAGATATATACTTTCCGAAAATGCCGGCGACGAAAACGCTCTTTCTACCACGAATATGCAGATGGAGGCATTTTACGCCGCCGCTTGCGATGCCGATATCCTGATATACAACACCACTGTTGACGATGAAATGTACACCCTCGACGATCTTTTGCAGAAGAGCGAACTGATGGAGGATTTTAAGGCGGTGCGAAACGGCAATGTCTGGCGTATGGGCGGCAGCATGTTTCAACAGACGACCGGTCTCGCAGATCTGCTGGTCGATCTTCATTCGGTCATAACAGGCGAAGCGGACACGGGCAATAGGCTGACCTTCCTAAGCAGGGTCGAATAAATTCTCCTTTTGCCGACGCAAAAAGGATTGCTTCTTTTCACGCTTGTGTCCGTTTGCCGATCCCGACAGTCTTTGCATATACTCCGCATGGCCAGTCATTCAATTTGCCGCCGCGTCGGCGTTCCACAACCCGCCATTCATTTCAAAGGAGCTTTCCATGCCAGATAAAAGCCGCTATGCTCTTGGATATGTCCTTCTCATAATACTCTTGTTTGCGCTGCTTGCGGTCAGCACCGTCACCGGCAGCGTTTCATTAGGTGAATTATTATCTCAGAAAGACCAATACACGGCGGAGCAGATAATCAAAGGAATAAGGCTACCCCGTCTGATCGCTGCTGCACTTTTGGGCGGGGCGCTTTCTGTATCAGGTTTTTTGCTGCAGACCTTCTTCAATAACCCGATTGCAGGTCCCTTTGTGCTCGGAATATCTTCCGGCGCAAAGCTGACCGTCGCACTCTCAATGATTTTTTTCCTCGGCCGCGGAATCAAGATTTCCTCGGCAGGACTGATTTTTGCCGCATTTGCCGGATCAATGCTTTGCATGGGTCTTATCCTGCTCATCTCAGGCAGGGTTCGAAGCATGTCGCTGCTCATCATATGCGGCGTAATGATAGGATACATATGCTCGGCGATAACTGATTTCGCCGTCACCTTTGCAGACGATTCCAACATAGTAAATCTGCACAACTGGTCGATGGGCAGCTTTTCCGGCACAGGCTGGGGCGATGTGCGCACAATGGCATTGGTCGTTCCTGCCGCTGTAATATGCGCTTTTCTGCTGTCAAAACCGATGGGTGCATACCAATTGGGCGAGACATACGCCGCAAACATGGGCGTAAACGTGCGGCGTTTCAGGATCACTCTCATTCTGCTTTCCGGTCTTCTCTCGGCATGCGTCACTGCATTTGCAGGGCCCATTTCTTTTGTCGGAGTCGCCGCGCCTCATCTCATTAAGAGCCTTTTTAAAACCGCGCGTCCCATCGTAATAATCCCGGCATGCTTCTTAGGCGGCGCGGTTTTTTGCCTTTTCTGCGATCTTATCGCCCGGACGCTTTTGGCTCCGACCGAGCTCAGCATCAGCTCCGTCACCGCTGTTTTCGGCGCGCCGATAGTGATCTGGCTAATGCTGAAAAGACGGAAGGGGGCCGCAAAATGACAGAGAAGCTGCTTTATACAGATAATTTATCCGTCGGTTATTCAGGAAGGGTCGTCGTCGGCAATGTAAATATAGGCCTTCTGCCCGGCCGCATAGTCGCTCTGATAGGGCCAAACGGCGCAGGCAAATCGACAATACTCAAAACCATTGCAAGACAGCTTCCTCCGGTCTCCGGCCGAATCTTTCTGGAAGAAAAAAATCTTTTCTCTCTGCCCGAAGTCAAGCTCGCCAAAACCATGTCAATACTTATGACTGAACGTCCCCGACCCGAAATGATGACCTGCTTCGATATTGCGAGCGCAGGTCGTTATCCCTATACCGGCTGGCTCGGCGTGCTGTCGGAACAGGACAAAGCACAGGTTTGGCGCGCAATGGAGCTGACCGGAGTGTCTGATCTTGCAGGGCGCGATTTTAACCTCATCAGCGACGGTCAGCGGCAGCTTGTCATGCTCGCGCGCGCCATATGCCAGCAGCCGCGAATTCTTGTGCTTGACGAACCAACTTCGTTTCTCGATATACGGCACAAACTGTCGCTGCTGTCCATAATCAAAAAGCTGGTCAACGAGCAGAAAATCGCTGTTATTATGTCGCTGCATGAACTTGACCTGGCGCAGCGAATCGCTGATACTGTCGTATGCGTCAGGAACGGTGCAATAGACAGATCCGGGACGCCCGGAGAGATATTTTCGGGCGGCTATATCGGACGTTTGTTCGGTGTCGAACAGGGCAGCTATAATGAACTGTTCGGTGTTCCCGAATTGCAGCCGCCCGCCGGCGAGCCGGGAGTTTTCGTAATATCAGGCGGCGGACGCGGTATCGAACTATTCCGCAGGCTGCAAAAACAGGGTCTCCCCTTCGCCGTCGGGATTCTGCACGAAAATGATGTCGAGCTGCCTGCGGCGCATGCGCTTGCAGCGGATGTGATAACGGAAACGGCGTTTGAACCGATAAAGAAAAGCACGCTTGAAAGGGCGATGTCGGTTATGGAAAAATGTCCGAAAGTAATTTGCTGTCTGCAATCGTTCGGCACATTAAACGACGGCAACCGTCTGCTTTTTGAAATGGCGAAGAATCAGGGCAAGCTGACAGAGGATTGAATAATGTCATTTGAGCATTACATAAGAAGCGGACAAAGACTGCTGCGATGCGGCTATACGACCGGGACCTGCGCTGCGCTTGCAGCACAGGGAGCCGCTGTTCTGCTGCTGTCCGAAAAAGCGCCGCAATATGTTGAGATAAAAACTCCTAAGGGTGTGGACGTGCGCATTACGCCTGTATTCTGCCGAATGGAGGACGGGTACACGGCTATCTGCGGAGTGGAAAAGGATGCGGGCGACGACTCCGATGCTACAGACGGAATCCTTATTGCCGCAAGGGTCAGGCGCGCAGATTCAGACGGCGTCGCAATTGACGGCGGCGTCGGCATCGGCCGCGTAACAAAGCCCGGACTTGATCAGCCTGTCGGCGCGGCGGCGATAAACAGCGCCCCGAGAAAGATGATCAGACAGCAGATTGAAGCCGTTAGCAAAAAATACAATTACGCAGGCGGTATTAGCGTTGAAATATTCGCTCCCGATGGTGAAGAAATCGCCCTTCGCACCTTCAATCCGCAGTTGGGCGTTGAAGGCGGAATATCGGTTTTAGGCACATCCGGCATAGTTGAGCCAATGAGCGAACAGGCGCTTAAAGACACTATAGAGCTGCAAATCAGGCAATCTGCCGTGTCGGGCGCCAAAAGGCTCGTTTTAACACCGGGAAACTACGGAATGGATTTTCTGCGATCAGGCAGACTGAATATTCCCGACATTTCAATAATTAAATGTTCCAATTTTATCGGTGACGCGCTGGACGTCGCAGCCGGGCTTGCCTTCGAGGAGGTGCTGCTTGTCGGCCACATCGGAAAGCTCGTTAAGACAGCCGGAGGCATAATGAATACCCATTCCGCATATGCCGACTGCCGCGCAGAGATCTTCTGCGCACATGCGGCCGTCTGCGGCGCGAGTGCCGGTACCTGCCGCGATCTGATGAACGCCGCCACAACCGACGCCTGTATTGATATTCTTGAAAAAGCAAATCTGCGCGAAAAAACGCTCGACAGTATTTTTCAAATGATACAGCATCATCTCGACCGGCGCGCGGCAGGCGCGTTTAAAACAGGCGCAGTGCTTTTTTCAAATAAATACGGACTGCTCGGAACTACTGAAAAGGCCGAAGAAATCATAATGCATTGGCAGGAATGAGGGGAAAACATGGTACATTTTGTCGGCGCCGGACCAGGAGCGCCCGATCTGATAACAATGCGCGGTAAGCGGCTTTTAGAAAAAGCCGACGTTATCATTTATGCCGGAAGCCTCGTCAATCCCGCTCTGCTTGGGCTTGCAAAGGAAGGCTGCCGCATATACAACAGTGCGCGCATGACCCTTGAACAGGTTCTCCAGACAATGGAAAACGCGGAAAAGCAAGGTCTTATGACGGTGCGTCTTCACACAGGCGATCCGTGTCTTTATGGGGCGATACGCGAGCAGATGGACGCGCTCGACGGGTCAAATATCCCATATGACAGCACGCCCGGCGTTTCCAGCTTCTGCGGAGCTGCGGCGGCAATAAATGCTGAATACACCCTGCCCGGCGTCAGCCAGAGCGTTATCATAACACGCCTTGCAGGGCGCACACACGTTCCCGAAAAAGAAGATCTCGCTGCTCTTGCTTCACACGGCTCTACAATGGTCATTTTTTTGTCGGCTTCAATGCTTGGCAGCGTCCGGGAAGCTCTTTTGCAGGGCGCTTACTCGCCGGATACTCCTGCCGCGATTGTGTACAAGGCTACATGGCCCGAGGAAAAGGTTATTCGGTGTACGGTAGACACATTGTGCGACAGAGGCGAAGCTGCCGGTATAAAAAGCACAGCTTTAATAATGGTCGGTGATTTTTTGCAGCCGCAGTATGAGCGAAGCCGCCTTTACGACCCCGAATTTACAACCGGTTTTCGCAAGGGTATGGACAAAGGAGACACGCCATGACATACGCTCTGATCGCCTTCACTGACAAGGGTAAGGCTCTCGCAGACACAATAGCCGAAGCGCTCGGCGGCGAATGTATGCGCTGTAACCGGCCGATGAATCTTGACGAATGGACAAAAACCAACTTCAAAAAGAATAAGGGCTTAATTATTGTCGGAGCCGTCGGCATTGCCGTGCGTGCCATCGCTCCGTATATACGCGGCAAGGCTGACGATCCTGCGGTAGTCGTTGTGGATGAACTCGGCAATTATTCAATACCGATATTAAGCGGTCATCTGGGCGGCGCAAACTGTCTGGCAGGAAAAATATCTGATATTATCGGCGCAATTCCCGTTATAACTACTGCCACCGACCTCAACGGCGTTTTCGCGGTAGACGAATGGGCAAAAAGACATGGCTGCGTGATAGAAAATACCGATAGGATCAAGAGCATTTCCGGCAGGCTTCTCGCAGGTCAAACGGTGCTTGTAAAAAGCGCCTGGAATATCACGGGCAATTTGCCGAATGGCGTTTTGATTTCATCGGACGATGAGTGCGATATAACGGTCGATATCCGCTGCGGCAAAAGCGACGCTCTGCACGTTATACCTAAGATCGCCGTACTCGGCGTCGGCTGCAAAAAAGGAACGCAAAAGGAGATCATCGAAGAATCGCTTGAGGCCCTGCTTGAAAAAACAAACCTCAGCATAAACGCGGTCTGCTCTGCCGCAACCATTGATTTAAAGGCAAATGAACAGGGTCTGCTCGATTTCTGCAAAGCGCACGGCTGGAATCTGACATGCTGCAGCGCAGAGGAGCTGAACGGTGTGCGGGGTGATTTTACCTCGTCCGGATTTGTAAAGAGCGTGACCGGCACTGAAAATGTCTGCGAAAGAGCCGCAGTTCTGATAAGCGGAGGCAGGCTATTCTGCAAAAAGACGGCGCAAAACGGCGTGACGATGGCGATCGCCCTTAAGTCGTTTTCGCCCGACTGGAGCTATTGATCAATAATATAAAAACCATCGGTTTATCGGAGAAAACAATGGGAAAGATTTTTGTAGTCGGGCTGGGACCCGGCGACAGATTGCACATGACCGAAGAGGCGCTCGCCGCGCTGGACGGCGCCGACGTATTGTGCGGATATACAAAATATGCAGAGCTTGTAGGAGAGCTTTACCCCGACAAAAAGACCTGTACTTCAGGCATGAGGCAGGAGCTTGACCGATGCCGAGCCGCGCTCTCGCTGGCGCAGGAGGGCAGAACGGTCGCGCTGATCTGCAGCGGCGACGCCGGGGTCTACGGCATGGCTTCACCTCTTTTGGAAATGTCAGGAGACTATCCTGATGTTGATATAGAAATAGTATCCGGCGTTACGGCGGCCTTGTCAGGCGCGGCGATTCTCGGCGCTCCTCTGGGACACGACTTTTGTGTTATCTCGCTGTCAGATCTGCTGACTCCGTGGGATTTGATCGAGCGGCGGCTCAGAGCGGCGGCTCAGGCGGATTTTATCATATGCATTTATAACCCGTCGTCGCAAAGACGCTGCGATTATCTTAAAAAAGCCTGCGGAATTCTTCTTAACGAGGGAAAGGATCCGCATACTGTGTGCGGTATTGTGCGAAACATAGGCAGACAGGGCCAGGAAAGCAAGATATTGTCCCTGTCTGAGCTTTGCAGCCAGACGGTCGATATGTTTACTACGGTTTTTATCGGAAGCAGAACAACAAAAGCAGTCAGCGGGCGCATGGTAACGCCTCGGGGGTACAGGGAAGCATGAAAATCGTTATTTTCGGCGGCACCACAGAAGGGCGGAACTTGTCGCATGATCTGGCTGCGCTCGGCGCGGATGTGACTGTATGCGTTGCAACCGATTACGGGCGCGAGGTGCAGGGAAATAGAAACGGCATTGCCGTTTTGACCGGACGGCTCGACTGCGACGGCATGGCGGGAATTCTGAAAAAAACCGCACTTTGCATTGACGCGACCCACCCATATGCGGAACAGGCAACGATAAATATTAAATCCGCAGCCGAAAGAGCAAATGTACCGTATAAACGTCTGCTGCGCAGAAAAAGTCCCGTTTCCTATGAAGGAATCACTGTTAAAAACGCGGAGGAAGCCGCCGATTATCTTCAAGGCACCGATGGAAATATTCTTCTCACAACGGGAGTAAAGGAACTTGCAGCATTTTTAAAATTGGGAGAAGCGCGTCTTTTCCCCCGCGTTCTGCCCGACGCAAGCAGTCTGTTGATCTGCGATAGGCTCGGTATACCGCGACGTAATATTATTGCGATGCAGGGCCCTTTTTCCGAAGAAATGAATGCCGCCACGCTTCGTCAGTTTTCCATAAAGTATCTTGTCACAAAGGACGGCGGCGTTATTGGCGGTTTCCTTCAAAAGGCTGCCGCGGCGCAAAAGACCGGCGCGGAGCTTCTGATTATCTCTCGTCCCGAGGAAAGCGGTGAGGAATATGACGAAGTGCTGAAATGCTGCAAAGAAATGATATTAAAAAATGAATCAAGTTTTTAATAAGCCAACTTCAGCGGAGGAATTTACAGATGTCAGGAACAGACAACAACGACATGTCCGCTTCCGGGCAGGGAAGTATACGGAAAATCGTCGTCAGATACCGCCGCAAAACGCAGGAAACAAGCAATTCTGCCCTTGAGCGGGATAATTCCATAATATACAGCGAAACGCTCTCAATCGACCGGGATGAAGGAACCTTGGAGCTAATTTGCTCACTCGGGGATCTGGTAAGAACAAGCAATAAAGTTTACGCGCCAAAATCGGTTTATGGGCTGCTGAATAAATTTTGCCTGGACGGTTTTATTGATACGGAAGAGTATCCGGAGGATATAATAGAAAACGAATCGGAAGATCCTAAATATAAAACAGTGATCACTACCGATTCAGGTGAGGTTTATTCGGTCAGCGGACATTTTATCAAATACGACCTGCCAAAGATCTGGGGCTCCTTCGCTGAAAACATCGCTGGATTTGTTTCGTTCTTTTCCGGAGGCGAAATATTCAGTGAACGCATTTACAATCGTTCACTGCGAAGAAAATCGGATTTGATATTCTGCAACGTAACCTTTGATGAATACGGCGATGAATACTGCTATCTTGCGGATGAAGATGTTTATGCGGTCGGAGATCTCGTAGTTGTTCCCGCTGGAACCTCCGGCAGGAAAGCGGTTGTTAAAATTGTGTCGATCGAATACCATCCTCCCGAGGACGCGCCGTATCCTCTTGAAAAAATAAAACATATAATATCCAAATACTCCGGAAATGAAAAAACGGAGAAAAATAAAATGAATCATTCAGATAAGCCCGATACGAATCCTGAATAATAAATACTTTAAACGGCTTATATAAATAGCGGGAGAACAACATGAAAGTTATTCTTTTGGGGCTCGGCGGCGGCTCGGTTGAAATGCTGACCCGGCAGGCAATAAACGCGCTGAAGAGATCCGATATGATTATCGGGGCAAAGCGGCTGATAAATTCTATTCCAAAAGACTTCACACCCTTACGATTTTGCGCCAACACAGCCAATGAAATCATGACTCACCTGCAGAACGGAAAATCTGATAACGCGGCAGTGGTTTTCAGCGGTGACTCTGGTTTTTATTCAGGCGCAAAATCATTGCTGCCGCTTCTTGAGCAAAGCGGCATAGAGTCAGATATTCTTCCCGGCATTTCCAGTGTGCAGCTTCTTGCGTCTCGGCTCAAAAGGCCGTGGCAGGATTGGAAGCTCGTTTCAGCTCACGGCGTTGAATGTGACGCCGTCAGTGAAATAATGTGCGGCAAACCGGTGTTTTTTCTCACCGGCGGAAAGCATGACCCGTCTGAAATATGCCGTCAGCTCGTCGGCGCGGGTCTGGGCGATCTAACCGCTGTCGTCGGAGAAAATCTCAGCTGCCCCGATGAAAAAATAACCGCAGGCAGTGCGGAAGCGTTATCAGGACGCGTTTTTTCCAAGCTCAGCGTGCTGCTGACCGAAAAAGCTCCTCTCGCTCCGAAACGCAGCTCCGGCTGGCAGGACGAATGCTTCATACGCGGCGATGTCCCCATGACGAAGCAGCTTGTGCGGGCCGCAATTATTTCTAAGCTCTGCGTGTCGCCCGAAAATACCTGTTGGGATATCGGCGCAGGCACGGGCAGCGTAAGCGTTGAACTTGCCGCAGTATCGAGACGCGTCTTCGCTGTGGAATGTTCAGAAAATGCCTGTGATCTTATCCGCAAAAACCGCGCAAAGCACATGGCTTGGAATCTGTCGCTGACGCAGGGAAATGCACCCGACGCGCTTATCGGCCTGCCTGAACCCGACGTCGTATTTATCGGCGGAAGCGGCGGCAGGCTCAAAGATATTATTGATTATTCGCTCGCAAAAAACCCATTGGCGCGAATTTGCGTCAGTGCAATCGCGCTGGAAACGCTGAATACGGCTGTAAAGGCGTTTTCATCTCACGGGATGGAAACCGATATAACTCAGATAGCCGTCAACCGGACAAAATCCGCAGGTAATCTTCACATGCTGACCGCCAGCAATCCGATATTTTTGATAACAGGAAACGCAATATGATACAGTTTTTAATCGCCGCTCCAAATTCCGGCGCCGGCAAAACGATGGTCGTCTGCGCTCTGCTGCGCGCTCTGCAAAGAAGAGGGTTTTCGCCCTGTGCGTTCAAATGCGGTCCCGACTATATCGACCCTATGTTTCACCGCTCTGCCGTGGGTGCAGACAGTCTGAATCTCGATCTTTTTTTGTCCGATGAAAACACTGTGCGTGAAATATACGCTCAAGGCTGTGCCGGACATAACGCCTCAATATGCGAAGGCGTCATGGGACTATACGACGGAGTCGGCGGCATTACAACGCAGGCAAGCGCCTGGCATGTAGCCGACACTCTGGATCTGCCTGTTTTGCTTGTTGTCCGTCCGAATGGCGCAAGCCTCACTCTGGCGGCGCAGATAAACAGTCTGAAAAATCATCGCGCGCAAAGTCACATCACCGGCATTTTGCTCAACAGGTGCTCCCCTGTGCTATGTAAGAATCTGTCCGGCATGCTGGAACGTGAAACCGGTCTTCCGGTGCTCGGTTGTCTGCCCGATTTGCCTGAGGCAAATGTAAACAGCCGCCATCTGGGACTATATACAGCCGGCGAGATCAGTGATATCTCTGCCCGAATGGACGCGTTAGCCGATGTTCTGGAGCAAAACGTCAACATCGACCGGATAATCAGAATAACCGACCGGCCTGCGCCGAAATCTTCAACCGTGCAAAAAATCCGTTCGTCAAATGTAAAAATCGCAGTCGCACTCGACGAAGCATTCTGCTTTATATATCCGGAAACGCTTATTTCTCTGAAAAACTGCGGCGCGGAAATCATACCGTTCAGCCCTGTTCATGACAGCCGTCTGCCCGATGGCATAGGAGGGCTTTATCTGCCTGGCGGTTATCCCGAATTATATGCCGGGCAGCTTACTGATAACAGGTCTATGATCTCCTCGGTTTATTCCGCCGTCAAAAGCGGCATTCCGACTGTGGCTGAATGCGGAGGATTCCTCTATCTCTGCAAATCCCTGCAGGACGATAACGGAATATCTCATGATATGGTCGGACTGCTGCCTTCGGTCGGAATAAAAACCGACAGGCTGACGCGCTTCGGCTACGCGCATATGAGCGCAAACACCGACAGCCTTCTTTTTAAAAACGGAGAAAGTATACCCGTTCATGAATTTCACTACTGGGACAGTGACGATAACGGAAGCGGATTTTCTCTCAGAAAGCCTGTATCCGGCCGCTCATGGAAAAGCGGCTTCGCGACCGATACCCTTTACGCTGCTTTCCCCCATCTTTATTTCGCCGGAAGCCCTCAGCTTGCCCAACGATTTGTCAACGCTGCAGAACAGTATATAAAAGGAATCAAAGAATGATTTTTAACATACCTCCTTTAAATGAAAACGCCCGAAGAGCCGCTCATGAAAAATGGGCTGCCTGTGCGCATCCGCTCGGTGGTCTCGGCACACTTGAAACTGTGATCGAGGATATCGCTGCCCGGACAGGCAGCGCCGATATCTCGTTAAAACCTCGCTGCGCCTTGATTTTGTGCGCAGACAACGGCGTTACTTCGCAGGGCGTCACTCAGACAGACAGCTCTGTGACGGCAGTCGTCGCGCAAAATCTTGCTGCCGGACGGACATCGGTCTGCCGTATGGCGGCGATAGCAGGCTGCGAGGTAATACCCGTTGACATGGGCATAAAGGACTTCGTACCCGTAAAGGGTGTGCTTGACAGGCGCGTAGCAAACGGAACAAACGACATTACCATCGGCGCCGCCATGACAAGGCAGCAGGCGGAACAGGCGATTTTAACGGGCATTGAACTTGTCAGGGAGCAAAAGGAACGCGGGATACGTCTTATAGCCGCGGGAGAAATGGGGATCGGCAACACTACGACTGCAAGCGCGGTTTCTTCGGTTTTACTCGGTCTTCCCTGCAAGACGGTGACCGGCCGCGGCGCGGGGCTTTCCGATGAGGGTCTGAGGCGCAAAATTGCAGCGATTAACAAGGCGTTGAAGATAAACTGCCCGGACAAAAACGATCCCGTCGATGTTCTCGCTAAGGTGGGCGGCTTTGATATAGCCGGACTTTGCGGCGTTTTTTTGGGCGGCGCAATACATAAAATCCCGATAATAATGGACGGGGCAATCAGCGCGGCAGCTGCGCTTTGCGCGGTGCGTCTTTCGCCTGACGCCGGTCATTCGATAATAGCGAGCCACTTATCAAAGGAGCCATGCGGACAGCTTTTGCTTGAAGCTCTCGGTAAAAATCCACTTATAACGGCCGAAATGCACCTGGGCGAAGGCACCGGCGCCGTTGCGGCAATGCCGCTTCTTGACATGGCCCTGGCGGTGTATAGCGAAAGCTATACCTTCTTTTCGAGCGGAATCACACCTTATAAGCCGTTTGACGATCAATAAAGGAGGGTCTTATGTTCACCCTTTTGATAGGCGGCGCTGCAAGCGGCAAAAGCGAGCTTGCCGAAAGCCTGATAATAAAATGCGGCGCTCTGCCGAGGTACTATATAGCTACGATGCAGCCTATTGACGATGAAAGCCGCGCTCGCATCGCGCGGCACAGAGCCATGCGCGAACAAAAGAGCTTTGATACTGTTGAGTGTTATACCGGCTTAAACAACATAAAACTGCCGCAAAAGGGCGCGGCTTTGCTCGAATGCGTGAGCAATTTGGCTGCCAACGAGCTTTTCTGCAAAAACGGCGCGGGCGGAAACACGGTTGAAGCGGTTCTGCATGGGGTTGAAAGGCTGCTATGCCAGTGCAAACACCTTGTTGCAGTAAGCAACGAGGTATTCTGCGGCGGCTGTGATTACGAGGGTGATACCCTTCGATATATGAAGGTTCTCGCCGAAATAAATCGCCGTCTGGCGCAAATTGCCGATAACGTCGCTGAAATAGTGTGTGGACAGGCAGTTTATTATAAGGTTTCAGACTGATTTTCCCTTACTTTTATGCCCTGACGCACAGTATTATCGATTCAATCGAAAGGAGGCGCCTAAATGACGCTGCTGCAAACTTTAGCCGTTGCCTTTTCCATGTTCAGCGCGATACCCATGCCGCAATTTGAATGGAACAGCAAAAATATGCGCTATGTCTTGTGTGCTTTTCCGCTTGTAGGCGTCGTTTGCGCGGTAAGCTGGCTGGTAATATCCTTTGCACCAGTGCCTCAATTTCTTCGCGCTGCCCTTTTCTGCGTTTGCCCGGTGATTATTACCGGCGGCATTCATCTGGACGGCTACGCCGACACCTGCGACGCGCTCTCCAGCCGTGGAGACTGTGCGAAAAAGCAGCAAATACTGAGCGATCCGCATTGCGGCGCATTTGCGGTAATTCGTCTTTGTATATGGTTTATTATTTATTTTGCCCTGTGCTTTACCTTAAATCCCGCTTTCAAATCCATTGCCTGCGCCGGTCTGGGGTTTATTCTGTCGCGTGTGCTGTCCGGCTGGTCGGTCACAGCGTTGGATACCGCAAAAAACACCGGTCTTGTCCACGCGTTTTCAACCACGGCGGACAAAAAGAAGGCGCGGCTCATTCTTACCGCTGCCGCCGCCGCGCTTGCTGCGGCAATGACGGTTGTCGGCAGTATCGCAGGGCTTTTGATGTCGGCGGTTTCGCTGCTTTTATTGCTGCAATTATCGCACACGGCTAAAAGGCATTTCGGCGGTATTTCAGGCGATATTTGCGGATGGTTCCTGCAAAAATGCGAGCTGTGGCAGCTCGCGGCGCTGGTTTCCTGTCAGCTTGCCGGAGCGCAAATATGAGCTTATGCAGAAAACCAACAGGAGAAAAAACATGATTTTTATTACAGGGCCGCTTTACAGCGGTAAAAGACAATATGCCCGAAATTTTTGCGGTGACGGCGATATGATAACCGAAGTGCAGGACTTGGCGGCACGGTGCGCCGATCTGCCCGCTTTGGCGGACGATCTTGCCAGGCGGTACAAGGTAATCATTGCCACGGAAATCGGAGGCGGCATTGTTCCGGTTGACGAAGGGCAGCGCGAGGCCCGTGATAAAGCAGGGAGGCTTTCATGTATGCTTGCCGAGCGCGCCGAAACGGTCGTGCGGATTTTCTGCGGTCTGCCGATGGTTCTAAAGGGAGACTTACCGTAATGCCCGAGCAGCTTTTTGAAGTTATGAGCAATTTCTTTTTCAGCACATGTCTTGCCGTTTTGCTTGGCTTTATTATAGACCTTTTGCTCGGCGATCCTGTCATCCGTTTTTTTCCTCATCCGGTCATAGTAATGGGGCGTGCGGTTTCGCGTCTGGAAAAGATTTTGCGACAAAAATTTAAAAGAACCCAACGCGGCGAGCTTGCAGCGGGCAGGGTCCTTGCGGCGATAATATCGACCGGAACGCTTATAATAACATCTTCCCTATGCCTCGCGGCGTACCTCATCCACCCGATAGCCGGACTGCTTCTGCAAACGCTGTGGTGCTGGCAATGCTTGGCGGTTAAGGACCTTTCAAAAGAAAGCAAAAATGTATATAACGCTCTGCAAACCGGCGATGTCATTCCTGCAAGAAATGCGGTCGCACGCATTGTCGGACGTGACACACAACATCTGACTGCGGACGGGATTGCGAAGGCCGCAATAGAAACTGTTGCCGAAAATTTTTCCGACGGCGTATTCGCCCCGCTTTTTTACATGCTGCTTGGCGGCGCGCCGCTCGCAATGACCTACAAGTCCATAAACACTATGGACAGTATGATAGGCTACAAAAACGAACGTTATCTCAGCTTTGGACGATGCGCCGCAAAACTGGACGATGCCGCCAATTATATTCCTTCAAGACTTGCCGCTCTTTTCTGGATAACAGCCTCGGGGCTAACGGGGTATGATATGCGCGGAGCTTGGCGCATTTGGCAACGGGACAGAAGCAAACATGCAAGCCCCAACTCAGCGCAGTGCGAATCGGCCTGCGCCGGAGCTTTGGGAATAAGGCTGTCAGGGCCGGCGAGCTATTTCGGCGTGCTTAATGATAAACCGTACATAGGTGACGACACGCGTCCGGTCGAGCCGGAGGACATACTTCACGCCGGCAGGATAATGAAAGCAGCAGGCGTTTTAGCGCTCGTCGCCGGGCAGGTCTTGCGGCTGGCCGTGGTTTCGATTATATTTTTCTGCCTTTAGTCTTAATGATCGGGGTGATATTTTGACTGACACATTTAATCACGGCGGCGACTGGTTTGGGTTTGAGATAAAGCATGGCAAAGCTCCGCTGGACTTTTCGGCAAATATCAATCCCCTCGGCATGCCGGAAGGAATTAAAAAGGCTATCGCCTTTTCGATATTAATGTCTGATCGGTACCCCGATCCGTTTTGCCGCGAGCTTCGGGAAAAAATTTCTCATAAGGAAAGCATCCCTTCCGCTTATGTTCTGTGCGGCAACGGCGCGGCTGATCTGATCTATCGCTCGGTATACGCATTAAAGCCGAAAAAAGCTCTTGTCGCCTGCCCGACCTTTTCGGAATATGAAGCCGTGCTGACTTCAGCAAACTGCAAAACAGAACGGTATTTCCTGCGGGACAAAAACGACTTTACGCTTGACGAGGGTTTTTTGGATGAGATAAGACCCGATATTGACATGGTCTTCCTTTGCAATCCCAATAATCCGACAGGGCTTGTTTATCCGCGCGCCTTTCTTATGAAAATCCTGCTGCGGTGCGAGCAGGTCGACGCTCTGCTTTTTTTGGACGAATGCTTCGGTGATTTTCTTGATGAACCGGATGATTATAGTCTAAAAAGAGAAATCACTTCACACAGAAACCTCATTATCCTCAAATCCTTCACCAAAATGTTCGCAATGGCGGGCGTGCGTCTCGGTTGTTGCTTTTGCGGCGATACCGGGCTGATAGAAAAAATTCGCTCGTCGGGGCAGCCGTGGAGCGTGTCCTCGCTCGCTCAGTCGGCTGGTCTGGCGGCTTTGGATGAAACCGGATTTGCCGAAAAAACTCGCAGACTGATAAAAGCGGAGCGGACATGGCTCAGCGTCAATCTTAAAAAACTCGGACTGCGGACAATAAACGGTCAGGCAAACTTTATCATGTTCCGCTGCGACGCGCCGCTAAACAGTATTTTGCCGCAAAAAGGAATACTCATACGCTGCTGCGGCAATTTTGCCGGACTTGACGAAACATGGTACAGAGCCGCTGTAAAAACAAGGCAGGATAATAAAATGCTGATCGAAGCAATAAAGGAGGCTGCCGCGCATGGCTAAACGCATTATGATACAGGGTACCATGTCGGGAGTGGGAAAAAGCCTTCTGTGCGCCGCTCTGTGCCGCGTTTTCGCACAGGACGGGCTGCGTGCCGCGCCGTTCAAAAGTCAGAATATGGCGCTGAACAGCTACGTTACGCAAGACAATCTGGAAATGGGCCGCGCGCAGGTCATGCAGGCTCAATGCGCCGGTATAGAACCTGACGCCCGCATGAATCCTGTTCTTTTGAAGCCGTGCAGCGATACAGGCAGCCAGGTCATCGTTAACGGCAGGCCCATAGGCAATATGTCGGCCGCAGAGTACTATAAATTCAAAACCGCTCTCATTCCCGATATTAAAGCCGCCTTTAAAAGCCTGTCTGATGATTACGACGTGATCGTCATTGAAGGCGCGGGCAGCCCGGCCGAAATAAATTTAAAGCAAAATGATATTGTAAATATGGGTCTTGCAAAAATGCTCGACGCGCCCGTTTTACTTGTAGGCGATATCGACCGCGGGGGTGTTTTTGCCCAGCTTTACGGCACGATCGCTCTGCTGGAAAAGGATGAACGCGAGCGAATAAAGGGCCTGATCATAAATAAATTCCGGGGAGATGTCGAGATACTTCGCCCGGGGCTTTCCACGCTGGAGCAAAAAACCGATATTCCGGTGCTCGGGGTTGTCCCCTGTCTCAATATCGACGTCGACGATGAGGATTCGCTTGCGCCGTTATTGGGCAAAAGATACCATGAAAAGCCGCTCGACGTCGCTGTCGTACGCCTGCCGCGAATTTCAAATTTCACCGATTTTGCGCCGCTTGAGGCCCACGCCCTGCTTGGCGTTCGCTATGTTAAAAGAGTCGATGAACTGGGTGAACCCGACGCCCTCATTCTTCCGGGCACAAAAAGCACCGTTGACGATCTTCTTTGGCTGCGGCAAAACGGCCTGGAGGCAGCGATAAAAAAACTCGCAGCGAAAGGCGTAACAGTTTTGGGCATATGCGGCGGTTACCAGATGCTTGGCCGTACGCTCTCCGACCCGGGTATGACGGAGGGCAATGCTCCACGAACGGTAAACGGCATGGATCTGCTGCCGGCTGATACTGTTTTCTGCGGCGGAAAGACTCTGACCCGCGTTCACGGCATAGCGTTGCCGCATCCTTTTTCCGGGGCCGAGATAGACGCCTATGAGATTCACGCAGGCAGAACAAATGCTCAGGGCGAACCGTTTTGCCTGCTGGACGGCAATAAAAACGACGGCTGCGTCTGCGGCAGCGTTTACGGCACATATATGCATGGACTGTTTGATACAGGCGAGCTGACCGAGGCTCTGGCAAAGGCTCTGTGTGCAAAGCGCGGCATCGATTATAACGCGGCTGCTCCGGTATCGCGCGCTGAATATCTTAACAGACAATACAACCTGTTGGCCGACGGTGTTCGGAAATCGCTTGACATGGACTCTGTTTACCGCATTTTAAACAAGACGGAATAATTCATGCCGCCGTCTGCTTAACGGAGGTTGAGATATGATACATGTTTATTACGGCGACGGAAAGGGAAAAACCACCGCCGCAATGGGTATGGCTTTACGTGCCGTAAACGCAGGCCAAAGGGTGGTTATCGTGCAGTTTTTGAAAAGCGGCGATTCCGGCGAGATCGCAATGCTTAAAAAGCTCGGAGCCACGGTCTTCTGCGGAAAATCGGGTCAGAAATTCGTTTCTCAGATGAGCGGGAACGAGAAACGGCAAACCTGCGAGCTGCAAAACAAAAATCTGCATGCCGCGCTTTGCAAGAAGGCCGATCTTCTTGTTTTAGATGAAGCATGCGCCGCGTGGCAGCTTGACATGATTGATAAAACGCTCCTGCGATCGGTCGTTGAAAATGCTCCCAAGAATCTCGAAATCGTTCTTACCGGACGCGCTCCTGCCGACTGGATGCTGAACTGCGCCGACTATATAACCGAAATGTGCTGCCGTAAGCATCCGTTTGAACGCGGAGTCACAGCGAGAAAGGGCGTGGAGTTTTGATCGAATTAAAGCATTTTGCCCCTGCGGATATTGAGCGCGAAAGCATGAAAATAATCAAAAACGAGCTTGAAACGCTCGGCAAAAAAATTGACCCGGTAAATGAAAAAATCATTCTGCGCGCCATTCACACAACAGCGGATTTTGATTACGCCGACAGCCTGTTTTTTACGGACGGCGCAGCCGACAGGGCGATTCTTGCTCTGCGAAACGGTGCTGACATCGTCACCGACACAAACATGGCAAAAGCGGGCGTCAGCAAAAACGCGCTGAAAAAGGCGGGCGGCGATGTTTTCTGCTATATGGCCGACTGCGATGTTGCGGCGAGAGCAAGGCAGGAAAAAACGACCCGCGCGGTCGCCGCCATGAAAAAAGCGGCAAGCGAAAACTCCGGCGCGGTACTTGCCGTCGGAAATGCGCCGACAGCGCTTTTTGAAATATGTGATCTGATCGGAAAGGGTTTGCGGCCTGCGCTTGTAATCGGCGTTCCGGTCGGCTTTGTCAATGTTGTCGAAAGCAAGGAGAGATTAAAGGAAACCTGCCTCAGATATGATATTCCTGCGGTGATCGCTATGGGCAGAAAGGGCGGCAGCAGCGTTGCGGCTGCAATATGCAACGCTTTGCTCTATGACGCAGCCAACATGTCCGATCCGGAGAAAAGATGACTTCTTCGGCGTTATCGGGCAAAACCCGCAGCTGCGCCGTATTCTCCAATTAAAAAAGGCCGAGATGGGCAATAAGCTCATTCTCAGCCTTTTACCTCAACGCAAAATCCCCGAAGCCCTTAAAAAGGAATTCGGGGATTTTAAGTTTATGATCCATCGGAGATTCGAACTCCGGACACCTTGATTAAAAGTCAAGTGCTCTACCGCCTGAGCTAATGGATCGTGATTTACGCGACTTATATATTATATCAGCACAAGCATAATTTGTCAATAATTATTTTTTGTGAAATAGTAATCCGATTGCCGCGTAATTTTTGAACCCAGAAGCCGGAGATCTGTTCAATGTCAAAAGCTCAACAGATTCAGGCCGGTCTGCTCTTCGCGAATCCTGTCTACGCTTCCGTCAATAATATTAATAACCATCTCGCAGGTTGCGCTGACCACAGCGCGGCTCAAATGGCCGCCGAATACTTCGCCCTTTTCATTTCCGGCGCTCATATGAATATGCGTGTAAAACTCCCCGTTCATGGTATTAATCGTTCCGGTCAGAGAAACAATTTCAAAGTTCCCCCTGAATTGATTGGAATAGTATTTTTTCTCGCCGATTTTATACAGCCCAACGGTGAAATCATCTGCAGCTCCCAAGGCGCTTACCGATGCGAGACTGATTTTCTCCGCCAGTGCAATGTTCTTTATCTGCTCCAGTATTTCTTCGCCCCTGTCGATCCTTGCGACAACGGTATTGCCAAATCTCCTGTATTCCATAGCATTTTTCTCCCGCGATTATTCTGTACCTATTATAACACTGTTTATGTCATATGTCGATCTTCTGACTCGGGACGCCGCATGATCACGCGCCGAAAACAGCATAATAGACAATAAAAGCCGCAAGCATACTGGTAAGTGTGCCGATAAGATAATACTCGGCAAACTGAGGCTCCTTGGAAATTTTTTCGTATCGTGCTATTGACTTTGCAGTAAGCACAAGACCGATTGCGGCAAACTGCCCCAGACTAAGCAAAATTACGATGATGACCCTTTCCAGGAATCCGATAAGACCTCCTGCGTTTTTTATGCCCGTTTCTCCGCCCTCTTCTTCGGCAGGCTGTATTATCAGCCCGCCGGGGTTTTTGCTTTCAGACAAAAAATCGCCCGACGACTGTGCCGCGCGGACTCGTTTGCCCGGACGCAAACGGGAAAACAGCACGGTAAAGGTGACGTTTGCCGGCTTACAGATAAGAAGTATGGCGGCGGTCCACTTCACAAGCGACAAAAAAGGTATTCCAAAATCAGCGAGCAGGATGCCGAGGTATCCGTGAGGAGCTATCTGCGCCGTGAATATGTACGAAGCCGCAGTCATAACGGCAAAATGCGCAAACTGATCTCCGATATAGGTAAGCGCCCGTGTCCTGGCGGTTTTCGGAAGAATCTTTATAAGGAAAAACTTTGCTGTATCCACCGCGAAATGCCCGGCAATCGTAAAAGCAAAAGCATATAAACGAGCTGCCGACGGTTTAATGAACGCCAAGGCGAGGATAAACGGTATCGCATACAAGGCACAATGGATCGCAAGCCACGCAAAACGCGAATTCTTTTTGAATGCCATAGCATTATTCTGCAAATAATAGTCTCCGACGGCGTGCGCGATAATGCACAGCAAAAGAATATCATTCATCATGCCGGCTCCTTTCTGTAAGGGTTTTTGATATTACATTTTTCATATAGAAGTAATCATAGTATCCCGACGCCTTGAGGCGTCTGTTTACGCTCGACTGGGTGATACCGAGTCTTTCCGCAACGCTCTCCTGCGTCAGATCTTCAAACAGCATCAGAGCAATAAGCTCGCGCTGCTTATTTGTCCAGCGTTTTTCAATAGCATATAGCCCTACGGCGATGGCATTCAGCACAGAGCTTTCCGAATCGTCCGGTCCGGCAAATTTTATTCTTGTGCCGCAGGATCGGTTGCGCTTTTCCTGAGTCTTTATTTCCTCGATAGCGCTTCGCGCCCTGTGATATGCGCTTCCATCGCTTCCGAGGGCATATTCTCCGACCGGACCGGTGCTGATTTCCCCTTTGCCTATACCGAACCGTACCTCTACGGGGTACATGCAAAATGAGATTCTTTCTATGATGTCAAGAGCGTACTCGGGCGAAAGCAGTAACCCCTGAAACTCATCGCCAAGCGTAATGAGAAACTTGGAGGCTATGGTTTTTTCGTACACACAGTTTATCAGCGAAAGGACATTGTCCAGCTTTTGCTGGCACTCATGTCTCTCCTTGATCTTTTTCGAAGAAATGATATCGCCGATTATCGCAAAATACATTTTTGTTCACCGCCTTATTTAAGGTATACCCTCCCTCATCTTTATTATTACATCATTTTCTCCGTTTGTCAATCGTAAATTATTTAATTTCCAATCTATAATTTAATTTTATTGATTTATTACTCAATAAAATATATATATGCGATAAAATATACATAAGATAATTTTTCATAAAGCTGAATAGTTTCATCTTGCCGGCAAACAATATAGTAAAAAGATTCGGGGGTCAGCATGTTCAACGGCTGCAGACATAAAGCAAAAAAGACGGAAGAGCCGTCAAAAATAAGGAAAAATTCCGCCGGACGGACGTCGGATAATCCTTTGATCAGCAAAACGCTGGCAGACAATCTCAAATATCTTAAAGCGTCCTTCGGGGAATACAGTGATCTCACCGTGCGCGAATTTCTTGTCGGAGGAACCGGCGCCGCAATTGTTTCGCTCGAAAACATGGTTGACAAGGATATGATAACGCAGTCGGTCATCCTGCCGCTCAGACGTTACGGCGGTGATTTTTCGGCGGACGGCGGATTGAAATTTGTTTCGCAGAATCTGCTTGCCGCCGCTGAGCAGGCCGACTGCTTTGATATGGACGAGGTCAAGCTAAGGCTTGCCTCCGGCTTTGCCCTGCTTTTTTTCGACTCAGCCGATTTTGCCGTTGCAATTGGCGCGCAGGGTTTTTCCGTAAGGAGTATTTCCGAGCCGTCTGGAGAAGCTGTGCTTCGCGGCTCGCGCGAGGGCTTCACAGAGTCAGCAAAGAATAATGTGTCAATGCTCCGCAGGCGCATCAGGTCGGACGACCTGCGCTTCGAGAATCTGCGACTCGGAAACGTGACAAACACCGACGCTTATCTTTGCTATATACAAAGCAAAGCATCACCGAAAATACTGAGCGAAATCAGAAAAAGAATATCTCAAACAGATATGGACAGCGTGCTTGAGACCGGTTATATTCAGCCGTACCTTGAGTGCGGAAGAATTTCACCCTTTTCAACCGTCGGCAGCACCGAAAGACCCGATGCCGTCTGCGGGAAGCTGATGGAGGGAAGAGCAGCGATTCTGGTTGACGGCACCCCCTTTGCGCTTGTTGTCCCTCATCTGTTTGCTGAAAATTTTCAAACGATAGACGATTATACAAGCAGGCCCTATTATGCGTTCCTGATAAGGCTGTTTAAATATATCTCATTCTTTCTCACAATTTTTTTGCCGGGGCTTTATGTCGCTGTCGGTACCTTTCACACCGAAATGCTGTCGGACACATTATTTTACAATGTCCTTAAGGCGGAAGCGACAACACCTCTGACACTGATGAGCGAGGCGGTAATTATACACCTTGTCTTCGAGATCGTTAAGGAAGCCGGCCTTAGATTGCCGCAGCCGATCGGACAGGCAGTCAGCATCGTGGGAGGTCTTGTGCTCGGAGATACGGCGATAAGCAGCGGTCTGATCGGCGCGCCCATGGTGATAGTGGTTGCTTTATCAGCCATAACAGGATTCGTGATTCCGTCACTGGCGCAGCCTGTAGTACTGCTTCGTTTTATCGGCATTATAGCCGCCGGTCTGACAGGCATGTTTGGAATAGTTATGCTGCTTGCACTAACCTTTATCAATCTCTGTTCGCTTGACAGCATCGGAGTTCCTTATTTCGCGCCGGTTTCGCCGTTCAACAAAACATTCCGTCAGGATGTTCTGTTCAGAATAGGCTGGAAAAAACTGTCGCGCAGGGGTCATTTGGTGCAGGATCTCGAAAAATAAAAACAACACTGAGAAATGCGGATGATAAAAACAGTATTCAGGACCTTTATAATAACATCCATTGTACTCCTTGCGGCGTTGGGAATGATAGCTGCGGACGCAAATTCCGCCTATACGGGCTACGGCGAAACCAACTTCGAAATGCCGTCGTATGACGAAGATACCGGCGAAATTTCCGGCAGAGTATTCGGAAAGAATTATAAAATTGAATTTTTGAGCAGAGAGTCGCTGGACATGGCGGAAAGCGCGGTAAAACGAATGCTTCCGTTCGGATAACGGAAAATTTGCCTATTATTTGACTTATGTGGTAAAATAAAGATACCACATTTACATATTAAAGGAAGCTCAAATGTTCAAACTCTATCGCAATCTGAAATATTATAAGCTGCAGGTTATTATCGGTCCGGTGTGTAAACTGATTGAAGCCGTATTCGAACTGATAGTGCCGCTTGTCATGGCCGACATCATAGACAACGGGATAAAAGCAGGCGACACCGGATACATCCTTTCCAAAGGCCTGTTGATGATAGGTCTCGGAGCTGCCGGGCTTTGTTTCGCGCTGGTCTGCCAATACTGCGGCTCCGTCGCTTCGATGGGAGTGGGTACGCGCATCCGGCATGATTTATTTGAAAAAATATCCTCCTTTTCGCATGCCGAGCTGGACAGGATCGGCGCGCCTTCGCTGATAACAAGAATAACCAATGATATAAACAATGTGCAGTGGTCTGTCGCCATGTTCATTCGCCTCGTCATAAGGGCTCCGTTTCTTGTTATCGGCTCTATTGTCATGTCCATGATGATCGATTTGAAGCTGTCGCTGATATTCCTGATCATCGCTCCGCTTGTTTCGTTTGCGCTATATATGATAATGTCGCGTTCGGTGCCGTTTTATAAGGCTATACAGAGAAAACTGGAGCGTATTTCTCTTGTCACAAGGGAGGGTCTTACCGGAGTCAGGGTAATACGTGCCTTCTGCGGGCAGAAAGACTTTGCCGGAGACTTTGAGAAAGCGAACAACGAGCATGCGCAGACCGCCGTGAGATCGGCTAAAATAACCTCGCTGCTCAATCCCATGACGACCGTTATACTCAATCTCGGAATTGCTGCTGTCATATGGTTCGGAGGCCTGCGGGTCGATGCGGGATCTCTGTCTCAGGGACAGATAATAGCTTTCGCAAACTATATGACGCAGATTTCGCTCGCATTGGTGGTCGTGGCAAATCTGATTGTCACCTTTACCAAGGCCTCCACCAGCGCGGCAAGAATAAACGAGGTTATGGATATGCATTCTTCAATAGAGGACGGAAACATTGCCGCGTCAAGTACCGCTTCGGACGGCAGAACGGCAAAAATATCCTTTGAAAATGTCTCCTTCGCGTATCCCGGCTCAAAGGAATATGCTATAGAAGATCTGAACGTGGAAATAATGCCGGGCGAAACAATCGGCATCATCGGCGCAACAGGCAGCGGCAAATCGACGCTGATCAATCTGATCCCGAGATTTTACGACACAAACAAAGGAAGGGTGCTTGTAGACGGCACGGACGTCAGGGACTATGAGCTGAAGACATTGCGCAAAAAAATAGGAATAGTGCCGCAGAAGGCGGTGCTGTTCTCGGGAACGATAGCGGACAATCTTCGCTGGCGTAAAAATGATGCTGACATAAATGAAATTAAAAAGGCATGTGATATTGCGCAGGCAAGCGAATTTGTCGAAGCCATGCCGAACGGATTTGACAGCCGCGTTTTGCAGGGCGGAAGAAACTTTTCCGGCGGCCAGCGGCAAAGGCTGGCCATAGCGAGGGCTTTGGTCGGTCGTCCGGAAATACTCATTCTGGACGACTCCATGAGCGCGCTCGATTACGCCACCGATTCAAAGCTGCGTCACGCGCTCAGAACCGAAACCGAAGGAATGACTACCGTCATAATATCTCAGAGAACGGCTTCCATACGCCATTGCGAAAAGATTATTGTTCTTGACGACGCAAGGGTCATGGCAATAGGGCGGCACGACGAGCTCCTCAAGGATTGTGAAGTATATAAAGAGATTTATGAGGTTGAAACAAGGTAAGAAATGAATATGAAGTTTTCGCTCGTTTTAAAAAGAATCCTTAAATACACAAAACCGCACAGAATGTATATTGCGCTGGCGTTGATTTTCGCAGTCGGCTCCGTGATACTCGGTCTTTTTGTGCCGGTACTGACGGGCAATGCCATCGATCACATCGTTGAAAAGGGAAATGTTGATTTTGAAGCGGTAATGATTATTATTATCAAAATGATAATCATAATTCTGATGTCGGCCTTGTTTCAATGGCTATTGTCCTACTGCACAAACTGTCTGGCATTTAAGACTGTCAGGGACATACGTGCCGACGCCCATCAAAAGCTCAATAACGCACCGCTCAGCGCGATAGATCCAATGAGCCGCGGCGATGTTGTCGGACGTATGATAAACGACGCCGAACAGATTTCAACCGGGCTTCTTCAGGGCTTCACACAGCTTTTCACCGGAGTTGTAACTATAGTATCAACGATAGTTTTCATGCTGTTTACAAATGTATGGCTTGCTCTCGTTGTAATACTGCTCACGCCGCTTTCATTTTTTACCGCGTCAACAATATCAAAAAAGATACATTCCAGATTCATAAAGCAGGCTCAGATCCAAGGCGAGCTGACCGGGTTTGCCGAGGAAATGATCGGAAATCAGAAGACCGTAAAGGCGTTTTGCTATGAGGAAAGCGCTCAGCGCCGTTTTGATGAAATTAATCAAAGACTAAACAAGGCAGGGGTCATGGCGCAGTTTTCGGCAGCGATATCCAATCCGACGACGCGATTTGTAAATGCTTGCGTATACGCTGCCGTCGGCATTGTCGGCTCCTTTCTGGCGCTCGGCGGCGGACTATCAATAGGACATCTGTCCATGTTTCTGTCATATGCTCACCAGTATACAAAGCCCTTCAATGAAATCTCCGGCGTCATCACCGAATTGCAATCGGCTTTTGCAGGCGCAGAGAGGGTTTTTGAAATAATTGACACCGAACAACTTGAGGACGAAAGCGCCAAACCGGAACTTTCCGATGTCGACGGCGATATGGAAATTGAGAATGTCTCGTTCAGCTACAATCCTAAAATCAGTCTTATTGAGAATTTCAATCTCAGCGTGAAAAGCGGTCAGCGCGTCGCTATCGTCGGCCCTACAGGCTGCGGCAAAACGACTTTTATAAATCTTCTCATGCGCTTCTATGAGACCTGCGGCGGCAACATATCGGTCGATTCTCAGAATATTAAAAGTGTCACCCGTGACAGCCTCCGGCGAAATTTTGGCATGGTTTTGCAGGAAACATGGGTGTTTACCGGTTCTGTTCGCGAAAACTTGGCTTTTGCCAAACCGGACGCTACAGACGAGGAGATCGTTGCGGCGGCCAAAATGGCTCACGCACACAGCTTTATCAGGAAACTCCCCGAAGGCTACGATACCCTTATTTCCGAGGACGGCGAAGAAATATCACAGGGACAAAAACAGCTTTTATGCATCGCGAGGCTTATGCTGCTCATGCCGCCTATGCTGATACTTGACGAAGCCACAAGCTCGATAGATACGCGCACCGAGCAGCGTATACAAAGAGCCTTTGCAAAAATAATGAAAGGCAAAACCTCCTTTGTTGTAGCGCACAGACTTTCCACCGTCAGGAATGCGGACATAATCCTCGTTATGAACAAAGGTAAAATAATAGAGCAGGGCAATCATGAAGAACTGATGAATAAGGGCGGATTCTATGCCAATCTGTACGAAAGCCAGTTTGAAAGATAACCGAAGGTGCGTCCGGATAATGTATTGTGCGCTCGGCGCGCGCTGTATTGTTTTTACGGTCTAAAAAATCCGAAAAAGACTTGACTTCTTTTTGCTAATATACTATCATCAAATCAGTAAATAATAAACCATACCGGCGTTTTCACGCGCCGTCCCATGCCTGTCGGACAATATCGGACGCTGCGCAGGCTCAATAAAAGAAGGTGAGGCCAGATGAAAAGATTTCTCATCGTCGTAGATATGCAGAAGGATTTTGTCGACGGCTCTCTCGGAACAAAGGAGGCTGTCTCCATCGTTCCTGCCGTTGCAAAAAAGATCAGTGAGTTTGACGGCAATATCTTTGTCACTTATGATACCCATTTTGATAACTATATGAATACCCAGGAGGGCAGGCGCCTTCCCGTGCGGCACTGCATAAAGGGTACCGAAGGCTGGCAGCTTGACAAAAGGGTCGCTGCCGCTCTCAAAGGCAAAAAATTCACTCCCGTCGAAAAGATAACCTTCGGCTCGGCCGATCTTCCGGAGCTTATCGGAAAAGCGGCGGGTAAAGAGGATTTTTCCATTGAGCTTGTCGGGCTGTGCACCGACATCTGTGTTGTATCAAACGCCCTTATTTTAAAGGCAGGCTTTCCCGAGGCCGCCATTTCGGTCGACGCCTCATGCTGCGCCGGAGTAACGCCAGATAAACACAAGGCGGCTCTCGAAACCATGGCAAGCTGCCAGATAGATATATTGAATACGGAGGGATAAAATGTTTGACCCCATCAAAGTAAAAAACGACTGCGTTCAATGGATACGCGAATTTTTTGAAGAAAACGGTCCGGGCTGCAACGCAGTAATAGGAATTTCCGGCGGCAAGGACAGCTCTATCGTCGCCGCGCTCTGCGTCGAGGCTCTCGGGAAAGACAGGGTAATCGGCGTTCTCATGCCAAACGGAGAACAGCACGATATAGACATGGCGAAGCTGCTGGTCAATCACCTCGGAATAAGGCACTATATAGTAAACATAAAAGACGCGGTTGAAGGCGTAACAAAAAACATTCCGTTTGAGCTTAGCGAACAAAGCCGCACCAATCTTCCTCCCAGAATAAGGATGTCCACTCTTTACGCCGTTTCCCAGAGCCACAACGGCAGGGTCGCCAACACCTGCAACCTCTCCGAGGACTGGGTAGGCTACTCCACGCGTTACGGCGATTCTGTAGGCGATTTCAGCCCATGCTCAAATCTTACCGTAAAAGAAATGAAGGCCATCGGCAGAGCGCTCGGCCTGCCCGAAGTGCTCGTCGATAAAGTCCCCATAGACGGACTGTGCGGCAAAACCGACGAGGACAATCTTGGCTTTACCTATGCGGAGCTTGACAAATACATCCGCGAAGGAATAATAGAGGATCAGGAGAAAAAAGAAAAGATCGACCGGCTTCACAAAAACAATCTTTTCAAACTGCAGCTCATGCCCTCGTTCAAGCCGGAGTTCTGATCGTTATGAAAACAGCTAAAGAAAAAGGCGGCAAGCCCTATTGCCTCGGAATAATGGTCGGACGCTTTCAAACCTTCCATAACGGCCACAAGATGATGATAGACAAGGCCGTCGAGCTTTGTGAAGAGGTGGGTGTGTTTATCGGCTCGTCACAGGAATCGGGCACATTCAAAAACCCTTTTACCTATGAAACGAGAGAGAAAATGCTCCGCAGGATCTACGGCAAAAGAATCAGCATTTATCCTCTGCCCGATATCGGAGTAGGGAACAATTCCAGATGGGGCGATTATGTCCTTGACAACGTGGTCGAAAAATTCGGCAAAAGTCCCGATCTGCTCATCTCCGGCAAGGAAGAACGCCGCATAGACTGGTTTGACAGCGTAAAGGGCCTTTCAATTTCAGAACTGTACATACCCAAAACAATAAACATATCCGCCTCGCAGATGCGCGGTTTTTTCTTAAATGACGATTTTGAATCGTGGAAGCAGTACGCCCATCCGCTGCTCTGGAAGGATTTTGACGAGCTTAAAAAGGCCGTCGTCGATTCCAGGGACAATACAGAAACCGACAGCATATAGCAGAAACTTGCGGCTTCATCCGCTTTAATCCAAAAACAAGTATTCAGGCTAAAACCATTTCGCCGGCAGATTTCCGACGGATTATATTCAAATATACGGCCGATCCCGGCCGCCGAAAGGAACGACATTTCTATGAAGCTTGAACCCATCGTAATATCTCTGCTCGATACCGACCTTTATAAATTCAACATGGATCAGGTCATATTTCACAAGCACACCGACCTTTGCGGGCAGTACTACTTCAAGTGCCGCAACAACGGCATAGTTTTCACCAGGGAAATGGTCGACGAAATAAATGAACAGATTGACCATCTCTGCAAGCTGAGATTCAAAAAACAGGAGCTGGATTATCTGCGTTCCATCCGGTTCATTAAAAAAGACTATGTGGAGTTTTTAAGGCTGTGGCACCCTATACGGGATTATATAACTGTGGATTTGTCCGAAAAGGGTGAGCTTTCCGTTATCGTGGACGGTCCCCTTTTCTCTGCCATGCAGTTTGAAATATACCTGCTCGAAATAATTAACGAGGTATATTTCCGCATGTCGTTTGATTATGAAACCCTCAGAAAATCCGCTGAGGAAAGGCTCGACGCCAAAATAAAGGCGATGAACGACGGAACATACACCTTTAAATTTGCCGAATTCGGATGCAGAAGAAGACTGTCCCGCGAATGGGAGGATGTGGTCGTCAGCCGCTTCGCAAAGGAAACAAACAACTGCGTCGGCACTTCAAACGTCTATCTCGCTATGAAATACAATCTGACTCCCATAGGCACATATGCTCATGAATTTGTTCAGATGTATCAGGGCATAGATTCCATTCCTCTTGCGTATACCAATCATTACGCAATGGAAGATTGGTACGATGAGTACAAGGGCGATAACGGTACCGCTCTGACCGACACAATAACAACCGACCTGTTTCTGCTCGATTTCAACCGCTCTATGGTCAACAACTATACCGGAGTGCGCCACGACAGCGGAGATCCCTACGAATGGGGAGAAAAGATAATAGAGCATTACAAAAACTACGGCGTCGATCCCAGAACAAAGCTGCTGCTCTTCAGCGACAGTCTTGATTTTGACAGGGCGCAGAAACTATACGATTATTTCTGTGATAAGACAAAGGTCTCCTTTGGAATAGGCACGTTTGTTTCCAATGACACATGTGAAAATGCCCTCAATATAGTCATCAAGCTTCAGTATGTCAACGGCAGACCGGTGGCAAAGCTGTCAGACGATGCAGGAAAAGCCATGTGCCGCGATGAGGAATATCTTGATTATCTGAAAAAATCGGTGGATTTCAGGATCAAGAGAGAAAAATAAAACTTGATCGGCAAAGCGATTTTGCATAATCGGCTAGCGCCTACATATGAAAACATAAGCAAGACCCCGCTCAAAAGTGAGCGGGGTCTTTTCCATAGCGCATTTTGGTTTATTTTTCTATTGTTTTTGTAAAGGAAATCGAATCATCCGACCATGTTCCGTCGTCTTGTGCCATTCTGACAAAGAATACCCTCGTGCCCTTCGACCCGACAGAAACGGAATAAACGGTTGTTGTAACATTGTTTTCAGTCGTTGCCGATATGAGCTTTTTGGATACTCCGGCGCCGTTTTGATTGAAAATACCGACCCTTTGTACTGCGGAGGTTGTTTTAACGGTAACAATAAACGGAACATTTCTCTTGCAGGGAGTCACATCGACCTGAACGTCAAGCAGCCTTTTCTGTACGGTCTGGTCTGCTTTGATCTCATTTACCGTAATATCAAATGAGAGACCAAGCGACACGGTTTTTCCGTCAACCTTCGCGTATAAGGCCAGCGTGCGTTTCCCCTTTGTTCCAATGCTGAGTCTGATAGCATAAAGTATGCGTCCATCCTCACAATTCTCAGATGAAACTATGCTGTTGGGAATTCCTTTTCCGTTTTCATTAAATACGATAAACCTCTCAACCGGAAACGGGAGCTTGATTTTAACATCAAAAAGTTTATTTCTTACAGTCTGATTTATGCCCAAGGGATCTCCTCCGTTAACGCTTTCAACGGAGGATTCATTTATTTTAGTTACGTTTATGTCTATTTCAATATCCTTAACGGAATTGTAGTGATCGGTATCAGCCGGGGTAAATGTTGCCTTGAATCTGTTTATTCCGACATTTCCGACCGGCGTGGTCAAATCATCCTGCCACGACCAGCCCTCCGGAAGCCCGACATCGGAAAGCGTTTGCCCGTATACTGCGGTGAGCCCGGTCGGGACTGTATAATGAGGATCCAGTCTATGAACATAAGCCTTTTCGGAAATGGTAAGGTCATCCAAACTGTACATATCGCTCATATCGCTGTTGTAGTCATAACGGAGCCATTCGTTTCCGTTGCATGTAACGACATAGGCTTTTCCGACAGCAACCTTATCGGCGGCGGGCAAAAAAATCTGATCCGGATATCCGATCGAGCCCTGATCGCAGTTTGTAACGTCTATATAATAATTCCTGTTATCCTCCATCGTGACGATATTCCACATATGGCTGCCCGAGCCTGTTTTTGCGGTAACAAAACCGGTCACGGTGTAACAAGTAATATTGCTGCTGAAATCAGTCAGGTCGCACAGATACTGAAAAGCCTTTGCATAGCCCTCACAAACCACACTTGTTGAGTCGTCATTGTCAAAGACGTATATAAGCTGCCATGGATTGCCGTACGGGGTGTTCGGATTCTGATCCACGCTGTCATTATAGGAGGCAAGTTTGCATATTTCCTGCAGATAACCCCTCAGCTTGTCGTAATCGGATACAGATGAGTAATCGTCAACAATTTTCATCGCGGTACTGACAACGGATTTAGCCGCGTTAATTCTGCTGTTGTCTGTGGAATATTCTTCCTCTCCCGCGTAGTCCCTGCATACAGCAAATTTGAAACGGAAAACCTCGCCCTGAGCAATTCTGAGACCGGAGCTGCTTATGGTGAGACCCGGCATCTCAGCCTGCCATCCCTTCGACTTATCAAACCAGTATGATTCGTACGGAGCGTTTGCCAGCAGCATATTAACTATCTTTTTCATATCCGATATTCCGATGGCCTCATGGATCATATTATACACGGCCTCGCAAGCCTGATCGGATTCCTTCTGATTGTCTATACTGCTTTTTCCCAAAAGTTCCTGAGCGGTCCAGGAGGTCTGAATTCCCAGCTCCTGAGGCGTTATTTCGAACACCGTATATGTACGTTCGCCGGCAGCGACTTCGGCAAAGCAGGTTTTCAGCTTTTCAAAAACAATCTGCTGAGTCGCGGAAAGATTGTCCCCGTACGGTTTTTTGTCGCGGAGATTATCATGGGCGTTTGTCTGTATGCTTTCCGCAATAACAGACTGCACATGTTCTTCAGAGAGCACGTTATTGTTTGAACCCGCCGTCCGATCGCCGTCTTCAAACTCATAGTCATCTCCGCGGATGCCGATCGATTCTTCGCCGGAAAGCGCTCCGGCTGCAACCGACGGAAGCTGAGTCAGCATTATAAACACGGCCATAAAAATGGCGGCAGCTCTGTTTAAAAAGTATTTGTTCATCCCCGGGCCCTCCGCTTAATTGGTTTAATCCAAAACTATAAATAAATTCGGCAGACATCCATCATATGAAACCTGTTAAAACTATATGTATCCCTATTATGAATGACGACCGATTTTAGTATAACATATTTAATGGCGTAAATCAAAAAGAGATCGTTCAAAAAAGGAAGGGTATATTGCTGTGCGAGTCATTGTCGCTGATTTTACGGGCAGGAACGCCGCCCCATGTCGTACCGGGTTCGACGATGGATTTTGTTACGACCGATCCCGCAGCAATGGCGACGTCATCAGCAATAGTTATATCCCCGATTATTTTGGCGCCCGACCCGATAAATACATTATTTCCGATCTTTGCCGATTCCCGTTCCCCATTGGTCGCACCGATGCATACGCCCTCATGGATCCTGCAGTTTTCTCCGATCGAAGCGTTGCTTCCGATGGTCAGCAAGCCGTAATGCGCAATTGATAGTCCTTTGCCGATTTGTGTTTGATAAGGAACCGAAAAGCCAAGTTTTATCGACAGATAATGAAAACGGATCCTGTAGAATTGAAACGGCGCCTTGAATATGCCGTTTCGCTGCTTTGCATGATAATAATAATTGGTAAAACGCAGCAGGCGCTGATATTTCCATATTATATCGTCAAACAAATGCGCACGGACAGAAGTCCTTTGGTTTGCTTTGGCGTCGGCAATCAGATATTCTTTCAATTCCGCTTTCGACGTTATCATATTATAATCCCCTCATCTGCCGATGCACGATCTGCCTTTTTAATAAACTGTTTATAATCATATAATCAAAAGTAATACTTAATAACGCCCTTTACGGAATAACACAGGAAATACCATATGCTGCTGATTAAATTCAGGCCCAGGGCTTTTCTGAATGTATTCCATCGCTCTTTGGCGGAATTCCCTTTGTTCTGGGATTTTGAGCCGGGCCTCTGTCTGTAATGCATCAAAACCGTACGTTCGCCTTCCGCCGTCGCGCCTTTGCGTAACAGTTTCATCCACAAAACATAATCCTCATGATAATATTCCGAGGAAAACGGGTTTTTCTCTAATATATCCGCCCTTATAAATGCCGTTGAGCTGCTGATAACGCTCGACGTCAGCATGGAATGAAAGTTTGCCTTCGGCGGGACGATAAACGGCTTTTTGATTTTTTCACCGTGTTCATCAATGAAATCATATGAGCAGTAAACAATATCAACATCTTTTATTGCTATGGCTAATTGTCGCTCGAGCTTCTCCGGCTCCCATGTGTCGTCATTATCTATGAGCGCAATAAATTCTCCGCGGGATTTTTCAATTCCTTTGTTTCTCGCCGCGGAAACACCTTGATTCATAGCGCATAAGATCGGATGTATCCTTTTATCTTCCTTTTCATATCGTTTGATAATATCAACGGAATTGTCGGAAGATCCGTCATCGACAATAATGAATTCAAAATTATGGTACGTCTGATCGAGCACGCTCCGAATCGACTCTTTCAAAAAGCTGCCGCCATTGTAGTTAGGCATTACAACAGATATTAAAGGATTGTTATTCTCATACATTTATGGGCTCCATCCAATCTGAAAATGTAATTTTCCTGAGGGTTATTTTGCTCCGACTGTATTTAATCCGCGTTCTCCGGGCAAACGAAATCTGCCTGATTTGCCGGAGACAAAAACAACGCTGAAAACGGCATAGGCCGGAAGAAGAAAGAATTCGTCAAAGAACATAATGTCCAGACTCATCCATGGAAACGCAACTCCGGCGACAATCAACAGAATATACTCCCATTTCGGCTTCATGTGCATATGTCTTTCAATAATGCTTCTCAGCTCGGAATACATCCATGCGGCAATAAACGGAACTCCTGTAATGCCGAATTGGAAGAAGCTCTGTATGATCGTGTTATGCGAAGCCTTATTGTTCAGGGTAGCAGCAGAAAAGCCTTCGCCGAACAAAAGCAGGAGCGGATTATGTGTTAATTCATAGAAATATCTTTTCCACAATTCCGTTCTGCCGGTCGTCAGCTCTGAAATGTCAGACGCGTATACAAAGCGGTTGTCAATAATCCGAAACAGCGATCTGAATGCTTCCGAAGACAGAATAAATGCTCCGGCGCAAAGCAAACCGACAATAAGCCGTAATCTTCCGCTGCCGTACTCCTGACTTTTCATCAAAGCGGGAATCCAGATCAAAAACTGCAGAGCAGCAGTAAAAATGAACATCTTGGATGCAGAAAGCAGACCGCAGTAAAAAAGAAGCACTGCCAGCAAGGTCAACACGATCTGTTTGGTTTTGTCCCGCTCGTAACAAAGAAGAAGCTGAACTCCCGCCAGACATGCTGTAATGTGAGCGGCGTAAAAGTTCGGGTCACCGTAAAATCCCGAAAGCCGTGTAATTTTAAGGTAAGATTCGACCGTGATGTATTTCGCTATATTTGAATAAACAACGACCTGCTGCGCGGTGAAAGCGGCGGTAATGATGCCAACGGAAAAAAATACCGTAAGCGTCCAGAAATCAATACTGCCGCTGTCATCTCTTGTCAAACACGGGAAGAATACGAGCAGGGCGGCAAAACACAAGTAGTTGTTTGCAATGGAGTTTGACTGCAGCGCCTTGCCGATAAGCGTCAGTGATATTATCACCGCCGGAAGAACTATTTGAAAAATTCGCAGGGAGAACCCCTGCATAAAGCAATAAATAAGACAGGCGCTCAACAATGCGATCGTATAAAAAGAGATTTGACCAAGCCCGACCTTGATAAGAGGGCTCCATGGCAGAAAAAACAGCAAAACCGCAAATGCCAGTCTGAAATAACACGCCAGAGCAATAACAAGCAGAAACAGTGCCATAATCACAATCAAAAGCATTGTGCTGCCCTGAATCTGGCCAAAGCAAATCACTGCGGCCATGGCCAAACATACAGCCATCATGATTGCAGTTGTTTTGGAAGAATATGTATTAATGCTTGGAGTATTTCTCATGTTACCTCGTTTATAAGATCAGAAAACTGTCTTATTGCATATTCATTGTCAAACCTTCCGGTTTGTAATTCTTTATTTTTTTCGCGAATCATCTCAGGATTATCTATCAGGCGCTCCAGGCCGGCTTTAATCCCGTCAGGAGAGTTTTCACACACCCAGCCGAATCCCGTCCGCGTTATCATCTCATCCGCTGATGAGGTCATTGTTGACAGCACGGGCGTCCCAAGGCAGGCAGCCTCCCCTATCACCAGCGGAGCGGCTTCGGAAAATGACGGGATCAAAAGCAGATCGCACGCACGCATATAGCCATAGGGGTTTTTCATCTCCCGGTGCAATATTACCTTTTCGGTCAGGCCAAGCTCAGAAATCAAAGACGCCGATTCGGGAAACTGAGCCCCGTCGCCGATGATATGATAAACAACATCCCGGTTCTTTTCCCCAAGCGACGCAAATGCCATAATTGCACGAGGGATACCTTTTTCTTTTCCGAACCGGGCAACAGTCAGAATGTGCAGTCCCGCATTCGGAAGGATAACTGGATAGCTGTGTGATAATCTGTAAATACGGTCATAATCATGGCAGTTATAAACCACGGAAGTATTGTTTGCAAACTGCGGAAAAACGCGCAAAAAAGCATCCCTGCATCCTTCGGAGCAGGCAGCGATCGCGTCAAACTGTTTATATATGCCGGCATTGTATGCCGACGCAGCATTTATTTTGCCGTAGTCGCAGTGGAGGAAGGCAATCTTTTTCCTTGCCTGTGTGCAATGAATAACAAATTCGCTGCAGCCGCCGTAAAACACACGCCGGTTTCCGCTGTGAAGATATGATACGGCCGCATCATAACCGCACAGTTTATGCTGGAACAACGCTGCCATCCTGAAAGCAAAGCCGCGCCCGAATAAACGTGTTATTGCAGCCCAAAAGCCCCTGCATAGCCTGCTTTTTACGCTGACGGCGTCATTTTTTGACATTCCCCAGTATTTGAGCGCTTTACATGGAGCGACAATCTTAACTCCTTTTGGCACGTTTTTTATCGAATCATGGTCCGAATAGAACAATAAAAGCGTCACTTCATAATCGTTCGAGATCTGCCCGAGCAGATTGATCAGCGCCCTCTGGACGCCGCCGATATGAAGATTGTTGTTTACGATCAGTATCCTTTTCATATTATCAATTCGTTTGTGCGCTGTCTAGCTGATAAAGTTCATCATGCGCGCCGGAATAAAGCTATTGTCCGTTTCAACGTTATCTTCAGTTCGTCCCCGTAGCATATTCTCATTATCGCAAGCGAAATGCCCAGAGCAATGACGGTTGCGGGTATTGCGTAAAGTATCCAGATAAAATAGTTTTGAACGCGCAGGAGCGGAAAGAGAAAAATTCCAGAAAAGCCGAACAACAATACTGCTGCAAATACCAAAGTGTGCCGCAGCAATTGCCTGAAGACTGAGTTTTTTATTATTCTCTTTGAAGCATATACGCTGTAATAAAAGAGCTTGAACACCTCTGCTGTAAGGGTACCGATCGCAACGCTCAGCAGCGGATTCCACCAGATCAGGGCACAGGAAAACACAATGTTGATTACCGCTTCGCCATATGCGCCCCAGCGCGTTTTTTTAAGCTGATTGCAGGACACCGGAAGGGTGCTGCACGGGAGTGCAAGACAGTTTAGTACCTCGCCCAGAATCAGCAGGAGTGCAAAGGCCGGTTGAAAATAGTTAACATCCGTGATCCCGGAGGTGTACAGCAGTACGAACGGAAGTATCATGAGTGCCGTCACACCGAACAGCAGAACAGAACTGAAGCTCATTATGAACTGGTATTGTTTATACTTGCGGGTCAGCGTCTCCTGTTCCCCTTTGGCGTACATATCCCCTAACTCCGCTTCCAGGCCGCCCGCCAGAGAAAAGACGATATTTCTTATGCTGATCGTGACCAGACTGTATATGGCGTATACTGCAACCAATCGCAAGTCGGAGAATACGGTCAGCAGTACAACGTCTGTGTTTGAGTGAACAAAATAAGCGATGTGCTGCGACATTCCCGTCCATTTTTGAGGGAGAGCGTCATCTCTGCGGCCTGTCTTTACGCGAGATGTTTTTCTAAGCGTATAATGTTTTTTTACGTACCAGGAAAGGAATAACGGACGAAGAATAATGATCAGGCTGCTTCCGAGCTTGACGGTAATGATGCCGCTCCCAAGATTTATCAGGACCAGGATCAGCACGGTATTCAGAATGCGCGTGACTATGATCGCCGAATTGGTAATATACTTTCTCTGGTCGGCATTGATCAGCGTCATATTGGATATGCCGCAAAGATATTCGATCAGAGTCGAAAGGCTGATCGCAATTACAAGGAAAATTACATATTCTCTGCTTATTTCGCGAACGTTGGCAATATCATAATAACTGAATGCCAGAAGAATCGTATAGACGCAGAATATGATTGCAACATATCGGAAAAATCGGACAATAGCAAAATAGACCTTGCTGACCTTTTCAGAATCACGATCGGCCAGCGGTTTATACAGAGCGGCTCTTGCCGCCCGGCCGACGCCGCTCTCCAGCAGAGAAATATATGAAAGAAATTGAGCGATCGAGGTTGTTGCTCCATATAGCGCCGAACCGAAAGCTCCCAGCATCATCCGGGGAATAATCAGGCCGGTAACGGTTGTAATAATCTGATTGGCTAATGTAGTGATACTATTCAGTTTTGCTCTGGAACTTCTTGTCGTTTTCATGAAACTCTATTTTTAAATTACGTCTGTATTCAGCGCTTTCTTAAGAAACTCAACAGAGTGCTCCTGCATCTTCGGAAGAAGCCGGTCTGCGATAGTATAATCCGGATCGGAAATCGTTCCGCCGTCGCGAATGACCTGTCCCTCCAGGCCAAGCATAGATATAAGATGCTCCAAGCGGGAATTCGTATTCGAAACCAAAGCCGGAAAGACTTTTTTCCGAAAAATAACGGAAAAAGCAAGCCCGTGGAAAGAATCGGTAACGATATACTCGGCATTCAGGAAAAGATACAGCCACTGACGCGGATCTATATCGTGAATATGACGCATACCGTGGTCGTGACGCTTGTTCGCGGAAATAAAACTCCCGCCAATCATCAATATATCAAGTCCCTTTTTTTCGGAAAGACTTTGGCAGAAGCGTTTTGTTTTATCGTTTCTTATTACCGGATAATAAAGAATATACGGCGAACAGACGTTCATCGGCGACGCAAGTTTGCTCCAATCGTCCGCAGAAAGGAGAAAGGTCGGGTCCAAAACAAGCTCAGGTATTCGGCCGGTCAGCTCTCTGACCTTTTCCTGGCCCTGCTTTTCCCTAACGGACAGGGCGGAAAATTTCCTTAGCTCCTTTGCGATTATCTCATCAAACTCCTTTGTAAAAGCAGTTGTTCCAAAGCTCGGGGCATAAGAAATACGTCGGGTGTCCTCGCCGCAAAAATCAAGAAAAAAGCCGGCGTCAGATCCGGTAATGTCCGGGTTCCATACCTGGTCGCTTCCGCAGATCACATATCCGTAGCGATTTGAAAGGCCCCTTAACGCGCTGCTTGTTCTCAGCGGTTTGTCAGGGAAATGTTTCATGCACTTTTCAAAGGTTTTGAACCCTTTGTACATCCTTAAATGTACAGTCCGGCGTATTATCCGCCTTGCCGCGGCCTTTGCGGGGCTCTGTCCCTGTTTTGACAACAAATGCCGTTCTTTTGCCATGTACTCATTGAAATAATTAATGATTTCCGCGTTATATCCCAATGATTCAACCGTGTGATACAGGGCATACATCTGAAGAACCGCGCCGTAACTGACCGAACGCGGGAAGGTAAGAATGCCAACCGGATTATTGCTGTCTCCCCGCTCTGCGCTCATTTTCAAACTCCTCCCGGTCGAACGATCTTATTCCTTCCGACATATACTCAAAGGCAGCTCTGACACCGCACTCTTTGGCGTACTTATAGCGGTATTTCAATAAATACCGAATGCTGTATATCCATTTCAATTTCGGAGCGACGGCACAATAAAACGCGCCTTTGTCAAAAAAGAATTTTTTATTGTACCCGCAAAACCAGGTTGATTCAGCATCCTGATCAATTTCAGCCAAGGCAAAAGGGAATGCATACAGCTTCAGTCCCTTATCCAGGCACTCCTTGAGGAATATCGTGTCTTCTCCCGATCCGTATTTGCAGCCGCCTCCGAACATCGAGGTAAAGGAAATACCTGCCGCTGCTATCTTTTCGGGATAGACGGCAAGTCTCGCGGCTCCGTAACGGGCATAGTTCCTCCAAGTGATCCGCGTTATTTTTTTGATAACATAACGAACCGGATGCTTTTCTATCAAATTAAAAATAAGAATGTCCGCATCAGGACGCAGACGTGCAGCCTCTTCCACGATTTGAGGATATCCGTCCACAAATCGCATATCGTCATCTGCAAATACACAGATTTCCCCGCGCGCATGACGCAGGACAAGGTTTCTGTTCTTCCCGACGCCGCGATCGGTTGTATTAATATGCAGGATGCGATTGCCATCCATATAAAACTCTTGTGTGGATGTTGTGCTTCCCTGGTTGCCGACAATCGCATCTGTCTGCACGTTCATTTTTTTGACCAACGAGTGATCGGTTTGATTCACTGTTACGATTAGGGTCTCTATATTCATAGCTTAAACAAGAAAGAACTGATATGGGGCTTTACCGTTCCAATAAAGCCCCATATTCAGCACTGAAGGCAGATCTATTCGACTGTCATTTTTCCGTCGGTTCCGAAGTTGTAGTAGCCGGGTTTCACACCGAGTGCGTTTGTGCCTACCCAAAGCCTGGTATTCCTGTACATATTGCCGTTGGCGGCATTGAAGAAGTAATAATCCTCGCCGATCTTTGTGAAGCCCAGAGCCAGAACCGTATTATCATAATAATACTTCAGATTGTTGGGCGCTTCAACGAAACCGGTCTTGATGAGCTTACCGTCGGCGCCAAAAGCGTAGTAGCTTCCCTTGTCGGGGAGCAGGCCCTTCTTCTGGCTGACCAGGACGGTCTTGTTGACGGCTAATTGGCAATTGGTTTGCGCATAGTAGAGATCTCCGTCAAGCTCGTTCAGGCCGTCAGACATTCGTACCCCGTCAATTGTAAAGTAAAGGGTTCCGTTTACATTAACGACAGCCTTTTTACCGTTGACCGTATCCGGCACAAACAGCTTTCCGTCGGCGGCAAAGTAATAGTAACCGGGCGCGACTCCATAAGAATTGGAGGTGACCCAAAGAGTGGTATCCTTGTACATATTGCCGTTGGCGGCATTGAAGAAATAGTAGTCTTCGCCGATTTTTGTGAAGCCCAGAGCCAGAACATTGCTGTCGTAATAATATGTAAGCCCGGTAGTTGTGTTCACAAATCCGGTCTGGAGCATTTTACCGTCCGCATCGAAGTAATGCCAATCGCCCTTCTCGGGAATCAGATTATTCTTCTGAGCCACCCAGAATGCCTTGCCTGTTACGAGCTGGCCGTTGGGCTGGGCATAATAGTATTCGCCGTCGAGCTCATAAAGACCGTTGGTCATCTTAACCCCGTCGACTGTAAAATAGAGTTCGCCATCCTCGTTAATGATAGCTTTTACGCCGTTTTCCAGATCAGGGACGAACATTTTGCCGGATTCATCGAAATAATGCATACCTGTTTCGACGCCGTAGCTGTTTGCGTTGACCCACATCATTGCGTCCTGAGCCATCTTGCCGCTGCCGGCATTGAACAGATAATAATCATCTCCGATTTTTGTAAAACCTTTGACGTGGCTGTAATTGTCGAAATAATAGGTGCTTCCGTTGATTGTCGCGAATCCGTCCTTTTGGATATATCCGTCCGGTCCGCACCAATAGGTGCCAACTTCCAGATTGCAGCCTTTCTGAGCGGTAGTACTGCTGATATAGCAGCTTGTATTGGTATAGACAAGTCCGCGGGTCGCGGTGAAGATTATGCCGTCGTCAAGCTGAACGGCGCCATAAAACACCTTACCGTTTTCATCGCACCAGTACAGTTTGCCGCGATAGTCGAACAATCCGCTGCACAATCCTGTCATCAGACCGGTTTGCTCGTCAAAATGGTACCACGTTATATCTTTGTTGCTGGTCGTAACCGTATACGCATTGCCGTAGGCTACATAACCGTCCACATCTATCCAGTAGGTCCCTTCCTCAAGGGTGACAAAGCGTCTGAACCACGACTGTCCCGCGACGAAGTATTTTGTGCCGCTGGAATTGGTCCGGAAAGCGCCGCGTATCAACTGGCCGTCATCATTAAACGTATAAGTCAGGCCGTCCACAGCACGGACACCGGTATACATAACGCCGGTTTTTTTGTCGAAATAGTAGAAATATGATTCACCGTCATCCGCGACAACCGACTGCCATCCTGTCACAAGCTGGCCCATGCGCGCGTAATAACGGTTGCCGTCCTTTTCAAAGATCCCCGTCAGTTTACCGGTACAGGAGCCTGCCGCTCCGAGATCGTACCAGAAAGAGCCTTCTTCACCGTCTTCAAAGCTCGGCAGGAACTGAGGACCGGTAAGGGCAACGCCGCCCTCATAGTAGGACCAGCTGCCCTGACTGTAGATCCACCCCTCCTTGCACTCGCGGTTCAGGCGGTATTGATCGGAGAAATCCACAGGCTCATCGGAGTCGCTGCTGAAATGAGCACCGTAGTCCAGCGGGATGTTTGCGCTGTTATCATACGGGAACAGGCCATAGTTGACCTGATACATCTCCTGCTGCGCCAGGCTCTTCAGCACATGGAAATGTGCGTAAATATCGTAATTGAGCGTGCCGGTGAGGGTAACATCCAACTGATCGGGCTCATTGGCATCCCATGCCGCAGAATCGTTCGGCGTAAGCTTAAGTCCGCTGAGAACGCAGAGCGGATTTGCAGTAGTTGGATTGATCGGCTCGGTCTGAAGCTTGAAGTTTCCGACGATCGTGAGCTCATTGCCGTCAATTTCAGCAGATGTCAGGTCGAAATATTCATTAACAAGCTTGAGATCCGAATAGTCAACATCAAAGCCCTCCGGGATTTGCAGCTTTACCGTTACGGTAGTAAGCGGGCTTATACGCTCGGCAAGCTGGAGCAGGAACGACCACGCCGTTCTGCCCTCCTGGTCGCCTCCGGGCAACATATAGAGCAAACCTGTCAGCTTCTGGGGTATAGGCATTTTGGACATATCCACCGCGAAGGTATAATTTGTGGTCATCGGCTCGGAAGGATCAAGCTGATAATACATGTTAATCTCGCGCTGGTATCGAGCATTGGAAACATCACGCCTCCAGTGAAGCAGCATGCCGTCGGTGCCTGTCTCCTGATCAAAGTCAAAATTCGCTTCGTCGCCGCTGTACAGATAAAGCTTTATTTTTGCAGCGGTATCCAGACCCTTGCTGATGGCAGCAGCCTCCGACTGAAGCTGCGCTTCCTGAACGGTGAAGCCGTTCTGCAGCGCTTCCTGATAAACCCGCATGGATTCCTCGGCGATTACAGCCTGAAATTCGTCAAACTTGCTCGTCAGCACCGCGCCGATTGTCAGCGTACGAAGTCCGCCATCCTCGTTTGCGGTAAACGAAAAGTCTGTCATGGAGCCGGCCTCAGGATAATCCATAACAAGCTGTGTGCGGGTGGTATTGATCGCTCCGCCTTCAACGTTTCCGATGGACTCAAGGGAAACCTTCAGGTAGCCGAAGATAACATCGTTCGGATTGATCTTAACATTCTTTCCCTCAAATGTCGCCTCGAGCGGAAGCGCTTCCGGTTCGCCGTAGACGGCGTTAAGGCTTTCTTTGGAGAACTTCAGCACGGTCGGTTCAACAACATGCAGCGTTTTTGAACCCAGAACATCGCCATCGGCCGAAACGACCTGAACCTGAACATCGCCAAGCGCAGAAGCGGTAAAGGTGTCGCCTGAAATCGTACCTATGCTGTTATCGGAAACCTGCAGGAAAGAATCTTCCGGCAGATCGATCGCACCGCCGGTCGCTGTAACGCCGGAGGCTCTGATCGAAAGCTCGGATCCGACCGTGAGATAATCATAATCTGCGGAAACGACCGCATGATCAAACACATTCGAAGGCTTGGCTGTTGAAACGACCAGCAGGGATGAGCTGACTGAACGCTCATAGCCGTCGGAGGGACGGTTGACAACACTGCATGTGTCGCTGCCCTCAAGCTTCGCTACATAAGTGGAGGATCCGCCGCCGTCAAGGTTAATCGCCTTGACACAACCGGCGTCAAGCATAATTTGCGCAATTTCAATTGAGCTTCCTCCGCAGGAGAACGGCTCCTGACGACCGTCCAGAACCATCAGCACTACTCTTCCGTCATAGGTAATGCCGACAGCGGTACGGGAAGCACGTTGATTATAATAGTTGGAAGTGGCGGTTACGGCGATTTTGCCGTCTTTAACAAGCCAGATGCTTGCGCCAACCGCCTCTCTGAGACGATCGTGATACTGATTCCATTCGGTTCTTCCGCCGATGACGGGCGTGCCATCATCCAAAACGCCGAAGAAGTTGCTGCTCGTGAGGCTGTGATACTCCACGCCTTCCATGATCAGCGTGCCGGTCACGGCGCCGTTGCTCATGTTGTAGAAGTCAGCGTTAACGCTTGCAACAGCGTTGTAGTTCGGGATATAATTCGCTTCATCATCGGGATTGCTGTGCTTTGCCTGCGCAGCGGCAACCTGATCGGAAACGCGGGCCATCTTCCATACTGAACCGTCGTTATCTCCGTAGTTTGCGAAAATCGAAACATCGTCACGGGCGACGTCGGCAGTAGCAAGATAATAGACCATCTGTTTGTTGTCGGCGCTGATCGCCATCTTGATTTCCTGAGTAACGCCGGGCGCAAGGTTAGATTTCTCGTTGGAGAATGTGGTGTAATAGGGGTTATCCAGACGGTCAAGCGCCGTCAGATAGAGGTGATCTGCGAAGGCGAAGCAGCATGCCTTGCGGATATCCGAATTTACTCCTTCAGGCAGATATGTGCCCTCAAGCGTATAAATGCCCTCGTTGCCGGTATATATCTCAAATACCGCGTTGCGGATATCGGATTTTGTCTTTACTCCGCCGAGGCGGTTTTCCAGAAAATATGCGCAGCGGAAGCTGTCGTTCAGATTTTCGGTGAAGTAGCTTCTCATAATCGAGCTTATGGTCTTCCCGTCGCCTATGCATTTAAGTATATAAAACGCGTCGAGATCGCCGTAAAAGTCCTTCAGCCCGAAAGAATGGGCGTGCGGATTATCGTATAAGAAGAGGTTTTCATTATCTGTGCGGATCTGTTCGGCCATCTGCTCCACAGTGCCGGACACGCCGAAATTCTGGCTGAGCTGAACGAGGTCGCAGATATCGCCCGCCCAGCTTCCGAGGTCGGCAGTAGCCTGATTTCCGGTATGATATGCCATATCCATGCAGCCGAACATGTGGGAAAACTCCACTTCATCCCCGTTGGGAATGGTGAAATTTCCAAGATTCCGCAGCGCAGATGAGTTTGTGCCGTTCGCGGAATCCTGTCCGGCTACATAACTTACAAACGCGGTGTTTTCCTCACCGCAGAAGGTATTCCATGTGCCGGAGTTATACTTTTCAACACCTGTGCGGATATAATTGATAACCAGCGCAACAGGCTCTTCCTCGACATGCTCAAGCGAATAGGCCGCGGCATAATTCTCGAGGGAGAGCAGAGAGGACATAAAGTCACTGTAGCTCGTAATCTCCGGACCGTCATCATTCGATGGCACGTCCGGATCATCGGCTCTCTTTTGAGTGCCATAAGCAGCGACGTTTGCGCCGGGCTCCGGCCCGATTCCTTCGGATTCAACAGAACCCCGGAAAGCTGCCGTCTCGTCCACATTCTCTGCAAACACAGCAACAGAGCAACAGCCGATAAGCATGCTGAGCGTCAGGAGTAGAGACAACAGTTTTATTCCAAACGATTTCTTCATTGGTCCATTCCTTTCATTTAATGTCGCATGTTGGATAATACGACGCAGTGCGCCGGCCCCTTTTTTCAAAGGAGCCAAGCGCAGAGCGTACTGATATGAACGTGGATTTTGTTTTTATGCTTCCGTTCTTCTTAGGCGGCAGATTGCATTTTGCCGTCTGTGCCGAAGAGGTAGTATCCGGGCGTTACGCCGTAATCGTTGGCAGAGACCCAAAGTCTGGTTTCCTTGTACATATTGCCGTTGGCTTTGTTGAAGTAGTAGTAATCGCCTTCTATTTCCGCAAAGCCCTTGACGGGTACATCGTTCTGATAGTAATAGGTGTACGGTCCTTCGGTAACAAAGCCGTTCTTTACAACCGGCTCGGGTATAATCATCTTGCCGTCGGAGCCGAAATCATAATATCCGGGCGTTACGCCGTAATCGTTGGCAGTGACCCACAGGCGTGTGTCCTTGTACATCTTTCCGTTTCCGGCGTTAAAGAAGTAGTAATCGTCATCGATCTTTGTAAAGCCCTTGACGGGTACAAGATCCACCAGATAATATGTGTAGCTGCCGCTGTTGACAAATCCTGTCTTTACCATCTTGCCGTCGGAGCCGAAATCATAGTATCCGGGCGTTACACCGTAGGTGTTCGTGCCGACCCACAGGTGTGCATCCTTGTACATATTGCCGTTGGCTGTATTAAAGAAGTAGTAATCGTCATCGATCTTTGTAAAGCCCTTGGCAAGCACGCTGTTTTCATAATAATAGGTTCTGCTGCCCATCGTAATAAAGCCGTTGAGCTGCATGACGCCGTTCTCATCAAACTGATAGGTACCCTTTTCGATCGGATAACCGTTTGTCTGAGCAACATTGTAGCTTCTGCCGCAGATTATCTCGCCGGAAGATGTACGGGCGTAGTAATACGATCCGTCAATATTGATCAGACCAATGGCAACATTTACGCCGTCGATCATGTAGAACAGTCTTGAATCATCGCCGGTGGGATGACAGATGCCTGTCTTGGTGGTATCGGGATCATGGACGATCACGCCGTTTTCATCAAAGGTATAGTTTATGCAGGGCAGAGCAAGATCGTTGTTCTTTTCGACCTTGTAGTGTCCGTCCTTGACAGCCTTATCGTCCTCACCGAAGTAGTAGTAGTTGATGATGCCGTCATCGAGAATGATTTTGATAAGGCCGGGGAACGGGACGTTCTCACCGTTTTCGATCCAATAGGTATCCTCGCCCTCGACGCACAGGCCGTTTTTGCCGGTTTCGGTGAATATCGCAGTATAGACAACATCTCCGGTCACTTCAACAGGTTCATTATTCCAGGCATTGAAGCTGTAGGTGTAGCGTGCTGTTTCTTCCTTGATCGGGGTCTCGCCGTCATAGGTGGGAACGGTGCCGTAAGGAACATCCTCATCCTTTTCAAGCTCGGAGCCGTCCCAGTTGTTCCATGTTACGGTGTAGGTGTTGGTCACCTCGGTGAAGGTTGCCGTATAGGTAATGTTGCCGGTAACGATAGAATCGCTTGTGACAGCAGGCGTCCATCCTGCGAAGGTGTAGCTGAACTGGGCGTCGCCTTCCTTGGTCGGGGTCTCGCCGTCATAGGAAGGAGTTGTTCCGTAAGCAACATCCTCGTCCTTTTCAAGCTCGGAGCCGTCCCAGTTGTTCCATGTTACCGTATATGTGTTCAGGGTCTTACTGAACTGTGCGGTGTAGGTGGCGGGTCCGGAGACAGAGGATAATTCAGGCGACCATCCCGTGAAGGTGTAGCTGAACTGGGCGTCGCCTTCCTTGATCGGAGTCGCAGGCTCACCGTTGACTTTATAAACCGGAGTCTCTCCGTAGTTGTATTCTTCGTCGGTCGGTGTGCCGTCAACAATCCATGTGACGAAATACTTGTTCAGCGTCTGGCTGAACTGTGCGGTGTAGATCGCTTCGTCTTCAACGGGAACAATGTCGGGATACCATCCCGTGAAGGTGTAGGTGTACTGTGCGTCGGGCTCTTTTGTCGGCTCGCCGTTGAGATAATAAGGCGTATCGCCGTATTCCCACATGCTTGAAATATTATATTCGCCGACCACCCATGTGACGTTATAGGAGCGGACTGCCTCTGCAAAGTGAGCATAGTAGCTGACGTCGGCAGATGCCGCGGGTAAATCTGTATATACTGTATCGTCGCCTTCTTTGGTCCAGCCGTCGAAGGTGTAATCGTACTGGGCGGTTGAATCCTTTGTCGGTGTTGTGCCGTTGTAAACGGGTGTTTCGCCTTCTTCAACCTCGGCGGTATAAAGAGGCTCATCCGCTTCTGCATCCAGCCACCAATTTACGGTGTAGGTCGGAGCAGGCACACCGCCCCAGAAACCGTCAATATACGGGATAGTCGTGCCTGCGGGCTTGCCGGCGGTCTCAACATAAGTGCCATCAGCGTTTTTCAGTCTGGCGGGGTTAAAGGTTACCGGAGTTTTTGTGCTGTTGTTCGCCATCTCATAGATGGTTGAATCGGAAGTACCCGGGGCAGTATTGTAAACGATTTTGCCTGTTCCCTGAGAACTGGTGATGTTCGCGCCGCCTTGTGATGTATAAATGTTACCGCTGACATTCACAGTGCCGTTTACGTCAACCTTGGCGTTGACAAGACCTGCTGCTGTGCGCTTTGCTGTCGTTCCGTTTGCAACGGAATAGCCGATCACATACAGTCTGGCGGAGCCGGTGAAATTGCCCCAATTGTCGTTATCATAAACATACACTTTTTTGCCGGAAGCAACATTCAGCGTCGCGCCCTCATCAACGGTGACCTCCGTGCTGGGCAGAAGCTCCAGATTCTGATCGATGGTAGATGTGCCGGAATGGAGGTTGATTGTAACATTGCTGTTGATCGGAAGTATGTACCCGCTCGTATTGATGCTGCCGATAATCGGTAGACCGGTCATATTCATTGATGAAATGGACACATCGCCGTAGCAATCCACCTGCAGGCGGTCTGTGCTTTCAATATAATCCTTGACAATATAGCCGGTGTTGATTTTGAATAAACCTCCGTTGCCGACGAACGTTGCGCCCATGGTATAAGCGCTGCTGCTGGCATTCACAGCAGAATACAGCTTTTCGGTTGCGCCGGAATATATCGTAAGGGGAACTTCGATATTCTGAACATAGTACTGGCTGAGAATAAATGCATAACTATATATGTTAGAAGTTGCCGAACCGCCACGCCAGTCCTTGATCTGGAATGCCTCATGGACGGTAGCACCGGATTCGGCGACAACGGAGCCGGAACCGTAGATATAGCCCCAGGCATACAGATTTCCGCCGTTTTTGACCGTGATGGTACTGCCGCTCTGCATGTTGATCCTGCCGTCCGGCCCTGTGGGCGTACCGTTCCAGCCGGCAAGCTGACCCTTCGAGGAAAGCTTTGAGGGCAGACAGATCGCGCCGCCGCTTTCAACCGTGATGCTGGCTCCGGAGGCCATGGTCAAAATCCGATATGCTGTTGGTGTAGCATAACTGTTATATACTATCGAAGGCGCATCTCTATAAACGGTCTCTGCTGCGTCCATGGGAATAAGCAGGGTCTTGCCGGACGGAATGGTATAATCTCCCCCCGGAAGTGTTGCATTGCTCATCAAAACAATCAGGCTTCCATTCGCTTGCGCCGCCTCGTTTAAATCGGTAAACAGCTTCGATCCAACCTTGAAAACCGGCGTGGTGCCGGGAACAAATTCAGGCACGACCGTCTGATCTTCGGTGAAGCTGGTGGAAAGGCTTGCGGTCGTTGCGAAATACGATCCGGAGGTCTCGCTGTACCAGCCGAAGAACTTGTAGCCGCTCGCAGGTGTTGCGGCAAGGCTGACTGTATCCGTCGTCTTAACGGTCTTGATCGTATCGGCGGTGATCGCCTCGCCGTCGACCGTATAGGTGCCGTTAGACGGTGCTTTGAAGGTGATGTTTACGTCCTTCTCTTCTGTCAGCTTTATGTTGCTGATAGTGATTGTCGTGGCTTCAGAATTTGAATTGTTGGAAGTGATCTTCACGGCAACCGTGTCGCCCGCTTCCAGCTTCTTGCTGAAGGAGGCTCCTGCTGTGACGGTTGCTCCGTCGACGGTCGCGCTGCCGCCCGAAAGAGTAAGCGAATAATCAAAGCTTAACAGCGCCACAGATTCTGAACTGTTGGTAAATGTAAGCGTGCCGTTTCGTGAACTGTATGACGTGCTGCCGCAGCCGGTCGACGAGCTTGCAGTAACGCTGCCGGTGATCGTACCGCCGCTGGCAGTCCAAGTGGCATTGCCGGAACTGTCTGCGGTCAGCCCGGTTACGCCGGTGTCCACTGCCGCCGCCGAAACCGACAACTGAATCGCCGGAATAAGCGACAGCACCATAATGCTGGCCAGCATTATGGACAAAAACCTCTTTGAAATACTCCTTATCATTTATTATGCCCTCCTTGTTTTTTTCCTCGCGCGGATCTGCGCTGGAGTTTTTTCTGCTCAATGTATATACTCAATCCCAGTACAAGCGCCACAAGCGCCCAGACATGGGATAAATGAAAAAGTGTGTCGCTGTTGGCTTCACGGAAGCATTCCACCACAGCGCGGAATATTCCGTAGCTCAGCATGTAGACGGGATATATCCGCCCGCCGGACTTGTTTTTCCATACAAGCGGGATAACGATCGCCAGAAAAACAATATAATATACGATTTCTGCCTCACGCGTTGGCCAGCGGGTCGAAGTGCCCGGGATATACCGGCCGAGACAGCAGCCCGCAAACAAACAGTTGACACGGGCGCACAAAAGTGTGAAGATCATCGGAACGGCAAAAATATCAAATACATCAGCCAAAGGGCGTTTGAAGAGCTTTGCACCGGCAAAATACGCTACCGGCATGATAAAAACCGCTCCGAACAAGCTCATGGCTCCGACTCCGGAACCCTCAAACCATGCGAAAACGCGGACGCACAGCACCCCGAAGAGCACATGAAGGATGGAAATGATCAATACGGCATACCACGCCATTTTAAGCCGCTTGCGCAAAAGCATGAGCCATACAAAGGTAAATATTGCGCCAACCGAAAGCAGGACCAGAAGCATATGCTCCTGAAGCCACGTCGTTAAGACCTCCAATAAAATCACGCTTCTTTCGTATTGCAAATAGTTTTATATGCTATCAGGCGATACCGCGCTGACATGCGTCATTTTTGCGGCTCCGACGTTGGATCGTGATAAAAACCGTCGGTCGAATCCTGCAGGCGGCTGCGAATAACCTTAGCCGGCACTCCGGCGGCAATGGAATAATCGGGAATATCGCGGGACACAACTGCTCCGGCAGCCAATACGCTCCCATCGCCAATATGAACTCCGGGGAGTATAACCACCCTGTCGCCGATCCAGACATCGTTTCCTATGTAAACCGGTTTTTCTTCCTCAAAGCCCTGATCCATCATTGGGATGTCAGTCCGGTCGATCCTATGGTTTCTTGTTATTACCGTGACGTCGGTCCCCATCATAACATCATCGCCGATATGACACTCGCCGTATATTTTCGCGTTGATGCCAATGCCCGACCGGTCGCCCAGCGTCGCTTTCCGTGAGAAAACCGCGCCCTTTTCCAGGTTCACCTTTTTTCCGCACCGCGCCAGCATCAGTCTGGCGCACAGCCGGCGAATCGCCGTCTGACCGAGCCGGACGCCGCTCCATGAAGGCGGCAGATGGGTGCCGAACGTATAATAAATGACCGCGCCTACGGCACGGGAAAACCGCCGGCTCATTCTGCGCTTTCGAAGCCGTCGAGCTGACGTATCTGCTCCATCAGATCGTTCACGCAGGACTGCTGGAGATTTATCCGCTTCGTTTCATCCTCGCTCCAGCCTTCTCCGGTCTCGATCCCGCTTATCTCCGCCCAGATCTGCCTCACCGTTCCCTGCTCATCCGGCACGCTTCCGATATGATAGCCTCGCTCGTCGTCGCAGATATGGATAGCAAACAGGAATACTTCATCTTCTCCGACCTTTCCGAAGAAACCCACGCCGTAATGTTCCGGTTCATTGATCTCCTGAACCCGCACATTAGCGGACATCTCCTGCGGAAAGATCAGCTTTCCGATAGGCGTCTGCACCTCAATAGGTTCGCCGGCCGTCTGATTCTCTGCCGGCGATGTCGGACTCGGCCGGGACTCACCCTTACCGTTCTGCGGCGCGCAGGCGGCAATGACCACGACCAGAAGCATAATCGCCGCGATCAAAAACAGTCTTCGTATGTAATTAAAGTGTTGTTTCATAGCTCTCTCCTTTGTACTCTACCGGATGCTTCGCGTCAGAATATCAAATTCCATCGCGCGCTGCTCCGCCAGGTACTCCGTATACGGATGCTCCAGATCCAGAATCGTCACATGCTGCTTATACTTGCGTTCCTGCTCGCTGGGCATTTTTTGATAATCGCCGTACAAGCGCCGCAAAAAAGCGTCATAATGCGTTGTAACCGGAAAGACCGCGTCCTCAAACCGCATACCTGCGGTGTCAGTAAACCACTCTCGTGGAAACACGTTCTTGCAATACTTGCTTCCGGCTCCGAAGAAAGTGTGTACCTGCGCCGATGCGTCATCATTCGCGCGCACGCTGAAACGCCACAGCGCCTTCCGCGGCAGCAGCCGACACATCTGCATGAAGCATTTCTTCACAATACTGTGCGTTTCATAGCCCCGGGCGTGCAAGGCTTTAGCTATCACCGCCCGGGCAGCCAAAAACTGGAACGCCCGGACCAGCCTGTTTGCCGACAGGTTATCACAGGGAAAAACATCCAAGTAAACCCCCTGGTGCGTAAGCATGTCGCGCGGATGGTATTTCTCCATGCACGCCGTACCGTTTCTTCGCAGTTTTGAAAACTGCATCGGCCAATGCGCGCTGAATTCGCGCTGCACATAATATTTTTTATTGTCCAGCGACTCTTCCGCCGCATCGAGGAAACGCTCATATTCTTCCCGCAGCATGACCACATCTATGTCGTCGTCCCAAGGGATAAAGCCGCCGTGCCTTACGGCGCCCAGCATCGTTCCCGAGAAGAGCATATAGCGTATCGAGTGAGCCCGGCATACCGCATCGAGATCCTTCAGCATCTCCAGCAGCATCGCCTGATGGCCAGTTAATTCATGTCTGTCCTGCATATCACGGCCTTTTATTCTTCTCTTGGCCAAGCCCCTTTTGTATTAGTTTTGTACACTTTTCCCAGTCGCGGTAACCCGGACCGAGCTGATGTATATCACTGCCGAGGTATTGAACGCAGCCTGCCTCGATCCAGCGAAGATATCTCTTGCGGCGAAGCGGCTTTGTCAGGCATTCGGCATTAAGCTGCAGTTTGATTCCCTCCTGTATGATCTGTTCAATATCCTCCGGCGGATACCGGTCGGCATGGGCGATCACCAGCGAAATCTCATTCATCTCATGAAGCTGATACATGGTATCCCAGATGGTATCTGGCCACCTGTAAAACGGCATCTCAAGCAGCAGTTCGTTAGTTCCCTGCCTGCACAGCAGCGCCAGATCCTTCAGGCGCTCCATGCTTTCGCAAATCAGGACTTCTGCGCCAAGCTGCACCGCCGGATCATCATGATCAAGCTCCGGCAGCAGCAGCTCATAGGTTTCCTGCCGTCGCGCAAGAAAGGCTCCGACAGACTCCCTGTCCGGATAAAAATGCGGCGTTGCGCATATCGTCCGGATCCCGGCAGCTTTCGCCATCGCAATTTGAGCAAGCGAGGTGCGCAGGCTGTTGCTTCCATGGTCGCAGCCGGGCAGAATATGGGCATGGTAATCCAGCGTCAGATCAATGCCCGCCTTATTATTTTTCACCGGATTCGGAGTTTGAATATCTGTAGCCATATCCACTTCCGTACTTGTATCCATATTTATAGCTGTAGCCGTATTTATCCGAATATTTGTAACGATATGAATACTTCATGGACTTCATGTTCATATCATTGAGTACTATTCCGCACAGGTTTCCACCCGCGCGCTCAACCATATCAATGGCCGTGTTCAGCTCATTGGAGGTAGTCAAACCGGATTTTGCAACGATCAATACTCCGTCCACAAAAGTCGAGATAATCTGCGCGTCGGCAACAGCATTGATCGGAGGCGTATCTATTATGACATAATCATAATAACTTGAACATTTCTCCACAAAATAACGCATCCTGTTGGAAGAAAGCAGCTCCGATGGATTGGGCGGGATGGTTCCGGCAAAAATAATGGACAGAGGCAAATCCTCTACAACGGGCAATTTCAGCGAACCGAACTTGGCGAGGAAATCGCACAGACCGGCGGTCGAGTTGGTTTTCCACAGTCTCTTTTGCGTCGGACGGCGCAAATCCGCATCGATCAGGAGCGTTTTCTTTCCAAGCATTGCATAGCTTATCGCAATATTAGCCGCTGTCAGACTCTTTCCTTCCGACGGCTGCGCACTGGTCACGGCAAAGGTCTTGCACGGCCTCTCTTTATCCGCGGTCATGCAGAACATCAGGCTCGTGCGGAGCTTGACGTAGGCCTCTCTGATTGCAAAAGGGGTCTCATTATTGAGCAGGCGTTTTCTGTTGGTCCTGATCGCCTCAGTTGTTGATCGACTGATTTTCTTCTTCAATGCCATAACGGATCTCCCCTCCTTCCACCAGATTCCAGAAGGTATAATTGCCTTCCGGCGTATCGATCGTCGGAATCTGTCCGAGGACCGTGAGCCCGACCAGGTTGTCAATATCCTCCGGCAGATAAATCGTCTGGTCGGAGAGCATTCGGAGTATGAGGATGATCGCGGAAACGATGACGCCGACAACAAAACCGATGGCAGTGTCAAACAGACGTCTCGGAGAGGACTGCTCGGTTGCCAGCTCCGGTCTGTCTACCACCTCGACGCCGCCGGCCTTTGTGATTCGCACGATCTCCGTCGGAGCAACCTTAACGAATGAATTAGCCACGTCGCATGAGAACCTGGCGTTCGTCGATGTAATGACCACCTCAAGAAGCTGTGTGTCAGACACAACCGAGGCGGCGACCATTTTGCTCAGATCTTTCCTTGTAATGCCGGCGTTTTCGCCCAGATCTTCCAGGATCGCGTCGAGAACCGAGTTGCTTCCCAGAATTTTAGAGTAGGTTGCGGCCAGGCTTTCTGCGGCCTGCAGGTCGTTATTATTGACAGTGCCTGTATTCGACGCCTTGTCAGAGCTGTTATATACATAAAAACTGACGCGGGATTCATATTTTGGCGTAATGCAAAATGTTACAAAGAGGTAAGTCGCCAATCCAAAAGCTATACCGGCCAAAAGCAGCCAATAAAATTTGCTGAGCAGCAGCCTGATTATGGTCCAGAGCGTCGTCTCATTTCTGCCCTGGGCATTTCGTTGTGTCTGATTTTCATTCATTATGACAGCGATTCCTCCAACCAAATGATATATGATTTACGCCTTCCGGATGGTGCCGTCCGCCTGTTTTTTATACTATAACAAACTGTTTGTCATTTTGTCCGCACAGGTAATATCGCATATTGCCCGTTTTGGCTAAACAATATTATGACGCATTTTCCGGCCGCTGAGATCAGGTTCGCCCAATACGCCTAGACATATTGCGCGATTGCTCACGTGCGAATCGGAAGAAAAAGCCGCGTAAAGCCTTTCCTCTTCATTCCTCGGCCATGCGTTATCAGGTCAGGCAATAATTACCGGAATGATGTCAAAACTATATAATAGTACCAAATCAGTATATAGTTAGATATATAATAATATAACATAAAACAGAATCTATGTCAATTCAAATTATCGCAAAACGTCCCTGCAAAAGAATGCAAAAACTGAATAATTATCCACTATTTGGGAGCATATAATAAAAGCATTACAATGGTCTGAATAACTATACATCTTTCGGTTTCTGCCGCATTCTTTTCTGCGCATCGTTTTGTTTCGGATTCGGGACCGGCGCTCAAGCCGGTACGCTGAATGCTCAATGCAGGCGGTGCATGTCAAAGCGCCATCCGATAAAACAGATGGCGCTTTGATAAATAAGATTATTCAGCAGTATCAATAATCTTCATATTCGACAGATCCGTCGGAATAAGTGATTATATAGTAGCCGTGGCCCGAGCCGTCGCAGTCGTCTACCCGCTGTTTGGATACGATGGTCTTGTCTCCCGAATCTTTTTTCGAGCTTTCTTCCGGCTTGGAGCTTTGAGAGGGCTTTGATTCGGTCGGCTTGGAGCTTTCTTCCGGCTTGGAGCTTTCCTGCCGCTTGCTTGACGAGGGCTTTTTGCTGCTCTCAGGCTTTGATTCCGGCTTGGACTCCGGCTGACTCGACGGTTCAGAAGTTTCCTTACTGTCCGGCGTAATCTCAGAGGACTGCGGGACGGCAGTTTTTTCGAGCGTGATGGTCATTCCGTCGGTAATTGCCGCTCCTTCTCCGACGCTGAGGCTGTCACCTGCAGCAGGAGAAACACCCTGCTCATCAAGCAGCTCCCCGACCGTCTTGGCGGTCGTTTCAACAACGATATTCCTGCCGTAAAGGTTCATTGTGACCGTTGCCTTTGAAGCTGACGATACGGTAATGATCATGCCGTCACTGAGCTTTTCGGTCAGTTCGTGATCGGCGGTCATGCCGTCGGAAAGAGTGATGCCGGCCTGGCTCAGCGCGTCTGCAACTGTGCCGTTTTCCATCTCAAGCTCTGTGACGTTTATACCGTCCACGATGGTTATGCTCATTTTTTCCGGGCTGCCGCAGCCTGTAAGACACAGCGCCGCAAGGCAGGCAACAGCTAAAATAACAGCTAAAAGTTTTGTTGCTGATTTTCTTGTGTTTTCCATTGTGATCTATCTCCTTACTATATCTTAAATAACAAGTGTTTTTACGCAGACCGTCTGCGTCGTACCGCCGCTTTTGACAATGACGCTGGCCTTTGCGCTGCCGTCGGTTGGAACATCCTTCGGAAGATACGCAAGATACCCGTAATCGGTATTATCCGTGGTCGTGTGGAAGGCGGCGTAGACTTCTTTGCAGCCTTCAGTCTCAATCACAAGATATATCTGCGCGTCCGTCTGCGCAACACTTTCGTCGAGCTCGCCGGAAATCTCCAGATATTTATTATTTGCCTCCGACTCGGATATGTTCATAGTGGCGGCGGTTTTTGACTTCTGCGGATTGTCCGTGTTTATTACCTGGTATGCGGGAATAACGGGCGGATCGGTCGCAAGATCGCCGATATTGCGCTCGACTTTTTCGATAATAATGTATTCAGGCCGACAGGTTTCTATATCTGCCGCAAAATCAAACGGGGTCAGCTTGGAAAAGTATGCGCTGCCGAACTCGCCGGCCATAAAAGGGATCAGCGTGTTGCCAAAGGAATCCCGGTACATCAAGAGCGTTCCAGCGGCCTTTTCCTTTTCGCCGGTTGTCTGTATCCACGCTTCCTCAACGCTGTTTGTCGGGGTCGCATAGCTGAAACCGTCGGTCTGATAATAATAATTCCATTCGGGCTGCGCCGAAAGCGGATAGAGCATCTTGTTGAGATCGCCGTATTCGGTCCTGCTGCGGCGGGCCACGGCTCCCGAATAATCGTCATGCTCTTTATCGAGCGCGTCCATCATTGCGTTGTACGCCAGAAGCGCGCCTTTGTTGTTCCAGTGGGAATCGCGCATCAGATAGAGCGTTTCGTCCTGATTTTCAAACAGCTCAAACAGGTCAAGATAAGAAATGCCCTGCCCGGACAGCTTCTGTTCAAGAATGTCGCTGCTGCGCTGCGTACCGATTCTCAGTCTGTCGTAATATGGCATGTCGTCGCCATAAAGAGAGTTTTTATTGGGAGCAATAGTAAAAAGGAATTTAATTTCGTGCAGCTCGGCATAGTTCTGTGTTATGCACAGATTATGGACAATGTTGTCAATCTCGCGCTCACTCATTGTCTTTCCCAGATAGTCGCCGAGCGTTGCCGAGTAGTATAGCCACCCGCCGGTCCCCTTTATGACGGTGTCTGTGTTGGATACTCCGAAAAGTCTGCTTTGTATCTCCGCGTCTGTTGTGACAAGCTGCCGGCGAAAGGCGAATCGATCCTCAAAGTATTCCCCGGCCTGCTTCATAAAGCCGGTGTTCAGCGAACCGTTCTCGAGCAGCGCAGGAAGTTCGGCCAAACGCTTGTTTTCTGTTGTGTAGTCGGTTCGGGCGACGGTCATTCCGGCAAAAGGAATGATACACATTATTAAACAGGCGGCCGTAAACACGATACATAATGCTTTTTTCTTCATGGTTCGCCGCCTTTCTAAAACCTGAAATAGATGAACGGATTATATGTGCTGCCGGAAAGGCGGATTATACACCACGCCAGCAAAAGAAAGGAAACGATATAGAGAGCCGTCTGCACCGCGGTCTGCTTTCCGGAAAGCGCGGTGCCGTCGCTTTGTATTGCGCCGCGCACCCTGTCGGCAAGCGGGCGGATCGGCGCCGCGCCGATTATCGCGGCGATCAGCATGACAATGAACCACGGCGTGAGCTGCTGCAGCGCGAGACTGAGACTCTGAGAGGAAAAACCGAATCCGCCGAACATCTGTCCTATCATGGAAAAGCCCTGTCCTACGGTGTCGGCGCGGAACAAAACAAATCCGACGCAGACGACGAGCAGGGTATAAACATGCGACAGCCAGCGCGGTATTCTTTTGACAGCCGGTATGTATTCCTCCAGCAGCAGAAAGAAGCCGTGATACAAGCCCCACAGCACAAAGGTCCAGTTTGCGCCATGCCAAAGACCGGTGAAAAAGAATACTGTTATTCGGTTCAGAGCCGTACGCGCCCTGCCCTTACGGTTGCCGCCGAGCGGAATGTAGAGATATTCCTTAAACCATGTGGAAAGTGATATGTGCCACCTGCGCCAAAAATCCTGCACGCTGACGGCGCCGTAGGGATACATGAAGTTTTCCTTGAACCTGAAGCCGAACATCCAGCCGAGGCCGATGGCCATATCGCTGTAGCCGCTGAAATCGTAGTAAATCTGGAACAGATAGGCTATTGCGCCCAGCCATGCCGGAGCCGCGCTCAGGTCGGAAGCCCCGACGGAAAAAACAGCGTCGGCGGCGTGACCCATCGTGTTTGCGATGAGCACCTTTTTCGCAAGACCGCATATGAACCGTCTCATGCCCTGCGCCACAAGAACAGGGTCCTGTCTGCGGTTTCCAATGGCATCGTTGATGTCGCGGTACTTTACGATGGGGCCGGCGATCAGCTGCGGGAAAAAGGATATGTACAGCAGTACGCGGAAGAAGCTCTTCTGCACATCCACACGCCGCAGATAAACATCAATAACATAGGACAGCGCCTGAAAAGTAAAAAAGGAAATGCCTATCGGAAGGGTTATCTCCGGCACAGGTATGCCAAGCCCAAACAGGCCGTTGACGCTCGACACCAAAAAACCGGTATATTTAAAGACGCACAGTATACCGAGGTTGATAGCAACGTCGGCAATCAAAACAGCCTTGCGCTTTTTATCGGAGCCGGTTGCCGCCAAACGAGCGCAAAAATAATTGAGCAGAGCGCTGAATATCATCAGCAGCACATATACAGGCTCGCCGTAGGCGTAGAAAATAAGACTTGCTATGATAAGCAGACCGTTTCGCGCCTTAAGCGACGGTATTATTGTGTAGAGCAGAAAAACCGTCGGGAGAAAGACGCAGAGAAAAACCAATGAGCTGAATATCATACCTCGACCCAGTTTACCTTTCCGTTTGTTATTATGAGCTCATATGTGTGCTCGGCCGTCGCGCCCCACGGGTGTTTGGTCTTTTTATAAAAATCGGTGGAGCTTTGGGTCTGAAGCTCAACGTCGAAGATATACCATGTCCCGCTTATTTTTATCGGCGTCCAGCCGTGCGGTGTGGTGCCGCCTGCCGCAGCGACGACCCTGCCGGTTACGGCTCGCGCGTCAAAGCCCAGCGTCTTGGCGACATATGCAAAGGCAGAGGCAAAGCAGAAGCAGTTGCCCTTTTCTTCGGTGAAAAGGATTTTTGCCTTGTCCGCCATGTTGGTCTCGTCGGGAATGCCGTAATCGCGCTTATAGGGGAAGTTTTTGTACATATAATTATAGCAGTTTTTGAGCTTGGCTTCGCTCGTGCCCGTGCCGCCATGAGCTATGACAAAATCGACCGCCTGCTGAACAACAGAGTCGGTTATGCGAATACCGGTATCGTCAACGTAATAATATCCGGACGAGCTGCTGCCGACTATGGCGTCGGCCTGCATGACGCCGCTCGTGTCGAAATAGTAGTAGTTGCCGTCGATCCGGTTCCAGCCTGTCGCCTTCTTGCCTGCAATGTAGTAATATCTGCTGCCGTTTTCGGTCTTCCAGCCGGTAAAGCCCTTTTCTCCGTTGTAGTAATCCTCTCCGTTATAGGTTCCCGTGAACGGAGCAGCAGAGCCATCTGTCGAAACCTGATAGAGCAGGTCGTTGAAGGTGATATAATAAGTGTCTGAAGCTGTGCCGAGAGCGGCGTTATTATAGTAATAATTTTCAAAAACGCCGGTATATCCGGAAGCTATTTTCCCCGTGCCTGCAATGACATTGTAGCAAAATCCGTCTGCTGCTATCTGAATTTCACCGCTCGAATCGGGATCTTTATAACGAAGAACGGCGCCCTTTTTGTATACCTCATACGCGTAACCCTCGATAAACATATAAGCGGTTTTATCAGACGTGTGAAGCTTGCCGTCCTGATACAGCCTGTCACAATATATGCCTTCCGTTCCGGCGGATTCGTCCGCTCTGAATTCCTCATTGCGGCTGCCTGTGCAGTAGGCGCGCGGCGCGTATATACTGTCGGTTCCGTCGATTCCGCTCATTCCGATTACATGCAGTTCCTCATCGGTTGGGCTTTGCGGACGGTTTTTCCCGCTCATAACGCCGGAAAACAATGTCGCGGAGCCGTCTGGATCCACCTTATAGAGCAGTCCGCCTGCGGTAACGTATTCGGCAGCGTTTTCGGTCGAAATTACGCCGTCGATAATATAGTAATCATTTGCCGTATCTTTATATGAAACGGAAGCCACGGTTTTGCCGCGCAAAACTCTGCCTATACCGTTTTTATCGAATGAATAGATAATACTGTTCTTTGTTCCGGGGCTCACAACGGTATAGCTGCCGTCAAAATGTTCAACGGCGAGCAGAATATTCCTTTGCAATACTCCGTCATAGGTGCACCTGAGACCGTCCGCCGCTTCGCTTGCGCTGTAACCGGCAGCCGGTTCATCGGCTTTGATTTCAGATTCTTTCGGCCCGGCATTGTCTTCTTCGGAATCCTGCCGAGAAGATGAACCATCGTTCTCCCCGGCATCATCAACGGTCTTCTCGTCTTCCTTGTCTGCCGGATTCTCCGTTTTCTCTGTTTCGTCCGGTTCCTCATCGGTAACCGAAATAATCTCGTCTGTGTTCGCATCGGCGTTCTCTGCATAAACCTGCACCGACGCAAGATACATCATGCAACCAAGCAGGAGCGCAGCCAACAGAAGCGCAGCAGTCTGGCAAATATTGCTTCTGTCAAAGAATCGATTCATTATTCTGATCCTTTCATATATAAAGATAACAAAACCTGTACAAAAACAGTATATTTGAATATTTTATCATATAAATAACACTATTTCAAGATAAGGTATCGAAAAATATTAATAGGGATTATTCCTAAAACTCTCCATCCGTCGGGAAGGCTTTAGAGGTATATTCCTTGAGGAATGAAAGCTGTATTTCTCCTGAATCGGATGCATGCGCTGACTTTCTTTCAATTTTTTAATCCAAGTAATGATTTTTGATTTATTGCGGCAAAAACCGCCGAATGGTTGATATGAGGTCAGTATATATCCCCACGTTTTACAAATACTAACACAGCCATCTTAATGCAAAAGGAGAAATTTATATATGAAAGCAACAGGCATAGTGCGCAGGATCGACGATCTGGGCAGGGTTGTCATCCCGAAGGAAATAAGAAGAACCATGCGAATACGAGAGGGTGACCCTCTGGAAATATACACAGACGCCAACGGCGAGGTCATTTTCAAAAAGTACAGTCCCATCGGTGAGTTGTCGGAGTTCTCCGGACAATACGCCGAGGTTCTGTCCCGCTCCATGCAGCTTGCCGTGCTGGTGTGCGACAGGGATCACTGCATTTCAGCCTCAGGAATTCCTAAAAAGGAAATGCTCGACAGGCGCGTTTCCTCACAGCTTGAGGAATATATGGAAATGCGCCGGTCGTATATCGCGCATATAAACGACGCGAAGAAAATGTCTCCGGTCGAAGGCACCGACCGGGTCGCTTCGGCAGCCTTTCCCATAATAGCCTCCGGAGACGTCGTCGGCGCAATCGTTCTGCTGCTGCCTGAAAGCGGCGCGTTTCCCGGCGAGGTCGAACTGAAGCTGTGCGAGGTCGCGGCATCGTTTTTAGGCAAGCAGATGGAAGAATAGAACGTTTAGTCAAAAAAGAAGCGCCTTGTTTCATCAGGCTTATGCCTAGCCGCTTTGAAACAGGGCGTTTATAAATCAATACAGGCTTGTGACATCTATGGTAAGTTGACCATAGCTTCGGTAAACAATGTCATAAGAAATGTTTACTGCTCCGCTACCCATGTGCATACTTAAAAAGAAATCAGAATCTTCACCGGAACTCAACCCTTCGTCGGTAAAATTCGTGTTGCCTTCGTAGTAACTTTTGAGTGAATCCTCTATCATCTGCGCGAGCTCTTTCGCATCCTCTACGCTTATTCGGTCAACTATATAACTGGCGTTCACAAGCTGAGTCAAAAACAATACTCTTTTGAATTCATAATAACTGCGCGCTTCGCGCCCGTACAAATCTTCTTTGAAAAAATACCTCTCGATATGCCATTCGTCTTCCTTTTCCGTTTCGGTCGGCTCGCCTTTTATGCCCTTCAGCTGTCCGGCAGTCATTCCGAATGTCACGCCGTCGTCCTGCACGGCAAGCTTTCCGTGCGGCACGGAAAATCCGACTGCGAATAAAAAGAAACCGCTAACAATCAAAACCGTAACAATAGCCGCAACAGTATTTCTTTTCATCTATTTTCACGCCGGCCTCTTATACCAAGGTCGTTCCCCTCTTCTTATTTAATCCCGCTGATAAATGTTATCGCAAAAGCCTCAATTGAATTATAGCATTTCAACGGCATGAAAACAATTAAGATTATCTGAAGATCAGTTTTGTCAGTGCAATCTCCATATTTTCCCTCCGCATTTGTCCGCCCTTTTGCGGCAATACTTGTTACAGAAGCTTTTCGGAGGAAGGTATATGCAGTATAACAAGGTGGAGATATGCGGGATAAACACGACAAAGCTCAAGGTGCTGCCCGAAAAAGAAAAAATGCGCCTTCTCAAATTGGCGCAGAACGGAGATAAATGCGCTCGGGATAATCTTGTTTCGGGCAATCTGCGTCTGGTGCTCAGTGTGATACAGCGATTCTCTCAGCGCGGTGAAATGATGGACGATCTCTTTCAGGTGGGCACAATAGGGCTGATAAAAGCAATAGACAACTTTGACACCGGCCAGCCGGTGAGGTTTTCCACATACGCGGTCCCCATGATCATCGGCGAGATAAGGCGTTATCTGCGCGACAACAACTCAATAAGGGTCAGCCGCTCCATGCGCGACCTGGCATACAAGGCCATGCAGATCAAGGAGGAGCTGACAACGCAAAACCAAAAGGAGCCGACCGTCGAGCAGATAGCCCAAAGACTGGGCGCTTCGCGTGAATCGGTCGTCATGGCGCTTGAATCTATAGTCGATCCGGTTTCTCTCTACGAGCCGGTTTTCTCCGACGGAGGCGACACGATTTACGTTATGGATCAGATAGGCGACAGCAGCGACGACGGCGACTGGCTGGAGGAAATAGCCATAAAGGAGGCCTTTGCCGATCTGAGCGGCAGGGAAAAGCGCATACTGGACCTGCGTTTTTTTCAGGGCAAGACGCAAATGGAGGTCGCGCGCGAAATAGGCATATCGCAGGCGCAGGTGTCGAGACTGGAGAAAAGCTCGATTGAAAAAATCAAGAGCAGGATATGAAGCAAAGCCGCAAAGCGAAATGCTTTGCGGCTTTAAAACTATCAGAAATCAGATATAGGATTTATAGGGTCGCTTACGCGGAAATTTTTATTGCTGCGGCAAATCTTAGGATCCCTGCCGTACCGTTCAGGGATCGGCTAAAAATGCGGCAGCCCTGTGCGGCGCGGCTTCTTAAAAAGCCTGAACCGTCAGCAACGAAGACGCCGCCGTTCTTCCGTATTCACTGTTTGCTGATTTTCTCCGCCATCCTCAAAATCTCATCCGCCGCTTTGTTATACTCTTTCTGCTCCTGCGGCTTAATTCCTGCTTTTTTCAGCCCTTCGGCTATCTCGCTGAGCGACCTTGCCTGTCTTTTGAGATAAGCCTGCGCCAATTCGCTGCCGTCGCCCTTTGCGGCGGCTCCTGCGTACTGCATGGCAATCGACGGCTCGGCGAACGTTTCGCCGCTGAATCCGACGAGCATTACCGTGTACATACGTTTTTTGTCGGCAACTATACGCTCCAGCTCTATCTCAAAGCCGTTTCGGTAAAGATATTTTCTCAGTCGGTGGGCATTCGTCATGGGCTGCAATATAAGGCGCTTCTGCGGATTTTTCAGCCACTCGGCGTTTTCGATTATGTCCGCAATGCTTTCGCCGCCCATTCCGGCTATAACAATGTCGTCAAAGCCGTCAGGCGCAACCCCTTTGAGCCCATCGGACAAAACGAGATGCACCCTGTCCTCCACTCTGTATTTTTCCACCGTCCGGCGTGCCTTTTGGAGCGGTTTTTCGTTTATATCGACTCCGGTGGCTTCGCGGCAAATCTCCCTCTTGACCAGCCACACCGGCAGATATGCATGGTCTGTTCCCACGTCGACGACCCTGCTTTGCGGACGTATCATCTGCGCGGCAGCATGAAGCCTCGCGTCAAGAGCAAACGGAAATTCGCGCATATAAACCGCCTCCTTTTTATTGATGAACCCATAAAAATGAAAAATTACGGCACAATGACAGCAATGGCGCCAATGTGCCGCAATTATTATTTGAGAGATTTACTTTGCAGCCAGATGAGCGTTGAGCTTTTCAACGAGAACATCAGGATCGACGCCGTGTACCATGCAGGCCATCTCGACCGATTCGCCTCTGGAAGCGGGGCAGCCGAGGCAGTGCATTCCCATCTCAAAGAAGAAGGGAGCGGTTGTGCTGTCCATATCGAGAATATCGCCGATAATAGTGTCTTTTGTGATCTGAGCCATTTTATTATACCTCCTGAAAAGGAATTTCAACATATTACACATTCAAGTGTGCATACATTATAATATAAAAATACAATAAATGCAACCTGTTAAAAATGAATGGACTGTGTCGGAAATATGTCCGCTGTGCCTAAGCCTTTTCGGTGAGCTTGACCAGCCTTTTGAGTGGGAAATAAACCAGTGCGGCCAAAGTGGAGTTGGCGGACGACTTGATAAGGTTGAACGGGATGATCACCGGCAGCATCATCTGCTCGACAACTTCCCTCGGAGTTCCGAGAAAATAAACCGTCAGAGTGAGATTCATGGGTATCATCGCCGCGGTCATCGCTATACAGCCGAGAATAAGTCCGATTATCATAGAAGCAACGGTCTTTTTCCACCTGAAAATTACTGCGGATATTACGACCAGTAAGCCGGACGCGACAAAATGCATGACCAGACCGACCCAGCCGTTTCCTCCCAGCGCAAACGCCTGATAGACAGAAACAACGAGAAGGATGGCAAGTCCCTCTATGGGGCCAAGCAGGAATCCGCCGATCAGCACCGGGACATCCGCCATGTCATATTCGAGAAAGGGCGCCGTCGGAAATATGGGGAAATGTACGAATGTTACAAGTACCAGCGACAAAGCCGCGAGCATGGCAATCTGAGTCATTTTGAGTACGCTTTTGTTCATTTAAAACACGCTCCCTAAGAGTATTTATGCCTGTGCTTGTAGGTTTTTGCGAAGGCAGGAGCTGAAAAGCCTTGAGAAAAAACAAAGCCCGCAGCAAAAGCTACGGGCTTGAAACGCAACAAATACGCCGCTTCTTCCATCCGGACTGTGACCGTCGGCTACGGGATTTCACCGTATCGGCAGAAAACTGCTCGCGGGCTCATCCGGCAAAGGCCGGAAATACCGCCGGTGAGGAATTGCACCTCGCCCTGAAGCTTATCAGCACTGACATAATACATCGTATGCGTTAAAATGTCAATAGGTCAACAGCTCATTTTGACAATTATTTAACAAATTGTATAATCCCCGTCTGATACCCAACTCCTCGGGCGCCGAACTGTTTTGTGCAGACCCTGACGAAAAAATAAAAAACGGCAGAATATTTGCAAAAGATCTGCAATAAGAATTATTAATAAAAACACATCATATAGACCAAAAGGCGGTTCTGATACGCAAAATAAGCAGACTTCTGACAAAACTTTACAATTATTCTGCTAATAAATTCCTTTTTTCGATTTATACAGACGGTAAAATGTAAAATTTCTATGTACAAAATCTTCAAACTTCTTAAAAAGGGTTGCAATAATCTGAAAATGCGTTATAATATAAAAAAGTAACAGATTGTAACTTTTAACTGAACTGCATTTTCCGAGTGAAAAACCTTTTTAACATGTAATCATCAGCGTTACTTTGTTTGCCAAAAATTTTCGACAGGATGAAAGGGGATGAAGCATAATGACGTCCAAGCCGGAACAGTACCAATGGGATGTTTGCCGTGCCGGTGATGACAGTTACAGCGTTCTTGAATATTATGCAGCCCGCTCCAGGAAAAAGCGCACAGTAGTTAAAACGATCCTTAACTATACGGCGCCTGTATTTGCCGCAGCAGCCTTTGTGCTTGTTGTCAATCATTGGACGGGCATCGAATACAATGTTACCAAATCAGATTCCACACAGTATTTCAGCGATGGCGCCGTTCCTCAGTCCATCGATTCAGCTACCTATTCCACTGTAGCCGTAAGCAGCAGCGAGGGTACGATCTCCGATCAGCTTCTCGATTCTGCAAAGGGTATTGTCGAGCAGGGCAGCGGTCTTTATATTGACGGTGAGTTTATCGCCGCAACATCATCCGCGGGCGAGCTTCAGCTCATGCTGGACGGGATCCTCGAGGACAGTCAGACAACGCCTGATTCCACTGTTGAATTTGTTAATCCCGTAGACGTCAAATTCGGTCTTTACGCAACCAGCCAGATGGATGACGTTGACGAGATAAAAGAAAAGATCGAAATTGCCGATGAGAACGCGGCAGCTGCCGATTCGCAGGATGAACCGGAAAAGAATGACAGCACTCCTCTACTTGCGGTAAGAGAGACTCTGCAGCTCACCTCAACGCAAGCAATCCCATACGAAACAAAAAGCATTAAAGATAAATCTCTCGACATCGGCGTTACCAAGGTTAAGGTTGAAGGTGTAAACGGCGAAAAGGAAATGGTTGAGGAAATCGTCCTTATCGACGGCAAACAGGTTTCAAGAGAAATCATCAGCGAAACCGTCACCAAGAACCCGGTAACCAAAGAGGTTCTTGTCGGTACAAAGATTTCGCTTTCGGGAGGCGCCGGAGCCGGTATCTCCACAGGCCGCTTCGGATGGCCTGTCAAGGGCGGCACAATCACAAGCCGTTTCGGCTACAGGAGCTTCCAGGGCGGACAATTTCATACCGGTCTTGATATCGGTGTTCCCAAAGGAACCGCTGTTGTCGCTTCCGACGGAGGCGTCGTGACAAAAGCCGGTTGGTATGGCGGATACGGTTATGCTGTTATTATAGAGCATGAAGGCGGCTATTCCACACTTTACGGACATAACAGCTCGATCCTCGTCAAGGTCGGTCAGAAGGTCTCAAAGGGACAGCAGATTGCCAAGGCAGGCTCGACCGGCAACTCAACCGGACCTCATTGCCACTTCGAGATAAGAATCAACGGTTCATACAAAAATCCTCTCAATTATCTCAACAAGTAGTGACTATACATATTTCTTTCATTTTTGCAGCGCGCCCCGTTTCAGGCGCGCTGCAATTTATATTGCTCTGATTGTATGTATCCTGCGATCGGGACTCAATGCAAACAGAAAAATTCAAAACAGTAAAATTTGCAAATAAACATTGACAATCCACTGTCTATGTGTTAAAATATTTAAGCCGCATATGAAGGGCTTTTTTAAGTTGACGTGATTATCATGTTTTATGGCATAATCCGCGTCGCGCCCGGGATAGCGAGTCTAAAGAAAGTAAAGGTATTTTTAATGTACGCAATCATTGAAACAGGCGGAAAGCAGTATAAGGTCGAAAACGGCGACGTTATTTTTGTCGAAAAGCTCGGCGTTGATGTTGACGAAAGTGTAACCTTTGATAAGGTCATCGCGGTTGGCGAAGAGGATTCCCTCACAGTCGGCGCTCCCTATGTCACAGGTGCAAAGGTCGAAGGCAAGGTTCTCAGAAATGCAAAGGCCAAGAAGGTAGTTGTTTTTACCTACCGTCCCAAGAAGTCCAGCAAGAGAAAGCTGGGTCACAGACAGCCCTATTCCAAGGTCGAGATCACCGGTATCGTCGGTTAAGAAATGATTACCGCAAGGGCGTTCAGATCGGGTGATCTGCTGGTAGGATTTGAGATTTCCGGTCATTCCGGCTCTGCCGAATCGGGTGAAGACATTATATGCGCCGCAGTTTCCTCCTGCGCGTATATGACGGTTAACACGCTGACCGATATTCTTCATCTTGACTCTTCGATCAGAATCGACGAAGGCTATATGAAATTTCTGATCCCGACAACCGCAAACGCCGCAGCTCAGACTGTAATGAAGGGTCTGTATATACATCTCGAACAGCTCGGATCTCAGTATCCGGATAACGTAAAACTTGAAAATACGGAGGTAAAACAATGTTAAATATAAATATTCAGTTATTTGCTCATAAGAAGGGCGTCGGTTCTACAAAGAACGGCCGTGATTCCGAATCCAAGAGACTCGGCGTTAAGCGCGCTGACGGTCAGTTTGTCCTTGCAGGAAATATTCTTGTCCGCCAGAGAGGTACGCACATTCATCCCGGCGAGAACGTCAAGAAGGGCAGCGACGACACTCTGTTTGCAACAATCGACGGCAAAGTAAAGTTTGAGCGCGTCGGCAAGGATCGCAAGAGGGTCTGCGTTTACGCTGTAGAGCAGTAATCCGGACGGATATTAAAATGAATCGTCAGACGTTTGTCCCTAGCAGGCAAACGTCTGCTTTTTTTCTTACTGTATTTTTTTCTGTTTTTTGGCAGAGATGATTCTTCGCTCTTGTAATTTGGGCTTATTTCTGTTATACTTTACTATAATCTACCTCAAAGGAGGTTCGTCCATGCCTATAAAAATTCCGGATACTTTGCCGGCTCTTAAAACTCTTGAGTCGGAAAACATTTTTGTAATGACTAACGAGCGCGCCCTGCATCAGGACATAAGGCCGCTTCATATACTGATACTCAACCTCATGCCGACAAAGATCGACACGGAAACTCAGCTGCTGCGTCTTTTGAGTAATACATCTTTGCAGGTTGAGGTCGATCTCCTTCAGACCGCCAGCCACGTTTCAAAGAATACCCCCTCCGATCATCTTTTGTCCTTCTACAAAACAATAGACGAGGTATGCGACAATAAGTATGACGGAATGATAATAACCGGAGCGCCTGTCGAACAGCTGGATTTCGAGGACGTCGATTACTGGCCTGAGCTTTGCCGCATCATGGAATGGTCAAAAAGCCACGCCTTTTCCACATTGCACATCTGCTGGGGCGCGCAGGCAGGCCTTTATTATCATTTCGGCGTGCCGAAGTATGATCTGCCCTTCAAGCTTTCCGGAATCTACACGCACCGCATTCTCGAGCCCTATCACCCCATTCTGCGCGGCTTTGACGAGGTTTTTTCGGCTCCTCATTCCCGCTATACCGAGGTGCGCCGTGAGGATATAATAAAGCATGACAAGCTGATTATCCTCGCGGAATCGGGCCGGGCCGGAGTATATATCGTTGCGGCAAAGGACGGAAGACAGATTTTTGTTACCGGTCACAGCGAATATGATCGCGACACTCTTTCCAAGGAATACTGGCGTGACGTCAAAAAGGGGATCAATCCCAATATACCGTACAATTATTTCCCAGACAATGATCCCAACAAGATACCTCCGTTTATGTGGCGCAGCCATGCTAATCTTCTGTTTACCAATTGGCTGAATTATTTCGTTTATCAGCTTACGCCGTACGACCGGTCTGCGATACAGTAAGCGCAGTTCCCTCTTGACTCTTTGCGAAGAAAAACTTCGCTTTGCTATTGACTTTTCTCCCTGTTTCTGTTATTATATATAAGTCGCGAATAAATGGTTTTGCGAAATGCTGCGGATCAAGCCGAACAGTAAGATAATATCTGAAAAGTAAGCTCCGCCTCGGTTATCCTCGCCGTGTAAAAATCAGAGGACTCATAAATGCGCTCGTGGCGGAATAGGCAGACGCGCTAGATTCAGGTTCTAGTCGGGGCAACTCGGTGGAGGTTCAAGTCCTCTCGGGCGCATTGAAAAAGGATACCTTAAAAGGTATCCTTTTTTGTTTGTTTTGGCTGATATGACCGTTTTGTGTTTATCAAGCCAGCTCCCCTATGCATCGCTCTTTTTCTGCGGCTGTAATAATCACATCACGGATTTCATCGGAAAGCTGCTCGTCAGTTTTGACAAAGACCTCAACGTATTCCGGAGTATATCCTCTGGCAAAGCCATTCCTGTTCTCCTCGAACAGGACGCTTTTTATCGTGCCGACAAACCCCTTCATATATTGCTCCGCGCTGTCTGACGCCGCCTGCTGCAGCTCGTGATTGCGGCGGTTTTTAGTTGCCCTGTCAACCTGATCCGGCATGAGGTCGGCTTTTGTTTCCGGCCTCCTCGAATATGAAAAAGCGTGCACCCTCGCAAATCCGATTTTTTTTACAAAGCGAAGGGTCTGTTCGAACAGCTCATCGTTCTCTCCGGGAAATCCCACCATAATATCTGTTGTTATGGCAGGGTTGTCAAAGTATTTGCGCAGACAATCCACAATCCTTGTGTATTCTCCGCAATCATAATGCCTGTTCATTTTTTTCAGAATTTCATCGCAGCCGCTCTGAAGCGAAAGATGAAACTGCGGACAAAGCTTTTTCAGGGTCGAGAGGCCTCTTATCATCTGTTCATCCATTGTATCCGGCTCAAGCGAGCCGAGCCGAACCCTCTCTATGCCATTCGTTTCACACGCGGTCTTGACCGCGTCAAAAAAACTGTCGCCCGTATCTCTGCCGTACGCCGTGAGGTTGATTCCGACAAGAACCACCTCTTTATATCCGTTCTCGGCAAGGCGACACAGTTCCTCCTTCAGAACGTCAAGCGGCTTGGAGCGCACCGGTCCTCTCGCGCGCGGGATAATGCAGTATGCGCAATAATTTGTGCAGCCGTCCTCTATCTTGACAAAGGCCCTCGTATGCTCGTCAAAATGATTGATGACGCGGCTGTCGAAGCCCTCTCCTTTTTCAAAGTCATCGGCAAGGACTATTCTTTTTCCGTTTTTAAAATATTCCTCAAGGACGGAAACCATCTGATGACGGTTTTTTGTGCCCACAATAATATCCGCTTCGGCCGGCAGCTCTTTCCGAGCGCAAACCTGTGCATAGCAGCCGGTCAGAACTATTATAGCGTTCTGATGTTCGCGTCGCAGCCTGCGCAGCAGCTTCCTCGTCTTGTTGTCGCTCTCGCCGGTTACGGTGCATGAGTTTATTATTATAATATCCGGTTCTGCTTCGGCGCATTTCGCAATTCCCGCCTCGGCAAGACGCTCCTGCATAACCTCTGTTTCATATTGGTTTACCTTGCAGCCCAATGTATAATATGCGCAGCAAAGCTCATTTTTTAAATATCTTTCAAACGCAAGCATTCTGTTCTCCGTTCAATCTGAATATATACGTCCGCATGAAGCAAGGGGGGATCCTCGCATTCGCGGCAATAACCATTATATCATTTCTGTCAAGAAAAGCGGCTTTAGAATTCAATATCCCTGATGAGTTTAACTGCCTTTCCGTATATTTTGACAAAAGAGCGTTCCTCTCCGTAAAAGATCTGGGGTTTAAAGGAGCCGTTTTCGCAGATAAGCGTTATGGTTTCGTTCGTGAAAATAACGCGCCGCAGGATTCTTTCGCCGAAATTTACACTGACAAGCGCAGCGTCCCCGTTTTTAATTTTGTCGCACTTCTGCACAAGGACAAGGTCATTTATCATTATTTTCGGGCTCATGCTGTCATCCTGTATCCTGACAAAAAAGTATCGTTCCGGATCGTCAAGAATATTTTGCGGAATCATGGCAGGATCATCGTAAGATGATGGATAATAATCTCCGGAGTAAGCTCTGAGGATTTTTGCGGCCGGACGGTACTCAATTTTATAGTCCATGGCATTTGGAGAGAAATCCTCGTCGGAACGCTCTATCAAATAATCGATACTGACGCCATATACAGCGGAAAGCTTCTCAAGATTGGCAATGGAAACCTTCTTCGTCTGTCCGTTTTCCCAGCGCATGATCGTGGACTTTTTGACAAAAAGGATATCCCCCACCTCTTCAAGAGTAAGACCTCGATCAAGCCGAGCCTTTTTAAGATTTTCTCCCAAAACCTTATATGAACCTTTCATAGCAGACCCTCCTGTAAACAGTGCCGAATAATCATAAATGACAACAAAAACAAAAAAGTCAAAGCCCGTAACATATATACTTATTTAAAAATAATTATAACACAAAAATAGCATAATGCAACTTAATAATTTATAATAATGTAAATAATAACAACTGATACTTGACAAACTCTTGCGAATAGTATAAAATCTTAGTTGCAAAATGCAACTAAGATTTTAGGAGGTCGTTATTATGATAAACTCAAGAAAAATAAGGGGCAGAATTTACGAGCAGGGCTATACGATAGGAAAAATCGCAAAACACCTTGGAATTAGCCCCTATACCGCCGGACAGAAAATCGCCGGAAACAGGGTTATGAATCTCAATGAGGCAATAATGCTGAAGCGGATCCTCCATATCCCCGACGGTGAGGAAAAGGATTATTTCTTTGTCTGAAAGCTTTGCCGGATGCATATATGATTCTTAAAAAAATGAGTCGCTTTTTCGTGGCAGAACGGAGTTAGATATTGAATAGAACCGATATTTTAAACGGACTTGAAAGATGCGTTGGTCTTGAGGCCGAGGTGCGAAGCGCGGAAATCCGCCTCGACAGAATGGAACGGCGCAGAAGCAGGATCTGTGATAATCCCCTCGGCGCCTTCAGCGAATGCTATTGCAGCGAAAAGAACTGCGCCGATTTCTGCGTCGGAATTGAGTTTTTGAGACGTGAGCTTTCTCTGAAGCTGTATGAATATCTTGACGCCGTCATGCTCTGTCACACCATGCTCAACGCGCTGAAAGACCCGATTCACGTTCAGCTTTTGAAAATGCATTACGTTGATGGCCTGGGATGGAGGAAGATAAGCGAGGAAATGCACTACAGCATGAGCTTTTGCATGAAGCACCGCAGAAAGGCAATCGACCAGCTTTGCGAGCTTCTGAAGGATACCGAGACCTCGCCGGTAAAAAGGCGCATAAGGAGGAACATGTGTTCCTGACCCGTTTCAGACAAAAACATCCTATTTTTCGTGTTTGATCACATAATTCCGTTATTTTATATTATTTTTTCACATATTTTGTCCTATCTATTGCATACCGTGGCAGAAAGTGTTAAAATTACTGTATTAATATGCATGTGCGTCGAACGCACACGGCAGAAAGGTAAGGTCTAAAATGAAAATCAGACACAGAAGAAGAAGGATGGGTTTGGCCGCCGTCCTTGTAATCGCACTGATGCTGGTGTCGCTCCTGTTCTCATCGGCTGCATTCGCCGAGGCTGAAGAGACTCCTGCGGCAGCGTCAATTCCGGTCACGGTCAATGTTGACGGCGAAGAGGTCGTCTATGATCTGTCTCTCAGCGAGGCAGGAGAAGACGGCACTCTGTCAGCTCAGGATTATGTCGACAGTTATGCCGACAACATTCAGTATGACCCGAATGTTCAGGCAAACATCAACAGCGCTCTGTCCACTGTTCGTCAGGATGTAAATTATTACGCAACATTCTGGTCGCTGATTCCCCCGCTGGTCGCCATCGTTCTGGCGCTCATCACAAAAGAGGTTTATTCATCCCACTTTATCGGTATTCTCTGCGGCGGTCTTCTCTATGCTAATTTCAATTTTGAAAAGACTGTCGTACATACCCTTCAGGACGGTTTTATTTCGAGCATTGCCGATTCCTACAATATCGGTATCCTCATATTCCTCGTTATGCTCGGCGCTCTGGTCGCTATGATGAACAAGGCCGGCGGCTCCAAGGCGTTCGGCAAATGGACGACCAAGCACATCAAAACCCGTGTCGGCGCTCAACTCGCAACGGTTCTTCTGGGCGTGCTGATTTTCATAGACGACTATTTCAACTGTCTCACGGTCGGCTCGGTTATGAGACCGGTAACGGACAAGCATAAGATTTCCCGCGCAAAGCTCTCCTACCTGATCGACGCAACAGCAGCTCCTGTATGTATCATCGCCCCCATCTCCTCCTGGGCCGCTGCGGTCGCAGGATTTGCAAAGGGCTCCGGCGCAACAAGCGGAATGTCGCTGTTCATCAGCGCGATCCCCTTTAACTTCTACGCTATCCTCACCATTGTTATGATGATATTCATCGCCGTAACCCGTACCGATTACGGTCCCATGAAAAAACACGAGCTGAACGCTCTCAAGGGCGATCTTTTCACCACCGGCGAAGAGCAGATGCCCGAATCCGAAGAAAAGGAAAACAGCAAGGGCAAGGTTATCGATCTCATTATCCCGGTCGTTTTCCTTATCATCGCCTGTGTTATCGGCATGATTTATTCCGGCGGTTTCTTCAGCGGCGAGGACTTCATAACAGCATTCTCCAACAGCGACGCATCGGTCGGTCTGGTCATCGGCTCGTTTGCAGCCATTATCTTCACTGTCATCTTCTATCTCTGCCGCAGAGTGCTCTCCTTCAAGGACTGCATGGCTTCTCTGCCCGACGGCTTCAAGGCAATGGTTCCCGCCATTATGATCCTCTGCTGCGCATGGACTCTTAAGACAATGACCGATTCTCTCGGCGCAAAGGTATTTATTTCTCAGCTCGTTGAAAGCTCTGCAGGCTCCTTTGCATACTTCCTGCCGGCAATCATCTTCCTTATTGCAGTCGGTCTTTCATTCGCCACCGGTACATCATGGGGCACATTCGGAATACTCATCCCCATCGTTCTCAGCGTATTCGGATCCAACGGCGGAACAATTACAATTGTCGCCATCTCCGCTTGTATGGCAGGCGCCGTTTGCGGCGACCACTGCTCTCCCATCTCCGATACAACAATCATGGCTTCGGCTGGCGCGCAGTGCAACCATATCAACCACGTTTCAACACAGCTTCCGTATGCGATGACGGTAGCGGGAGTATCTTTTGTCAGCTATATTATAGCGGGCTTTATTCCCAATTGGTACATCTCGCTGCCCATAGCTATTGCGCTTATGATAGGCTCGCTGTTCATCATTAAAATCCTGAACAACAAGAAGGAAGCTTAGTCACATGCTTTTTTCCGACAGACCGGCAGATTGCCGGTCTGTTTTTTTATTTTTACAGACGGTTCCATTTTTTCTTGTTTTGTGATAAAATAGCAAATATAAAGCGTTTAAAGGATTAAATAAATATGAGTAAAAGAGAAATTGCCAAAAGATACGCCCTGTTTATTATAAGTTTGTTTTTCGCCGCGCTCGGCGTTGCGCTTACAAAACGCGGTGAGCTCGGAGTTTCTCCAAGTTCCTCCTGCTCAAACGTACTGAGCATAAGATTTCCGGCAATCAGTATCGGCACATGGCTGATTGGATGGAACAGTTTGCTTCTGATCGGGCAGATACTGATCCTGAGGAAGAAATTTAAGCCTATTCAGCTTTTGCAGCTTCCGCTTTCCATACTTTTCGGATACTTCACCGATTTCGGTGTGTGGTGCGTTTCCTTCATTCCAAACGACGTCTATACCATGCGACTGATCCTGGTCGTGGCGGGTACTGTCACGTTGGGCTTTGGCATTTCGCTCGCTGTTATAGCAAATGTTGTAATGAATTCTGCGGAAGCCTTTGTGCAGGCGGTGGTAGACAAAACCGGCAGGATCTTCGGCAATATAAAGATAGTTTTCGATATAAGCTGCGTTGCGTTGGCTATCGTGCTGTCTCTGATATTATTCGATATGACCGTTGTCGGAGTAAGAGAAGGAACCGTTATCGCAGCAATTCTGACAGGACTCGTGGTCAAGTTTTTTCAAAAGAGGCTGCAAAAGCCTTTGGGCGGTGTGCTGAAAGGGCGGACAGTTTGACGCCTTTTCAATATTTTTCACGCGCAGGGCTGCATTAAAAGCCTCAAAGCATAAGCGATGAGGCTATAAGCTCTCAATTAAGCCACGCCGGTTGCAAGGCTCCACCGGAGCCTTGCCAAGAGCCGGCTTTCGAATCCACTTTTTCAAAAAATAAAACAGACCGCAAAACGGTCTGTTTTAATATGGGCAGGGGTGGATTCGAACCACCGAAGTCACTGACGTCAGATTTACAGTCTGATCCCTTTGGCCGCTCGGGAACCTACCCATAAAAAGCTGGTGAACGGACTCGAACCCCTGACCTGCTGATTACAAATCAGCTGCTCTACCAACTGAGCTACACCAGCGGATTTAGCGCGATATTTCGCGGCTTTTCCCTTGCGACTTTGATATAATACCATATTTGAAGCCAAATGTCAATACTATTTTTCAAACATTTTAACAATTTATTCCGGTTTTGCGGCTTGTAGACCCTACGCTGCCGGCATGAGTTCCATCCGCCGAAAAATGCAATAAGACAGATAGCCACACCCGGCTGTGTGGCTATAAAGCATCTTATTATATCACCCGATATTACTTCGCAAAAATAATAAGCGCGTCAAGAACAATTGTGATAATAAAGAAGCAGATGGCGATCCACTTTGTTGCCTTGGCAAAAAATGAATCAAAGGTGCGGGCCTTGTTCTTGGACATGAATGTGTCCGCGCCGCCGGCGATAGCGCCGGAAATGCCGGCCTGACGGCCTTCCTGAAGAAGAATAACGACGATTATAACAATTGCGAACAGTCCCAAAACGGAACCGAAAATGATTTCAAATGCGCTCATAATGAACCTCCGAATGTTTTCTCAAATGTTACCGTAATATTTTATCACAACTTTTTAAAAAAGGCAACATATAAATTAAAAAATATGCGTCTTTTCGTGACATTTTCTGATAAAAATCTGCCCGTCATACAAAAGAGACCGCCTGCCTTATGTTCCTGACGCCGATAAGCTCTATTCCTTCGATTTTTCCCGGGAAGGAATCGAGGCTCTGTACGGGCAGGATGCATCTCTTAAACCCCAGCCTTGCCGCTTCGCACGCACGCTCGTAGGATTTCATGACGCTCCTTATCTCTCCTCCAAGACCGATTTCACCGAAAACAACCGTACTGTCGTCAATGGGTTTATCCCTGAGCCCGGAAACAAGCGCCATCGCAACGGCAAGATCGGCAGCAGGCTCATCCAGTTTCAGTCCGCCGATAACATTGAGGTATGTATCCTGATTTGAAAAAAAGAAGCCTGCGCGTTTTTCCAGCACCGCCAGCAGCAGCGACATCCTGTTGTAATCAAATCCAGTGGACATTCTTCTCGGATTTCCAAAACCGGTCGGAGTGACAAGCCCCTGTATCTCCGCCAGAATCGGCCTGGAGCCCTCCATGACGCAGGCGATGCATGTACCGGAAACGCCGGTCGGCCGCCCTGACAGAAGCATCATGGACGGATTTTCAACCTCTATCAATCCCACATCGCGCATCTCGAAAATTCCGATCTCATTGGTTGAGCCGTAACGGTTTTTTACGGCGCGCAGTATCCTGTAGCTGAGATTTCTTTCTCCCTCAAAGAACAGGACCGAATCAACTATGTGCTCCAGTACCTTTGGGCCGGCAATTGCGCCGTCCTTATTGACATGTCCTATGACAAATATGGGGATTTCAAGCTGCTTTGCCGCGCGCATGAGGTAATTTGTGCATTCTCTGACCTGGGAAACGCTTGCCGGCAAAGAGCTGATCGCGCTGTGCGACATGGTCTGTATGGAGTCGATTATAACAATATCGGGCATAAGCTGCCGAATATGCTCCACAATTATCTCGATGTCGGTCTGAGCCATTACCATCAGGTTTTCCGTGGTTACCTTCAGCCTGTCCGCTCTTAGCTTAATTTGCCTTGCCGATTCTTCGCCGGATACATAAAGCACGCGGTGATCCCTTCCGAGATGCTGGCAGATCTGAAGCATTATGGTGGACTTTCCTATTCCGGGATCGCCCGAAAGCAGTATGAGCGAGCCCTTCACGATTCCGCCGCCGAGCACCCTGTCCAGCTCGCGCAGGCCGGTGTGATACCGCTCTTCATCATTGGTTTCAATGCTTCCTAACTGAACGGCCTCCTGAATGCAGCTTACAGGCGCGGCAGCCTTGGTTTGAGCGACGGGCATCCGTTCTGTCATAGTGTTGAATTCACCGCAGGACGGGCATCTTCCTGCCCATTTCAAGGCTTCATATCCGCAGTTGCCGCAGATAAATACAGATTTGCTTTTCGCCACTTTACTTCCTCCGTTTTATGCGTCCTGATTATGGGGAGCTCTGAGCCTGAACAAAACCGCACATGACCGCAAAAGCGATACGGCTCTGATATTCGTCGTTTTTAAGGTTTCCGAGTTCGTCGGGATTGCTCACAAAACCGCATTCAACCAGCACCGACGGCGGCTTTGCGTTTCTCATTATATATGAAGTGCTGCCTATGTTTTTTATCTGTCTCGTGTTATCCGGCTGTACAAGCGCGACTATGGCGTTTTGTATGCTCCTGGCATATTTTTCACTGTCGGCGTTATTCTTTGAATAAAAGACCTGCGCGCCGGTATATTTCGGGCTGTTGAATTTGTTCTGGTGTATGCTGATAAAAACGCAGTCGGGATGACTGTTAACTATCTCCAGCCGGTTTTTCAGATCGGACGTCTTCTGTTTTTTCACAGAGTCAATATCGGGATCGTGTATCGAGCAGTCCGAGTCTCTCGTCAGTATTACATCATATCCGACAAGGGACAGCATATCCCTCAGCTTCTTAGCTATGGACAGGTTGAGTCCGCTTTCCTTCGTGCCGTCGGTCCCAACCGCTCCGCCGTCTTCTCCTCCGTGTCCTGCGTCGAGCACGACCTGTGTTCGCGGTTTTTCTACCGCGCCGCTCATCACGGTGACAACGCCGCCTTTCCCGGATCCCTGGTATGCAGCAAATAAAGCTATTATAAAGGCGACGGCCGCCGAAAAATATATCTTTCTGTTACGGTTCAAAATCAAATCCTCCGAACATTATTTGATACCGACCGCAGTTTAAAAAGCGTTTTGCCGCAGAACAAACGGGAATCGGCAGAATAATAAGGGCTTGATATAAAATATGCTCGGAGAAAGCAATTTATGATATGATAAGAAGCCGCCGCCGAAGGCGACAGCTCCCTTTTTTGCGTTTGTGAAGAATCGGGCTGCCTTGGCAGCTTATTCTACTTGATTTTTGCGTTTACCTCATATTTGCCGAAGGCCCAGCAATCGCTGTAATTTCTCACCTTGATTTTAACCGGGATGACCGTTTCTCCGTTCAAAGAGGAAATGTCTGACCACTGGACCTCCGCGAATACGTCATTTGACGTAATGCGCGAGAGTATGCTTTCCGGCCCGATGATTTCCACATTGGACAGCCTGGTTGTCAGAATATCCAGCGAGCGGCTGGAGGGAACACCGTTAGCGGTAAACTCGGTCACATCCAAAAGGGTGCTGCCTAAACCGTAAGTGCTCGGCGTCACCGTTACCTTTTTCACATTGTCAATGCTGACATATTCACTCGGAAGCTCTATGTCATATTCAAAGTATGCGCCCGGCTCGATCTCTCTGAAATCCACCGTGCCCACATTAATGGAATCAATGACCTCAAAATTTACCGGGGTCGCGACCTCTATCGAGCGCGGTACCATCGTGTATTCTATCGGGTTGTTTCTGTATTCGGTCGGTTGGTTGGTAAAATCTACAGAAAGAGGAATGGAATGTCTCTTGAGAATGGGCACGGTCAGCGAAACGCTTCTTGCGTTGAGCTCCAGGCCCTCGGCGTCTATGTCGATCTCATTTCTCTGTTCCGTATAAAGCTTGATGTCAACCGAATATGCTCTCGTCTGGTTGAGCATCTCGGTCTGCTCGATAGCCGCCTGGGCATAAGCGATTCTTTTCAGTGCCAAAGACGGACCGGATACGACAACCCTGTCCAAATTGCTGAAGGTGGTATTTTTGATATACCCGTCCTGCGCGCTGATGCTGTCGTCGTCGATTTCCACAGGAAGCGTCACCGACGTGAACGAGTCGAAGCTGATCTGAATGGACTGCGGATTGATGCTTGCTATTCTTACATTTTGTGAGCTTACGCTTCCCGTAATGTTGAAAGGAAATGTTCCGCTGCCCGTGACATAACCGGCGCCGATTTGCGCGGTCAGGGAAATGTCGTCCTTTTTCACGCTGTTAAGCGCCAGTTTGCTCCCGGAAAGCCGAACGGAAACCTTCTGATCCTCTCCGTCGGTCACTCTCAGATACGAAAGCATTCCCGATGTATCGATTTTGACCGGCACATCGTTAAATACCCTTGTGGTTTCGGTTTTTGAGTTGAGGACAAAAGAAACCCAGAGCACTATTGCTATGAGCAGCGACAGCACCAGAACAAATTTATTGTTTCCGAACAGCTTATTAAAGCTGAGGTTGTTTTTTAACTTGTGTAGTTTGCCTCTCATTTGTTTTTTCTCCAAAGCGATGATATCAGGCCGTTCTGGGGATCCTCGGATATCCTGTCCGCAAATGCTTCCTCAAGAAGCTGCCTGACGTCATGAATCGCAAGATTACGCTTCAGTTCGCCGTTTTGCGCGATGGAAAAGGCGCCGGTTTCCTCGGAAACAATGGCAATTACGGCGTCGGAGGACTCGCTCATGCCAAGACCGGCTCTGTGTCTTGTGCCCAGCTCTGAGCTGATTTCGGAATTTGACGACAGCGGCAGGATGCATGCCGCTCCCTGGATCTTGCCGTTTCTTATGATAAGCGCTCCGTCGTGAAGGGGAGCTTTGTTGTAAAAGATGTTGCAGATAAGCTCAGTGCTCGGATAGGCATCCACAAAGGTGCCCGTGTCAAGGATTTCATCAAGATTGATTTCCCTCTCGAAAACAATGAGCGCGCCCATTCTCTGTCTTTGCAGAATAACCATGCTGTCGCAAACTGATTTTATGGAGCGTTTTACCGTGTTGGCAATATCCATTGTTTCCGACGAATGTCCAAACAGAGAAGATCCGAGATTTTTGAATCTTTTTCTGCCTATCTGCTCGATGGCGCGCCGCAGCTCCGGCTGGAACAAAACGACGAGCATTATCAAGCCGACCGGAGCGATCGACTGCAGTATGATAAGCAGTATGCTCAGCCTGAGATACTGCGCGATGGCATAGACGATGGCGAATCCTATAACAACCTTAATAAGCTGCTGGGAGCGGGTATCTCTCAACAGAATAAGAAGGGTATAGATAATAAAGGTCACGATTACGATGTCGAGAAGGTCGTTAAGCTGAAAGAAATTAAAAAAACCTTTTACAGCAGACCATATCGATTCAAAAAAAGCAGCCATATTTTTCGTCCGTTTCCTTTTGCAGAGGATTATCTTTGAATTTGCCTGCTTTGAGCGTCCATTATCCTGAAACTGACAGCCGGCAGTTTTTACTCACTTTATATTTTAACATATTACCGCTTTCCTGCATAGTATTTATTACTTAAAAAGTAATATATTTTAAAGATTTATTAAGGATTTCGATATCGCAGGGTGTTGTGAAGGCTCCGGGAGATATTCTTACCGTTCCGGTTTTTTCGGTTCCGAACTGCCTGTGTGCCGACACCGCGCAGTGCAGCCCGGTCCTCACGCAGATGCCGCGCCGCGAAAGTTCGCTACCTGTTTCAGCCGAATCCTTTGAGAGAATGTTGAAGGAAACAATCGGAATGCAGTTTTCATCCGGCCGTTTGGTGTAAAGAACGGCATCCGGAAGGCCGGAGAGACAATCATACACGCTTTGCGCCAGAGCCGTTTCCCTGCCGTGCAGCTCTGCTGCGCCGACTTCATTGACAAAATCCATTCCGGCCTTGAGCCCGATGATCCCGGGAAGGTTTATCGTGCCGCTTTCCAGCCGCTCGGGATATTCATCCGGCTGTGTAAAAAGAGCGGAATTATTTCCGGTTCCCCCTTCGATCAGCGTGTCCGGCCGCAGCCGGCTGTTTATTATAAGCATTCCCGTGCCCATGGGACCGTAGAGCCCCTTGTGTCCCGGAAGACATAAAAACGAGACGTTCATTTTTTTCACGTCTATCGGCAATACTCCTGCCGACTGCGCGGCATCCACGCAAAAAACGATATTCCTGCGTCTGCACAATGCGCCGATCTGCTCTATCGGCAAAACGACGCCGAATACGTTTGATGCATGCATGCAGAATATCATTTTTGTGTTTGAGCGAATCAGTCTTTCAAAATTTTTGAGAGTCTGCTGCTTGCTATCAGGACAGACTTTTGCGATGCTGTAGGTCACTCCTCTGCGCTCCAGCTTTTTTATCGGGCGCATTACAGCGTTGTGTTCAAGCGAGGATACTATGACGTGATCGCCCGCATGAAGCAGACCCTTTAGAACGATATTTATCGCATGGGTGCAGTTTTGGGTGAAAATCACCTGCTCCGCGCCGTCGGCATTGAACATTTTCGCTGCCGTTTCACGGCAGGAATATATTTTGTCCGCAGCCTTTATCGCCATGTCGAAGCTGCCTCTTCCTGGATTTGCTCCGTAAAAAAGCATGGCGTCTCTTACGCTTTCTATAACCCTCCTCGGTTTCGGAAAAGTTGTGGCGGCATTATCGAGATAAATCACGACGCACCGCCTCTTTGCTTTATCTTAACTCCCGATTGAGTCAATATCCTGACCGCGTCGCTGTAATCCCAGTCAAAATATATACTGTAACCGCAGCCCACACGGTTTTGTCCCTTCGGGGTACGGTCAATATATGCCTTAATGCCCTTGCTTTTTAAAATGTCTCTGCCCTTAATGGCATAGGTAACAGATCCGACATTTACAAACGGCAAATTAGTGTTCATAGGTTTATCTCCGATCAGCCGCCTGAGCTGTTTAACCTTACGCGCGGCAGGCGGCGCATCCGCAAAGGAAAAATCAAGGTCAGTTCAGTATATGACGGAGATAGGAAAGCAGTGAATCACGGATAATGATTGAGCCGATTCCGGCGGCGCGATTAAACAGGCCGCTTCTCAAAGAGCGCCCGTAAAACCTCTGATGCCGTCAAGAGCGCCGCTTGCTCTTTCGGAGCAGCCGGGCGCTTGCTGCGTCCGCGGTGAACGCCGCACGCGTGCAATGTGCTTTTCATTTTTCACTGATCAGGCAAACCGCATGCGCAGCTATACCTTCGCCGCTGCCCGTAAAACCCATTCCCTCCTCGGTCGTCGCTTTTACATTAATCCGGTTTTCATCAATTTTGCAGCAGTCGGCAATGCTTCTGCGAATTTTTTCTATATACGGACTCAGCTTTGGTCTTTGAGCTATCACGGTGCAGTCTATATTCCCGATTTTGCAGCCCTTTTGTGATAACATCGCGCATACCTCTTTGAGCAGTATCCTGCTGTCTATTCCCCTGTAACGCTCATCGCTGTCGGGAAAATGTCTGCCGATATCTCCCAGCGCGGCAGCTCCCAAAAGAGCGTCGCATACGGCGTGAAGCAGTACATCGGCGTCGGAATGACCCAAAAGACCCTTTTCATACTGTATTTCAATTCCGCCGAGAATCAGCCTTCTGCCCTCGACCAGTCTGTGTACATCATAGCCGTGTCCTATACGCATTTAATTTTCCTCCGTGATTCCCTTTAACGCTTTGCCAAGAAACCTGCGGCCGACAGTCCGAAAATCCCTAACCCCTGTTGGCGAGTATCTGCTCAGCCAGCGCAATATCATCCGGCGTGGTTATCTTTATGTTGTCGTATCCTCCGTTAACGAGATAAACGCCGTGTCCCAGAGCCTCAACAAGCTGACTTTCATCGGTATAATCCTTGTGTTCGGCTATGGCTTTTTCCATTGCCGCTTTGAGGATACCCGCTTCGAACGCCTGCGGAGTCTGAGCCAACCACATAAGGCTCCTGTCCGCCGTACCTGTCGTCATGCGGTTTTTGCCTACTGTTTTTACCGTATCCTTCATGGGAACGCCCAGCATGGCCGCTTTATATGTATATGCCGCTGAGATAACCTCGTCTATCTGTCCGCTGCGCACAAGTGCGCGCGCGCCATCGTGCACGGCAATGTAATCGGCGTCTCCGGCGCATTCAAGTCCGCTTAAAACCGATTGCTGTCTTGTTGTGCCCCCGCAGACGACCGATTTTACCTTTTTAACGCCGAAATAGGATATGATGTCGTAAACGGCTATCATATCCTGCTTCCTTACTGCTATTATTATATCGTCCACCGTCAATGCGTTCTCAAACGCCGCGAGGGTATGCGCTATTACCGGCTTTCCGCATATCTCGATGAGCTGCTTTGAAACCTGTCCGCCCATTCTTGACGACGATCCCGCGGCGACTATTATCGCCGTTGTCCTGGGTTTTTTATTCATATTTATTGCCCTCTCAATACTCTGGTATGCTACAATGATACTAATGGCAATAATTATTTATTACTTGCTATGCCCGGCGCCGTCCTGCTGAGTCCGCTGCTTTCTCGATTCGATAAGCGTCTCGAGCTCATCCCTGTTGAAGCGATAGACCTTGTTGCAGAAGTGGCATTTTACCTCTACTCTCCCCTTTTCATCGGGCAGACTGCGCATCTCGTCCTCGCTGAGTGTCAACAGTGCTTTTTCTACGCGCTCGCGCGAACAGTCGCAGCGATACTGCGGCTCGTAGGTGTCCAGAATCTCCACCTCAAAGCCGTCCAGCGCTTTGCGACGAATCTGCTCGGGAGTCATACCGGAATTGATCATGTTTGTGATTGAGTCAAGATTTTGTATGTTCTTTTCCAGACGGTCTATTGATCTGTCGTCGGCAAAGGGCAAAAGCTGTATCAGCAGACCGCCTGCGGCTTTTACCGTGAGATCCGGATTTACAAGCACACCCAGCGCGCACACGGTAGGTATCTGTTCGCTGGCTGCGTAATAAGAGGTTATATCCTCCGCTATCTCGCCGGAAACTATCGGAACCTGCCCGATATAGGGTTCTCCGAAGCCGTAGTCGCGCATAACGGTCAGACGTCCGTCTGTTCCGACAGCTCCGCCGACGTCAAGCTTCCCGTGGATGTTGAGCGGCAGCTCAACGACCGGGTTTAACACATAGCCTTTTACATCTCCGTTTGACTGCCCGACGGCAATTGCCGCGCCCAGAGGTCCCCCGCCGCCTATTCTCAGCGTTATGGTATCCTTTTCGCCCTTAAGCATAACACCCATCATTGACGCGGCGCTCATAAGTCTGCCCAGAGCGGCCGTCGCCACCGCGCTTGTGACGTGGTATTTTTCGGCAACGGCAACAATGTCGGTGGAATCCAGTCCCAGCGCAACTATCGAGCCGTCGCTCGTTATGCATCTAATCAGCTTTCCCATTGGTTTGTTCTCTCTTTCTGGCAATATAAACCTGCCTTTGCGTCGTGGAGGTTGGCGCATTGAAACTGTAGCTGTCAAATACGGCAAGCGTTTCGAATCCTGCGCTGTAAAGCATTTTTTCCAACGTCTGCCTGTCGTACGCTCTTTCGCTGAATTCCTCCGTGCTGCGTTCGTATCTGCCGCCTTCATCCCTGAAAAACAGATCCAGAGTTATGTCCACGGTGTCGTTTTGCGCGTGATACTCATTCTGCCACGCGCAGAAAAGGTCGTCTGTTTCGAATATAAATGCGTTGTCGGCAAGAATGCTTTTGTGCTTGTAGGGCGTATTTGCATCAAAAATGAACAAAGCGTCCTTTTCCATGAAAAAGGATACCCTGTCAAACGCCTTCTGAAGCTCATCCGGCTCCGTGATATGGTTTATACTGTCCATACAGCACACCGCGCCGTCGATGGTGCCGTACAGATCAAGCTTTTGCATGCTCTGGCGCAGCAACAAAATATCCTCGCAGCCGCAGTCAAATTTTTTCTCCATGGCGACGCCCAGCATCTGTTCGGAGATGTCTGCTCCTATCATGGAAACGCCGCGTTTAGCCAGCTCCACCGTAAGGCTGCCGGTGCCGCAGGCAGCATCCAGCATGAGCGTCGGTCTTTTGCCGAACCGGTCTGACGCCTCAATGATAAAATCGGCGATTTCCGCGTATGGAACATCGCGCATGAGCGCGTCGTATGCCCCGGCAAAACGGTCGTAGCATGCCATCGGTTATTCGTCCTCTTTTTCTTCCTTGAGCTGCCTGAGTCTCTCAAAAACAACTCTGTAGCCGTCATTTCCGTAATAAAGCGAACGGTTTACACGGCTGATTGTTGCAGTGCTTACACCGGTTTTTGAAACAATATCGCTGTAAACCTGCTTTTCTCTTAGCATTTTTGCAACGAGTATCCTCTGCGCCATCGCCTTTAATTCCTTTACGGTGCAGAGATCTTCAAAAAACTCATAGCATTCGTCCACCGTCTGAAGCTGCAGAATAGCTTCAAACAAAAAATCCAGGTTTTCTTCTCTTATCTTGGGATTCATGGCAACCTCCGTGATTTTTAGGTAATACATGTATTTCGTGACCTGCAGGAACTGTTCTGCAGGTTCTCTGAATACTGATAGGTCGGATGTATCTCACTGGCCGATATGATCGGCAAATACGGAAGGGTCGGCTTTCGCCATAGTCTTCTTTTAACATTTTACCACACTATAGCGTAAAAGTAAAGCCGGAATCGCCACCTTTTTGTACGATTCCGGCAATGATTTTTATTTCGGTTTATCAGATATCGTTTCTGACAAGATCCTCATAGGTTTCGCGTCTTATGACTATCCGGGATTTTTCGCCTTCCTTGACAAATACAGTCGCGGGTCTCGGAATCCGGTTGTAGTTTGAAGCCATCGTGTAGTTATATGCGCCGGTGCTGAAAACCGCCATAATATCTCCTGACTTGGGCTTCTGGATAAATGTATCCTCCTGGATCAGATCGCCGCTTTCACAGCATTTTCCGGCAATGGTCGCAAGGAATTTTCTCGGCTTCGCCGCCTTGTTCGCTATGCATGCCTCGTAATCCGACTGGTAGAGCGCATATCGCGGATTGTCGCTCATGCCGCCGTCTATCGAAACGTAGGTACGGATGTTGGGTATCGCCTTTATCGCGCCGACGGTATAGAGGGTGACTCCGGCAGGGCCGACTATTGCGCGGCCGGGCTCAATGTATATTTTAGGCATTGGTATGCCCAACTCCTTGGATTTGCGCTGCATTACCTCTGCTACTTTGCTCATATACATATCATAGGAAACAGGGCTGTCCAGCTCGGTGTATCTGATGCCGAAGCCTCCGCCTAAATTTATCTCCTCTATGCAAAAGCCGGTCTCCTCCTTGACCTTTGCAAGAAATGTATACATAACATCCGCCGCGCTTTCAAACGGCTCTGTGCCAAAAATCTGCGAGCCGATGTGGCAGTGAATACCCTTGAGGTTAATATTTTTATATTCGAGCGCTTTTTTTACGCCTTCAAGCGCTTCGCCCGTTTCCAGGGCAAGGCCGAATTTACTGTCGATCTGTCCTGTTTTGATAAATTCATGGGTGTGCGCATCTATTCCCGGCTTTATTCTAAGCATGACGCTTACGGTTTTATTCGCCTTTTCGGCAATGGCGTCCAGCATGTCCAACTCGGAAAGTCCGTCAACTATAACCCTGCCGACATTGTTGTCAACCGCCATTTTAAGCTCATCCTGCGATTTATTGTTGCCGTGGAAAACTATGTTTTCGGTCGGGAAGCCTACCGAAAGAGCCGTATAAAGCTCGCCGCCGGAAACGACATCGACCCCGCAGTTTTCCTGCATCATTATTCTGTAAATCTCCTTGCAGGAAAACGCCTTGGACGCAAACAGCACCATGCCGTTGCCGCCGTAGTATTTATCTATGGATTTATGAAATTCGCGGCAGGCTCCGCGGATATAATCCTCGCTCATAACATAGAGCGGGGTACCGTACTTTTTTGCAAGATGCACGGCGTCGCTGCCGCTTATAGTGAGATTGCCTTTTTCGTTAACGCCAAGAAAATCGTAAAGCATATATCAGATTCCTTTCACGGATTTATTGTACGGATGATTTATAATTATACATAAAAACCGATAAAATGTCAACGCCGATGATTTGCTTGCCGTCAGAGGTCCTGCACGGACTGATCGGTCTGAGGCTTTTTACCCTCAAGCGCCGCTTTTGAAATAAGCCTGCGCACCTCGTCAACGCCCTGACCGTTTGACGACGAAAAAGGCACGGCAATAATATCCTTTTTGATAAAGT
>JAFYGK010000005.1 GCA_017543285.1 Clostridia bacterium | reverse complement strand
GGGCTTCAACGCAGCCGCTGTTGACGACGATATGACCGCCGCGAGCGCCTTCCTTGCCGCCGATGCCTGCGGCGTTATCGGTCGCAACAGCACTCAGGACGCCGGTGGAATAATGGTTCACACCGTTGGGCGCGTTGCTTTGGCCGTAGACCGTCAGCCTGCTGTTTTCGGTAACGTAAATGCCGCCTTCGATCGTCAGGTGCAGATTATCCCGTATAATCAGGCTGACGTCGCCCCTGACGGTTATACCATGGTGCAAAGTTGCGTAATCTCCGTTGTTCGGCGACACATAGGAGCCGGTTACGTACCACCTTGTGCCGTCTTCTCCGCCGACAAGCTCATAGGTGCTGTCGTTCATGCCGATCGGGTCGTAAACCCAGCGCTGTGAGCCGTCGGCTTCAAGAAACATGACTCTTTCTTCTGCCGCAAACGCCTGCAAGCCCGCGCCGCCGAAGACGGAAAGCAGCATGAGCAGAGAGAGCAGAACGCTGATTGTTTTATTGAAGGTGGTTTTCATAAATTGATCTCCTGTTCGCAGTTTATCCTGTATTATATATTATATTATTTGATTTATCAAGGGGCAACTCTATCGTCATCCGCAAATTCAACAATATCTGCTGTCGCGCGCATAAACGCGGTATTACGACTCAACCCAATGCCTCTTTCGTCAAAGGAGTAAAACTGAATTGTTTTACCGTTTTTCGAGAGTGTGCGTTTGGCAACATGGTCGCATTGATTGATGATGATCGCATAGGAAACGACGAGTTCCTTGTCCACATTTCTGTCTGCGACAAATATGGAAAACGCCGTCACATCGCGGGTATATTTTTCAATTGTAGCTGCGCTCTTTTCCTCTTCAATAAGATGTTTTTTGAAAGTCGCAATCGTCTCAGCTGTGATGATTCGTTTTGTCATTGGAAATCCCTCCGTTTATTGATATATATTGCTCTTATTCTTTAGTATATCAAGTAAAATATTCTTTAGTATATCAAGTAAAAGAGAAATCGCATACCGTACAAAAAATCAAGGTGTTTTACTGTTTCATTTTACTTGTAAAGAAAAGAAACACAGCCTTCCAAAAGTGCCTCGTATATCCGATGACATTTTTCTGCCTCATCATCCCATAATCCATAATCCAAAAATACAGGCGCGCCGCATTTTATTGTGCAGCGCGCTTTTTCTGTTATAAGCGGCCCCGTTGGATACAGCGTACACCTGACGGGCCAATCGTCAATAGTTTGAGGGGGCTGTACGGATAAGCATCCTGCTGTCGATTATCGGCTGACGATCAGATCCTCCCAAACAACTGCGAGAAGAAATACAGAAGCGAATGGAAGAAGCCGACGATCTTCTGGAAAAAGCTGCCGGAATGATCCTTCCCGCAGTATTTGCAGAGGTCGCCGCCTGTGGGCGAGGGATCGGACGGATCGTCTCCTGCGGGCGTAAGCTTCGGGACGCTGACCGTCTCGCGGCTGAGTTCCTCTTTGCAGTTTGCGCAGTAAACGACAAGACTCAGGCTGCCTTCTTTTTCAGGGGTGGGTTCCACATAGTTTTCAACGACGGCTTCGCCGGGCGTATGGTCGAGCCGATCGAGCGTTTTCGCCTCACGCCGGAGTTCCTCGCCGCAGGTCTCGCAGTATATGACTTCGTCATAGCTGCCGTTGGCGGCGCAGGTCGCGCCAACAGTGTTTTCGGCAACGGGCGCGCCCTCGGTATGACCGAGCGCGGGAATCTCAACGCCGTACCTGGTGGGATGGTAATTGCAGTATCTGCACTTGTATTCAATGTCGGCGGTGCCGGGCTCCGAACAGGTGGCGGTCACG
>JAFYGK010000029.1 GCA_017543285.1 Clostridia bacterium | reverse complement strand
TTCGGTTTTTCTCAAAACCGTTCCCAAAAGAATCTCTAAGGGTTTGTTATCGTTACGTTGTTTAATTTTCAAGGTTCGATTTTTTACCGCACGGTTTGGCTTAACATTCATATTATATGTCTGTTTTGACATACCGAACAGTAGATTTTTTGTTGCCCTTTTTTACGGGACAGCTTATTTATATTACCATAAGCTGAGGCGTTTGTCAAGAGGTTTTTTGAGAAAATTTTTCGATCCCCTTCGGGGATCGTAATCTCATATTTATGATTGCCTCTCTGCGACAACTTTTATATGATAACATAAAGAGTTGTATTTGTCAAGGGGAAACAAACATATTACAGACAATTTTTTTGATCGCCGCTATGTTTTTTTCCGCCCGACAGTGTAGTTATGATAACACACAAGCCCTTGTGTGTCAAGGGTTTTTTGCATTTTTTTCAAACTAATTTTTTGCCTTCTGTATGTTGTTAATTTCAAAAAAATCTTGTCCATATCTTGTGTAGCCCTTCGGTTGTTTTATTGCTTTAACCGACTGATTTACTCTTTATTATTTATATAGCGATTTTATATTTTTTCGGCCTTTCGGTTTTTCTTCTTTGATTTCATTGTTTTCATTTTCTCCTGTTTTCTTTCATAAAAATCTAATAACATTCCAATTATGTCTTGTTTTTGGCTTATTTTTATGCTATTATTTTAATTGTTATACAGTTCTGTATACAATTTATTTGAGAGAGGGAGATTTTCCATGTTTCTTGAGGGCAACAAGCTCATTTATTTCATTGTCCTTGCGGTTTATCTGATCCTGATGGTTCTTGTCGGTCTCCGTTTTTACAGAAGGAATAAAAACGTGTCCGACTATGTTCTCGGCGGCAGAACGCTCAACCCTTGGGTTGCCGCTATGTCGGCTCAGGCCTCCGATATGTCCGGCTGGCTGCTGCTTGGTCTGCCCGGCACCGCTTATGTGCTGTTCGCCGGCACGACCGAAGCCATCTGGACGGCCATAGGCCTTGCGGTGGGTACATATCTCAACTGGCTTATCGTTGCAAAGCCTCTTCGCAGATATACGGCAAAGGTCGGCGCCATCACTCTTCCCGAGTTTTTCGCCAACCGCTTCGGTGACAAAAGAGGCGTCATCAAGGCCATTGCCTCCATATTCACGATGATCTTTTTCCTGTTCTATACGGCTTCCATGTTCTCCGCCGGCGCTAAACTGTTCAACAGCGTTTTCGGCATTCCTTACATCTGGTCGCTGATCATAGGCACGGTTATTATCGTTTCCTACACATTCCTCGGCGGATTCCTCGCCGTCAGCTGGACCGATACCTTCCAGGGCATTCTGATGTTCCTGGCGCTCATCGTAGCTCCGATAGTTGCTTTCATCAGGCTCGGCGGAGGCGCCGGACTTTCGGCGCAGCTCGCTACTCTGCCTGAGCAGTTCTCGCTCATACCTAAGGACGGCGCAGGCGCCGTGAATGTCGCGCTGCTGGTTTCCGCCATTGCGTGGGGTCTCGGCTACTTCGGTCAGCCGCATATCCTGCCGCGCTTCATGGCTGTCAAGAGAACCAAAGATATTCGTCCGGCGAGAGTCATCGCCATGATCTGGGTAATTATCTCGCTCGCTATGGCCGTAGTCGTCGGTTTGCTCGGCTCCTTCCTTTATCCCGGTCTTGCCGACAGCGAAACTGTATTCATCACAATGGTTCAGGATCTGTTCTCTCCGGTAATCACCGGCGTTCTGCTCTCGGCTATTCTTGCCGCCATCATGAGCACTGCGGACAGCCAGCTTCTCGTCACATCCTCCGCGGTTTCCAACGACCTTTACAAGGGTCTTTTCAAGAAGGACGCTTCCGACAAAAAGGTTCTCTGGGTCAGCCGCGTTGCGGTTATCATAGTTTCCGTAATTGCCGCGCTGCTGGTCTGCGTTGAAAATCCGGCCGAAGGCTCCATACTCGCCAAGATCAACGAATCGGTCTTCAAACTGGTCGCGTTCGCGTGGGCAGGCTTCGGCGCCGCGTTCGGTCCGCTGGTGCTGTTCTCCCTCTTCTGGAAGAGAACGACCAAGGCAGGCGCCCTTTGCGGCATGATCGCCGGCGGCGTTTCCGCCTTTATCTGGTGGTATCTCGAAGGCGGTATCTTCGATATTTATGAAATCCTGCCCGGCTTCGTTATTTCCTGCATAGTCATCGTTGTCGTTTCGCTCATCACAAAGAATCCTCCCGAGATCGAGAAGACCTTCAAGGAAGTCAAAGCGATGAAGGACTGATTCCCGCATATTGCCGCGTAAATAACATTTATTACCGAGTAAAAAAGTCCCCGACGAAACCGTCGGGGACTTTTTTTTGCTGCCGCAGGGCGTTTTTCAGGTTCGCCTTTCTTACGGCTGTTTTTCTATTCCGGCTGCTCATCGGTTTTGTCGGCCTGTTTTTCCTGCTTCGGCTGGCGTTCCTTTACCGGCTTCAGCTTTTTTCTGTGGTAGCTTCTCGGCGCGGTATCCGCAAATTCGTCCAGCCGCACCTTGACGATACCGGTCAGCAGGTTTGCTTCCTCTACGACGCCTTTGCCGTCGGGAGAAATAACGGAAGCGCCGACCCTCGGGGTCTTTCTCAGCAGATCCTCATAGGCCTCCTGCTCATATTTGAGGCAGCACATCAGTCTGCCGCATATTCCTGATATTTTGGTCGGGTTGAGCGACAGGCCCTGCTCCTTTGCCATTTTGATGGAAACAGGCTGGAACTCGCCCAGAAAACTGGAGCAGCAGAAAGGTCTGCCGCAGACGCCGATGCCGCCGAGCATTTTTGCTTCGTCGCGCACGCCGATCTGTCTCAGCTCGATCCTTGTGCGGAAAACGCCGGCAAGGTCCTTTACCAGCTCGCGGAAATCGACCCTTCCGTCGGCCGTGAAGCTGAATATTATCTTATTGTTGTCGAAGGTGTATTCGCAGTCGATGAGCTTCATTTCCAGCTTATGCTGCGCGATTTTGTTGAGGCATATGCGGAAGGCTTCTTTTTCGCGCCGGCGTGTATCTTCGATTTTTTTGAGATCCTCGTCGGTCGCCGCGCGCATGACCTTTTTAAGCGGATGCATTATCTTTTCATCCTCTATTTCGCGGTTGCCGAAGGCGACCTCGCCGCATTCGACTCCGCGGGCCGTTTCCACGATAACGAAGGAGCCCGTTTCGATATCGAGTCCGTCCGGGTCAAAATAGTAGAGCTTTCCGGCGTTTTTGAATCTTACTGCTATAACTGTTGCCATTTTTCTTGTCGCGGCATAGTGCCGCGTCCTTTCTGATTTAAAGTGAATCCGAGGCAGCCGTGCTGCCGAATGCAGCGCGTTATTGTTTCAGGCCGGCGATCGGGCGGTCTGTGTTCCTCGCGCATGTACCGTTTATTCGGGAGGGTTTTGGCTGTGCGGCGCAGGGCCGGTCTGATGCTCGGGCAGGGTCGTCCTGCCCCTGCCCTTTACCCCGTCAGTTCGCTTGAGGTAAGCGAAAGCAATAGGGTGTTGTTCATATATTTTTTCGAGTAATCGAGGAGCTTTTCCGCCGCTTCGATGACGGCGCACAGGCGTTTTGCCGACATTCTTTTGGCCATCTCTTCCGCAAGATTTATCATGCCCGATGTTGTCGCGCTGCCGCCCGATTTTATCACGAGCACGTCGCGGCATATGGAAAGCAGCTCCCTGAGCGTCTGCTCGTACAGGCCCCTGTCCTTTTCGGTTTTGGCGCATATCCGCATAAGCAGCAGCTCGTCCCTGAGCATTATGGCTCTGCCCATCTGCTCGGCAAGGTCCTGCGCGCGCGACGGCTTTCCGGTGAGCATTTCCATTGCCCTGCCTATGTTGCCGCCGCTTCGGTTTATCGCCTGCCGGGCCGGAAACTCCGCAAGTCCGCGCACGCTGCGCATAAGGTACGGCACGGCCTCGCTTTCCTTTACCGGCGCGGTATTCAGCGCGACACAGCGCGACTGTATGGTGTCCAGCAGCTTTTTGTCCTCGATGCAGGTGAATATAAAGATAAGAAAGGCCGGAGGCTCCTCGATAATTTTAAGAAGAGCGTTTTGTGCGCCGACGCTTAATTCCTGCGCGTCCTTTATCAGGATTACTCTGCGGTCGGCTTCGTTTGGGCGGATGAGTGCGTTGGTGCGTAAATTCCTAATATTTTCCAGTTTAAAGCCGTCGTTTTCCTTTGATACGATCGTAAAATCCGGGTGAACGCCGTCAAAAACACGGCGGCAGTCGGCGCATTCGCCGCAGGGCCGGTTGTTATGCCGGCAAACAGCCGCCTGCGCTATATATCTCGCGACGGTAGCTCTGCCGCTGCCCGCGGCGCCGTTTATCAGTATCGCCTGCGGAAATTCGTTTTTCAGCCGCCAGCGTCCGATAAGCTCAAGGCAGCCGTCGTTTCCGATTATCTGAATATTATGCATGATTGTACCTGTGTTGATTCTCAGGGAAATCGCCCTCGACATAAGGCCGTCGGCTCCAGGCCGCATCTGATATATACGGGCGCGGGCCTTAAAACCGATCTGGTTTCCGGTTCTCCGGAGCGCGGGACGGTTCGCCTCGAAACATTCGATTGCCGTTAAACGGTTCCGGTATCCGTGCCGTCTGAAAAGACGACGTTTCCCGCCGTAATTAACAGCTGTATGTCTTATTCCTTACCATCCCGTAAAGCATCTCGCCAGCTGGATAAGATCGTCCTCGTTATAGAAATCGATCTCAAGCGTTCCCTTGCTGTTGGATTCCCTGACCCTGACCCTTCTGCCGAGCAGCTCGGAAAGCTGCAGCTCGGTCTCGGTAAAGATGGTCGGTCTTTTCATTATATCATTTGTTTCGGGGTTTTTCGATGAACTCTTTCTGGTTTTTTTGGCATCATTTGCCATTTTTTCAAGTGATCGGACGGAAAGGTTCTTTTCGACCGCTTCGCGAGCGATTTTTATTATCTGCTGCTCGTCCTCAAAGGAGAGCAGCGTGCGCGCATGGCTTGCGGAAAGCCTGCCGTCGGCTACCATTTGCGCCACCTCGTCCGGCAGCCTTAGCAGACGCAGATTGTTGGTAATGCTCTCGCGCGATTTGCTCAGCCGGTCTGCAATCTCCTGATGTGTCAGCCCGTAGCTGTCCATGAGCTGTTTTACTCCCTGCGCTTCTTCAATAGGATTAAGGTCCCTGCGCTGCAGATTCTCAATGAGAGCAAGCTCCATTGCCTCGCTGTCGGACATTTCGCGTATCACCGCGGGGATTGTGGTAAGTCCGGCCATCATGGAGGCGCGGAAGCGTCTTTCACCCGCGACGAGCTGATAGCCGCCGTTCAGAAGCGGACGGACAAGCACCGGCTGCAAAACGCCGTGCTGCGCTATGGAATCGGCAAGCTCCTGAAGAGCTTCCTGATCGAATTCCTTTCGGGGCTGTTCCCTGTTGGGCGTTATTTCATCGAGCAGCAGTTCGGTGGACGAGCCGAGCTCCTCGGTCATATTGTCGCTGAAAAGCGCGTCCAGTCCTTTTCCCAGACCGCTGTTTTTTGCCTTTGCTGCCATAGTTGCTCCTTTGGAAGAAAGAATGATTGTTGAGGAGTGAATATGAATGAGTGTTGACGCCTTCCCCGTGATGAAAAGTCGGGGACAATAAGCGGCGGATCGCCGCCTGTAAGGCAGGATTATATCGCTGACAGGGAATCGGGATCCTGCCGGCGCACCCGGCGGGTTCTTATTTTGCTGTTCACGCTTCCCTGTTTTGGTTGTTTCTCAGAAATTCCTCGGCCAGCGTGTTGTATGCCGCGGCGCCCTTGGAGTTTTTGTCAAAATACTGCACAGGCTGACCGTAGCTGGGGGCTTCGGACAGCTTTACGTTTCGCGGGATCACGGTAGAATAAACCTTTCTCGGGAAGTGTTTTTTCACTTCGACGACCACCTGCTGAGTGAGGTTCAGCCTGCCGTCGTACATGGTAAGCAGCACTCCCTCAATATCCAGACGCGGATTGTACATCCTTTTTACCGTGCGTACCGTCGCCATGAGCTGTGACAGGCCCTCCAGCGCGTAAAACTCGCACTGAATCGGCACGAGGAAGGTATCCGACGCGGCAAGGGCATTCAGTGTTATTATGCCCAGAGAGGGCGGACAGTCGATAAAGATAAAGTCGTAGTAATCCATCACGCTGACAAGCCCGCGTTTTAACTGCGATTCCCTCTTTTCCATTTCGACAAGGGTTATTTCCGCGCCGGCAAGATTAATGTTTGCCGGCAGCAGATCGACATTTTCGCAGCCGGTTTTTACCGCGATCTGCCTTGCGTTGGCCCTGCCGATAAGAAGATCGTATGTGGAGTTTTTTATGCTTCTCTTGTTGATTCCGAGGCCGCTTGTTGTGTTGCCCTGCGGATCAATATCGCAGAGCAGCACCTTTTTGCCGAGCGAGCCCAGCGAGGCCGCGAGATTTATTGAGGTGGTCGTCTTGCCGACGCCGCCTTTTTGGTTGACTATCGAAACTATTTTAGCCATAGATTTTTTCGCTTTCAGTTTTTAGTTCGGATCTCAGAGCCGGTTTTTTGCCAATAGCCGGAGCGCCGCGCTTTGCTCACAAATTTCCGAGGCTTTCACAAGCGCTTTCGCGCCCTCGGAAAACCGCGTTCCTGACAGGCCTTAAACCGGCTGCTAAGCGGCTTTTTCCGGATTTACCGCGCAAAACACGGCTTTTTCCTTCAACTTTATCATATATTATATCATATTGATAACGCAGATTAAAGCCTTTTGCCGATTTTTTTGATATTTTTGCAATGTTTCACGTGAAACAGGAAATAATAATCAACGGCGTGCCGGCTCCGGCGGCAGTCTTTATTGATCCGGCAGCCTCTTTGAGCCGGTCACCCGCCGCCTTCCGATCTGTATTTGGTATTCGCTCAAATAAAAAAGGCCGCTTCAGCGGCCTTTTCTGATTTACTTTATTACATCCGTGCCCATATACTTCCTTAAAACCTCGGGGACGGTAACCGAGCCGTCGGAGTTCTGGAAGTTTTCCAGTATCGCGGCGACCGTTCTGCCGACCGCGACGCCCGAGCCGTTGAGGGTGTGAACAAGCTGCGCCTTGTCTCTGGCCTCGTTCTTGAAGCGTATGCCGGCGCGTCTTGCCTGGAAATCCTCGAAGTTGGAACAGGAGGAGATCTCGACATATCTGTTATAAGAGGGCATCCATACCTCAAGATCATACGTCTTTGCCGAGCTGAATCCGAGATCGCCCGTGGACAGGCAGACAACCCTGTAGGGCAGACCGAGAAGCTGGAGGACCCTCTCCGCGTCGTTGGTCAGGCTTTCGAGCTCCTGATAGGAGGTTTCGGGATTTGCAAACTTGACAAGCTCGACCTTATTGAACTGATGCTGACGGATGAGTCCGCGGGTGTCGCGTCCGGCGGAACCGGCCTCAGCGCGGAAGCATGCGGAATATGCGCAGTACTTGATCGGCAGCTTTTTGCCGTCGAGGATCTCGTCGCGGTGCATGTTGGTCACGGGAACTTCGGCGGTCGGAATGAGGAAATAGTCGTTTGTCAGCTTAAAGGCGTCCTCTTCAAACTTGGGAAGCTGTCCGGTACCTGTCATGGAGGCTCTGTTTACCATGAACGGCGGGAAAATCTCGGTGTAGCCGTTTTTGGTGTGGGTATCGAGGAAGAAGGAGATTATAGAGCGCTCAAGACGGGAGCCCAGTCCTCTGTAAAAATGGAATCGCGTGCCGGTTACCTTTGCGGCAGTCTCGGGATCAAGAATGCCGAGATCCGCGCCGATGTCCCAATGCGCCTTGGGCTCGAAATCAAACTTTGTCGGCTCGCCCCAGCGTCTTATCTCGACGTTTTCGCTGTCGTCCTTGCCGATGGGAACGCTGTCATTGGGAATGTTGGGTATTCCCATTATAATATCATACTGCTTCTGCTCAAGCTCGCTTACCTTCTGATCGAGCTCCTTTATTTCAGCCGACAGCTCCTTCATTTCCGCCATAATGGCCGAAACATCGCCGCCCTCCTTCTTTATCCTGGGGATTTCCTTTGAGGCTGTATTCTGGCGGTACTTTTTGCTTTCCACCTGGCCGAGAAGATCACGGCGCTGCGCGTCAAGCGCAAGAACCTCATCGATCTGAGCGTCGTAGTTCTTGTTGCGGTTTTTCATGGCTGCTTTGACCCTTTCGGGGTCGCTTCTGACAATTTTGATATCAAGCATGGTAACTGTCCTTTCCTATTTAAATGAAATAATATCAGTGTAGTTTATATTTTGTGGAACTGCTCAACGTCCAGAACGAACATGGTCGCGCCGCCGACAACAACATCGACAGGCTGGCTGTACGCAAGGGCCTCGCCGAAAGCAAACGCCGAATCGACGCTGACGATCCTCTTGCTGGAAAAACGGGTGAGGATGTTCCTGAATTCGTCCACCTTGCCGTCCTCGACGCCGGTCATAAGGGTAACATTCCCTTTTTGAAGAAAAGCGCCGGTGGTTTGCAGCCGGGTCACATAAAAGCCGGATTTTTTCAGCTGGTTGCCGACCTGCTTTGCGTCATCGGAGTTTATTATGGCAATAATCAGCTTCATTATATTTCTCCTTTGGAAGCCGGTCAAGTAACCGGTTTATGATAATAAATAAATTATACCATCATTGCCGCCGCATAACAAGAGCCAATTCTATATACGGAATATTTTTTGATGCCCGCGCGGAAAATGTTTCATGTGAAACATGCCTGTGCCGGAGGCAGGGGAGGATATAAACAGCCTTCCTGCGGCTAGCCGGTTTTGCGCTTCATATATCAATGCGGCGGGAGCGGCTTTTCCCGCCGCATAATAAATAACCCGATCGGGCAGATGAAAAAATGCCTTGTCATGTTGACAAGGCATTTTTTCCGGTGAGGGATTGTTTCAAAATTATCGGACCCTCTCAAAGAGCGTCCGCGGATTATTTTTGTCCTTTTGACGACGAGCGCGGAATCTTTATCAGATATTCGATATACCCGTCAAAATCGCTGCGCTTTGACTGGGCGTCTATGCCTGATTTTTTCATGACCTCCAGCGCGTGATTGATCGTGTTCAGAAAAATGCGGACGTCGCGGACTACGGGGAGAAACCGCCGCCTGGGTTTTTGGCTCCCGTCGAGACTCTTTATATACTTTTCGGTCTGCTCGACATTGAGCCGGCTGTCTATAACGTGGCGCAGTATGCTTTCACGGTTTTGCTGATCGGCGCTGAGCAGGGCGCGGGCATGACGCTCGGAAAGACCCTCCGCCTCGATCATGTCCCTCAGCTCGGGAGACAGCTTTAAAAGCCGGAGCTTATTGGCGACAGCCGATTGGGATTTTCCGATTTTCGCCGCGGTCTGCTCCTGGGACATTCCGGTTATTTTCATCAGATCCAGCAGAGCCTGCGCCTCCTGAAAAAAAGAGAGGTCGCTTCTTTGCAGATTCTCGATAAGCGTAAGAACGGCAGCCTGTTCGTCCGTGGCGGAAATCTCGACGCAGGGAACCCTTTGCAGCCCGACCATCTTCGCCGCGCGAAGTCTGCGCTCGCCGGCGACGAGAGTCCACCTGTTCTTGTCAAGTCTTCTGACAGTGAGAGGCTGCAGGATACCGTTTTCGCGAATGGATTGCGCCAGCTCGTTCAGCATAACGTCGCTGAAGGTTTTGCGCGGCTGATTCGGGCTGGGAGAAATATCCCCGACGCCGATATAGAGTATTCTGCCGCCCCGTTTAATGCAATCGTTTTGCATGGAAAATCTCCCTTCCGCCGCTGCAGCAGCCTGATGAAGCTGCGTTGAATCAAGCATATCATACTTTGGGAAATATTTCCAGTATTTTCAATCTGCAAAAAGGCCGCCGGATCGGCATAATAGCAGCAAATCACAGCGGCTTCTTTGAGATTTTTGACGAACTTCGGGGATAACAAGGATCATTTGGCGATAATTTTTTTATGACGACGAGGCTTCTTTTGGAGCCGTCCGCCAGCTCGAGCCGGTGTATGTCGGAGATTTCTCCGTTAAGGAGCCTGAGCGCGTTTTGAGCAAGGGAGATCTCCTCATCGATATCACCCGACTTCATGGCTACAAAAACGCCTGCGCATTTCAGCAGCGGCAGACAGTATTCGGCGAGAACATTCAGCTTGGCAACCGCCCTGCACACGGCGACGTCAAAGCTCTCACGGAAGGCCGGATCGCGCCCGGCGTCCTCTGCGCGGCTGTGGAGCAATCCGGCAGTCAGTCCGGTGTTGTATAATACGCTTTGCAGAAATCCCAGCCGCTTATTAAGCGCGTCGAGCAGGGTCAGATCAATGTCGTTTCGCGCTATCTTCAGCGGAAGCCCGGGAAAGCCCGCTCCGGTCCCGACGTCGATGAGCCGGGCGCTGCGCGGAATATCAATAAATTTAAGCAGCGCAAGACTGTCGGAAAAATGCAGGACGGCAGCCTGATCGGGATCGGTGATGGCGGTAAGATTCATGCTGCGGTTTGTTTCGACAAGCATATCAAAATATTTTTCGCAGAGGTCGAGCTGCCCGTCTGTCAGGACGATGCCAAACGGCGCGCAGGAGGAAATCAGTGTTTGTCGGAAAGACATGTCACGCTCCTTTCTGCCAAAGAAGACAGCTAACGGTGAATAGGCCCGCCCCGACCGGAAATATAAGAATTCAGCCCGGCTATAAAAGGGCTTTTCCGGCGGTTGTTCTCTGCTGCGGGGTCATGCGGCGGTCTTCGCGCGGCAGAGCCTTCGCCTTTTCATCCTTCACTGTTCACCTTATAGCCTTTTTCAAATGAAAATGTCATCAATACCGCGTCTTCATCCGGATGGTCATAATAATTTCTTCTTGATCCGACCCTTTCAAACCCGCATTTTTCATATAGGCTTATCGCGGCGGCGTTGCCCGCCCTGACCTCCAGCGTAACAAAGGACAGCCTCATTTGCCTGCAGCGGCTTTTCAGTTCGCTTATCAGTTTTTCCGCAATACCCCTTCTGCGGAATGCGTCAAAGACAGCGACGTTGGTTATATTGCCTTCGTCGAGCACACTGTACATTCCGATATAACCGGCGATTTCTCCGTCCGATTTCGCGGCGAGGAAAACGCAGCCGGCCCTGCTGAGATATTCTTCAAACGAGCTCCGGCTCCACGGGGAGGAAAAGCATTCGCGCTCAAGACGACATATTTCGGGTATATCGGCGCGGCTCATGTCGGTAATAAGGATATGCATTCGATCGGACGCGGTCATTTTTCCGCTTCCCCGCCGGAGGATATTTTCAAAACCGTGTCTATGAGCTGTGTGACGGCGGTTTTCAGCCGGTCGCGTGTCATCCTGTAGGTTTCGACGCCCGAGCCGTAAGGGTCGTGTATGCCGCCGCCGAGAATGACGATGCGGTCGGGATCGACTCCGCACTGTGAAAGAAGCGCGAGCTGTGACGGCGACATTACGGCAAAAATGTCATAACCGGTTATCTCCTCGGCCTCCAGCCGTTTTGCCCTGTGCGCGGAAATATCGATGCCCAGCTCGTCCATAACGGTGACGGCGTTGGGATTGGCTGCCTCGCCTATATCGGGCATGATGCCGCAGGAGGAAACCTCGATATTCCGGATATTATTCTTTTTGATATAGTCCCGCGCCAGATACTCCGCCATGGGACTGCGGCAGGTGTTGCCGGTGCAGATAAAAAGCAGTTTCATAGCTATTTCCTTTTTTTGGGATTAAATGTAACGACAGGGTTTGTGCATGACGCAAAATCCGGATTAACAGAAGATGGGAAGGGGCAAAAGGCGGCGGGCGCGGTGCAGACGCATGCTCTGACGGTCCGGCTTATCTCCCGGCGGCGTCCGGAAAGGGAATCCGGCGTTTGAAAAGGTTAAAAGCCATCTTCCGGCAGGGAAGGGCAACGGCAAAGCTGCGGCAAAAGAGCAGCCGCCGGCTCACATAACGGCCGCCGTCCCCTCAATACCCCATTACTCCGTCCAGCGACTCGTCGTTGTCTATCCATTCCTGCACGTCGATGACGCGGTATTCATCGTGCGTGCAGCGTATTATTACCCTTTCCAATCCGGCGTTGATTATCAGTCTTTTGCACATGGAGCAGGAATTTGCGTTGGCGATTATTTCGCCCGTGACGGCGTCCTTTCCGCAAAGATAGATGGTGCCGCCGAGCATTTCCTCGCGTGAAGCCGATATGATGCAGTTGGCCTCCGCGTGCACCGAACGGCACAGCTCGTAACGCTCGCCGCGCGGAATGCCCAGCTTGGAGCGTATGCAAACTCCCGTATCGCAGCAGTTCGCCCTTCCTCTGGGCGACCCGCTGTAGCCGGTGGAAACTATCTCGTCGTTTTTCACGATTATCGCGCCGTAGTTGCGTCTGAGGCATGTGCCTCTTTCGCTGACGGTTTCGGCAATATCCAGATAATAATTGATTTTGTCGCGTCTTATCATTGAGTTGTTGCTCCTTAGACCCGGAATATTTGATATTATAATACCATAAATCATAATAAAAAGATATACTTTTCGCCCGGAATGTGATACAATTTACTGTAAACCGATTTGCAGCAAACAATAAAAAGCCGGAAAGAGGCATAATTTGGACAAACTGACTGACATTTCCGTTATCAAAAAACTGATGGCGCGGCACAATTTCACATTTTCCAAGTCGCTCGGGCAGAATTTTCTTGTCAACCCCACCGTTTGTCCCCGCATGGCAGAGGCAGTGTGTGAGGGCGGGGGCGTGATAGAGATAGGTCCGGGCTTCGGAGTGCTGACAAATGAGCTGTGCAAACGCGCCGAAAGGGTTGCCGCCATCGAACTGGACCGCCGTCTGCTGCCCGTGTTATCAGAAACTCTGTCGGAATTTGATAACGCGGAGATAATAAACGCCGACGTGCTTAAAACCGATCTGCGCGCGCTGATAGAGGAAAAATTCGGGCAAATGCCGGTAAATATAGCCGGAAACCTGCCCTATTATATAACGTCGCCCATCATTATGGGCATTCTGGAGCAGCGCCTTCCGGTCGGCTGCATGGTCGCAATGGTGCAGAAAGAGGCCGCCGAGCGGATATGCGCAAGGCCCGGCGCGCGCGAGTGCGGCGCCGTTTCGGCGGCGGTATGGTATTATTCCGAGCCGGAGATCCTGTTCAGGGTGTCAAGGGGCAGCTTCATGCCGCCTCCAAAGGTGGACAGCGCCGTTATCAGGTTAAACATTCGCAAAAGTCCGCCTGTTGTTATCAAAAATGAAAAAGCCTTTTTCTCACTTATAAAATCGGGCTTTTCACAGCGCCGCAAAACGCTTGCCAATTCCATAGCAAACACGACCGGCCGGAAAAAGGAAGAAATATACGCCGCAATGGGAAAAAGCGGCATAGATAAGAACGCAAGGGCCGAACAGCTCAGTCTGGAGGACTGGGCCCGACTGACGGAAACATTATAAAAGAACGAAGCTGATGTGTCGCCGGGGAGGATCTGTAACTTCGCTCTTAAAAACCGGAGGTTTTTAACAACATGAGCTATTTAGCCGGAAAATATGATATTATCGTTATCGGAGCCGGACACGCCGGGATCGAAGCAGCGCTGGCCGCGGCGCGTCTGGGCTGTACGGCGGCAATTTTCACCATAAACATGGACGCTGTCGGCAACATGCCCTGCAATCCGTCGATAGGCGGCACCGCGAAGGGCCATCTTGTGCGCGAGATAGATGCTCTGGGCGGCGAAATGGGCAAGGCGGCAGACAAATGCACCATACAAAGCCGCATGCTCAACCGCGGCAAGGGTCCTGCCGTTCACTCTCTGCGCGCGCAGATAGACCGCAGAGCATACGCCGTAGAGATGAAGCACCGTCTGGAATTGCAGGAAAACCTCGATCTGATACAGGGCGAAATAGTCTCGCTGGAGAAAAATCCGGCGTTTGGCGGCAATAATAACGCTGCGTGCGGCATAAAAGACAATACGGACAACCCGATTTCCTTCGATCAGCCCGACGGCGATTACCGCTGGATCTGTACAACGCGTCTCAACGCCTCCTATCTGGCAAAGGCGGTCATCGTCGCAACCGGCACATACCTTGCCGGAAAGATATTTGTCGGCGAGGTCGATTATGAGGGCGGCCCCGACGGAATGTTTCCGGCGAAGGGGCTTTCCGATTCGCTTCGCAAACTGGGCATAGAGCTGCGCCGTTTCAAAACGGGCACGCCGGCGAGAGTGAGCCGCAAATCGCTCGATCTGGACAAATTGGAGGTTCAGTACGGCGACGAGCCGGTAACGCCCTTCTCCTTTGAAACCGAAGAAAAAATAGAAAACCGCACAGTGTGCCACATTTCATACACCAATCAGCAGACAAAGGACGTTATCCTGGCAAATCTTCACCGGTCGCCTCTTTACGGCGGCAAGATCGAAGGCGTCGGCCCGCGCTACTGCCCGTCCATCGAAGACAAGATAGTCCGCTTTGCCGACAAGGAACGTCATCAGCTTTTCATCGAGCCGTGCGGGATCAACACCGAGGAAATGTATTTGCAGGGCATGAGCAGTTCCCTTCCCGAAGAGGTGCAGGTCAGGTTCCTTCGCACCATCGAGGGACTTGAGCGGGTCAGGATAATGCGCACGGCATACGCGATAGAGTACGACTGCGTAAATCCCATCGAATTGAAATCAACGCTGGAATTTAAAGCGGTCGAGGGTCTTTACGGCAGCGGACAGTTCAACGGCTCGTCCGGCTATGAGGAAGCGGCGGCGCAGGGGCTTGTCGCCGGCATAAACGCCGCGCGGAAGATACAGGGGAAACCGCCCGTCGTTATCGACCGCAGCCAGGGTTACATCGGCACGCTGATAGACGATCTCGTTACAAAGGGCTGCGCCGACCCTTACCGCATGATGACCTCGCGTTCCGAATACCGCCTTGTGCTGCGGCAGGACAACGCCGACGAGCGTCTTACCCCGCTGGGGCATGAAATCGGGCTTATCTCCGACGAACGCTGGAAGAAGTTTACCCGAAAGCAGCAGCAAAAGCAAAAGGAGATAGAGCGTCTTTCAGGGACGGTCGTTGCTCCGACCGACAGGGCCAATGAGATAATGAGAAAATACGGCACGGCCGAGCTGACGACCGGCGTGAAAATGGTCGATCTTATAAAGCGGCCGCAGCTTGGCTATGAGGTTTTGGCTCCGCTCGATGAGGAACGTCCGCAGCTTGACGCTCAGATAGTCGAAAGCGTCGAGATAGAGATAAAATATGAGGGCTATGTAAAGCGGCAGAACGCGCAGATAAACGAAATGCGGCGGCTTGAAAACAGGCTGCTGCCCGAGGACGTTGACTACACGACGATAAAGGGTCTGCGTCTTGAAGCGCAGGAAAAGCTCAACAGAATACGTCCCCGAAGCATCGGACAGGCCGGCAGGATAAGCGGAGTCAGCCCCAGCGACATCAGCGTGCTGCTGATATGGCTGGGACAAAAGCAGCAATAAAGGGTGAAATAAAAAACAGAGGGCAGCGCCCTCTGTTTTTTTATCTGTATCATTGATTATTTTATCTTTGCCCAGCTGTCCTTGAGCGCAACCGTCCTGTTGAATATGAGCTTATCGGGCGCGCTGTCATAGTCGGGAGTAAAATATCCCGTGCGCATGAACTGGAAGGTATCGCCCCGACGGGCCTGCTTCAGATACGGCTCGACCTTGCCGTTAAGGACGATCAGCGAATCGGGATTGAGGTTTTCCTTGAAATCGGAAACGCCCACCTCGCTGGACGGGTTTTCCGCATTGAAAAGCCTGTCGTAAAGCCTTATCTCTGCGTCAACGCCGTACTCGGCGCTGACCCATTGCAGCGTACCCTTTACCTTTCTGCCGTCGGGAGAATTTCCGCCTTTTGACGCCTCGTCGTATGTGCAGTGCAGCAGAGTCACGTTGCCGTCGTCATCGGTCTCATAACCGGTGCATGTGATAAAATAGGCGCTCTTGAGGCGAACCTCTTTGCCGGGGGCCAGGCGGAAATACTTTTTGACCGGCTCTGTCATGAAGTCGTCCTGCTCGATATATATTTCGCGCGAAAACTTGACCTTTCGGGTACCGAGCTCCGGCATTTCCGGATTTATCTCCACGTCCAGCTCCTCGGTTTTTCCTTCCGGATAGTTGTCGATAATAACCTTGAGCGGACGAAGCACCGCCATGGCTCTGGGGGACTTTTTGCTCAGATCGTCGCGCAGGCAGAATTCGAGCAGCGAATAATCGACCACGCTGTTGCTTTTTGCAACGCCTATCTTTTCGCAGAAGGCGCGGATGGCTTCGGGCGTATAGCCGCGGCGTCTCATGCCGCAAAGGGTGGACATTCTCGGATCGTCCCAGCCGGAAACGACGCCTTCGTTTACGAGGTTGAGGCATTTTCTCTTTGAGGTCAGCGTATAGTTAAGATTGAGCCGGGCAAATTCTATCTGGCGCGACTGCACGGGCAGCTGGAGCTTCTGCAAAAACCAGTCGTAGAGCGGACGGTGGTCCTCAAACTCCATTGTGCAAAGCGAGAAGGTGACTCCCTCGTTGGAATCGGAAAGCGGGTGAGCGAAATCATACATGGGATAAACGCACCACTTGTCGCCCGTTCTGTGATGGCTCGCCTTGAGGATGCGGTATATTACCGGGTCGCGCATGTTGATATTGGGGCTCGCCATATCTATTTTGGCGCGCAGCACCTTTGCGCCGTTGTCATATTTGCCCTCTGTCATTTCGGCAAAGAGGCGCAGGTTTTCTTCGATCGTGCGCTCCCTGTACGGAGAATTCTGCCCGGGGCTTGTCAGCGTACCGCGCATTTCCCTTATCTGCTCGGGCGTACTGTCGTCCACGTAGGCAAGACCCATACGGATGAGCTTTACCGCGCAGTCATACACAAAATCGAAATAGTCGCTGGCATAATACACGTTGTCCCATTCAAAGCCCAGCCACTTTATGTCCTCCATGATGGCGTCGACATATTCGGTGTCCTCTTTGGTGGGGTTGGTATCGTCAAAGCGCAGGTTGCATTTTCCGCCGTATTTCTGCGCCATTCCGAAATCTATGCATATGGCCTTGGCGTGGCCAATGTGAAGATAGCCGTTGGGTTCGGGCGGAAAACGGGTCTGGACATGATCGAACCTGCCGTTTTTGAGGTCCTCATTTATTGCCTCCTCGATAAAGTTGAGGCTTTCCTTTTCGTTTTCGTTTGCCTGTTCAAGAATAACGTCGGGCATTTATTATCAATCCTTTTATATTTTTATTATTATACGCGCTTCAAAAGCATTCTTCGATTAAGGCGCATTACCGGTCTTAATACTGCGGCTTTTTGTCTGAAAAAGACAAATCGCTCCGGATTACCAGTTTTCCTCCATCTTTATCGGCAGAATGATAAAGAGGAAGTCATCGCCCTGCGCCGGCTTTATTTTTATCGGCCTGAGCGGATCGTTCATTTCTATTGCCACCTCATCCACCTCGGAATTGGAAAGCGCGTCGATAAGGTACCTGTTGTTTACGCCGATCCTTATTCTCTCGCCTTCGACCGAGCAGGGAACTATGTCGCTGATCTTTCCTATGGATGTGGCAAATTTTATGACGCAGCTGTTGTTTTCAAACAGACAGGGCAGGGGAGTACGCACCCGCTCGTCAACGATGAGCGAGGCAAGCTCGACCGAATTGAGAAGGGTCCTTACGTTGACGACTACCCTCGTGCTGTAATCGGGGGAAATGATTTTGTTATAGTCAAAAAATTCTCCCTCGATGAGTCTTGTAATAAGGGTATAGTTTCCGGCGGTAAAAATGCTGTGCCGTCTGCCGACGCAGATCTTTATTTCCTCGTCCGAATCGGGTATCAGGCGGGAAACCTCGCTGAGTGATTTTCCGGGAACTATAAATTCATAGGTATCAGGGTTGTCGATCTCGCATTTTTTCAGCGCGAGGCGGAAGCCGTCGAGTGCCACCATTTTGAGCTGTTTATTTTCCATCTGGAAAAATACGCCCATGTTGACCGGACGGATTTCCGTCTGAGAAACGCAGAAAATGGTCTGGCGGATCATATTTTTAAAAACATCGCCCTTGAGCGACAGCGAATTATCCTCCACTATCTGCGGCAGCTCGGGATATTCATCCGCCTTGATGCAGGAAACGTCGGTTTCGGTGTCGCCGCATTTGAGCGAGGCTATGTTTTTTTCGTCTATCTTTATTTCTACCCTGTCTCCGGACATTCTCCTGAGAATGTCTGAAAAGATCTTGAACGGGATTATTACGCTTCCGTCTGCGCTGCTGACAATGTCGATCCCGGTCTTTATGGCGAACTCGAGATCGTATGCTGTGAGATTGAGGCGGTCGCCGTTTGCCTGAAGGAGAATACCGCTCAGTGCGGGGATATTTGTTTTGGGACTTATGGCGCGGGAGCAGCTGTTTATCGCGTCGATGAGCTGCTGGCGAAAGCAGGAGAAGCATAACTGTGTGCTCATGATAAAACCTCCGGTTTTTATGAGGGTGAAAGGCGAAGCTGCCGGCTGCCCCGGCCTGCGCGCCGCAATTCTGATCCGGAGAAAATACGGTCATTATTCTTCGCGCAAAACTGGCCCTGTCCGAACAGACAGGTCAAAGATCATCGGAAAAGCCGACATATTTCTATTCACTCTGTCATAACTACCGTATATTTTATCATATTACACATTTATTAGCAATAGTTTAATATTCGCTTTGCCGTTTGTCGGCAAAAATAATCCTGCCGGCGCATATCGTATATTTGACCTTTGAGGTCAGTATTTCGCCGGCAAATGGCGTGCTTCTTCCCTTTGAGAAAAATCTGTCCGGCTCCACCTTCCACTGCTCGTTCAGATCGACGAGCGCGATGTCGGCGCGGCTTCCTTCCTTTATCGGGGTCGGCCGGATATTGAGCAGCCTTGCCGGATTGAAGGACATCAGCCCGATGAGCCGGCTGAGGGTTATAACTCCCGTTTTGACAAGATGGGTATAGCTCGCCGCAAAGGATGTTTCCAGACCGACAACGCCGTTGGGAGCCTTTTCAAAATCAGACTTTTCCTGCGCGCTGTGCGGCGCGTGGTCGGTGACGATGGCGTCTATTGTGCCGTCCTTTATGGCCCCGATGACCGCAAGACGGTCCTGCTCGGAGGCAAGCGGCGGATTCATGCGAAAGCGCGCATCCCGGGAAAGCAGCTTTTCATGATTGAAGGCAAAATAATGCGGCGCGGTCTCGCAGGTGACCGGCACAGAGTCCGCCTTTGCTTCACGGATTATATCCAGCGACTGCCTTGTTGAGACATGGCAGATATGCACCGGCGCTCCGGTGCAGCGCGCTATTGTTACGTCTCTTGCGACTGCGACCGCTTCGGCGGCGGCGGGAATACCCCTGACGCCTAATTTTCGGGAGATTTCGCCTTCGAACATTATTCCGCCGTCGGCTAAGGTCAGCTCCTCCGCGTGAGATAAAACGGGGCGGTTCAGCTTCTGCGCCGTTTTCATTGCCCGCGCCATCATGGCGGCTGTTCTGACCGGTCTTCCGTCGTCGGAAAAGGCCGCCGCGTACTTCGCCAGATCCTCCATATCGGTCAGCTCGGCGCCCGAAAGCCCCTTGGATACGGCGGCTGCCTGATAGATATTTATACCGCACTGCGGTCGGGACAGTATATCCTTTATTGTATCTATGCTGTCGGCCGCCGGCGTCGTGTTGGGCATTGCCAGCACCGACGTCACTCCGCCTGCCGCTGCCGCGCGTGAAGCCGACATGACGTCCTCCTTGTGGGTCTGTCCGGGATAGCGCATGTGGATGTGCATATCCACAAGTCCGGGGATCGCCGTAAGGCCGGCGGCGTCTATTGTCCGGGCGTCGTTCGTTCCGGTTTTTCCGATAGCGGAAATAATTCCGTTTTCTATCGTGATGTCGGTTATTGTACCGTCGATCAAAGCGGCGTTTTTTATAATCATGGCTTTTCCTCCTGCGCGGTAATTTCATGTGATGCAAGCGCCTGACAGGATCATTTTATTATGCTGTAATTATAAAGGAGCGGCCGATAAAAAGGCGCGTCCCTATATGATCAACTGAAAACAGCCGCTCATGTTCGGACGATCGGCGGCTGTTTTTCTGCTGCTTTTTCGGGATAACTGCTGTATACAGAAAAACCGGTATCAACGTGTTGCGTATGCAGCCTTCCCTTCAGAGGGCAAGGATTGCAATGCCTGCCGGTCTGATGAGTCACTCGTTGTGAAAACTATTATAATTGCGTTGTCTGAAAATGTCAATTAACTCTGTTTAAATACGCAGAGAGCCATAAACGCGCCGGACCTGCCCAATGCGTTTTTATTCGTCGGGCAGTGTTATTTTTCCGTTTTCCACAAAAATCTTTTTGCCTCCGGCAAGGCGCAGCACCTGCGACGGATCACAGCAGGTGATAAACACCTGCCAGCCGCCCAGGTGGTGCAGAATAAAATCCTGCCGTTTTACGTCCAGCTCGCTCATGACGTCGTCAAGGACGGCGACCGGCATTTCTCCCGTAATGCTTTTAAGCAGCTCCGCCTCGGCCAGCTTCATGGACAGCACCGCCGAACGCTGCTGTCCCTGCGACGCGTAATTTTTTGCCGGATGGCCGTCGATCAGTATTTCGATATCATCCTTCTGCACGCCTGCCGAGGTAAAGCCCAGACGCATGTCCTCATCCACGTTGCCGCGCAGTATCTGATAATACTTCTCGGAAAATTCCTTTGCCGTTTCGCTGCCGCATGAATTTACCGGAACATATCTCATCTCAAAGCTCTCGCCGCCGGAGGAAATGCCCTTGTAAATTTCCCTTGCGCGGTCGTTAATCTTTTTAATGTAACGCTTGCGCGCGATATAGATTTCCCCAGACATATCGCACAGCCTTTTATCCCATGCGATAAGCATATCCTTGTAATAAGCGGCATAGTCGCGGTTTTTCAGTATGGCGTTGCGCTGGTTGATGGCGTTCATGCAGGTGCTTACCGCCTTGAAGTAGCGCGGCATTACCTGACAGATGGCCGAATCAATAAAATGGCGGCGCTCCTGAGGCCCTTCCTTGACGAGTGAAAGATCTGTCGGCGAAAACACGACCGCGCAGAAGCGTCCGTTCAGCTCGTTCATGCTTTTCAGCTCGACGCCGTTTAATCTTCCGTGACGTTTTGAGTCTATGGCTATCTGAGCCGTCTGTTCACGTCCTCCGGAATCAAATTTAAGCTCCAGCCGCGCAAAATCATTATCATATCCGACCATTTCCCTGTCCTTCGCGAAGCGGAAGGAACGCGAGCCGGTAAAAAGCCACAGCGCTTCAAGGATATTTGTCTTTCCCTGTCCGTTATCGCCATAGATGATATTCACTTTTTCATCAAACAGGATCGTCGCCTTTTCCAGATTGCGAAATCCTTCGACCGATAAAGAAAGGGCTTTCATGTGACCTCCGGCAGAGTTTTGCCGTCTTTTCCCATCGCTTTTAAAGCGCGGCTTTTTTAACTCTGTTCTTCTATAAACAAATCTGCAAACTTAAAGCTTCTGCAATCCACCAGACCCCTGTTTGTCAGTCTGATTTCGGGCAGGCAGGCTAAAGGCACCAGAGCCATCGTCATAAACGGGGACTCGATCTGACAGCCGATCTCCTTCCAGGCCTTGCCGAGCTGCGAGACGTATTCCGCCATTTCGGCGCAGGTTTTGTCATTCATCAGCCCTGCAATGGGAAGCGGCACCAGTCCGAGCACCTTTCCGTCGCATACGGCGCACATGCCTCCGCCGCATTTTATCAGCGTATTGGCTGCAAGAGCCATATCGTCATCGTTCGTACCGGTAACAAGCAGGTTATGGGCGTCGTGCGCCACCGTCTGCGCCATGGCTCCGCGCTTCAGGCCGAAACCCTTGACAAAGCCGAAACCCTTTTTTCCGGTTTCGTGATGTCTCTCAAAAACAAAGGTCTTCAGCGCGTCCTGTTCAATATCCGATTCAACGAGACCGTCGGTTATCTTCATATCAAGTATTCTTTCATAGTTGCCGACCTTTGCGGGGATTGCTTCGATCACGCGGGTCTTAACGGTTCCGCCCGCCTTTTCGGGCGCGGGAATCTTAAAGGTATCGGGGGTTATTTTATCCTTGACGTGCATTGTGCCGGTGACAAAGCCGGGGTACTGCATTTTCGGTATCTCGGCCGTCATCTTGTTGTTCTGCGCGACGGTCTCTCCGTCGATCATCACGTCGGTCACATGTACCCTTTCGAGATCATCCATAAAAACAATATCGGCGCATTTTCCCGGCGTTATGCTGCCCAGCTCATTATCCATTCTGAAGCAGGAGGCGCAGTTTAACGTCACCATCTGAATGGCAGTGACCGGATCGACCCCGCTTTCTATGGCACACCTTACAAGATGATCAACGTGTCCCTTTTTGATGAGCGTATCCGGATGATTGTCGTCGGAAATAAGGACGGCAAAGCGGCTGTCAACCTTATTGTCGGTGATCGCCCTGATCACCTCTTTGAGATCGTGCCACGCGCTGCCCTCCCGTATCATGGCATACATTCCGCGGCGCATTTTTTCGAGCGCGTCCTCGCGTCTGGTCGATTCATGACAGCAGCGGACTCCCGATGCAATATAACTGTTGAGAGCCGCGCCGGTATCGGGAATTGAAAAATGTCCTGTTATGATTTTGTCTGCCTTCAGTGTTTCGGCAAGCTCGCCGTGGGTATTATCGTCGCAGGACAGAACACCCGGGAAATTCATCATTTCACCGAGACCGACCACTTCGTCCCACGTCATCATCTCTTTTATGTCGCCGGCGGTAATCGAAGCGCCCGTATCTTCAAAGCCCGGTACGGCCGGAACACATGAAGGCGCGGTCACCATCGTCTTGAGCGGCGCTCTCTTTGAGTCCTCTATCATAACCCGCACTCCGTCCATACCAACCACGTTGCATATTTCGTGCGGATCCATATAAATTCCCGTTGTGCCGTGCGGAACGACGGCTCTCGCATATTCTCCGACCGACAGCATCGACGATTCAACATGAATATGTCCGTCCAAAAAGCCGGGCGCTATATATTTGCCGCCGGCGTCGATAACCTTTGTATTTTCTCCCGTACAGGCAAAAGCGTCGCCTACAAGAGCTATTCTGCCTTCCGCTATGGCAACGTCAATATTATCCTGTATTTCACGGGTGCATACGTTGACCAGCCTCGCATTTTTTATAACGGTATCGGCCTTCTGAATGCCCAGCGCGACGGCCGACAGTTTTTTTGTAACCTCCCAGAGAGGTTTTTTGCAAAAATGATTAAGCATTTATCAAAGCCTCCTGAATTTCTCTTGTTCTAATATTACCATAAAACCAAAATAAAAACAATGCGCCCTTTCTGTCCGATAATTGTAAAAAACAGCCCTGAGGATCGGGGGATAAATAATCTTTCAACATTATATGCCCCGAATCCTTCCGAAAAAACCGTGCCAAAATTTTTTTGGTATATATAATATATTATTATTTATTCAGTAGTTTTAGTAGAGCATGTCAAAACAGGAAAAAACCTGCTGAATGTCAGGCAAATCAAGGAAATAAACGGGTCGGACAATGTTGAAGCAATGTTGAAAAGAAAAATAAAAATGTTGAATATTTTAAAGGCATTTTTTTCCAGCTCAGGTTTTCGACAGTTTTCAGCCCTTTTAATATGTTGAATGTTAAAAACCCTGTTGAAAATGTTGAAATGTTTTCTTATATAATTTGATGATAAAAAATTATTTTATATTGTATTCTGTGTAGTTATGTTCCAAAAATCAACGCAAAAAATATTAATTATAAGTATATTTTATTTAATAATTACAAATTGTATAATAAAACAGACAGCAATATACAATTAAGAATACAGCGAGATACAGCAAAACGGCATTTCTTTCTCTGCAGAAAAACAGAACGGGACGCCTGAAAAGCGTCCCGGATCGGTCATCTGACCGTGTCAGTATTTTTCGATCAGCTCGCTCAGTGTCGCCTGCTTATCGGTCATATAAAGCAGACCGAGCGATGTAACGATGAAGTCGGCCACCGTGTCAAACTCGCCTTCCGTTTCCTGTTCGCCGTTTTTTTCATTCAGCTTGCTGTAATATATGCGGGCGCATTCCAGTTTTTGCTCGTCGGATGCGTTTTTCCATTCGGCGTATGTCCATTTAAGATATTCACTCTGACCTTTGTCCTCTGCTGACAGGGTATCGGATGAAGTATTCTTCGGTTGGGTCGGGTCCTGTCCGGGGTCATTTTGGTTTTGTTGGTTCTGTGCTCCGTCGGTCTGCTGTTCCTGTTCGCCGTTTTGGGTATAAGAGGCTGCGTTCTGTGTCTGAAACGGCTGCCCGGGATTTTGTCCGCAGGAAGTGAGAACAGTCGACGCCATCAGCACGGCCATCAGGAATGAAGATAGCTTTTTAATGAAATTCATGTAATATTAACTCCTTATTATACAATTTGTATTTATTATTGTTGCAGGCGGATGTCTGTAAAACAACTGTGTTTTACGGCAAAAGACCGGTAACCGATTGGGACGGACAGGCAAAAAACAATAAAAGCCGCGGTCAGGCGGCTTATTGTTCTATTTGCCGAGAGGATAAAAACCGGGGCCGTCGGCCGCCGTGCTGCGGAAGATATAAACGTCGCCGTCGATCTTGAGCTGCAGTCTGGCGCGGTTTTCCTTATCGGTAATTATATTGTATTTTTCCGCCTGGCAGATCTCCGAAACGGGATCGTCGGCGCTGAAATAGACCACCTTGCTGGGCAGCAGCTCAAACTGCGCGTTGACAGCGGTTTTGAGGGTAAAGAAGCTGCTTTTGTCCTCAAATGTGAAAAAGCCGTTGAAAAACTCGGCAAATCCGGCCGCAAGAAAGATCAGTATCGACAGGAAGATCACGGCGCGGTGGCGTTTGCCTGATTTTGTGATGACAAGGAAGAGTCTCCACAGACCCCATACGATAAGCCATATGCCGCCTATTATTATTATCCAGGCCAGGGCCTTGCCGACCATGAGCGCGAAGGCGTCCTTGTTGAACCAGTTGTTGAACAGCAGCTCCAGCCAGTTGACATAAAGCATATCGTAAAGCGAGTGTACGACCTCGGGTATGCAGCATATGACAAGCGCAAAAAGGCCAAAAAAGAGGATACGCTGAATTATTATATTGAGTTTTTTTGTTTTTCCGACGATGATGAGCGAAACCAACGCCAGAGTAAGCAATGCTATCGACAGTACGCTCATTGTATAACACCTTTCCTGAACGGCGCCGGCGGTTTTTTTCCGCGAGGCGCCGGCTGAGAAATATTATTTTTTGTTTCTGAGGCGGACGGCAGCATCCGGCAAAGTATATTTATTTTACTCTCCTAAGCAGGTTTTTGTCAAGGCCGCGCGTTCTTCTTTTGCGGACCAAATTGAGCAGCGACAAAAATCCGCCGCCCAGAAAATACCCGGCAACATTGAAAAGAAGGTCGTCTATATCCGAATAACCGACGGCAAAAATATACTGTACTGTTTCAAAAAACAGCGACAGAGCAAACGGCAGAAGGATATACGCCGCGCGTCTGTGCCGGATGAGAAAGTCCTTTGCGCGGGCGGGTTTTTCCTCTGACGGCGGCCGGTCTTCTCCGGCAAAAATACAGCTTTTTACGGCAAATCCGACGGGAGTGAGCAAAAAAAGGTTGCCGGCCAGCTGGCAGAATATTTCAAACGGCGTCAGATCAAGATAAAACAGTTGATTTATGACCGTTTCAAACGGGATCGGCAGAATGACGCGGATCCTATCGCCGGACATAAACCTGCGCACAAACATGAAATCAATCAGCACACCGGCATAAAATACCAGCATTACGACCGAAATAAAGACGAAGCACCTCATAAAAAGTCCCTGCGCGGCGTCGTCGGTAAAATCCCGGCGGCTGAAGGTGCGCCAGAACAAAACCGTTATCAGCGAGGAAAAAACGATGATGGCCATGGCTATAACGGTAAGTCTTCCGACAGGTTCGGTTTTATGTCCGTAAAAGACTAGGCTCACAAGGCGGTTGAGGCTGCGGCCGACGAGATATGCCAGCGCAAAGGTTGTCCAGACGGCAAATCCCATGGTAAAAACGCGAATACCTGAAAAGCGTATGGCAGCGGCGCAAATCAATATCGCAGCGGCGCAAGCGCAGATGATTGGGGGAAGTGTAAAACGGTTTCCGTTTGCAAGAGCAAAAAGTATGTAAAAAATGCCGCCGACGACAAGAGCCCTGATAAGCTCGGGAAGAGAAAAATTTGCTTGGCGCATGGGACCTCACTTTCCGCACTTTTACTCTCTGCTATGATTATTCCTGAAATCCAGATAGTCCTGCAAAATAATATTCGCGGCGGCGGCGTCAATCTGCTGTTTGCGCTTTTTGCCGCGGGTGTCGGTATAATTCATATAAACGCTCGCCGACATGGTGGTGCAGCGTTCATCCCAGAGAACCGTTTCGATGCCGCTTTCCTCGCTGAGCCTGCGCGCAAATTCAGCGCATTTTTCGGCGCGCTCGCCGACGGTGCCGTTCATGTTTTTAGGATAACCCACAACAATAAGACCGACGGCAAGTTCATTTGCCTTGTCGGCCACCTTATGCAGGAGCTTTTCGGTATTTCTCTCGCTGATAACGCACACCGGCGACGATAAAAACCGGCTTTCATCGCTCACTGCAATGCCGGTGCGCGCGTCTCCGTAATCAACGGAAAGTATTTTCGACATAAATATTCCTTTTTGTTTATTTATTTTACCTGCTCCGGCGCGAAAAACGATGATGACGGCCCGGAAAACAGCGCGTTATCAAAGCCGCCCGTTATAGAAAACAGTGCCGATTTCCTCGCCGTCGAGCAGACGGTAGATATTTTCCGGATCGTGGCCGTTGATTATGGCTGCCGTAATTCCCGACTCCATAGCCATCTGCGCCGCCTGCACCTTGGTTATCATGCCGCCGGTTCCGCGTGTCGAGCCGCGGCCGCCCGCGATGCTTCTGATCTCATCGGTTATCTCACTCACATAATGTATCAGGTTGGCGCTTTCGCACTCCCTGGGGTTTCTGTCATACAGCCCGTCGATGTCGGTAAGCATAATAAGGGTATCCGACATGGTGAGCCCTGCGACTATCGCGGAAAGGGTGTCGTTATCGCCGAATTCAAGCTCTTCGGTGGAAACCGTGTCGTTTTCGTTGACGACCGGCAGAGCGCCCATATCCAGCAGACGGACAAAGGTATTCTGCACGTTGCGCTTTCGGATCTCGTCCTCGGTGATGTCGCGGGTCAGCAGCACCTGACCGGTGACGTAGCCGTATTCCAGAAAGAGCTTGTCATATATGTACATCAGCTCGCACTGGCCGACCGCGGCGCAGGCCTGTCTGCCGCCTATATCATATGGCTTGTGCGTCAGATTGAGCTTGCCCACGCCCACGCCGATGGCTCCGGACGATACGAGGATTATCTCCTTTCCGGAGTTGCGAAGGTCGCTCAGCGTCCGGACAAGCCGGTTTACCGTGCGAAGATTGAGCTTTCCGTTTTCATGGGTCAGGGTGGATGTGCCAACCTTGACGACTATCCTTTTGGAATTTTCAAATAGATTCATTTTCAAGCGATTCCTTAATCATCATTTGGTTTTTTGAATTAACGGGTTATTTTAACTGAAAATGGAAAGAGAAAACCGAAGGCGGCCCGGCGGGTTCCCCGCCTTTTTTATTCTCTTATCTGGCCGTCGCCCAGCACGACATACTTATAGCTGACCAGCTCATTCAGACCCATCGGTCCTCTGGCGTGCAGCTTCTGGGTGGATATTCCTATCTCGGCGCCGAGACCGAATTCTCCGCCGTCGGTAAACCTTGTGGACGCGTTGACGTAAACTGCCGCGCTGTCCACCGAGCGGACGAATCTCTGCGACGCTTCAAAGTCGCGCGTTATTATGCTTTCGCTGTGTCCGGTGGAGTATTTCGCAATATGATCGAGGGCCTCGTCGATATTTTTGACCACCTTCACGGAAATAATATAATCGAGAAATTCCTTTGCGTAGTCCTCTTCTGTCGCTTCCTTTGCGTTTTTGAGGATGGCGCGGGTTTTTTCGCATCCGCGGATCTCGACGTTTTTCTCAGCCAGTCTTGCGGCGATTTTGGGCAGAGCCTCCTCTGCTATGTTTTCGTCAACAAGAAGACTCTCGCAGGCGTTGCAGACCGACGGGCGCTGTGTCTTGGCATTGAAGATTATATTGGCCGCCATGTCGGCGTCCGCCGAGCCTTCTACATATATATGGCAGTTGCCCACGCCGGTTTCGATCACCGGAACGGTGGCGTTCTGGACGACCGAGCGGATGAGTCCGGCGCCGCCTCGGGGGATAAGACAGTCGACATATTCGTTGAGACGCATAAGCCCGGTTGCCGTCGCGCGGTCCGTGTCCTCTATGAGGGATACGCAGTCGGCGGGAAGCCCTGCCGATTCTATGGCGCCGCGCATGATACCGGCGATGGCGATGTTGGAATTGATCGCGTCGCTGCCTCCGCGAAGGATGCAGGCGTTGCCCGATTTAAGACAAAGCGCCGCCGCGTCGGAGGTGACGTTGGGGCGCGACTCGAAGATTATCCCGATAACGCCGATGGGCACGGTGATCTTTGTCATTTTCATCCCGTTGTAGAGAGTCGAGCCGGAAAGGGTCCTTCCGACGGGATCGCCCAGCGCCGCAACCTGCCGCACGCCGTCGGCCATTCCCTTAATACGGCCTTCGTTCAGTGCGAGCCTGTCCTGCATGGCCTGAGACATGCCGTTTCGGACGGCATTTTGCAGATCGGTTTTATTCGCGGCGATTATTTCATTTTGACGCGCCTCGATCGCGTCGGCAACGGCGAGCAGGGCCGCGTTTTTCTGTGAGGATGAAGCTACTGACAGCGCACGCGCCGCCGATTTTGCGTTTTGACCGATTTGAGTCAGTGTTGTCATAAAAAAGACCTCCATTCTCCGCTGTTTTTATTCTGTCTGAGGCAGGAAAAAACCCGCCCGTTAATAAAACATTTCTTCCAGCTTGTCCTTCTTCCACCAGTCCTGTCTGGCGAGGGTCTTTACCTCGTCGCTGAGGTGAGAGCAGTCGTTCTCCAGAACCAGTCCGGGACGCATATGTTCGTCAAACTCCAATATGCTGACGGCGGTGTTTTCGCCCCACGGCACTTCATCGAGCCGTTCGATGGGCATACCCTTTGCCCAGCAGATGAGGTTGCGTATGGCGCATCCGTGGGACACGCACACTATTGTTTTTCCGGTGTTGCGCCCGGCGATATCGGCAGCGGTCCGCGAGATCCTCTCGCGCAGCCGTCTCATGCTCTCGCCGCCTTCGGGCGAGAAATTGTGCGGAGCCTTCGCCCAGTCATAGGATTCCTGCGGATAAAGGAAGGGCAGATCACGCCAGCGTTTCCCTTCCCAGTGTCCGCCGTTTATCTCGATGAGACCGCCGCAGGGTTCTATCGGCAGCATGAGCGAGCTGTTTACCGCCTGCGCGGTCAGCATGGCGCGGATGAGCGGGCTGGAGCAGATCCGGTCGAACCGGACGCTTTTGAAACGATCGGACAGCAGTAAAAGCTGCCGTCTTCCGTTTTCGCTTATCTGTGAATCGGTGTGCCCGTGAAATACCCGGTTGATGTTTCCGTCCGCCTCGCAATGACGGACAAAAATAAGTGTTGTGGTCATACTTTTCCCCGGCAATTGTTTTTTCTAATATATTATAGCAGAAAAGAGGGGAGAAGTACAGAGGTTAAAAAAAGGCGGCGACGGCCGCCTTTTTTTAACCAAGCATCTTTCCGAAATTCTCTGTAGCAGTTTTAATCATATCCTCCTGCGTCACATCCTCGTAGCGCGCCGGGTTCCTGCAGTACATGAAGGAGGTAACAACCAGAGACAGCACGGCGACGTGGGTTTTATACACATTCGGCTCGCGCATTATTATGCCGTCGGTCAGCGCGCTCCTGACCAGCCCGTTGACTATGACCAGCCATTTTTCGATTATTCCCCGGTAATCATCCTGAGGGGAACACTCCTGCATGAGCATTGCCGGAACGTCGTGCTTGGCTATGCTCTGGAACAAAATGCCGTTTTCGGCCGCCTTGCCGGTCAGACTGATGATAAACTCGTGAACCTTTGAGCCGAAATCGTCCTTTGTGCCTACGGCCCGCGCCACTTCGTCGGTAAGGCAGTCTATGGCATATATCTTAGCCTTGTGTATAAGCTGTTCCTTGCTTTCAAAATAGTCATAAATCGTGCCCTTGCCGATTCCGGCGCGCCTTGCGATATCCGACATCTTGATCTCGTGCACGGGAAGACCCTCCTGAAGAAGCGAGATCGCCGCGTCAAAAAGCAGCACGGTTTTGTCGCCGGCGGCGTTTTTCGCAGCGCCGGGCAAAACGGCGGACATATTCTCACTGCTGACCGTCATTGTTCTCATCTCCGTTCATATCGTCAAGCCTGAAAGAAAGCTCCTCGTTTCGTCCGCTGCTTATGTCGTTACGGATTTCATCGGCGTCGTATTCCGCGGCATGGTCACGGGCGCCGCCGACGGGGGCATGTTCCGCTTGCCCTATGCTTTCGATCGGCGCTTGTCCTGTCCGGCCGCCGTCCAGTATAGTGGACGTGCCGTCGGCGTTCATGCGGAAGTTTTTGTCTGTGCTGCCTCTGACAAGTCCGGCAAAAATTCCCGTGCGTTTATAATTCTCTTTATTAAACAGATCGTATATAACAGGAACTATGATCAGCGTCAGCATAGTAGCGTAGATCAGGCCGCCGAGCACGGTAACCGCCATGGGCTGCACCATTTCGGTGCCGCTGCCTACGCCAATGACCATTGTTATCATCGAGATTATCGTTGTCAGAGCCGTCATAAGGATCGGGCGCAGTCTTGTCTTGCCGGTTAGCACAAGGGCGTCGCGCTTTTTCATGCCGCCCTCGCGGAGCTGGTTTACGTAATCCACAAAGACGATGCCGTTGTTGACGACAACGCCAACGAGAAGCACCATACCGACCGCGGCGATGACGGACAGATCGAATCCGGCTATCGTCAGCGCGATCCACGCTCCGGTGAAGGCAAGCGGCAGGGTGAACAGCACGATAAATGGCATTTTCAGCGACTGGAACTGCGCCGCCATGATGAGATATACAAAGGCGACCGCCATGGCAAGCATGAGCAGAATATTCTGCAGGGCTTCGACGATGGCTTCGTTCTCGCCGTCCGCCTTTACAGTCATTCCGTTTGGCGGCCGGTATCCTTCCAGCAGCCTGTTTATTTCGCTGCTGACCTTGCCGACGTTATAGCCGTCGGCGATTCCCGCCGTGACCGTGACATATCTCTGCTGCGATTCGTGGTCTATTTTTGTGTAGCCGTCGGCGGTATCTATATCAGCGACCGTGCCTATGCGAACGTCCTTGCCGTCCCTTGTGGTAAGGTAACACCACCTGATGTATTCGAGATCGATCTCATCGTCAAGCTCGGAGGTCACCATTACCGGATAATCCTCGTCGTCAAAGGTCAGCGTCGCGACCGATGATTTCGCCTTGAGATAATCGGCAAGCTGCGCATATATTTCGCCGGTCGTGAGGCCGTTTTTAAGCGCTTTTTGCTTATCTACCGTTACGCGTATCTCTTTTGCCGGCTGCTCGAAGCCGTCGGAAACATCCTTCGTGCCCTCTATTTTGCTTATCTTTCCGGCCAGATCCTTTGCTGCCTCCTGCAGCTTATCCAGATCTCTGCCGAAAATGCTTATGGATACGCCCGAACCGGTCAGCATGGATATATCCATGCTCTGGCCGGACACCGAGACCTCGCAGCCGATGTCCGACAGCCTGTTCAGTATGTCGTCCTTTATCTCATAGAAGCCGCGGCTTCTGTCGGGATCGAGCAGAACATAAAGCGAGGTTCCGCTTCCTCTTACCCTTGTCGCGAAACTGACCACCATCGCGGCGGAGGACGAAAGGCCGCCGCCCGAGGAATCGGTCATGGAAAGTCCCACGGCCGTGACGCCGTCAACGCCCCTGATCCTTTCGGCAGCGTTTACGGCAAGCTCGGCCTGCTCCTCAAACTTCATTTCGTCGTCCATTTTGAGGGTGACCGCCATCTGGTCGCCCTGCATCTGCGGGAAAAACTGCGTGCCCATATTCATGGCGCCGATTATTGAAACGGCGAACAGCGAGAGGGCGAGCGTCAGCGGTACCCATTTTACCCTGAGACACCATGAAAGCACCCTGCCGTACCAGTCGCAGAATTTATCGAAGAGTCTGTGCTGCTTCGGCTCGGAGCGGTTAAGAGCGCCCGAGCACGCCATGGGAACGAAGGAGAGAGCTATGATCAGCGACGCCAGCAGCGCGTAGGTGATCGTGAGGCCCATGTCGGTGAAGAGCTGCTTTGTTATGCCCTTTGTGAAGACAATGGGCAGAAATACCGCGCATGTCGTCAGCGTTGACGAGATGATAGCGCCCGCGACCTGCTTTGCGCCGTAGATCGCAGCGTCACGCGCCGACTTGCCCTCCTGTCTCATTCGGTATATATTTTCGATCACCACTATGGAATTGTCCACCAGCATACCGACGGCGAGCGCGAGACCCGACATGGATATGAGGTTCAGCGTGACCCCCGAAAAATACATCAGCACGATGGCGAATATAAGGCTTATCGGGATGGAGAGGGCTATTACAAATGTTATCTTCCAGTCTCTCAGGAACAGTATAAGTATGATTATGGCGAGAATGGCGCCGTAGATCAGGTTCTGGAACACCGACCTTATAATAATATCTACATAAACGCCCTGGTCCATCAGCGCAGTCATGTTCAGCCCCTTGTTTTCGGAGGTAAGCTGCTCCATTTTTGCGCGGACGCCCTTGGCTACCTCGGCGGTGGAATACTCGTTCTGCTTTTGCATCGTGATGAGGATAGCCTCGTTGCCGTTTACCTTGGTCACGGTATCGTCGGTGTTGTCGGTTATCTCCACGTCAGCGACATCGTTGAGGACAATATCCATTTCCAGCTCATCCAGCGACAGAAGGGGCATTTGCCTGAGAGCCTGTTCGCTTTCTATTTTGTCTCCGACGCGCACGACATAACTCTCGTCGCCGTCCTGAACATATCCGGCGGGATATGAAATATTCTGCGCGTTTATAAGAGAGGTGACAAGCTCGGCGGTGATAACACCCTCCATATCGGCCTTTTTTATGGCCTCGTCGCGCTTTGCTTCAAATTCCTCCATTGCGTCGTCAAGCTCGGACTGCGCTGAGTCGAGCTTTTTCTTGGCGCTGTCGAGCGCGGAGGTAAGCTGCTTTTTGCCGCTGGCAAGCTGAGCTTCCTGCTGCTTCAGCTTGGATTCCCCCGCCCTGTACTGCTCATAGCCCTTTTCAATTTCGGCTTTGCTGTCCTTAAGCGCGGTTATAGTCGCCTCAAGCTCGGCCTTCTGAGCGGTGAGCTGCTCCACGCTGGAGCCGAGCTCATTCCTGCGCTCCTGAGCGGCGTCATAGAGCTTCTGCGCCTCGTCCAGCGCGTTTAACAGCTCGGCCGAGGGCTCCTCCGCCGAATCGACCGCCTCCTTCGCACGGACAAGCGCTTCATGAAGGGCGTCGGCGTTTTCGTCGGCCATAAGCTTTGCGGCCTGAAGCTGAGGAAGGTTATTGTTGATCTCGTCCAATCCCGCCTGCGCCTGCTCCAGCGCCGAATCAACCTTGGCGCTGTTTGCATCCAGCTCCTTTTTGGCGTTCTTCATCTGCGTTCTGCCCTTGCTGAGAGCCTTTTCCGCGCTTGAAACGGCGTTCATCCGGGTCCTTCTCTGGGACGACAGTTCGTCATAGCCATTGTCTATCTCCGATTGGGCGTTGTCCAGCTCATCCTGAGCGTCGGCAAGCTGGCTGTCCACCTTCCTGAGTATTCTTTTGTTGATGCTGTCTATTTTTTCCTGGCTTACCGTCACATTTACGCTGCGCTCCACAAGACCGGTCGCGCTTACCGAAGCTACGCCCTCGACGCTTTTGAGGGCGGGGAGCACCTTGTCGTTGACAATATTGGTTGTTTCGACGCGATCGGCGCCGTCCATGTCTGCGGACGCCACCATGAGGGGGATAATGTTGGGGTTTATCTTCATAATAGTCGGGTCGCCCGCGTTTTCGGGCAGATACCCGGCGATCCTGTCGAGGTTTTCCCTTATTTCAACCGCAGCGTAGTCGAGGTTCGTTTCATCGGTGAACTGCAGCGTGACCATGGAATAATTTTCGTTGGACGTGCTGGAAATCTCCTGCAGGCGGCTGACCGAAGCGAGCGACTGCTCGATAACGTCGGTGACGGCCGTTTCCACCTGCTCGGGCGAAGCGCCGGGATATGTCGTTATGACAATGGCGTAAGGCAGATTGAATGAGGGTATCAGGTCGGTCTGCATGTTGAACAGAGAGACTATACCCAGAATTACGACGAGCAGTACCGCGACTATGACGGTGTAAGGCTTTTTGACGCTTAAGGCAGACATTGAAAACCTCCGGATGATAAGATGATATATGGAGCAAGGATGATTTTAAAGAAAAGCTGAGAGGGTAAGGACAGGCAGGATGGAGCGGAAGATTTGCTCCCTTGCCCGTGCAAAGGATACCCCAGGCGCCGGCATGCCGGCGCTCCGACGATTCTTGTTATTCATTAGTTATCAAGCGCTATCCGGATTGCTGTTTTTCCGGATCAATAATCGTGAAGAAGTATACCGATGTTGACAAAAAGGCTGCCGGCCCGATTCGACAATAACCGACCGACCGGTCGGTCGGAATCCTTCATTTATATTTTACGCCTTATAACGCAAGTTTTATTTATATTTTTTTAACTGATTATTAAGAAATATTAATGTTTTGCCCGGCGGCGTTATTGCTCTTAGGAAAGCCGCGGTATCAGCGGACGGAGAACAAAAAATTACCGTTTTAAAGTAGCTTTTTATTTCGGTTTGTGGTATAATAACAATGACTTAATGCACACCTTATTATATATAAGCACAAAGGCTGAATCCCAGGGAGGGTCTATGTATCTGCACATCGGGCAGGACCGCCTTATCAAAACCGACGACATCATCGGAATATTCGATCTGGATTCCTCGACCGTCTCGGTCAGAACAAGGGATTTCCTGCGGCGCCGGCAGCTTGCCGGCAGTATTGTCGCCGTCGGACAGGAGCTGCCGAAGTCGTTTATACTGTGCCGCGACATAAAGGGAAACGACACGGTTTACCTTAGTCAGATATCGCCGGGCACGTTATTAAAGAGGGTGAAGAGCGGAGCGAATCGTATGTGAGCGCGTCCAGCGGACGACGAAGCCAGCATAACGGGGCTCCCTCCGCGATCCGGACGAAAACCGCCGCCGGCTCCGGCGCCGACATTTTTAACCGTTCACCGATATTTCTTTTCATTTATTCTACAGCAAAGGACTAATTACATGCAGGACAACAACCAAATCACCAATAACTACAACGTAGAAGAGGTATACGACGAAAACCAGATTCAGGTGCTCGAGGGACTGGAAGCCGTGCGCAAACGCCCGGGCATGTATATCGGCTCGACAGGCGAGCGCGGCCTTCATCACCTTGTCTATGAGATAGTCGACAACTCAATCGACGAGGCTCTGGCCGGCTACTGCGACAACATAGAGGTGGATATCCTCCCGGGCGACATCATCCGCGTATCCGACGACGGACGCGGAATTCCCGTTGGTATTCAGCATCAGACCGGTCTGCCGGCGGTCACGGTCGTTTTCACCGTGCTGCACGCGGGCGGCAAATTCGGCGGCAGCGGCTACAAGGTTTCCGGCGGTCTGCACGGCGTTGGCGCGAGCGTAGTAAACGCGCTGAGCGAATGGCTGACCGTAAAGGTATACGACGGCCAGCACATTTATGAGCAGAAATATTCGCGCGGCGATATTGTCACCGATCTCACCGTTGTCGGGGATACCGACAGAACCGGCACCGTCATAGAGTTCAAGCCCGACCCCGAGATTTTTAATGAAACCACCGTTTTCAGCTACAACATCCTGCTGACCCGTCTGCGCGAGCAGGCCTTCCTCAACGCCGGAGCGCGCATAATCCTCACCGACCGCCGCGGCGGGGAACCGGTCACACAGACCATGCACTATGAGGGCGGCATAAAGAGCTATGTCGAATTTCTCAACAAGGACAAGGGCAGCGACGTAATAAACGACGAGGTCATTTATCTGTCCTCCGTTTCTGGCGATTCCACAGCCGAGGTCGCCCTGCAATACACAATGGATTACAGCGCTCTCATCATGTCCTTTGCCAACAATATCCACACGGTCGACGGCGGCACCCACGAGACCGGCTTCAAAACGGCGCTGACAAGGGTATTCAACGACTACGGACATAAATTCAAGCTCCTGAAGGAGGAGGAAAAGCTGTCGGGCGAGGACGTGCGCGAGGGCCTGACGGCGATAATCAGCGTGAAATTAAAGGAAGCGCAGTTCGAGGGACAGACCAAGGCGAAGCTGGGCTCGGTCGAAATGCGCTCCATGGTCGATCAGCTTGTTTACAATAAGCTGATGGAATATTTCGAGGAAAATCCCGCCGTCGCAAGGGGAATTTTCGACAAGGCGACACAGGCGGCGGCAGCCAGAGAAGCAGCCCGCCGCGCCAAGGAGCTTGTCCGACGCAAGACGGCGATGGGCGGCGCGGGTCTGCCCGGCAAGCTGTCCGACTGCCAGAGCAAGGACGCGTCCATGACAGAGATCTTCATCGTCGAGGGCGACTCGGCAGGAGGCTCCGCCTGCGGAGGACGCGACCGCCGCTATCAGGCGATTTTGCCGCTCTGGGGCAAGATGCTCAACGTGGAAAAGGCCAGGCTCGACAAAATCTACAACAACGAAAAGCTGCTGCCCGTCGTCATGGCTCTTGGCACGGGAATAGGCGAGGAATTTGACATAACCAAGCTGCGCTACGGCAAGACAATAATTATGGCCGATGCCGATGTGGACGGCTCGCATATCAGAACGCTGCTGCTGACATTCTTCTTCCGCTTCATGCGTCCGCTTATCGAGGAGGGTCACGTCTATCTCGCCCAGCCGCCGCTTTATGAGGTGAAAAAGGGCAAAAAGTCCATCGGCTACGCCTACACCGACGAGGAGCGCGACGCCCTTTCGGCAACGGTGGACGGCGAGCCGGTCATCAAGCGTTTCAAGGGTCTAGGCGAAATGAACTCGGAGGATCTGTGGAAAACCACTATGGATCCCGAGCACAGAATAATGCTCCGCGTCGACGTCGAGGACGCCGCCGCCGCCGACAAGGCATTCAGCATCCTTATGGGCGACAAGGTGGAGCCGCGCCGCGAATTTATAGAAACCAACGCGCAGTATGTTACCGATCTAGATATTTAGCGGTTTTCATATCCGCGCCGTCTTCAAATGATCACCGTGCCGGTTTTTCCGGATATTCAGCCCTAAACGCACGATCCGGATATCCGGCCGGCGGTTTGCGCCAAAGCGCGTCACTATATCTTTAAAACTCCAACAGGAGGTTTCCTATGCAGGACAATTTCAATCTCGACTACACTCTCACCGACAAGGAGCTATACCGCGGCCTGCGCGCCGCAAAGACCGTTCCGGCGAAGGGTCTGCCGCAGGTCATACGCACGGTCTTGCTTTTGATCGTTATCGGTATCTGCTGCTACAACATATCCATAGACAAAAAATATATGACCATGGCGCTGATACTGATCCCCATCGCGGTCATACTTATCGCGCTCATCTGGATCGTTCCGGGCAAGGCCTTTTCCGAGGCGGCAAAGGCGGCCGAAAACAGCCGCCATGTTTCCATGACGGTGCAGCCGGGACTGCTCAGGGTCGATCCCGAAACCGAGATAAAGCTGGACGGCACAAGCACCGTAAAGGACTGCTCACGCCAGCGCACCTTTTTGGTATATCCGGCCGGTCAAAAGGAGCTTGTCTATATCATTCCCTACAGGGTCGTGGATCTTGATAACTTCAGCCGTTTCAGGGAAATTCTGATGAAGCAGGCTTAATCCCGGAAAAATGCGGCAATTATTCTACCCGAAGTAATATTTGTTCATGGTATTACAAAATTGCCCTTTTGGTTTTGCAAAAAGCCCTTGACTTATTTGTCCAAAAGTGATATTATATTCGGGTAGTTTGAAATGCGCCGGTAGCTCAGCTGGATAGAGTGTTTGGCTACGAACCAAAAGGTCGGGGGTTCGAGTCCCTTCCGGCGCATGTCCTACTTTGAGTGAACATAATTGTTCACTCTTTTTTTATCCGAGTAAATCTGCTTCGCGAAATACGTTATCGGCAGCGCGGCCGTTGACCGAAACACTGCCGTTGCGCCGAAACAAAATCCGCACGAAAGGAAAAACGCCATGAAGCCGGATTCCAAAACAAAGGTCCTGTCGAGATTGGCTCTGCTCGCAGCCGCGCTCATTTGGGGCGGCTCCTTTGTGGTGCTGAAAAACGCGCTCGACGGCATGCCGGTCTTTTATATTTTTTCCATAAGGTTTTTGCTCGGCGCGGCAATTCTGGCGGCGGTGTTTTTCCGCCGCATGAAAAACATAAACAAAAAGGCCATCCTCGGCAGCATCCCGATAGGCGTGTGTCTCTTTCTGGCCTACGCCACGCAGACCTACGGGCTCATTGGCACAACTCCGGGCATAAACGCGTTCCTGACCGACGTTTACTGCGTGCTCACGCCGTTTTTATACTGGATATTCGCCAAACGCCGGCCGGACAGATTCAATATTATTTCGTCGGTAATATGCGTCGTCGGCATCGGGCTTGTGAGCTTAGACGGCAGTCCGACCCTCAACCGGGGCGAAATACTTACCCTCGTCTGCAGCGTATTTTTCGGGCTGCACCTTGTCTTTATCGACATTTTCGGCAGGGACTGCGATCCGGTCGTCATGACCGTGCTGCAATTTTTAGTCGCCGGAGCGCTGTCGACCCCCTGCGCGATAATTCTTGAACAGCCGCCGGTAATAACCGCTTCGGCTCTTTTGCAGCTCGGCTATCTGGTGGTGCTTGCGACCTGCGGCGCGCTGCTGCTGCAAAACGTCGGGCAAAAATACACCCCAGCGTCTCAGAGCGCCGTGCTTCTCAGCCTCGAGTCGGTGACAGGCGTGCTCTTTTCGGTGCTGTTTTACGGCGAGCGTCCGCAGGCGCCGACATTTATCGGCTTCGCGCTGATATTCATTGCTATCACGATAAGCGAAACCAAGCTGGAATTTTTAAGAAAAAAGAGAAGCGCTGAAACAAAGGCGAAAGAGTAAAAACAGAGGGCGTCGGGCCCTCTGTTTTTTATTAGTAATGAATATTGAAAAAACGTGAAATATGCATTATAATGAAACCGGTTAATCGTTATTTATGTAATCATTATTGCAGGAGGTACCGTTTATGTGGATTGCAGGTTTCGCGTTGTTTGTCCTGGGACTTGTTTTTGTTATCGTCGCTCCGATCAACATGAGAAAAAATTCCCGCTGCTCCGAGCAGACGCAGGGAACTCTCAGCGACATCCGGGCGCGGTATAATTCCAACGGCAGACTGCCGGATATGTATGTTTACTCCTACAGCGTAGACGGGGTCGAGTATCAGATCAAATCGACCATCCTCAGCAAACAGGCAAACAGGGTCGGAGACGCCTGCACCATCTGGTACGATCCGAAAAAGCCGAAAAAAGCGCAGCCCTTCCATTACGAATCGGCGAAGGTCTACAAGATCCTTCTCATCGTCGGGATCGTGATGATTCCGTTGGGGCTCGTTCTGATCGGAGCAGGCGCCGCCCAGTAAGGCATGCATGGATGATTTGACCGAAGGCTCGCCGTCAGCGGGAACAGGCCGGGGTCCTGCGGCGGAAAAGGACGAGGGAAAATAATGGCGAAAGACCCGCGAAGGGGTCGTTTGCCGGAATAAAAGCGCTGCTTTTATACATATACGCGAATTCCGGCCGCCGCCGGATAAACCGCACGCACCGCTTCGGACAGACCGGCAACCGGCAGCGCAGCAGAGAAAAAAGCCATACGGCGCCATTGCGTATACCAGTCAAGGACAAAGGACAAAGCGGAACAACGCGCATCGCAAAAAACCCGCCGGGAAACCGGCGGGTTTATTATATTCTGTTACGCTGACGATTACTCGATAACGAACGCTCTGACAACGCCCTGAACAGCCGCTGCCTTTTCAGCGACCGCCTGCGCGTCGCCGGTCACGTCGATAACGCCGTAGCCCCAGCCGCCTCTTATCTTGCTGGCTCTGTTTACGGCGCCGTCCGCCTCGATGGAGTCAAAATCGGCCGAGCTCATAAAGACAACGGCGACCCTCTTTGTACCTGCCGGACGGGCGACGTTGAAGGCCGGCATGTTTACGGAATTCTTTATGTTGCCGGTCTCGAGGAAGTTCTTGAGCTGAACGGCGGCCATGCGGGCGCAGTTTTCTTCGCTCTCGGGTGTGGAAGCGCCGAGGTGGGGGATGGCGGTGACATTCTCGACGCCGAGGATGGCTTCGGTCGGGAAGTCGACGACATAGGAGCTGACCTTGCCGGAGGAAAGTGCCTCGATGAGGTCGTTGTCGTCGATGAGTCCGGCTCTCGCGAAGTTGATAAGACGCACGCCGTCCTTCATCTTTGCGATGGAATCCTTGTTGATGAAGCCCTTTGTATCACTGTTGAGCGGAACATGAACGGAAATATAGTCGGCCTTTGCGTAAAGCTCGTCAAGGTTGCTGACAAGCTCGACCTCGGGAGAGAGATGCAGAGCGGCGTTTACCGTAAGGAAGGGGTCGTAGCCGACAACATTCATGCCGAGGGCTATTGCGGAATTTGCGACCAGAGCGCCGATTGCGCCGAGACCGACAAGACCGAGCGTTTTGCCCATGATCTCGGGACCGACATACGCGCCCTTGCCCTTTTCGACCATCTTTCCGACGTCGCCTTCGTTATCCTTGAGACCCTGAACCCACTGCATACCGGCATAGACCTTTCTGGAGGAAAGGAACAGAGCGGCGAGAACAAGCTCCTTTACGGCGTTTGCGTTTGCGCCGGGAGTGTTGAAAACAACAATGCCCTGAGCCGAGCACCTGTCGATGGGGATATTGTTTGTGCCGGCGCCGGCTCTGGCGATGGCCTTGAGGCAGGACGGAAGCTCCATATCATGAAGCGAAGCCGAGCGCACCATTATAGCGTCGGGATTTTCAATATCGTCGGCGCAGTTATATTTCTCGTCGAATATGCTCAGACCTGTCTGGCTTATCTTATTGAGTAACTTAATATCAAACATTGTTTGGCTCCTTTCGGTTGTTTGAAAGCCCGGGATATACCGGGAAACATTTACCGCGGCAAAGGCGGTCGCCGGCGTCCCGTAAACAGGAGGCGCGGCATTTTCGGCGGCAGCGCCGCCGTTTATCACCGGGAGAGCGGTTCATTCCCCCGTAAAGGCAAGGGCATTTTGCCCCGGGGTCCCGAACCCGGCCGCGAAGCGGTTTTCTCTATGATTCAGTTGTTTTTCTCAAACTCGCTCATAAAGTCGACGAGCTTCTGAACGCCCTCAACAGGCATAGCATTGTAGATGGAAGCTCTCATGCCGCCCACAGAGCGGTGGCCCTTGATGTTTACAAAGCCGTTGGCTGTCGCCTCTGCTACGAACTTCTTGTCAAGCTCGCCGTCGCCCGTAACGAAGGGGATATTCATGAGGGATCTGTCGTCGCCCTTGACGGTGGACTTGAACATGGAGGAACCGTCGAGGAAATCATAGAGAATGCCGGCCTTTTTGACGTTGATCTCGTGCATTTTCTCAATGCCGCCGACCTCGTTCTTGAGCCAGTCGAGAACAAGACCGAGAATATAGATGCAGTATGCGGGCGGTGTGTTGAACAGGGAGTTGGCGTCCGCGTGGGTCTTGTAATTGAACATGTTGGGGGTTATATCGCGGGCGTTGCCTATCATATCCTCACGGATTATGCAGACGGTCAGGCCTGCGGGAGCCATGTTCTTCTGCGCGCCGGCGTAGATCATGCCATATTTCGCGACGTCAACCTTTTCGGAGAGGATGGAGGAGGACATGTCGGCGATAAGCGGAATGTTTCCTACGGGCGGGATCTTGGAATAATGGGTTCCGTAAATGGTATTGTTCCAGCAGACATGCACATAGTCGGCCTCGGGATCGAACATGTCGGCGGTCAGCTCGGGGATATATGAGAATGTCTTGTCCTCGGAGGAGGCGACGACCCTCGCGTTGCCGTAGCGGGCGCCCTCCTGATAGGACTTCTTTGCCCACTGGCCTGTGACAACATAATCGGCCTTGCCGTTTTTATTCATAAAGTTGAGCGGTATCATGGCAAACTGAGAGGAAGCGCCGCCCTGAAGGAAAAGGACCTTGTAATTGTCGGGGATTGCGAGGAGCTCACGGAAAAGCGCTTCGGTGCCGCAGATGATCTTTTCAAAATCCTTGGAACGATGGGACATTTCCATAACGCTCTGACCGGAACCGTTGCAGTCGAGCATTTCGGCGGCTGCTCTCTCCAAAACAGGAAGCGGCAGCGTGGAAGGACCTGCTGAGAAATTATAAACTCTGCTCATAATATAGAAAAACCTCCAATAAAGTATAATAGACCGAAATTTGTAACAATACGAATATTCGGATATATATTCAATGTATATTTTATAACTTCGTTAAGAATATGTCAATAGCAAAATGGCCCGGAGTTCAGCTTTGGAGCATATGCGGAAGGTTTTGGACGCCGGCAGGCGGAAAACGGAAAAAATGTACGCCGCGCGGCATGTTCGGACACGGAGGTCAATGCCGCCGTTCTCGTTCCGTCAGGTCACCATGCCCTTACGGTTCCGACTATTTCCCCGATGTTCCCGATACCGTTATCCTCACAGTACCTTTGAAGTCCGTTTATTATCTTCGGCATGGCAAAGGGATCGGTAAAATTGGCTGTGCCCACCTGTATCGCGTCGGCGCCCGCCATCATCATTTCGACGGCTTGCTTATAATCGGTTATGCCGCCCATGCCGATAACGGGAATATTCACGGCGTTCTTTACCTGCCATACCATACGCACGGCCACCGGAAAAACGGCGTTTCCGGAAAAACCGCCCATGTTGTTGCGCAGAACCGGTCTGCGCGTCCTTATATCTATCCTCATGCCGAGGAGGGTGTTTATCAGCGAAAGAGCGTCTGCGCCGGAGTCGGCCGCGGCGCGCGCCAGCTCGGTTATATCGGTGACATTGGGCGACAGCTTTACGATAAGAGGCTTTGCGAGGTTTTTCCTGACGGCGCAGACGACCTCGCTCAGGGCCGCGCAGGTTGTGCCGAACTGCATGCCGCCGTGCTTTACGTTGGGGCAGGAAACATTGAGCTCCACCATATCGACCGCGCTGTCGTTGACGACAGCCGCCGCTTCGGCGTAATCCTCAACCGCGTTGCCGGCGATATTGGCTATACAGACCGTGCCCTGCTCCTTGATCCACGGGACTTCCTTTTCGACAAAATGGCGCACCCCGGGATTTTGCAGACCGACGGCGTTGAGCATTCCGCAGGGGGTTTCGGCGACCCTGGGCGGCGCGTTTCCGTCGCGCGGTTCAAGGGTGGTGCCCTTGCAGCTTATGCCGCCTATTTCGGAAATGGGATAAAATTCGTTGTATTCGCGGCCGAAGCCGTAACTTCCGCTGGCGGCGATGACCGGATTTTTAAATTCCACGCCGCAAATGACCGTTTTAAGCCTGTTCATCCCACTTCACCTCCGCCGCATCGAATACCGGGCCGTTTTTGCAGACATGCCGCATGCCTGATTTTGTTTTGCACGCGCAGACGAGGCAGGCCCCGACCCCGCAGGCCATTCGCTGCTCCATGCTGACCTGACAGGGCGTGCCGTATTTTTTGCACAGTCCGGCGACATTCCTCAGCATGGGGGTCGGTCCGCAGGACAGAACGACGTCCGCTCTGCCGCTCCGCAGCATTTCCTCAAGCGGCTGTGTGACAAAGCCGCAGATACCGGCGCTGCCGTCGTCGGTGGTTATTACCGTCTCGCAGTTTTTTTCAAAGTCATTCTGCAGAATCATCGCGTCGGCGCTGCGAAAGCCCAGAATTGCCGTGCAGGCGTCAAAGCGCTTCGACAGCTCCAGAAGGGGAGGCGCCCCTATGCCGCCGCCGACGAGGACGGCTCTTTTGCTCCTGTCGATTTCAAAGCCGTGTCCGAGCGGCGCGACGATGTCCAGACGGTCCCCGACGTTTTTTTCTGCGATCCGCGCCGTTCCGTCGCCGCGCACCTGCATTACAAGCCGCAGCGTGCCCTGACCGATCTCACAGATGGATATGGGCCTGCGCAGAGTGAAGCCGTCGGCAAGAATATTTACAAACTGCCCCGGCTGCGCCAGCGCGGCGCTTTGCGAACAACTGATAACAAAATCAAAAACGTCGGACGTTATCTTATTTTTGGAAACGATCCTTGCGTCTTCCTGACAGTATTTCATTTAGCCATAGCCTTTCAAAATAAAATTGATAATGAATCCGATTTTATTTGCAAATTTTCACTTATACCATTATAATAAAAACAGCGGCAAAAGTCTACAGCAATTTGAGGTGTTGAGCATGTATGGCATGTCATTTGGCACTCCTATCGGTATAATCACTATCCAATATGACGATGAGTATTTGCTTCGCCTGTTGTTCGGCAGACAGGGACCGTCTGATTTTTGTGATAACGAAATCTGCCGCGAGACCATGAAGCAGATCCATGAGTATTTTTCCGGCAGGCGACGGCACTTCGATATAAAATACAGGCTGGAAGGCTCGCCTCTCGCCGTTAATGTATGGCGCGCCGTCGCCGGGATACCCTTCGGCCAGACCCGCACCTATTCCGAAATCGCCGCCGCCGCGCATAACGAAAAGGCCGTGCGCGCCGCCGCAAGCTGTGTCGGAAAAAATCCGCTTCCCGTTATCATTCCGTGCCACAGGGTGATTAGAAAGAGCGGCGATACGGGAAACTATTCGGGCGGCGCCGCGGCGAAAAGATTTTTGCTGGAACTGGAAGGAAATAAGTTTTAGTTTTTCTGCCGGGGACAGGATAAAAATCAAAGGGCAGGCCGCTCAAAACGGAGAGCCGGGCTGCCGGGCTGCCGAATCGACGCATTATAATTTCCGGCTCAGCGATTAAATCAATCTTCATTTATCGCGCATAACTTTTTTGATGAATCCGCGCCGCTAAACGCCAAACCGACACCGCAGGCAGAGATGAAATAATTGCCGGCTTTGCCGACGCCTGCGCTCAATTATAAATTAAAAAAACCGGAGGTTTTTCTATGCCAAATATGTCCGACGTCATCTTCCCCGACGTTACGCTCACTCCCGACGAGATAACACAGAGATACCCGCAGCGCTGCCTGCCCGAGGGCGCGCAGGTGACACGTTTTGCCCCCAGCCCGACAGGTTTTCTGCATATCGGCGGGCTTTTTACCGCCATGATAAACTACCGTCTTGCCAAAAAGACCGGCGGCGTTTTCTTTATCCGAATAGAGGACACCGACAAAAAGCGTGAGGTCGAGGGCGGAATCGAGCTTATAACAAAGGGCCTGGAGGATTTCGGCATCATTGCCGACGAGGGATTTACTTCGACGGGGCAAAAGGGCGGTTACGGTCCCTATCAGCAGTCGCAGCGCCGCGATATTTACAGGGTGTTCGCCAAAAAGCTGATGGATGAGGGCAAGGCATACCCCTGCTTTATGACCGAAGGCGAGCTTGAGGAGATCCGCGCCGAACAGGAAAAGAATAAGCAGAATCCGGGCATTTACGGCCAATACGCCAAATACCGCGGCATAACGCCGGATGAGGCGCAAAAGCTCATCGACGAGGGCAGGAGCTTTGTCGTGCGGCTGCGCTCGTGCGGCGACGAAAGCAGACGCATAAAGTTCAAGGATTCCATCAGAGGCAAAATAGAGATGCCGGAGAATATTCAGGATACGGTTATCCTCAAGGCCGACGGCATACCTACATACCACTTTGCCCACGTCATTGACGATCATCTCATGGGTACTACCACCGTCATCCGCGGCGACGAATGGATCTCTTCGGTGCCGATCCATCTTCAGATGTTTTACATGCTGGGATTCAAGGCGCCCAATTACGCCCATGTCGCTCCGATCATGAAGGAGGAAAACGGCGGCAAGCGCAAGCTGTCCAAGCGCAAGGATCCCGAGGCGGCCGTTTCCTTCTACCGCGAGGCAGGCTATCCCATGCAGTCGGTGTCGGAATATCTCATGACCATAGCAAGCTCGGCATATGAGGATTTTCGCCGCGCCAATCCCAGGGCGGACGTCGGTGAATTCAATTTCGAGCTGCGAAAGATGAGCCAGTCGGGGGCGCTGTTTGATTTAAACAAGCTCAACGACGTAAGCAAAAACACCATCTCACGCATGACCGCCGACACGGTTTACGATCTGGCGGCCGACTGGGCGAAGGAATACGACGCCGGGCTTTATTCGCTGCTGTCACGCGACGAGGGCTATTCCAAGGGCATATTTGCCATAGACCGCGACAATCCCAAACCGCGCAAGGATATAGCAAAATGGAGCGAGGTCAGGGATTATGTCGCCTTTATGTTTGACGAGCTGTTTCTCAGGCCGTCGGCCGAGCTTCTGGCAAAATACGACGCCGCCGACGCAAAGGCTGTTTTAGCGGCATACGCCGGTGTTTACGACCAAAACGACAGCAAGGACGAGTGGTTCGAGCGCATGAAAACCGTGTGCGATACGCTGGGCTTTGCGCGCGAGACCAAGGCATACAAGCAGTCGCCCGAAAGCTACAAGGGGCATATAGGCGACGTGTCGACGATAATCCGCGCCGCAGTCACCGGCAGAACGAACACGCCCGATCTGTATTATATCGAGCAGCTTCTGGGATATGAAAGGGTCGTCGGCAGGATAAAGGAATTCGCGGAAAGTCTTTAAAGCAGGACGGCAAAACGGTTTCACACATTTTTATCACGGCCGGCTTATATTTATAAATGTTCTGTAAACGGCAGGGCGTATTCGCAAGGATATGTCCTGCTTTTAACGTCTTCGGACGGCGGCGCCTGCGGGGGGGCGGTACGGCCGGCCGTTTTCCTTCCGGGCGAGCTGCCAAAGCCGCGCGCAGACCCTCCGGCCCGATAAAAAGCCAATTAAAAAAGCAAAGCCGCGCCCGCATTTATACTATCCCGCTTAAAACCGTGTCAATAATAAAGCGTAAATAATTGTTCCGTCTTAAACAGTACAGGCTTTTCGCTGATTATCTCCCGAAAAACCGCATGAGCTGGTTTTACGCACGCCGGAGCCCGGATTCCGCCTATAACCGCGGGAAGCCGGAAAACTCGCGGGACAAATATTACTGTTGATTTAATAAATATAATGTGATATTCTTAATCTTAACAGAGGTGAAAGAAATGGAGAGACAAAAAACGGCGGTCATTACCGGAGGCAGCCGCGGAATCGGAGCCGCAGCGGCAAAGCTCTTCCGGGAAAAAGGATACCGCGTATTCGAACTGTCCAGAAGCGGGCAAAGCCGCGACGGAATCACCCATATTGATGTGGACATTACAAACGACGGCAGGGTGAAGGAAGCGTTCGACGGCATAATAAAACAGTGCCAGGCGATTGACGTGCTCGTCAACAACGCCGGATACGGCATATCGGGCGCTGTCGAGACGACGGACATTGACGCTGCAAAGCGGCAGCTCGACGTAAATTATTTCGGTATGCTGCGCTGCATAAAGCAGGCCGTGCCCAATATGAGGGAAAACGGCGGAGGGCATATCGTCAACGTCAGCTCGGTAGCCGGAGTGCTGCCGGTACCATACCAGAGTCTTTATTCGGCTTCCAAATCGGCCGTGAACGCGCTGACCCTAACCCTTGCCAACGAGGTGAAGCGGTTCAATATAAAGGTATGCGCCGTCATGCCGGGCGATACTGCGACAGGCTTTACCGACAACCGCCTGAAAAACGAATCGGGCGACGATACCTACAACGGCAGCATATCCCACGCCGTCAAGGCGATGGAAAAGGACGAGCGAGCCGGAATGCGTCCGGAAAAGATAGCCGGAGTTATTTTCAAGGCGGCATGCGCGAAAAATCCCCGTCCGCTTTACACTGTCGGAGGTAAATACAGGCTGTTTACCTTTTTGAACAAGCTGCTGCCGGCAAAGGCCGTAAATTATATTGAAGGAAAGCTGTACGGATAAAAAATCCTGCCCTTTGGGCAGGATTTTTTTAGAGCGGAGAGAGGAGGGACGTCCTTGCCCCCGCGCCGCCGATTGCGTGCCCCGCACGATCTCCCTCCCTGCATTTTCAACATATTTTTGCATAGCTTGTGTCCATAATTTTTTATTGATTTTTTAATTAAATATGGTATAATTTACTTTAGAATTTAATCGGATTTTGTAAGGAGACACTATATGAATTCATTCATAGACGCGTGGGAGCAGGTGGCGCAGTACTGTCAGCGCAACCTCACCGAAACGGCCTATTCCGCTTTCGTAAAGGGCTTGACCCCCGTCGATCTGGTGGATAATGTGGCAACCTTTTCGGTTCGCACGCAGTTTCAGAAGGAAATAATCGAAAATCACTATCTCACACTTATCACGGCAGGCTTCAAAGAGGTTTTCGGCTTTGTGCCGGTTTTTAATATAGTCGCGCGGGAGGAACAGCAGCCGGTCCGCGTCGATGCGAACGGCGTGCATGTCATCCCGAACAGGACTCCGCTGTCCGGACCCTTTAACGAGACGATCGGCGTCGCCCACAAATATACCTTCGACACCTTCGTTGTAGGACAGTCAAATAAATTTCCCTACAGCATGTGCAAGGCGGTCGCCTCCAAGCCGGGCGCCGAGTACAACCCGCTGTTTCTTTACGGACCGTCGGGACTGGGCAAAACGCATCTCCTCTTTGCCATACGCAACAAGATGTATTCGGAAAATCCATCGCTCAACATCATTTATGTCAAGGGCGACGATTTTTTAAACGAGTTCGTCGATTCTCTCAAGCCGGACGGCTCGATAACCCCTTCGGAATTCAGGGAAAAATACCGAAAGGCCCATGTGCTGCTTATGGACGACGTGCAGTTTGTATCCGGCAAGGAGGCGCTTCAGGTCGAGCTGTTCCACACATTCGAGACCCTCTATCAGGCGGGCAGACAGATCGTCTTTGCCTCAGATCGTCCGCCAAAGGAGATAAAGGCTCTGGACGAGCGTCTTCGCAACAGGTTTGAGTGGGGCGTTTTTGCCGATATTTCCTTCCCCGACCTTGAAACGAGAATAGCCATCGTCGAGCGCAAGGCTCAGCAGATCGGCTTCGACATGCCGCAGGATATAACAAAATACATAGCCGAGAAGCTGAACAAAAACATCAGACAGCTCGACGGCGCCGTTACCAAGATAAAGGCCTATACCGAGCTGACCGGTGAAAAGGCGACCGTCGCCATCGCGCAGACAGCCATACGCGACGTACTCAACGACGACCAGCCGCTGCCGGTGACCATTGAGCAGATAATCACCGAGGTGAGCCGCACCTTCGGGGTTTCGTCAGAGGATATTGTCTCCAAAAAACGCTCGGGCAACATATCCCTTGCCCGTCAGGTCGCCATCTTCGCCATACGCGACATAACGCAGATGAGCCTTGTGGACATCGGAAAAGAGGTCGGCGGCAGAAATTATGCCACAATGATCTACAGTCTCGACGAGGTATCCAAGCGCATGGAAAAGGATTCGCGCTTCAAGGCGCAGGTAACCGACATAATAAAAAACATCAGGGACAAGTGATATTACGATTTTCCCATATATCGAAACCCAATTCAGAGCAAGAGGCTGCCGCGAAAATGCGGCAGCCTCTTGCTGTTAAAGTCCGGCGCCGCGGCAGCCTCTTGCTGTTAAAGTCCGGCGCCGCGGCAGGACCCAAAGCCCGGAGAGCCGTCCCGCGCGGCGCATTCATTTCCCTTTTCCGGATTGTGCTGCGCCCCGAAGCCGTCGGGTTTTCTCCGGACAAAATCAGTTTCAGGTGACAACCGCTTTATAATATGGTATCATATATATAAGAATACCCCGCCGGGAGGTGTATTGTAAATGCGTGTCGTTCAGTTCAGCGATTCCTTTATCCCGATCATGGACGGGGTCGGAAACGTCGTTTACCGCTACGCGCAGAACATAGCCCAGAAGGGACATGAATGTTATGTTGTCGCGCCCATGACGGACACCGGCTTTCGCGGAAAATACCCGTTTGAAATAGTCGATTACAACGGAATACCGCTCTGGCGGATGAAAAGCTACAGGGTGGGAGCGCCCTTTCTTGACGCGCATTGCCAGAAGCGGCTCAATATGATTTCGGCTGACATCGTGCATGTCCACAGCCCATTTATCGCCGGACAGGCGGGTGTTTCCTTCGCGCAAAAGCGCCGTCTGCCCATTGTCGGCACCTTCCATTCAAAGTATTACAACGACTTTTTGCAGATCACCGGCGTTGAGCTGCTGGCAAAGGTCGGCGTAAAATACGTCGTTGATTTCTATGAAAAGTGCACAGAGGTGTGGGCGGTCAGCGAATCGTCGGCGCAGACCCTTCGCAGCTATGGGTATAAGGGAGATATAAGGGTAATGCCCAACGGCACCGATATACGCGCCGCCTCCGACGGCGGAGAAGCTGCTGTATCGGAAAAATACGGCCTGGGCGACAAGCCCGTGCTTCTCTTTGTCGGGCAGATAAACCGCAAAAAGAATATCGCGCGCATTTTAGAGGCGGCGGCCGGACTGCAAAGCGATTTTCGTCTTGTCCTCGCCGGGCAGGGGCCTCACGAAAAGGAGCTGCGCCGGCTTGCCGATGAGCTGGGTCTGGGTGAAAAAGCGATATTCACCGGACATATCAGCGATCCGGATATTCTTGATTCTCTTTATAAAAGGGCGCAGCTTTTCGTATTCCCCTCTCTTTATGACACCTCTGGCCTTGTTGTGCGCGAGGCCGCCGCTATGGGGACTCCCTCGGTCGTAGTCAGAGGCAGCGCCGCCGCCGAATGTATAACAGACGGCGAAAACGGTCTGCTCTGCGAGGACAATTCCGGGGATCTCGCCCGTGTAATGAACGTCGCCCTGAATGATACGCGCCGGCTTGCCGAAATGGGGGAGAGGGCCAAAAGCACCATACCGATTCCTTGGAGCGAGCTTGTGGACGACGTTCTGGAACGGTACGGTGAAATAGCCGCCGAGGCGGAAAAGGAAAGGGCGAAAAATCCCAAAAAGAAGAAAAAGAAAAAGGACAGGGACAAGGAAAAGGGCAAAGGCAAAGAAAAGGACGGGGATAAGGACAGGGCTGAAGACAGGGAAAAGGATGCGGACACGGACAAAGACTGAAAAGGCTCCGAAAAGGACGGATATTGCCGCATTTCCCGATAATAATACCGGCTGAAACGATGATTCTCATTTCAGCCGGTTTTTTGCGCTGCTTTTCGGTTTTGTGCCGGGCGGAAGCCCCGTCAGCTCAGCTCGAACATTCCGGTGTAAAGCTGATAGTATTTGCCCTTCAGGGCTATAAGCGCGTCATGATTTCCCCGTTCTATGATCTGTCCGTGCTCCATCACCATGATAGCGTCGGAATTTCGCACGGTGGAAAGCCTGTGGGCTATCACAAAGACCGTCCTGCCCTGCATCAGCTTATCCATCCCCTTTTCTATCATAGCCTCGGTTCGCGTGTCTATCGAGCTTGTTGCCTCGTCAAGCACAAGCACCGGAGGATCGGCCACGGCGGCTCTGGCAATGTTGAGAAGCTGTCTTTGACCCTGGCTAAGATTCGCTCCGTCGGCTGTCAGCAGCGTGTTGTATCCGTCGGGAAGATGGCGGATGAAGGAATCGGCGTTTGCCAGCCTTGCGGCCGCCACGCATTCTTCGTCGGATGCGTCCAGCTTGCCGTAGCGGATGTTCTCCATGACCGTGCCGGTGAAAAGATGGGTGTCCTGAAGAACCATGGCTATGGAGCGGCGAAGATCGGGCTTTTTGATCTTATTTATGTTTATGCCGTCGTAGCGTATTTTGCCGTCCGGCACATCGTAAAATCGGTTGACAAGATTGGTTATCGTTGTTTTGCCCGCGCCGGTCGAGCCGACGAGAGCTATCTTCTGACCGGGCTTTGCGTAAAGGGATATGTTTTGTAGTACAGTTTTATTTTCCTCATAGCCGAAGGTGACGTCCTCAAACCGGATGTCGCCCTTAAGCTCGGTGTAGGTGACGGTGCCGTCTGAGTGGGGATGTTTCCATGCCCACAGCCCGGTGCGTTTCCGGCTTTCCTCGATTTCGCCGCCGGCGCCGCGTCTTGCGTTGACAAGGCAGACATAGCCTTCGTCGATTTCCGGCTGCTGGTCTATGAGATCGAACACCCTCTCCGCGCCGGCAAGCGCCATAAGGATATTGTTCATCTGCTGAGAGATCTGGGTTATCGGCATGGTGAAGTTTCTGGAATACGTGAGGAAGGAGCCAAGCGTACCAAGATCCAGCCCGCCGAGGCCGTTTATCGCGAGCACACCGCCGACGGCAGCCGTCAGCGCGTAGTTGAGATAGCCGAGATTGCCCATTATCGGCATGAGGATGTTCGCGAAGGTGTGCGCGCCGGAGGCCGCCTTAAACAGCTCGCCGTTAATTTCGTCAAAGCGCTCCTTTGACCTTTCCTCATGGCAGAAGACCTTGACCACCTTCTGACCTTCGGTCATTTCCTCGATGTAGCCGTTGACGACACCGAGCTGCTCCTGCTGCCGAACGAACAGTTTTCCGCTTCGGGAACCGATAAAGCGTACGGCGAACATCATTATAATGAGCATGACGACTATCATCAGGGTGAGCAGCGGCGACAGTATCAGCATCATCACGAAAACGCCGACTATGGTTATGAGCGACGAGATCAGATTCGGGATGCTCTGGCTTATCATTTCACGCATTGCGTCGGTGTCGTTGGTAAAGCGGCTCATCAACTCGCCGTGGGTATGCTTGTCGTGGTACTTGACAGGCAGATCCTGCAGCCTGTTAAACAGGTCGGTACGCACGTTTTTAAGCACGCCGGTGGATATGTTCACCATAAGGCGGCTGTAGATAAAGGTTGACAGCACGCCCGCGAGGTAGATGGCCGCGAGGGTGATAAGCAGCGAAATAAAGCCGCTCAGATCGGGATTTTCCCGGCCGACGTACGGAACGATATAGTCATTGATGATGGGCTTCAGAAAGTAGTTGCCCGCGACGCCCGCGCCGGCGCTGACGATTATGCAGACCACGACAAATACAAGCTGAATCCTGTATTTGCCCATGTAGCTGAGTATCCGCTTTATGGTCTGTCCGAAGTTGCGCGGCTTCTGACCCGCGCCCTTCATTCTTCGTCCTCTTTGCATTTACATCGCCCCCTTCTGCTGAGATTCGTAAACCTCTCTGTAAATATCGTTGGAGGCAAGAAGCTGCTCATGCGTGCCGACGGCGTCGATCCTGCCGTCGTTCATGACGACTATCTTGTCGGCGTCCATCACCGAGGCTATTCGCTGGGCGATGATTATGGCTGTGGTATTGCCGAAGCTCTCCTTAAAGGCGCTTCGTATCTGCGAATCGGTGTGGGTATCGACGGCGCTTGTGGAATCGTCCAGGATTATTATTTTGGGGTTTTTGAGCAGGGCGCGCGCTATGCACAGCCTCTGCTTCTGCCCGCCGGACAGATTTACGCCGCCCTGTCCCAGATCGGTCTGGTATCCGTCGGGAAAGCTCTCAATAAAGTCGTGCGCACAGGCCGCTTTGCAGGCGGCAACGATCTGCTCGTCGTCGGCGTTTTCATTGCCCCATTTCAGGTTTTCCATTATCGTGCCCGAGAACAGGACGTTTTTTTGCAGCACCATTGCCACATTGTTGCGCAGCTCGTCTGTGTCGTATTCGCGCACGTCGTGACCCGCGACCAGAACCCTGCCCACGGTTGCGTCATAAAGCCTCGGGATAAGCTGGACAAGGCTGGATTTTCCCACGCCGGTGCCGCCGATTATGCCCACGGTTTCGCCAGAATCTATTTTCAGGCTGATGTCGCTGAGGGTGAGGTTTCCTTTGTCCTTGGAATAGGAGAAGCCCACATTGTCAAAAACCACGCTGCCGTCCGCAACCTTTAATCCGCGGTCGGCGTTTTCGTCGGAAATGTCGGGTATCTCGTCGATGACCTCGACTATTCTGGCGGCCGACGCCCGCGACATGGTTATCATTACAAAGGACATGGAAATCATCATGAGCGAAGTGAGTATCTGCCCTATGTAGCCGATGAAGCTGAAAAATTCGCCGGCCTCGAGATGTCCGCCGATTATCAGCCGTCCGCCGAACCACGATACGGCTATCATGCAGGCGTACATGGAAAACTGCATGAGCGGATTTGCAAGCACGAGCAGCTTTTCGGCGCGCTTCTGGGCTCTTTGCAGATCGGCTGCCGACGCTTCAAAGCGCTGCTTTTCGTAATCGCCGCGCACGAAGGATTTTACGACCCGTATGGCTATCAGGTTTTCCTGGATAAAGGCGTTGAGACCGTCGTATTTTTTGAGCATGGACATGAATCTCGGAAAGGCCTTGGAAGCCATGAGGCCGAGGCCTATGGCGAGAAACGGAACGGCGACGAGGAAGATGAGCGCCAGCCTGGAGTTAATGGTAAAGGTCATAAAGGTTGCGCTGACAAGCATTATCGGGGCGCGCACCAGCAGGCGGATTATCATCATAAAGGCCATCTGCACAAAGTTCACGTCGGTCGTCATCCTTGTTATCATGGAGGCGGTGGAGAATTTGTCTATGTTGGCAAAGGAAAAATCCTGAAGCTTATAAAACAGCTTTCTCCGGAGATTTTTCGCAAAGCCCGCGCCGGCGACGGCGGCAAAGCGTCCGGACAGAGCGCCGAACAGCATGGAGAACAGCACCATCACCACCATGAGTCCGCCGATTTTCAGCACATATGACATATCCGAATTGGCTATGCCCACGTCGATTATCCGAGCCATAAGCAGCGGCAGCAGTATTTCGAGGATGACCTCAAAGGTCACCGAAACCGGTGCGCCTACGGCATATTTTTTATATTCGCCTACACAGGAGGCAAGTTTTTTTATCAAGTTAATCACCCCGTTTTTCAGTTCTGACACATCAAAGCAAAACCGGATGCCGGCGGGTACAGGGCCGAAGGCGACGCCCGCAGTCCTTTGCGCGGCAGCTCCCGGCTATTTATAATCAATCATCCCGCAAAGATCTATGTCCTTGCCGTCGGCAGCGCCCGATATAAGCTTATCCAGCAGAGCGCAAAGCTGCCGCTTTTCATCGTCTGTCACGCCGGAAAGCATTTTTTCGTTAAAGCTTTTGTTCTGCTCGGTGAAGGCCTCCAGAACCTCCTTGCCCTTTTCGGTGGCGGAAAGCCTGTTGCGCCGCAGATTGTTTTCGTCGGCCTGTTTTGTTATCAGCCCCGATTTCTGCAGCCTTTTGGTGGAAAGCGCGATGGACGCCGCGGTTACGCCCAGAAAATCCGCGATTTCCTTTTGGGTGCAGCCGTCGTTGTTTATAATGTACTGCAAAACGGGAGGCTGCCCGTAGTGCAGACCGCAGCAAACGCAGAGCCTGCGCAGACTGCAGCGGCGCAGCAGTTCAAGCTTAAGCAGCCTGCCGGTTATGCCGCATGCCTGATTGTCCAATCCATCGCCCTCTTTGTCATTCTGATTGCCGCTGAAAAGTCAAACACATCACAATTAAGCGGCTAACGGTTATTATATATTATCGACAATCCTTAGTCAAGCGTATTTTGCAAAACCGAAAAATGTTTTCGGAAAATCGACGGAGACCCGGTCTGTTCCCGCCGCATCCCGCCCTCCGGCATGAACGGCGAGCGGCATTCCCGGATCCGCAGCGGGAAGAGGCGGCTTTCTTTTTTATATCCATTTCCCATTTGACTTATCATGTATTACATAATATAATTGAATTGAATATATAAAGAATTGGCAGGGACAGGAAAATCTGCGCTGCCGGAGGGTCATCATGGACAGGAATACGGAAAACGATATGTTTGAATTTGATGAGGCGGTGAAAAATGCCCGTCAGGTGAGCAGGAATGTCAGCGACATTGACGACGATGACGACGATGAAGAAGTCGAAGCCGCGGTCAGGGCCCGGATCGAAGAAAGACTGGGGAAGGAAGACCCGAAAAAGCACAGACGCAAAAAACGGATCAAAGCGGCCGTTCTCCTCATTATAGTATTATGTATAGCCGTATTATGCGCCGTTCTGCTCTTTAGCTGCAAAAGCAGCACGATATTCGATCATCTGGCGCGTCCGGCGTCTGACGAGGCAAAGCTGATTTCGCAGACGCTTACCAAGGATTCCTTTTCGGCCCGGATAGACGTCAGCGGCCAATTCGGCAATAAAGAAAGCACTGCCGTCGATTATGACATGCGGGTGGGCGATCTGAGCATAGTCTCAACCAACGCGCAGGGCACAAGCAGCCGGGCGCTGTATTTAAAGGACAACCTTCTCGTCCGCTATGAAGGCAATTACGGGGTTGATTCATACGAGGTCAGCGATCTGGGAGCAAAAACAAAAACGCCGGTCACGCTGGACCGCCGCATGCAGCAGCTTTGGGAAAGATATCTGAGGGTTTCCGGCCGGACGAATCTGAAAAAGCCCTACGAAAAGCTGTTTAACAAGTACAAGGGCAAATTTACCAGAACGGCGGGCACGGAGGAAATAACCCTGCTGCAAAAGCCGAAAAAGCTCAAAACCGAGCAGTATATCATGAACGGCAGGGATTTTGCCGATCTGCTCGACGAGGCGCTGGACACCTTCAAGCCGGGAGACGCCCTTTACGATTTCGTCTGCGTTTTTGAGGATGAGGATTTTTCCGTCGAGGACCTGCTTGACGAGATCGACGATGTGCGCACCGAGATACTTCGGTCCGACTCACAGTTTGTCTGCACCAGATATATCGGCGGCGGCTTTTTGGGCATAGGAGACAGGGTCCTTGCCGAGAGATATGCCCTGAAGCTCAATTCGGCGCAGTCGAGCAGCTACGAGCTGTTTGTGAAGGCTTATTCAAGCGGCAGACAGTTTGACAAGCAGATATATTTCATATCCCACCGAAACGGAAGGACAGAGCGATGCTGTGCCCTTTCGCTGATGTGTCTCAAGGCCTCCGGAAAACGCTATTCCTATTCGGGCGAAGGAGTTTTCATGGGGAAAAACTCACCGCAAAAGAGCTTTACCCTGTCGGGCGACGCGGAATACAGCGGCGAAGGCTCAACCGCTACCCTTGCAGCGCAGATCCAGGGATGCAGCGACATCACAAAAATGACCGCCGACGTCAGCACGGAAAACGGCAGACTGTATATAGACGCGCAAACCTACGGTCCGGGCGGAAAGAGAACGCAGATAAAGCTGATCCCATCCGCCGCGAACACAACATTCCCGACGCAGTTCCCCAACGGAAAGGCGGAAGCGCTGGACAGATTCGTTGAGGAAGCGCTGAAAAAGGCGAACGAAGAGTTAGGCAAATAAATACGGCGCCGGCGGCCGGCGCGCCTTTTGCCGATTGCCGCCGTTATTCGCCGCTTGCCCAAAAGGAGGATAATCATGTCATTTGACCGTCTTATCGAAAAAATAAAAGCCGCCGGCAATCCCACTGTCGCCGGGCTTGATCCCCGTCTTGAATACATCCCGGAATATATAAAGGCCCCCGTCTTTGAGAAGATGGGCGGCACGATGGGAGCCGCCGCCGAATGTATCTGGCAGTTCAACAGGCAGCTCATCGACGCTTTGTACGACGTCGTGCCTGCCGTAAAGCCCCAGTGCGCCTATTATGAAATGTACGGCTGGCAGGGAATGCACACCCTCAGGCAGACAATAGACTACGCGAAATCGAAGGGCATGTTCGTCATAACCGACGGCAAGCGCAACGACATCGGCGCGACCATGACGGCATACGCGGCCGCCCATCTGGGCAAAACCGAAATAAACGGCGAGCGGCTGTCCGCCTTTGACGCGGACGCGCTTACCGTAAACGCCTACCTTGGCACAGACGGCATAAAACCCCTTCTCGACGTTTGCAGGGACGAGGACAAGGGAATTTTCGTTCTGGTCAAGACCTCCAACCGGTCGTCGGGAGAACTGCAGGATCTTGTGCTCGGGACAGGCGAAAGGGTATACGAAAAGATGGCCGCTCTTTGCAGCGAATGGGGCATGGAGCTGCCGGGCAAATATCGTTACAGCGGAGTCGGCGCGGTCGTCGGAGCGACATATCCCGAACAGCTCAAAAGGATAAGAGAAATATCCCCCGACATGTTCCTGCTCATTCCGGGTTACGGAGCGCAGGGAGGAGGAGCTCAGGGCCTCGGCGCCGCGTTCGACAGCGATGGTCTCGGCGCGATAGTCAATTCCTCGCGCGCGATAATGTGCGCGTACAAAAAGGAAGAAGACTGCCCCGAGGAGGATTTTGCCGGAGCCGCTCGCCGGGAGGCAATAAGAATGAAAGAGGATATTTGTTCGGTAATAGGATAGAAAAGACTCCGGGAGAATCCGCCGCGCTCTTTCTTTGCCGCCGTGCCGTGCCGCCTGTTCTCGCGCGGGGAAAGCTGATTCAACTTTCCGTTCACTTTTTTCACGGCTGCTGCAACCATTCGGTTCCCTGACAGGTGTTTATATCAAAGGGAGATCCCTTTTTCCGTAATGAAATACGAAAGGAAAGATCAAAAATGAAAAAAATTTCGGCTCTTTTGCTCTGTTTTGTTATGATTTTCTCACTGTTCGCCTGCGCTGAAGGCGGACAGACCCAAAATTCCTCAGCGGAAAACCAGACGAATATAGCCAACCCGTTTATCGACTGCAAAACCCTTGATGAAGCGGCGGGAATCGCAGGATTTGCGATCACCGCGCCCGACAGCCTGAGCGGCTATCCCGAACGTGTTATTCAGGCGGTCAAAGACAGCATGATCCAGGTCATTTACTATGCCGGTTCTCTCGACAGCGACAACGTCAGGAAGGTTTATATCCGAAAGGGAGCGTCATTCGAGGATATTTTCGGCGACTACAACGATTATCCGGAAAAGGGCGATCTGAATGTAAACGGCGTCAAGGCCTCGTTCAACGGCAGCGGCGGCAAGGTGTCCAACGTCAAATGGCAGATCGGAAACGATTGCTTTGTCATCTATTCGGACGAGCCGCTCGAAAAGGAATTTGTTTCCGGCATCATCGAAAAAACGGCATAACATCCCTTTAACGCAAAAGCCGCCGTCAACGGCGGCTTTTCCCGCCAATTATTTGCAAAAAAACTATTGACAAAATCACATGTGCATAATATAATATAAAAGCTTGATATTCATGGCGGCATAGCTCAGTTGGCTAGAGCATTCGGTTCATACCCGGAGTGTCGTAGGTTCGAGTCCCACTGCCGCTACTCATGGCGCGTTGGTCAAGCGGTTAAGACACGGCCCTTTCACGGCTGTAACACGAGTTCGATTCTCGTACGCGTCATAAAACAGGGGTGATTTGCTTCACCCCTGTTTTTTTGTGCTTTTCCTACATTCAGGCGAATCATTTTTGGCCCTTTTACCAATTGACAATCCAAACGCCGGACATTATAATCGGCCGTGACAGCAAGCAATATTCACTTCCGTGCAGCATCGAGCGGCCCGGCGCCGCCGGGGAGGCTTTATGAAGGCATTAAAAAAGATAGTGACTACCCTTTTCGGCACATTTCTGATATACGGCGCGGTTGCGCTGGCACTCAAGGCAAATATCGGCGTGCTGCCGGTTGACGCCGCCATAACCTCCATATCCGATGTTTCCGGCGTCAGGGTCGGCTATGTCGCCATGATGTTTCACGGGCTTTTCTTTATCGGGCAGATACTCATCGAGAGAAAAAGCTACCGGCCGATTGAGCTTTTGCAGCTTATCACAATAGTTTTCGGAGGCACGGCGCTCAATTTTGTCTCCGACGTGCTGCTCGCGGATCTTGTTATAACCGCCTATCCGCTGCGGCTGATAACCGCAGTATCCGCTTTTTTGCTCGGCGCCTTCGGGTGCCGTCTGGTGCTGGAGACACATTTCATCCGCACTGCGATGGAGGGCTGCATACAGCTTATCGCCGACCGCAGCGGAAAAAAGAACGGCACGCTGCGCCAGATGACTGACGCTTTCCTCGTAATGGTTTCGGTATCGCTGACGCTGATTTTCACGGTAAACTGGTCGGCGGGAGGATTTGCCGACGTCATTTCCTCGGGAAAATGGCGCCTGCGCGAGGGCACGATAATAGCGGCGCTGATCTTCGGGCCGGCAATGGATATTTTCAGAAAACCGGTGCAGAGGGCGCTGCTCGCATTGCGGATAGTCGAAGAAAAGGAGCTTTCGAAGGCGTAAGGCATAGGTACAGACCCGGCCTGTCATAGTGCCGCGCTTTTTATAGAAAAAGCGAGGATATTGCAATAATTCTTAATATAAAGTATAATTATATATTGAAAAAGACAAACGATTCGCCTTCAAAACCGCTGCCGGACATAACCCGGCGCAAAAGAACAAAACAGGAGGAGAAATCATGATCAACGTACCCGTAGTCAGGCTGGGCGTCGTCGCCGTCAGCCGCGACTGTTTTCCGATCGCCCTGAGTCACAAGCGCCGGACGGCTCTCATGGAGCAGCTTAAGGCAAAGGGGATCGACGCTGTCGAAATAAAGACTATCATAGAAAATGAAAAAGACAGCCTCAAGGCCCTTGATGAGATCAAAGCCGCCCAATGCAACGCCGTGGTAATCTATCTCGGCAACTTCGGTCCCGAAGGGCCCGAAACTCTCGTCACAAAGATGTTTGACGGCCCGACGATGTATATAGCGGCAGCCGAGGAGTCCGGCAGGGATATGTATGACGGCAGGGGAGACGCTTTCTGCGGCATGCTCAACGCAAGCTACAATCTCAAGCTGCGGGGAATCAAGGCGTATATTCCCGAGTATCCCGTGGGAACAGCCGGGGAATGCGCCGGGATGATCGCCGAATTCCTTCCCATAGCCCGCTGCATCATCGGCATAAAGAATCTCAAGCTGTTCGGCTTCGGCCCGAGGCCCTATGATTTTCTTGCCTGCAACGCGCCCATCAAGCCCATGTATGATCTGGGGATCACCGTTCAGGAGAATTCCGAGCTTGATCTGCTTGTTGCCTTCAACAAGCACGCGGGCGACGCGAGGATCGCTCCCCTTGTCGAGGAGATGACCGCTCAGCTCGGAAGCGGAAATAATTATCCCGGCATTCTTGACAGGCTGGCTCAGTATGAGATCACCCTCCGCGACTGGATGGAGGAGAATCTCGGCGCTTCAAAATACGCCGCGTTTGCCAATAAATGCTGGCCTGCGTTCCAGACCGAATTCAAATTTGTTCCCTGCTATGTAAACTCCAGGCTGGTTTCCGACGGTATACCTGTATCCTGCGAGACCGATATGTACGGTGCGATCTCCGAGTACATAATCACCTGCGCCTCTCTTATTCCTCCGACGCTGCTTGATATAAACAACAGCGTTCCGCAGGATATTTATGACGACGGTATCAAGGACAAATACAACTATACGATAAAAGAGACCTTTATGGGCTTCCATTGCGGAAACACTCCGTTCTGCCACCTCACCGATCCCAGGATGAGCTTCCAGCGCATCATGAAAAGGAACCTGGAGCCCGACGGCGAGCCCGACATTACGAGAGGCACGCTGGAGAGCGACATTAAGCCCGGCAAGATCACGTTCTTCAGGATCCAGGGCGGATCGGACAGTGTCCTGCGCAGCTACATAGCACAGGGCGAAATACTTCCCGTCGCTTCGAGGAGCTTCGGCGGCATCGGCGTATTTGCCATTCCCGAGATGAACCGCTTCTACCGTCACGTTCTCATCGAGAAGGCATATCCGCATCACGGCGCGGTCGCATTCGCCGCCATCGGCAAGACCCTGTTTGAGGTAATGAAGTGGCTGGGTATTTCCGACATCGCCTACAACCGGCCCAAGGGGGTACTCTACCCGACGGAAAACCCCTTCGCATGATCGCCGCGCAATCCTTCGCATGATCGCCGCGCAATCCTTCGCATGATCGCCGCGCAATAAGGACTTACGTTCAGATATTTATTTGCCCTGAGTCAGGAAAACCGGCTCAGGGCATTTTTCTTTTCAAAAATGTGATAACGGTATTAGTATGAATATGATATGATAACAAAAATCGTTATCATTAGTTGACAAATAAGGAAGAATTTGATAACATTAAAGAAATATGATAACCAAAATGATAACAAACGGGCTACTAACTGATAACAAATGAGCGCAATTCAAAGCGACGACAAAATTGCACAATCAAAACCACGGTAAAAAATGCAAGCAGGACGTTCTTGTCTCCGAGCATGTCGAAGAAGTTCTGCGAAAAAGAATTTGTTATCAAAATCCTAAGCATGCCGCATCAGTTTTAAAAACACAGCTTTCAGGAATACGCGGACGGAGAAGACGCGTTAAGACCCCCGGGATGAAGCCGAACAATTTTCCTCTCTGCTTTTGGATTATCAATTTCCGGATCGTTTACCCGGCCTGCATGCGCTCTGAACGGTTCGGCCGGATCCGAATCACGATCTGCATGTGTTTTTCCGTCTTTCTGCGTTTGTCAAAAAAACTGAAAAAATTCAGCCGATTTTCGCGGCTCCGAAACGCCGGCGATCTGCGTGAAAAAAATTCTAACTTCGCTTTGACAAAGCGGGATCTTCAAAAAAATGTAAGACGGATGATCTTTCAGGCGGGCTTTATCGGCTGTCGTTTTATATCAGGTATTTTTGAGAAAAAGCCAAAAAAGGTAAAAAATTCACTTGCACCTTGTTATTAAACGCGCTGTCACCGGTTTTTGATCTTGGCTGTTATACCGGGCCGCGTCTGCGGAAAAAACTGCTTCTCAGTACGGATTTTTTATTCCCGAAAAGGGCAATCCGCTCCAAATATGAAAGCCGTTGTTTCGGCAGAGCGCATGAAAATCGCTGCACCGGCAGTTGATGCTTAGCGTACTTTCAGGCCGATCAATGATAATGGCAATTTCCCGTGAAAGATACAGCAGTATCGGCAAAATTCGAGTCAAAAAGCCTATACTTTACGACCTATTTACTGAAATTTAACATTTTTTGGTTCTGGAACCCATTTTTCATGAAAAAAAGAACACTATGTGAAACAAAATTTGGAGATTCGAGTCCTATCCGCCGGTTTTATCCCGATTTCTGTCTTTTTGTGAAATTTTGCTTTTTTTGACTTCTACCACTGCGATGTGACAAAACCACACATTATTGTCGAACGCTATATAAAGCGCTTAATATAAATGGATATTACTGTAAATTTGCACCAGTTCATTCCGGTACAGCCGACTATGGAAAACGAAAGGCAAAATAGTGAAATAATATACAGAAATATGAATACTCGCTCGTCATAAATATTGCCCGGATTATCGGCCCGAGATTTGCATCGGCAGCTTGGATTGTTAAGAACTGTATCGGGACTTAAAAGCATAAAAGTATCTGGCAATAACCCTGGCGACAGGTGTCATAAGATTATTAAATAGAAGAAAGCTAATAAATTGTAATATCAATTAATAATTCTACAAATTGTATAGTAATATTAAGCACAAAATTACTAAGAAGAGTCGGAAAGCTCCATCGTGAAAGAAAGTACGCCGCTCTTCGACAGTAAATATTGCTGCCTGTTTGGCCTAAATGTGAAGTAAACCGGTTAATATTCGAGTGTTTTTTCATTTATATTATTCATTGATGTCATAATCCGACTAATTGCAAAAGAAATATTCTATATTTAACAATCCGGATAAATATACAAAAAAATCACGCCCCTCCGCAGCGGAGAAGCGTGATTTTATTTACGTTTGAAATATGAGCCGGTTTAATTATTTGAGAGAATCGACAGCGGCTCTCTCGATGGGAAGTCCTGCCTTGTATGTTTCGATGAAAGCGTTGAAGCCTTCAACAGCGGCGGGATCGGGATCGATCTTGGAGCCCTTGTTTCCTGCGAATACCTTGGAGCCGAGATAATCTCCGAGCGACTCGCCGTCAGCCTTGTTTATCATGTAGGAAGCGAGGACCGCTATGCCCCACGCGCCGCCTTCGCCGGCGGTTTCCATGACCGAAACGGGTGCGTTGATGGCAGCAGCGGTGATCATCTGTCCGGCGTCCTTTGTCTTATAAAGTCCTCCGTGTCCGAGAATTGAATCGATCTGCACGTTTTCCTTTTTGAGCAGGATGTCGAGGCCGATCTTGAGCGCGCCGAGAGCAGAGAACAGTATGGCTCTGGCAAGGTTGCTGAAGGAGAAGTTGCTGTTGGTGGAGCGCACGAACAGCGGACGGCCCTCTTCAAATCCGGTGATGTGTTCGCCTGAGAAATAGCCGTAGCTGAGCAGACCGCCGCAATCGGGATCGCCCTTGAGCGCCTCATAGTAGAAGGCGTCAAAAATGGCCGGACGGCTTACGTCGGAGCCGGTGACCCTTGCAAATTGCTCAAAAACCTTAACCCATGCGTTGAGGTCGGAGGTGCAGTTGTTGCAGTGTACCATTGCGACAGGAGCGCCGTCGGGAGTGGTGACCATGTCAATTTCCTCGTAGCGCTGGGACAGAGCCTTTTCCAGAACGATCATTGCGAAGATGGATGTTCCGGCCGAGATATTGCCGGTGCGCTTTGCGACGGAATTGGTGGCGACCATACCGGTGCCGGCGTCGCCCTCAGGCGGACAGATGGGAGCGCCTGCTTCGAGGTTTCCGGAAAGGTCGAGAAGCCTTGCGCCTTCTTCGGTAAGAACGCCCGCATTGTCACCCGCGAGAAGGATCTCGGGGAGAATATCGCTGAGCTTCCACGCGAAATTCCTGTCGGCTACAAGCTCGTCAAACTTTGCGATCATGCCGGCGTCGTACCGGTTGACGGTGGAATCGATGGGGAATATGCCCGAAGCGTCGCCGATGCCGATGACCTTTTTGCCTGTGAGCTGCCAATGGATATATCCGGCGAGAGTAGTGATAAAGCGGATGTCTCCGATATGGGCTTCATTGTTGAGTATGGCCTGATAAAGATGAGCGATGCTCCAGCGCTGGGGTATATTGAAATTGAAGGCTTCGGAGAGGATGCCGGCCGACTGCTCGGTGATGGTGTTTCTCCATGTGCGGAAAGGAACGAGAAGCTCGCCCGCTTCATTGAAGGCCATATAACCGTGCATCATTGCGGAAAAGCCGATAGCGCCGAGCTTTTTGATTGTAACGCCGTATTTTTCCTGAACGGCGGCGAGCAGTTTCGCGTAAGCGTCCTGAAGACCTGCCCAGATGGCCTCGAGGCTGTAAGTCCAGATATTATCTACATACTGGTTTTCCCAGTCGTGATTGCCGGAGGCGACAGGGTTATTGTTTTCGTCAATGAGGACGGCCTTGATTCTGGTGGAGCCGAATTCCACGCCGAGGACTGCCTTGCCGCTTTCTATGGTATTTTTTACGGCGTTGATGTCAACATTCATAAAAATCATCCTTCTTTCTCAAAAATTGCAGTGATATTCTGCTTTATTGAGTTAATTATAACCTATTTAAATATGTATTGCAAGAGTGTGAAGAGCTTTTTGTAAGGCCGACGGCTTAAGAGACGTTTGACCCTGAACCGAAAGCAGTGATAAAGCGCTGCGGCATAATTACGGGCAGGCGGGACGGCCCAAAGAAAACGGCAGCCCGGCATAGCGCGCCGACACGGGCCCGGCAGCGTCCTCTTTTTCCGGGGAGCGCCAGGACCCATGCGCTTTGCCGCCCCTCTTTTCAAAGAAAGAGGGGATCAGGACCGCTCCCGCCCTGTCCTTTGCGGCGTTTCATCTGCGCCGATGCCGCAGATATATGCGTATAATTATTCCTTGCCGCACGGGAAAAAATGCTGTCATCGGCTGTTTTTTGTAGTATTACATATAAAATATACAATTTGTATAATAGTTATCACATAAAAAACCGACATAATTCGCAGTTTGTTGCTCTTACAAAGCCTCTGATTATTGACAAAACCGGAATGTAAGACTATACTTATTTATACAATGCTTTGCACTTATATTTCAATATAAAGGACTTGATTAAATGCTTATCAAACTGACAGACCATCCCAAGGCAAAGCCGGCAGACGAAACCAAGCTGACATTCGGCGATCTCTTTACCGATCATATGCTCATTATGGAGTATACCGAAGGCGAAGGCTGGCACGACGAAAGAATAGTTCCCTACGGACCCATCGAGCTCGATCCCGCCGCAATGATCCTTCATTACGGTCAGGAGGTTTTCGAGGGCATGAAGGCCTACCGCGCCGTTGACGGCAGAATTCTGCTGTTCAGACCGGAGGAAAACTTCAAGAGACTTAACCTTTCCAATGAAAGACTGTGCATTCCGCTCATCGACGTCGACAAGTGCGTAGAGATGACAAAGAAGCTGGTTGAGATCGAAAAGGACTGGATCCCGTCCGCTCCCGACACATCCCTTTATCTCAGACCGTTCATTTTTGCGGTCGATCCCCATCTGGGAGTACGCGCGGGCCATCACTATTATTTCATGATAATAGCAAGCCCGGTAGGCCCTTATTATCCTGAGGGTCTTGATCCTGTCAAGATTTATGTCGAGACAAAGTATGTCCGTGCGGTCAAGGGCGGCATGGGCTTCACAAAGACAGGCGGCAACTACGCCAGCTCCCTCAAGGCTCAGTATGAGGCATATGAGAAGAATTATTCTCAGGTTCTCTGGCTGGACGGCGTAGAGCGCAAGTATATCGAGGAAGTCGGCACAATGAACGTCTTCTTCAAGATCGACGGCGAGATCATCACACCGACCCTTGAAACAGGCTCCATCCTCGGCGGCATCACCAGAAAGTCCGCCATCGAAATGCTCAAGTCGTGGGGCATGCCGGTTTCCGAGCGCAGGATCTCCATCGACGAGGTTGCCGAGGCTTTCGACAACGGAAAGCTCGAGGAAGTATTCGGCACAGGTACAGCGGCAGTTATCTCTCCTGTCGGCGAGCTCAACTGGGGCGACAAGAAGATAATGAAGATAAACAACGGAGAGATCGGCGAAATCTCCCAGAAGCTGTACGACAGTCTCACAGCCATACAGTGGGGCAAGGCAGAGGATACCTTCGGCTGGACGGTCGAGGTCTGCAAGTAATATAAAAAAATCCCTCGGAGGAAACTCCGGGGGATTGATTTTTATATAATACGGGCGTCTTTTGGCGCGCGCTCACCAACAAGGGATTATTACAGCGGAAGACGGGTGGGGGAAGGCGCCTTAAGCGCATTTTGCGGCGGCTTTTGCCGTCAGTTTTTCTGCGCCGCGGCGAAAGGCTCCGCTGTCTGCGGCAGCGGAACGGCTTGCGGCCGGTCTGTCGTTTTCCCCGGCATTGAAAACTGCCGCTCACGGCGGTTCGCCTGTTTTTTACGCGATCTTTTTATTGAAAAACCAGTCGCTTTTTGATATAATTAAAAGCACATCGCAAACCTGCCCCCATAAAGCCGGACGGGCTTTTTTAAGCAGACAAAAATTTCTTTATATATGACGGAGGTAAATCTATGGAAAACAACAAACGCCCTGAATCTATGGCTCGAATCAACACTCCCGAGCTCGCGCAGGCATTCATCGACGAGCAGGTGAAGGAGATCCGCGAACAGGTCGGCGACAAAAAGGTGCTGCTGGCGCTGTCCGGCGGCGTCGATTCTTCTGTTGTTGCGGCGCTTCTCATCAAGGCCGTCGGCAGGCAGCTGGTATGCGTACATGTAAACCACGGTTTGCTGAGAAAGGGCGAGCCGGAGCAGGTTATAGAGGTGTTCCGCAATCAGATGGACGCGAACCTCATTTATGTTGACGCCATCGACCGATTCCTTGACAAACTGGTAGACGTTGCAGAGCCGGAGAAAAAGCGCAAGATAATAGGCGCGGAGTTTATCCGTGTATTTGAGGAAGAAGCCAGAAAGCAGGAAGGAATCGAGTTTTTGGCTCAGGGCACAATTTACCCCGACATTCTGGAGAGCGGTCCCGTCAAGGCTCATCACAACGTGGGAGGACTGCCTGAGGATCTCAAATTTGAGTTGGTTGAGCCGCTCAAATTCCTTTTCAAGGATGAAGTCCGTGTTGTCGGACAGGCGCTCGGTCTGCCTGACGGCATGGTGTTCCGCCAGCCCTTCCCGGGTCCCGGTCTCGGCGTTCGCTGCTTAGGCGCCATAACCCGCGATCGTTTGGAGGCGGTGCGTGAGTCCGACGCGATACTCAGAGAGGAATTTGCCAAAAACGGTCTCGAGGGCAAGGTATGGCAGTACTTCACGATCGTTCCCGATTTCAAATCGGTCGGTGTGAAAAACGATCTTCGCAGTTTTGAATGGCCGGTAATCATCCGTGCGGTCAACACTACGGATGCTATGACAGCCACAATAGAGGAGATCCCGTATGAGCTGCTCAGAACCATCACAAAGAGGATAACGAGCGAGGTTAAAGGCGTAAACAGAGTGCTTTACGACCTCACCCCGAAGCCAACAGGAACCATTGAGTGGGAGTGAGGCACCAACCTCCAAAACCCGCATGAATACTGGGTTTTTGAGGATTTAAAAAGCCTTTTGGCAACGTTTTGGCAACATCTGAGTGTTATTTGTTGAATAATAAAAGAGCTGACTGATTTTTGTTGATCGGTCAGCTCTTTTTTTATACGGTTACCAAGAAATCAAATCGAAAGCCATATTACCAAGTTTTGTAAGTTCTACGTCATTAGGTGGATTCTTTTCTAATAATTGGGCTATTTCTTCTTGACAGCGCTTATATTCATCTATTTTGAGTTTGCTCCAAGTGTACCCATCTAAAGAAGCTTTCCCCAAAATAATACTGTCCAGAGGACAATCGCATGAAGAAAAATCGGGTACTTTACCATCGGTAAAAATTAAATCGCTAAAAACATATAGGTACTTAAAGGTCATATTTGTTATTTTTTGAGCAAGACCATACCCTGTAACAAAGCGATTGCCGGTGCCGATTGTGTCATTACAGATTTTCGATGCAGTAGTTTTAATCATATCTCTTGAAAATTTATAGTCATTTGATTTTATTAGCTCAATAACAGAAGAGCAGATTTCATCTTTGCTATGTAAAAAGGAATTACTGTAAAATCTGCCTGCCGTCATCATATCTCTATATGCCAAATCGACACATTTACTTTGCACTGCATTTGCATCGGTTTTATTTGTTGATTGCCCTAAAATAAATGACTCTAAAAAGCTTCGTTTCCAGTCCATTTGTTATCCCCTCTCCTCAATCCTGTCTTTGAAAGCATCTATCAACGCATCGCTCAGTTTTTGAGACGGCACTTTTGCCGTGATTTGCGTGTCATCGTACTGCGGGTAGTAGTAGCGCCATTTGTCGTAGTCATCTTTGCTGATTTCACCCTTACGATACTTCTCCGCAGCGTCAGCCCAAGCGGAAAAGCTCTCAAACAAAGAAGAATACTTTGAACCGGTATACTTATCAAGCCTGATACAAACTTCACCTTCAAGCCTGTCTATCTTAAACCCATATAAATCCTCCAGCGCAAACAGCGTATGCATAAGCCCGATATATGAATCAATATCCGGCACATCCAACGCAGACGGCGAAACATCCAATGCATATGCCAATGTCCTCATCAAATCCTCTTTCGGCGTCCTCGTACCCGACTCATACTGCGCCATACGGATATCAGCCGACCTTTCCGGAAAGCCGACCATCATACCCAAGCCTTTCTGCGTATATCCTCTCAGATTTCTGAAATACTTTATCCTTTCGCCTATAGCCATATCAATACCCCCAAACATATGATAATTCAATTATACATATACGCTTAGTAGATGTCAAGAAAAAATTTAACAAAATAGTTTAATATTTTTGCAAAAACCGCTTGACAAAAGCAAATAAGCTTAGTATAATAGTGGACGCTAAACAGAATAGCTTAATATTCCCATCGAGAAACGACTTCTCCGACAAAGCAATCCGCAGTCTTGCCAAGACCCCGAAAGGGCGAGCAGACAGCCTCCGGTAAGGGCAGACAGCCCAAAAAGGCAGACGGCCCGAATATGAGCAGACAGCTCCAAAGGAGCAAACGGATTGCCAACACCGAAGAAGGGATACTCCCCGTCAGTCACAGTCCGAGCGTTAAAAGCGTCGCAGGCAATGAGACGAGAGGCTCAGTAATTTAATCTGAGGCGAAATGCGAGTACCGGTGCGCGCCGGTTCGATGGGATGGATACAGCGATAAGCCGAACATTCGTTTAGTTTGTCACTGTATTGATAGGAGAACCTATTATCTAAAGCCGGATCGGCTTAACCTAACCGACAAATTACCGCTCAAAGGTTTGGTGAGTGCCTTGAAGCGGGTAAAAATTGGCTCACTATTAACTACTATTATGCAAATGCAAAGGAGAAAAACACAATGTACGAAGACTACTACATGACGGCAGAGGACGTCGCGGAAGCACTGAAGATTTCAAAATCGTTTGCCTACAAGGTCATAAGGGACATGAACAGGGAAATGCAGAAAATGGGCTATTTCACGGTTTCCGGAAGGATAAACAGACAGTTTTTTCTGAAGAAAACATGCTACGGCAGCTTTAAAACGGAGGAGTGATTTAAATGGCGGTTTACAAGGAAACAAAAACAAACACATGGAGGGTAGTGTATCGCTATACCGACTGGCAGGGAGAAACAAAGCAGACCTCAAAGCGAGGCTTTATTACAAAAAGAGAAGCCCTTGCATGGGAGTGCGAGCAGCTCAACAAAACACAGGCCGACCTCGACATGACCTTTGAAAGCTTTGTGGAAACATACACGCAGGACATGAAAAGCCGCATGAAGGAAAACACATGGCACACAAAGGAGCACATCATAAGGACGAAAATACTGCCCTTTCTCGGGAAGAGAAAGATAAGCAACATAAAGGCCAAGGATATCATAGCGTGGCAGAATGAAATGCTCAACGGCAAAGACAAAAACGGCAAGCCGTATTCTCCCGTTTATCTTAAAACAGTGCACAACCAGTTAAGCGCCATCTTCAACCATGCCGTGAGGTTTTACGGACTAAGGGAAAACCCTGCGGCTAAGGTCGGAAACATGGGCAAGGCAAAGAACGGAGAAATGCTCTTCTGGACTCAGGAGGAGTACGAGAAGTTTGCCTTTGCCATAATGGACAAGCCGATATCCTTCTACGCCTTTGAGATGCTCTACTGGTGCGGAATCCGCGAGGGAGAATTATTAGCTCTCACGGCCGGAGATTTCGACTTCGGCAAGGGAACTGTGACCATCAATAAATCCTATCAGAGGATAGGCGGCAGAGATATTATCACCGACCCAAAGACGCCAAAGAGCAACCGCACAATCAAGATGCCCGATTTTCTCTGCGAAGAGATGAAGGAATACTTCTCAAAGATATACGGTCTGCAAAAGAAGGACAGGGTGTTTACGATGTCAAAAAGCTACCTTCATCACGAGATGGACAGGGGAGCAAAGGAAGCCGGAGTCAAGCGCATAAGGATACACGATCTGCGGCACAGCCATATATCGCTTCTGATAGAAATGGGATATTCGGCGGTAGCTATTGCAGACCGCGTAGGACACGAAAGCATTAACATCACATACAATTACGCCCATCTGTTTCCGTCTACCCAGAATGATATGGCGGACAAACTCAACAATTTCAGAAAGGAGCGAGACTGATGTCAGCCAAAAACTTAGACCGTCACAACCGTTTCAGAAGCATAACCGTAGGCTTCCGTGTATCGCCCGAAGAGAATGAAGCTATCAACGCCGCAGTTGCGCTGTCGGGATTATCCAAGCAGGAATACTGCTACCGCCGGTGCATGGAAAGGAACATCATAGTTCAGGGCAACCCGAGAGTGTACAAGGCTCTCAAAACGGAGCTTGAAAAAGTACTCGACGAGCTGAAAAGAATAACCACCGCAGGGGAAATATCCGACGAGCTCATTGAGCTGATGCAGCTAATAACGGTAACCCTCTGCGGCATGAAGGGAGAACGGGATGAATGACATAAAAGAAATGACCGCCCATAGCACATCTGTTGGCGCAGATGAAGGGCAGTCACTCAATGAATCTGAGAACAGTATATCGGATTTCCTCTCAAATTGCAAGGACAATTTCGGAAGGAGGCGGTCGGTATGGCGGAGTTAAAGATAATCAACATGGATGAAGTCTCTGTTGAGGAGGTGCAATGGCTCTGGTATCCGTATATCCCTTACGGGAAGCTGACCATCATCCACGGCGATCCCGGCGAGGGCAAGACAACGCTTATCCTTCGGCTGGCTGCTCTGTTGTCACGGGGAGAGTCTCTCCCATGTGACGACAGGCCGCAGCAGCCTGTCAAAATCATCTATCAGACGGCAGAAGACGGGCTTGGTGATACCGTCAAGCCACGTCTTATCGCAGGAAATGCCGACTGCTCACAGATCAAGGTGATCGACGAATCGGAAGCCTGCCTTACGCTGCTGGATGAGCGTGTGGAGCAGGCCATTGCACAAACCGGCGCAAGGGTTATGATCCTCGATCCGTTGCAAGCTTATGTTGGCGCAAGCTTGGACATAAACCGTGCAAACGAGGTAAGAACGGTCTTGTCACAGCTCGGCAAGGTTGCAGAAAGATATAAATGCGCAGTGATACTGGTGGGTCACCTGAATAAGGCGCAGGGAGCAAAGAATCAGTATCGGGGACTCGGCTCCATTGACTTTCAGGCGGCAGCCAGAAGCGTCTTGGTAGTGGGACGGGTGAAGGACAAGCCGGAAATACGTGTAATGGCTCATGAGAAATCTTCTCTTGCACCGGAAGGTCAACCCATCGCATTTGAGCTGAGTGCAGACAACGGATTTAAATGGCTCGGTCATTACGACATCAGTATAGACGATCTGCTATCCGGCGCAAGTCGGGAGAAAAAGTCCGACATGGCTGAGTCCCTGATTCGAGAGTGTCTTTCTGACGGGAGATACCCGCAGCAGGCGCTGATGAATAAGGCAAAGCACATGGGCATTTCCAAAAGGATAGTGGACGAGGCAAAGAAACGGTTGAACGTGCAATCTGTAAAAGACGGCAGTCAATGGCTTTGGCAGATGTCGGGGTAAGGTTGCAACATTGCAGAGATACCGTATTCCTGCAACCTTGCAATGTTCTTTTCGGCGTGTCAAAGTGTGACGGTTGTGACGGTTAATCTGACACCGGAGTGTTGTGCCAAAAAAATCGTCACAACCGTCACAGGGAGAGAATAGCCGCACCGTAAATATGGCGTAACCGCACCAAAGAATCATGCGTTACCGCGCTGCAAAACCTTCGCCATTCCGCAAACTGCAAAACCCTCTTTCGGCAGGTGCGGCATAAAGTTTACGGTAGCCCTTGCGGCTGCGCTTTTCAAAGGGCAATGAGCAATGGGGAACGATTCGCAAATCGTTGGGGCAAAGCCCCACCGCAGGAGATTTACCTCGACAGGTAATCTTCTGCGGCAGCCACCCCGTAGGGCGCAACAGCAGCTTTTGACGGCCTCGCTGTCGAAAGTGCTTTTGCGTTACTCTTGACAAGAGTAACAGAACCCCGGCCGAGCCGGAAAGAGAAAGAAAAGGACGCTGATATTTAAAAAGAAGCCGATAGGATTAATAAGGGAGTGGCAAGCAAAAGGCTGTGCCGAAAAAGGAAACGACGCAGCAGGGAAGGAAGTGAATAAAGTGTACAGAACCATAAGCGCAATGGTAGGCAAAGGCTCGGTCAATCATAACAGCAGAAAGTTTAAGACTGAGAATGTGGACGGAGAGCGAACTCACCTGAACATAGACTATTGCAATGTACCGATAAGGCAGGTATACCATAAACTGTTCGATGAAGCCCTTGAAAGATACAACGCCAAGCAAACGAGAGTAGACAGAAGGATAGGAGACTATTATGAAAAGATACGCACAGGCAAACAGGAGAAGCCTTTCCATGAGTTGATATTGCAGATAGGAAACCGTGATGATACCAGCTCGGAAACAGATATAGGACAAAAGGCGAAAGAGGCTTTAGACGAATACTACAGAGGATTTCAGCAGCGAAATCCTAATCTCTATGTATTCTCCGCGCATATTCACATGGATGAAGCTACCCCGCATATTCATATTGATTTTGTGCCGTTCATAACAGAGAGCAAAAGAGGTCTTGATACAAGGGTATCTTTAAAACAGGCATTGTCAGCTCAGGGCTTCAAAGGAGGAACAAGAGGCTGTACCGAATGGAATCAATGGGTACAATCCGAAAAGGAACAGCTTGCGAGAGTCATGCAGCGTTATGGCTTTGAATGGGAGCATAAGGGTACTCATGAGGAGCATCTTGATGTGCTGGATTACAAAAAGCAGGAGAGGGCAAAGGAAATATCCGAACTCAATACACAGATCGAGGAAAAGAAGCTGGAGATAGAAGGACTCAAGGAAACCAAAAAGGAGATAGAGGAAGCACACAGAGAATTAAAGATTATAGAGGACAAGCTGGATACGGATGAGAGGTTTATCTTGCCCGAGCCGCAGGGGCTGATGTCTGCTAAAAGCTACAAGAAAAGATTTGTCGATCCGCTTATACAGAAGCTGAAAGCGCTCATTAAGGCGGCTATAGCTAAGAGCTATGAGGGCTGGGAGAGCTATCACAGAGTAAACAGGATCAACAGCAGACTGTATAACGAGAATGAGGAGCTGAGGTATGAGAATAACAGGCTGAAGGAAGAAAACAGCAGGCTCAAAGAGGAGAACAGGGCGTACAGGCTGATAAGGAAGGTGTTTGGGCATAAGCAAATGGATGAGTTAGTCGGCAGGGCGAAGGAAGCAAAGAGAAATAAACAGCGGCATGAGCGCTGATGAAACTGAAAAAAGCAACAATCAACATAAGCAAACCCGGCGGCAGAGAGGATTCTGCGTCGGGCTTTCTGTTATGCACGGAACTATCGCGGTTACTGAAAGTAATTGAGAAAGTCCCAAATACATGGTATAATTACAAATAACAGCATATAACGATTTACAAACCGAAAAATACAAGTCGCTGCGAGGAGAAAAGCATGGTTACAGGCGAACTGAAAAATAAAATCGACAGCTTATGGGATATATTTGCCGCAGGAGGTCTTGTCAACCCGCTGGACGTCATAGAACAGATCACCTATCTTATGTTTATCCGCGATCTCGACGACAGCGACAACCTTCGCGCCAAAGAGAGCGAAATGCTCGGCCTGCCATTTGAAAGCATATTTGCCGGAGAAATCGAGATCGGCGGGCGCATGATTGACGGACAGCAGCTCAAATGGAGCGTATTCCGCGACTATCCCGCCGGAAAGATGTATTCGGTCATACAGGAGTTTGTTTTTCCCTTCATCAAAAACCTGCACGGCAACAAAAACAGCGCCTATTCCAAATATATGGACGACGCCATTTTCAAACTGCCGACGCCGCTCCTGCTCTCCAAGGTGGTCGACTCGCTTGACGAAATATACAGCATGATGAGCGCGGCGCAGTCGGCCGACGTGCGCGGCGATACATACGAATATCTTCTCTCCAAGATATCGCAGTCGGGACTGAACGGGCAGTTCCGCACTCCCCGGCACATCATAAAGATGATGGTTGAGCTGATGGATCCCGGCGCCGACGACATTATCGCCGATCCGGCATGCGGAACATCAGGATTTCTTGTCGCCGCAGGAGAATATCTCAAGCAAAACCGCAAAAAGGAGATTTTCTTTAACCGCCAGAAAAAGGATCACTACATGAATCACATGTTCCACGGCTACGACATGGACCGCACCATGCTGCGAATCGGCGCCATGAACATGATGACCCACGGGATAACCAATCCCATCATCGAATACAGGGACAGTCTCTCCGACCAGAACCCCGACAGGGACAAATACAGTCTCATCCTTGCCAATCCTCCGTTCAAGGGCTCTCTGGACGCGGACATTGTTTCCGCCGATCTTTTAAAGGCGTGCAAGACCAAGAAGACCGAGCTTTTGTTTATTGCGCTGTTTCTGCGCATGCTGCGTATCGGCGGACGCTGCGCCTGCATCGTTCCCGACGGCGTATTGTTCGGTTCTTCAAAGGCTCACAGGGACATTCGCCGCGCGATGATCGAGGAAAACAGGCTTGAGGCTGTCATTTCCATGCCGTCGGGCGTATTCAAGCCCTATGCCGGCGTATCGACGGGGATACTCATTTTCACAAAAACCGGACACGGCGGCACCGACAGGGTCTGGTTTTACGATATGAAGGCCGACGGCTTCAGCCTTGACGACAAGCGTTCTCCGGTTGCCGACAATGATATTCCCGATATTGTCGCGCGTTTTCGCAATCCCGAGGGAGAAAAAGACCGCGAGCGCACGGAAAAATCCTTCTTTGTGCCAAAGGATGAGATAGTCGGCAACGATTATGATTTGTCCGTCAACAAGTACAAGAAGGTGGAGTACAAGCCGGTCGAGTATCCTCCGACGAGCGAGATACTGTCCGAGCTGCGGGGCATAGAGAAGGAGATCGCTGCGGCGATGGACGAGCTGGAGAAAGATAATATTAGCGAGTTTAATTATTATGTAAAAGCAGACGCAAAATCATTTTTGCAAAACGGAAATGATTTTATGGAAGCTGCATGGAGATGTACAGGCATACATGAATCTGGAGAAATTCATGTATTCGATGGGAAAAGCCCAACTCTGGTTCCGGCTGCAACTGCTGTTAATGCAGCATTTGCGATGGAGATGTATTTAAAAGCTCTTATTCTGAAAAATGGAGAAGGTTACCCCAAGGGAAAGAACGGTCACAATCTTAAAGTATTGTTTGAGTGTTTGCCCGAAGGTATTAAAAGTGAAATAGATAAGCTTGTTGGTTATACCGAAGAAGGCAACTCGCTCTTTGAGCAATTCGTTAATAAGCATGCCAATGATTTTGTAGATATAAGGTATTATGTTGAAAGATCAGGTTGGCAAGGAATTGATCCATTTAGCCTAATAACATATGCACAAAATTTAAAGTTGGCAACACAGATTATATTCGGAAGAAAATATTCGGAGATAAGTGATGAGAAGGAAATTTAGCGATGTTTTCATTGATTGCACCAAAAACGGCGTTAAAGTTAAAACCAGTGAGTATCATAATAAAGGCAAATATGCCATTATTGATCAAGGTCAAAACCGTGTTGCAGGCTATACCGATATAACAGAAGGAGTATTTAAAGACATTCCGGCCATTGTTTTTGGAGATCACACAAGGATTATAAAGTATATTGATGCACCGTTTTTTATTGGAGCAGACGGTGTAAAAGTATTGAGATGTAGGTTTCCTGATGCAAATTATAAATATCTGTATTATGCTTTAAAGAATGCGAAGATACCAGATACAGGTTATAACAGGCACTTCAAATGGCTGAAAGAGATTCAAATAGAATACCCAAATCAAAATCGTCAGCAGGAGATCGTTCAAACACTCGATAGGACAAATGCAATCATAGAATCACGTCAGCGTCAGCTTCGCCTGTTCGACGACCTCATCAAAGCCCGATTTGTCGAGATGTTTGGGGATCCAGTACATAATACTGCAAAAATCCCTGTACTTCCCATGACCGAAGTATGCGAGATAATTGATGGCGACAGAGGAAAGAATTATCCGACGCAAGAAGAGTTTTTCGACGAGGGATACTGTCTCTTCTTAAATGCGAAGAACGTGACAAAACATGGTTTCGACTTCTCTGACTGTATGTTTATTACAAAAGAAAAGGACGCTGCACTTAGAAAAGGAAAACTGCAACGAGGAGATGTTGTACTAACAACCAGGGGGACTCTCGGAAATCTGGCATTCTATGCAGAAGTCGTACCATTTGAAAATGTACGGATTAATTCCGGAATGGTCATTTTGCGAATGAACAGATCATTAACTAATGAAACGTTCTTTATAGAGCAATTCCGTTTGCAGTTAGATGACATAAAAGCAACAATAGCGAGCGGTTCAGCGCAGCCGCAATTACCGATATCCACAATGAATAAGATTAGATTGGTAATGCCTGAACTGAGCAGGCAACGGCAGTTTTCTCGATTTGTAATTCAAGTTGAAAAAACAAAATCTGCTGTGCAAAAGGCGCTGGATGAGGCGCAAACGCTTTTTGATAGCTTGATGCAAAAATATTTTGGGTGAGGTGGAAATATGTTTAAGACACTCACAAATGTTATAAAAGTGTGCATTGGATGCTTTGTTGTGTGTGTAATTGTTTCGGTAGTGTTTGAAATTGTCGAATTCCAACATTCTCGTCTATTGCAAGAATTCTCTATTGGTGCCGCTTGTAGTTTTATTGTTGTTGTTATTAGCACATGGGTGCAATATAGAATGGAATTGAAAAAGGCTCTTTCATATCATATTTCAGTTACTTGGAATCTACTTTTCATAATAGCGCTATATTCAAATTATCAAGGCATGCCCTCTAAAGATAAAGATAGAATAGAGCGTGAATATACACAGATAAATAATGCGTTTGCGGAATTCAGAGAAAGTCAATCAGAGATATTTTTCATCACAAAAAAGATGACGGAGAAACACTTTCATATTGACGATGAATTAAACAAAATGTATACAAATTTTGTGTATAAGATGTTTATTTCGCACGAAGAGGCAGTGCAAGTTGTAACCAACAAAGATATCATCATCAGGGTGATAAACACATATTTGGAGCATTGGCCTGACTGCTTTGAAAAAACCAACATTAGATTAGTAAAAGAGTGGCTGACTGAGAAAGAACAACCGCAAAAATCTCAGAAAGAATTATAGTATTGCTTTATACAATGAGGTAACCCCATGACCAACTTTGACTTCCTGAAACAGGATAAACAATTCTCGTCCTTCGCGGACGTGGCGATATCCGCCGAAAATATCCTGCATATAGACATAGACTCCTGCGTGCTCAACTGCCGCAGAGCAATGGAATTCGCGGTCAAATGGATGTACTCGGTCGACCGCGACCTCACCATGCCCTATCAGGACTCGCTCGTCGCCCTGATGAACGACAAAAAATTCAGGGACATCATCGGCGAGGACACATGGCGGCGCATGGACTTCATAAGAAAACTCGGCAACAACGCCGCTCACGCCGGCAAAAAAATAACCGCCGAACAGGCCGAGCTGTGCCTCGAAAACCTCTTCTGCTTCCTCGATGAGGTCGCCTATTTCTATGCGAAAAGCTACACCGAGCGCAAATTTGACCGCTCGCTGCTCACCCTAACGCCGCAGGAAGCCCTTTCCTTCGCGCAGGGTGAAAAGCCCGATATCGCCGCGCTGATGGAAGAAAACAAATCGCTCAGAGAGGAGCTGTCCGCGCGCCGCGCCGAACAGCAGCAGACCTATGTGCCAAAGCCGCTGGAGCTCTCCGAATACAAAACGCGCAAAATATATATCGACTTCATGCTGCAGGACGCCGGATGGATAGAGGGCAAGGACTGGCTGAACGAAGTGGAGCTGCCCGGTATGCCCAATAAATCCGAGGTGGGCTACGCCGACTATGTCCTCTACGGCGACGACGGCAGACCGCTTGCCGTGCTGGAAGCCAAGCGCACCTGCGTCGATGTGTCAAAGGGTCGCCAGCAGGCAAAGCTGTACGCCGACATACTGGAGAAAAAATACCGCCGCAGACCGGTCATCTTTCTGTCCAACGGCTTTGAGACGCGCATACAGGACAACCTTTATCCCGAAAGAAAGGTAGCCTCGGTATATTCAAAGCGCGACCTCGAAAAGCTGTTCAACCTGCAATCCATGCGGACCAGTCTTAACCATGTGCAGGTAAACTCCGCCATAGCCGGACGATACTATCAGGAGGGTGCGATAAAAGCCGTGTGCAGCGCATTCGGCAACAAAAACCGCCGCAAGGCCCTGCTTGTCATGGCGACCGGCTCGGGCAAAACGAGAACTGTGATAGCCCTCTGCGATGTGCTGCTGCAGCACGGATGGGTGAAGAATATCCTCTTCCTTGCCGACAGAAATTCGCTTGTCACGCAGGCAAAGCGCAGCTTTGTTAATCTGCTGCCCGATCTTTCGGTGACAAATCTCTGCGAGGAAAAGGACAATTACAACGCCCACTGCGTTTTTTCCACCTATCAGACCATGATGAATGTGATAGATACCGCGAAGGATGAAAAGGGCAAGCTGTTCACCGTCGGGCATTTTGATCTTGTTATATGCGACGAGGCGCACCGGTCCATATACAATAAATACAAGGACATCTTCAACTATTTCGACGCTCCTCTCGTCGGTCTTACCGCGACCCCCAAGGACGAGATCGACAAGAACACATATGAGATATTCGAGCTGGAAAATGGTGTGCCGACATACGGGTATGAGCTGGCGCAGGCGGTCAAAGACGGTTATCTTGTCGATTTTATGTCGGTGGAAACGCGGCTCAAGTTTATAGAACAGGGCATAGTCTATGATGAGCTGTCAGATGAGGATAAGAGGGCGTATGAGGAGACCTTCGCAAAGGACGGCGATCTGCCGGAAAGCATATCGTCATCTGCGCTTAACGAGTGGATCTTTAATAAAGACACAATAAAAGAGGTGCTTCACATCGTTATGGAGCAGGGCCTCAAAATAGATTACGGCGAAAAGCTCGGAAAGACCATCATTTTTGCGAAAAACCACAATCATGCCGAAAAGATATATGACGTGTTCTGCGAGCAGTATCCTCATCTCCCGGGATTTGCAAAGGTCATAGATAACCACATGACTTATGCTCAAAGCGCAATCGACGAGTTCTCCGACCCCAAAAAGCTTCCGCAGATAGCCATATCGGTGGACATGCTCGATACCGGCATAAACGTGCCGGAGGTGCTCAACCTTGTTTTCTTCAAGAAGGTCTTGAGCAAGGCGAAATTCTGGCAGATGATCGGACGCGGCACAAGGCTTTGCCCTAATCTCCTCGACGGAAGCGACAAGGAAAAATTCTATATTTTTGATTTCTGCGGCAATTTTGAGTTTTTCAGGATGAACACCGGCAAGCCGACGCCCAATACCATTGCACTGCAGGGAGCCGTTTTTCATCTGAAATCGCAGATTGCATACAAGCTGCAGGATATTGCCTATCAGACTGACGATCTGATCGCATTCCGTAAAAGCCTCGTCAACGATATGACACGAAAGGTAAGAGAGCTGAACAAGGAAAACTTCGCCGTGAGGCAGCATCTGAAATATGTTGAAATATATGCAAACGCAGACAATTACAGTGCGCTGACATATGAAGACACTCTTTTGATCGGGCAGGAGCTTGCGCCCCTTATTATACCTGACGAGGACGACGCCAAGGCCGTGCGCTTTGATGCGCTCATGTACGGTATTGAGCTCGCATATCTTGCGGGCAAGAGCTATCCCAAGGCAAGAAGAGATCTTCTGAAAAAGACTTCCGCTATCGCTTCGGTTTCCAATATACCTGAGATAGCCGCGCAGGCGGAGCTCATCGACAAGATACTTCACACCGATTATTTAGACAATGCAGGTATAAACGAATTTGAGCATATCAGGGAAAAGCTCCGCGATCTCATCAAGTATATTCCCGTTGACAAAACCAGATATGATACAAATTTCGACGATGAGATATTATCGGTTGAATGGAACAAATCGGAGCTGGAAAACGACGACCTGAAAAACTACAGGATGAAAATGGAACACTATATCCGCATGCATCAGGATAACGCCGTTATTATCAAGCTGAAAAGCAATCAGCCGCTGACGGCAGAGGACGTAAAGGAGCTGGAAGCAATACTCTGGAGCGAGGTCGGAAGCAGGCAGGACTACGAAGCCGAGTACGGCCGTAAGCCGCTGGGAGAGCTTGTGCGTGAAATAGTCGGTCTGGATATGAACGCCGCAAAAGCCGCGTTTTCCGAATATTTGAGCAGCGCTGATCTGGACAGCAGGCAAATATATTTTGTCAATCAGATCGTGGAGTACATCGTACACAACGGAATCATGAAGGATCTTTCTATTCTGCGCGAGCCGCCGTTTTCCGATCAGGGCAGCGTCGTCGAGATATTCGGCGATATGACGGTATGGACAGGCATAAAAAAGGTGATCGAGAAGATCAATGCAAACGCTGCGGTCGCATAAATATCTTATCTTTAGGACGACGCCAAGAGTTTCTCAGATAATCTTTATATATTAATTTTTTAATAGCCGTTTATTTAGCCATTATCCTTGACTTATTTAGCCATAATGGCTATAATAAACATAGAAAGAGGGCGATGCTATGCGTGAGGACGAGTATACCGAGTTCAAGAAAACAACCGGCGAGCTGAATGAAGCAATGGTCTCTATTTCAAGCATACTGAATAAACATCGCCGGGGAAAAATCTTTTTTGGTCTGAAAAATGACGGCACGCCTTTCAAGTTCACAATTACCGATTCCACTGTTAGGGATGTATCCAGAAAGATTTTTGAAGCTATCCGGCCGCAGATATTCCCTTCGGTCTTTACCGACAAAATAGACGGCAGCGAAGTGATCGTCGTGGAATTTCGCGGCGATGATGTGCCGTATTCCGCATTCGGCAAGTATTATATCCGTATTGCCGATGAAGACAGAGAGCTCACCCCTTCGCAGCTGCGTAAAATTATGGTCGGACAGGAATATGCCGAAAACTGGGAAAACAAAACATCCGATGCAACTATAGCTGATGTCGACGAGAAAACGCTTGAAAACTTTTATCGGAATGCAGTTCAGTGTGGGAGAATGCCCGATTACGGATTTGACAGGCAGGCAATCTTGTCAAAAATAGGAGTTTTAAACGGAGACCGTCTCACCAATGCCGGAAAATATCTTTTTTCTTCAAAGAATCCGATTGTGCTGAAAATGGCTGTTTTCGCCACAGAACACAAAGAAACGTTTCTCGACATCGCGAGAGAAGAAGGCAACATTTTTCAGCTGATCGACGCTGCCGTCGGGTATATTATAAAGAATATCCGGTGGCGCGTGGAAATGGAAGGCGACGGTATCCACCGGAAGGAGATTCCCGAAATACCGATTGACGCCCTCAGAGAAGCGGTTATAAACAGCTTTGCCCATGCGAGGTATGACCTCCCTGTGCAGCATGAGATAGACATCTTTTCCGACCGCATATCCATTGTCAACCCCGGTTCATTCGCAAATGAATTTGAGCCGATAGATTTTGTAAGCCGAGACATTCATTCCTTCCTCAGAAACGAAACGATAGCGCGAGTCCTTTATCTGTGCAAGGACGTTGAAACCTTCGGTTCGGGGATCAGAAAAATATATTCTCTTTGCAATGCGGCAAGTGTAAAAATACAATACACAAACACCGATACGGATTTTATGCTTGAGTTTTCAAGAATTGACAGAAATAAACCGCTTTTATCTGGCCAAAAAAATGGCCGGATAAATGACCATATAAGCGATTTGGAGCAAGCCGTGCTGACCTGTCTCAGGGATAAGCCCGATATGACCAACGCCGGGCTGATCGAGAAAACGGGAAAGTCGCAGCGCACAATAACAAGAGTTTTGTCGGCTTTGAAAAGCAAGGGGCTGATAGTCCGGGTCGGTTCAAATAAGACCGGCTATTGGCAGGTGAAATGACCCTGCAGCGGCAACAAATTGACAACAAAAATCATACGGCGAAAATTCAACAAATAACGCAGATAATAAAAATACCACGAGACATATTACTTAAGCAAAAGTGTTTAAGTATCAGCTCCCGGGAGCGAGTGGGAGTGAGGCACGAACCTGTCCACTTACAACGCCCTTTAACGTCCGACTGACACTCAAGCTGGAGCTGCCGTGAAGACGTAACAGAGGCATTCGAAACGACATAGCGAACCGAAATTTTAGCCTTGTAGCTACGAAACGCAGTAGTTACAAGGCTTTTTCTATGTCCTGACGCCTTGAAATACCCAAGTCTCGATGATGATGAAACGACATATAACGGACCGATAGGAGGTTCAACGAGAATGAAAATTTGGACCATGAGGACGTTAAGTGAGAATGTTACGTGATAATGGGAAATCGGGAAACGAGATCTTGGGAGAAATCAGGAGGATTGAAAAAATGCAGTAAAATCAAGGGTTTCAGCAATTAGCAAACCCCAGTTTTTTCCCAGTTTTCGCCCCAGCTTTGAAAAATGGACCCGATTTTAAAAATCGGGAAGAAAATCGGGGAAACTTTTGGGGAAATCTCAAGACAAGGCGAAAGGACAATATGAAATGAGAAAACTACATTACAAGGGACGCTGCACAAGGCGAAAGCTTTCTAAGTGCAAAGATATTTGCAGAACCTATGATAAGGTTCAGACCGTGTATGCAGATTGGCTTCAAGCAAATGAGGATACTGGAATGATGCTTCTTCACAAGGAATGCCCAACTGAGTGCAACAGATGTATGAAACGGCTTCCGCTTCGCATTCTCTGTGATGCCTTGTCAGCTTTTCCTCTGTATCGTGAGCGACCAGCCAGCTATGAGCCTGCTCATGCAGAAGTACCGAGATAACTTCTGGCTCGTTTCCTTCACAGATGACAATTTTCTTTTCAGAGGGGCTGAAGTATCCACGAGCGCCACTGTCGATATGATCGACAAATTCGACTGGAACAGGGCTGATGCGGATCAGTACATCGAGAAGATTCTCATAGCCGACAACATCAGCATCGAGAGGTGCACAGATGTCTGGCAACTCTTCGCCATATGTCTGCGAGATATCCCAGCAGTATCCAGTATGCCAGCCAATCTTTGACTCTTCCTCGCCAGTTGTTTCGTTCGTGACCCTGAAGGAATGTGGGCACAGGATCCTGATGCCACGCTCAGATTTTCGGACTATACGCCCGAGGTTCTTCCACGTTGAAAACGAACCAACCCTCGTAGCATC
>JAFYGK010000004.1 GCA_017543285.1 Clostridia bacterium | reverse complement strand
GAAAGCCCGGTGATCCTTTGCCCGTCGACGGTAATCTCGCCCGAGTCGAGCGAATCAAGTCCGCCTATCATATTCAGCAGCGTGCTTTTACCCGATCCGGACGGGCCGAGAATGACGCAGATCCTTCCTTTTTCAAGCGAAAAATCAACGCCGTCGAGCGCATAAACCGCCGCTTCTCCCGTACCGTACTGTTTTTTCGCGCCTTTGATCTCGATGAACATACCGCCGTCCTCCTTACCTGCCGAACAGACCGCGTTTTTTGTATTCTTCCGATGAAACGGAAACGAAAGTGTAACCCGTATCAGTGATCGCCTTTTTCAGCGCTTCTTCGTCGGGGGCGCCGTCGTATAAAAACGTCGCCTCGCCGCTCTTTCTGGAAGCAGTCACCTTTTTCGCGTCCGGAAACGCCCTTCTTATCGTGTCGCAGATATGCGCTTCGCACATGCCGCACATCATTCCGTCGATTTTCACCGTGATCTTTTTCATAATGTCCTCCTTTGGTTAGCATTGGCTAACTGTATGCGATGAAATCAAGGGCTTGCCGCCCCGATTTTGTTTCTGTATTTATCCGAGCGCCACGTCGAGCGCCATCATGACCGTGAAGCCGAGCGCGAACATGATAACGCCCACGTTCGAATGCTCTCCCGCCGACATTTCGGGGATCAGCTCCTCCACGACGACGTAGATCATCGCGCCCGCCGCAAAAGAAAGCAGATACGGCATAGCGGGCACGAATAGCCCCGCAAAAAGCACCGTCAACAGCGCTCCGATTGGTTCGACCGCGCCCGAAAGCGTGCCATCAAGAAACGCTTTGCCTTTGCTCTTGCCCTCTGCGTGGAGCGGCATCGAAATGATCGCGCCCTCAGGGAAATTCTGTATCGCGATCCCGATGGAGAGCGCCAGCGCGCCGCCTGCCGTGATCTCAGCGGAGCCGGAAAGAAGTCCCGCAAACACAACGCCTACCGCCATTCCCTCCGGAATATTGTGCAGCGTAACGGCGAGCACCATCATGGTCGTTTTCTTCGCTTTGCTTTTAAGTCCCTCCGCTTGTTGTGCGTTCATATGTAAATGCGGTATGATCTTATCGAGCAGAAGCAGAAACAGGATGCCGAGCCAGAAACCGACGAAAGCGGGAAGAAACGCCCATCTGCCTTTGTCGGCGCATTGATCCATAGCCGGGATAAGCAGGCTCCAGATCGACGCCGCGACCATCACGCCGCCCGCAAAGCCGGTCAGCGCGCGTTGCACCGTGCGCCTCAGCTGTTTTTTCATGAAGAACACGCACGCCGAGCCCAGAGCCGTGCCTATGAACGGGATTGCTATTCCTTCAGCAATATTCAGCCACATATCTTTTCCTCATTTTACACACCGGAAGATCCCTTCCGCTTTGACGGTCGAAACGACCGCTTCGGAATACATTTCCGAAAGACGTTCTTTCAGACTGCTTTTTGTTTCAAACGGCGGAGTGAAAAAGCCCTTCGGCACATACATATGCTTCACAAACCAATCGGTGCGCTTGAATTCTTGTGCGATATAAAAGCATCCGCAGAAGATCCCGCCTGTCCTCAGAACGCGGTACGTCTCTTTGTACGCCGCCTCCTTGTCCGGAAAGGCGTGAAAGCCGTTGAGCGACAGTACGACGTCAAAGCTTTCGTCTTCAAACGGAAGCGCCCCGACATCTCCCTGCACAAACGAAACATTTTTAACGCCAAGCGCGTTTACTCTGTTTTCGGCGTTCTTCATCATATCGGCTGAATAGTCAAGACAGGTGATATTTGCGTCGTTCATATTCTTATACACCGGCACCGTCAGAACGCCCGTACCAATCGGGACTTCAAGGAGTTTCCCTGAAAAGTTATCCGGTATCGGCGACAGAGCGTCATTGATCCACTTTGCCGCGTTCTCCGCGTTCAGCTCCCAGACCAGGCTGTCCATCATTTTGCCGAGCAGGGTGGAGCGGGTGATAATCCCGTCGTACATATTGGCAAATCCTTTGCCGAGCGATTTATATGAAGCTTTTATTTCTTCGTGTATGTTCATTTTTCTCTCTTATTAGCTATAGCTAACCTGTATCTCAAAAAATAAAAGAGCAAAACTCTTTTCACGATTCTCTGTATGGATAACAACGGCTGTTAGTCTACGCTAACTATTGTAGTGAATTAAGCGGTATTTGTCAAGACGATTATAGAAGATTATTCTAAAACATCAAACCGTTTTGACTGATTTCGCCTGCATAGCCGACTGATTGGAATAATTTAGTAAAGGAGCCACAGACCATTGCAATCTGTGGCTCCTTTCCCGTACCGGCCTGCCGGATATCGGGTATGTCTTTCAGAAATGATTACTGTTTTCTTTCAATTTCTGCCGATTCAAAGTCTATCTTTAAAAAAATTTTGTTTTTTCGGCCGGAGACCAGCTCTATTTCCAGATGGCAGAGGCCGTTTGCATTCATGCTGATGGCATCGCTGATCCACCATACACTGTCATATGACAAAACGGGCAACGGCAAACTCAACTTATAATTAAACAGCTTGATTTTGGTGATATTCCTCTCGAACATAGCATACCGACAACTTAGACCTATCTCCAGACAGTTTCGAAGAGGGTCTTTCGATTTCCAATCTATCGGCAACAACGATTCGGTAATAGACAACACCTGTGCATCGTGCAATCCCGCTTTCCAGTACCAATCAGGGATCTGATCGCCATTTGTATCGAGCCGCTTTGTTTTTTGGTTGAATTCCTTATGCCGCATGAGCCGTCCTTTCTTATCTGCATTTATAATTTACGAAAGCTACCATATATCAAATATTCCCTCATCCTGAAGTTTTTTGATATTTTTCTTGTGTTCGCTGTAGGTTTTGGCGTAGTAATAATTTCTCTCGGTGTCGTACACGAAGTAATAGGCTTCGATGTCCAGCGGCTCCAACGCGGCGTCGAGAGCCTCGACCGAAATACAGCAGATGGCTCCGGCGGGCAGGCCCCTTACTTCATATGTGTTGTGCGTTCCGCCGTTGTAGCTTCTCGTCATGTCCGACTGGAGATTGGGATAATCGGGACTTTTCAGGCGGCAGTGAAAAACCGCCGAAACTCCCGGCATGGCGTCGACCGTCTTGCTTTCCTTCTGCACAATGGAGGCAAGGGTCACCATTTGGTCTATCGTATATCCCATCGCCCCGGCCTTTTGCATCCTTTCGTCAGTAATAACGCTCTGCGCGTTGTCCATAAATACCGCCAGAATATCCTCCGCCGACGCGCCCTCCTCAATTTCGTAATCACCGGAGAAGATGTATCCTTCGACGGGATAGGGTCTTATGTCGCTCGGCTCATAACCGGCGAACAGATCGATATCGGGCGTTTTTTTACACTCGGTCAGGAACTCCTCTGCCGGACAAAGCCCTGCTTCCTCAAGCTGCTGCGCCACGTCCTCTATCGTATCGCCTGCCGTCACCGAAAAATCGGTGGTTTTTATCTCCGGCTCGGACGACGGCTCCTCCGGCGCTTCGGACGACGGCTCGACCGATATTCCCGGAGAACCGGTCGCCTCCGGTTCGGGCGCGCTCTGTCTGTTACCGGCAACCGCACAGCCGCATATACATATAATAATTGCAAATGCCAGCAGCAGTGAAATAATGCTCTTCTTCATCTGACTTCTCCTTAGAAAAACTGATTTGCAGAATAATGATATACCATTTGCGCGCGCGTGTCAACAAATGCGGTAACCGCTTTTGCCTGTCCGGCATAGTATGTACTATCACCGACCGAAAGGAGGAAAACGCAAATGAACTTCTGTGGAAACAACGGCATCTCCTGGATCATCGTCCTTATCATCCTCATCGCCCTCTTCGATAACAACGACAACGGCTGTGGCTGTGGCTGCGGCTGCAACGGCATTACAAACAACAACTGCGGCTGCGGCTGTTAGCCGGCAGCCGATCCTGCCGGGAAGAAGGACGCAGATTCCGCTTTCCGGCATAAAGCCGGATACCGGGACAAAACTATCAGAAACGGCAGACCCTTCGGTCTGCCGTTTTTTTGTCGTTATTATCGTTCGTTTATTCGGCGTCGTCGGCGTTCTCCCAGTTGTGCCAGACGTTCTGGACGTCGTCGTTTTCCTCAAGCATGTCGATGAGGCGGGCCATCTTCTTGATGGATTCGGGATCGGTCAGGGCGGTGTAGGTATCGGGTACCATGGCGACGTCGGCTTCAAGGAAGCTGTAGCCCTTTGCCGTAAGATCCTCGCAGACCGCTCCGAAATCATCCGGATCGGTGTTAATCTCAAAGACGTCCTCGTCGGCGGAAAAATCGGTTGCGCCGGCTTCGAGAGCGTCCTCCATTACCTTTTCCTCGTCAAGGTCCTCGGCCTCGATGACGATAACGCCCTTCTTGTTGAACATGAATGAGACGCATCCGGGGTTGCCGAGGTTGCCGCTGTTTTTGTCGAAATAATGGCGCATATCGCCTGCGGTGCGGTTCCTGTTGTCGGTATATGTTTCAACGATTACGGCGACGCCGTTGGGACCGTAGCCCTCGTATGTGATGGTTTCATATGAAGCGCCGTTGCCTTCGCCGGCAGCCTTCTTGATAATGCGTTCGATGTTGTCGTTTGGGACATTGTTTGCCTTTGCCTTGGCGATGCAATCCTTAAGGCGCGTATTTACGCTGGGATCCGCGCTGCCGCCTTCCTTGACGGCTGTCGCGATCTCACGTCCGATCTTTGTGAAGATCTTGGCTTTGGCGGCGTCGGTCTTTTCCTTTTTTCTCTTGATGTTGTTCCACTTGGAATGTCCTGACATATTGAATACATCCTTTCGATACGGGAAGTGATTAATGATTCGCATAATTACAGCATTTTAAATATTTTACCATACTTTATGCCTTATGGCAATACATAATTTGCGCGACCAGCGAATACCTTTTCAGAAACTGCTTTGCGCGCGGACGCCTAAGGCGTTGATCCTTTGTCCGGCGGGGCCGCAGCCGGAGCCGCTCCGCTTTTCTGCGGAGGAGATATTTGCTCCTCTCTGACCCGGGCATTGATCCCGAGCGGCAGCCTCGGCCGCTCCGCGTGGCTTTTCAACCGTATTGAATTATCTATTTTCCACAAAAATACTCAAATCTTATATAACATATTCTCTAAAGGATAGAATACAAAGAATGCAGGAAAAATAGTCTTGAAATGTAAGATTTTTTAGTTTAAAATATGTTTGTCAGAATGTCAAACAAATAACGAACTTATATCACGAAAGGATGTTTAACCTATGTCTATGCTTAACAAAAAGACCGTTGAGGATATCGACGTTGCCGGCAAGAAGGTTCTTGTCCGCTGCGATTTCAACGTTCCGTTCAATGAAGACGGTTCCATCGCCGACCCCAAGCGCATCGTCGAAGCTCTTCCCACCATCAAGTACCTTATCGCCAACAACGCAAAGGTCATCCTCTGCTCTCATCTTGGCAGACCCAAGGGAGAGTTTAATCCTAAATATTCCCTCGCTCCCGTAGCCGAGTACCTCACAAAGGCTCTCGGTCAGGAGGTTAAAATGGCAGCCGATGTAGTCGGCGAATCGGCTCAGACTCTCGCAGCAGGCCTCAAAGACGGCGAAGTCATGCTGCTCGAAAACGTACGCTTCCACAAGGAAGAAACAAAGAACGCTCCCGAGTTTTCCGAGAAGCTCGCTTCTCTTGCCGAAATCTATGTTAACGACGCGTTCGGCACAGCACACAGAGCGCAGTGCTCCACAGAGGGCGTGGCTCACTATCTGCCCGCGGTTTCCGGTTACCTTATCCAGAAGGAAATCTCCATCATGGGCGGCGCGCTTGCCGATCCCAAGAGACCCTTTGTTGCTATCCTCGGCGGCGCAAAGGTTTCCGACAAAATAGGCGTTATCAACAACCTCATCGACAAGGTCGACACCCTTATCATCGGCGGCGGCATGGCTTACACCTTCTACAAGGCCGAGGGTCACACCGTTGGATCTTCTCTCGTTGAAGAAGACAAGCTCGAGCTCGCTGACCAGATCTTCAAGAAGGCTCAGGCAAAGGGCGTTAAGTTCCTGCTCCCCATCGACAACAGGATCGGCGACAGATTTGCATCCGACGCCAAGTTCGATGTTGCTCCGAAGGGCGAAATACCCGATGGTTGGATGGGACTTGACATCGGTCCGGAGACCGAGCAGCTCTATGCCGACGCTATCAGCAACGCCGGCACGGTCGTATGGAACGGTCCGATGGGCGTTACCGAGTGGGATCAGTATGCGCAGGGCACTATCGCTGTTGCTAAAGCGGTTGCAGAAAGCGGCGCTGTTTCCATCATCGGCGGCGGCGACTCCGCAGCAGCCATCGAAAAGCTGGGCTTTGCCGACAAGATGACCCATATCTCCACCGGCGGCGGCGCCTCCCTCGAATTCCTTGAAGGCAAGGAGCTCCCGGGTATTGCCGCACTGCAGGATAAGGAATAACAGAGTTACTTTTCAGAGTTCAGAGCAGGATCAAAATGCTCTGGACTCTGTCTTCAAATGAAAGGTTGGTCTATATGAACAAGAATCTTCGCAGCGCCGTTATCGCCGGCAACTGGAAAATGAACAAGACCCCCGATGAGGCGACTGCTCTCATCAACGAAATAAAACCCCTCGTCGCAGATGCCGGCTGCAAGGTCATCGTCGGCGTGCCGTTCATCGACATCCCCGCGGCTCTCGAAGCCACAAAGGGCAGCAATATCGCCGTTTCGGCGCAGAACTGCTACTGGAAGGAAAGCGGCGCCTTCACGGGCGAGGTTTCCGCAAAAATGCTCAAGACTATGGGCGTTGAATACTGCATACTCGGTCACAGTGAACGCAGAACATATTTCGGCGATACCGACGCCACCGTTAATCAGCGCACTCTCGGCGCAATCGAAGCCGGTCTCACCGCCATCGTCTGCGTGGGCGAAACACTCAGTCAGCGCGAGCAGGGCATAACAAACGAGCTCGTCGCCATGCAGACAAAGATAGCCCTCGGCGGCGTTTCCGCGGAGCAGCTTTCGCAGATAATCATCGCTTATGAGCCTGTCTGGGCGATCGGCACAGGCAAAACGGCTACCGCCGAACAGGCAAATGAAGTTTGCGCGGTCATTCGTGCGACTCTTGCCGAGATATACGGCAGGGAAGCGGCAGACGGCGTAACCATTCAGTACGGCGGCTCCATGAACGCAGGCAACGCGGAGGAGCTTCTGGCTCAGCCCGATGTTGACGGCGGTCTTATCGGCGGCGCTTCGTTGAAGGCTCCTGATTTTGCAAAGATAGTTGAGGCTGCCTCCAAGTAACCACCGTTTTTCACTGACTTTATACCGTGCTTCACCCGACCGGTGCGGCACGGTTTTTTGTTTGACACAGAAGGTATCCCGCGCATAAATAAAGCTCTTTTGTTCGTTATGGATTATAGCTTGCAAAATCGAAACGGCCGTTTGTGATTCACTCATTTTATTGCGCCGTAATACTATATACAGTATTGATTATCCCTGTTTCGCGGCATGCTTCGATTATTATATAAGGTGGAATGGTAAATGCAGTTTATTTCTTCCATGCAGCCGACATACGGAAACGTCAGACGTATGACAGACGAGCTGCTTCGCAGATACGGCTTTTTAACGCGGTTTTCGATAGGTAAAAGCTTTCTCGGGCGGGATATATCCGCTCTTTCGGTCGGTGAAGCGGACGATCCGGTTGTGATAAGCGCAGGTTTTCACGGCAGCGAGTGGCTGACCGGGCTTGTGCTGCTTCGATTTATAGAAAATATGTGCCGCACAGCAGATGACGGCAGCTGCTTATGCGGCATAAGAATACGTCCCGCGCTGTTCGGTCGGAGGATAGTTTTTATCCCCTTTGTAAATCCCGACGGGGCTGAAATAGCTCAGTGCGGAGCTTCAGGCGCGCTCAGGTGCGCAAATTTTGTCGCCTCTGCGACAAAGGACACGAGACACTGGCAGGCAAACGCACGCGGGGTCGATATTAACCACAATTTTGACGCCGGTTGGCAAAGGCTGCGCAAAATGGAGGCCGAGCAGGGCATAAACGGTCCGGCTCCCACGCGATACGGCGGTACTGCGCCCGAGTCGGAACCGGAGACGTGCGCGCTGACCGATTTTTGCAGGGCAGGCAATGTGCGCCATGTCGTTGCTCTGCACAGTCAGGGCGAAGTCATCTATTGGCGGTACGGCGATAAAATGCCCGATCGGTCGCGCAAGATGGCCGAAATCATGGCGCAGAGCAGCGGATATGCTCTCGAGGACCCGGAGGGGCTTGCGTCGCTTGGCGGTTTCAAGGATTGGTTTATCGGGGAATTTAACCGTCCCGGCTTTACGGTGGAGCTTGGAAAGGGTCAAAACCCGCTGCCCATGAGCGATCTGGACGACATCTATTGCAGGGTGGAGGAAATGCTGACGCTGGTGTGTTTGATGTAGTTCGTAGCCGGTGAAGTCACAGAGTTTGTAATGTGTTTGTTAAATTGCACAATTATCAGGTACTAATTTATATATGTATTGACAAACGATATTTTTTATGTTAATATTTGATAAAGTGAAAATTGTTTTCATCGAAAAACAAAAAAGATAGGAGTAATCAAAATGAAAAAAGTATTATGTATGGCGCTCATCGCGCTGGTGCTTTCGGCGATGCTTGTCGCGCCGGTCGGCTCGTCCGCCGAAACAAGCGGAATCTTCACCTATGAGATTGAGGACGGCTATGCGGTTATAACAAAATGCTCTGATCAGATAGCAACCACATTGACTGTGCCGTCCGAGATTGACGGCTACACCGTAAAGGCTCTGGGCGACAAAGCGTTTGCGGCATGCTCGATGTCCACTGTAGAAATGCCGGACACCGTGGAGCGTCTCGGAAAACAGGTATTTTCAAACTGCCGGTGGCTTTTCAGCGTTACGATTCCTTCAAGCGTCAAGCAAATGAGCGGAGAAACCTTCTATAACAGCTCTATATCAAGCATATCTGTCGACGAAGGCAATGCTTACTACTATGTGAAGGATAAATGCGTCATCGAAGCGGCCACAGGAACGCTTATAAAGGGCTTCAATGACAGCATCGTACCTGATGACGGCAGCATAAAACATATAGGCGATTATGCTTTTTATGGTACATATGCAACAGAGGAAGCGGTCATTCCCTACGGCGTTGAAACAATAGGAAACTATGCCTATAACCACTGCCAGTCTACGGTTCTCAACATTCCCGATACCGTTACGAGCATCGGAAACAGAGCCTTTGAATCATGCATAGTGGAGAATCTCGTTATTCCCGATAGCGTTAAATTCATAGGTGCAGGCGCATTCAGCCAATGCGGCCAGATGAAAAGCGTAACCATTCCCGAGGGCGTAGAAACCATTTTGGGAGCCGCATTTTACGGTTGCCACAATCTGGCAGAGGTTACTGTTCCGAGCAGCGTAAAAGCTATTCGTGAGCTGACATTTCAGCACTGCTCCGGACTTAAAAAGGTCACTCTTTTTGAGGGTCTGGAATCAATAGGAAAAAACGCCTTTGAATATTGCCCTCTTCTTGAAAGCATCGTGATACCGTCCACCGTGACAAAAATGGATTCGGGCGTGTTCTACAACTGCTATAAGCTGTCTGATATAAAAATCCTCGGTGCAGTCAAAGAGATAGTCGCCAATGATTTCACAAACACAGCCTATTATGACGACCAGAACAACTGGGACGAGGACGGAGTGCTTTACATAGACGAGCATCTCATACGCGCCGACAATACCAAGCTGTCAGGCGATTATGTAATAAAGCCGGGTACAAAAGCGATTGCGAATTCTGCATTCAATATCTGCAACAAGGTCACATCAATAACCGTTCCCGACAGCGTTACGTTTATCAACGACTGTGCTCTTTATAATACAGGGGCTGAAAGGATAGTTTTGCCGGACACCGTTACCTATCTCGGAGAAAAGGCGCTCGCAAACAACACGAATCTTGTCGAAGTCAATATCCCTGACGGCGTTACCAGCATCGGAGCCTCTGCATTTATATTCTGCTCGAGCCTGCGCGAGGTCAGGATACCCGACGGAATAACCGAAATCAAGGACAGCACATTCCGCTATTGCGATGTTCTCGAAAAAGTCGAGATTCCCGAAAGTGTTACATCGATAGGAGAATATGCGTTTGCAAATGATTATCTTCTAAAAGACGTGATTATTCCCGAAAATGTTACCGGCATTGGCAGAGCTGCATTCTACCATTGTCAAAGCCTGAAAAGCGTAACTATTCCGAGCGGCGTCTCAAATATAGACAGATACACTTTTAACGGCTGTTCGGAACTGGAAAGTGTTGCTATATACAAAAGCTTAAAATCTGTAGGAATATATGTATTCAGCAATACCAGCAAGCTAAAGGACGTATACTATTACGGCACCGAGGATGACTGGAATGAATTCAGGAAGAGCTTTGACGATACAAACACGTATCTTATCATGGCGACCAAACATTTTATTGATGCTGAAAAGCCGGGCGATATTGACGGCGACGGGAAGGTAACAACATCCGACGCGCTGATGACCTTGAAGTTTGCCGTCGGCATTGAGAATCCGAGCGACAGTCAGAATAAACTGGCGGATATCGACGGCGACGGAAAAATTACAACAGCCGACGCGCTGATAATACTGAAAATGGCGGTCGGAATACTGTAATACTGACAGCATGCAAGAGAAAATATGAGTCAGGGCTTATCGCATTGATAAGCCCTGTTTGTTTGCCGGATCATGTGAAATTTCGTAAATACAAAATGAGCAAACAGGAGCAAAACACAGAAAACTGCCGAAAACAAGAGCTTACTGTATTATAAATCAAAATAATCGAAAAAAGCTATTGACTTTGACTATGCAATGTGTTACAATTTCAAGCGTTGCAATACGATAATATTCACGGAGGTAAAAATCATGTCAACCTATATGCCGAAGCCTGCGGAAATAGACCGCAAATGGTATGTTCTTGACGCTGCGGGCAAGACCCTTGGCGAAACCGCCGCAAAGGCAGCCGTCCTTCTCCGCGGCAAGCATAAGCCCATCTTCGCTCCCCATGTTGACTGCGGCGACCATGTTGTCATCATCAACTGCGAAAAGGCTGTTCTGACAGGCAAAAAGCTCACACAGAAATACTACTACCGTCACAGCGGCTGGATCGGCGGCTTAAAGGCCACAAGATATGACGAGCTGATGAGAACCCGTCCCGAACTGGCAATGACCCTCGCTGTCAAGGGTATGATACCCGACACAGTCATAGGCAGAAAGGCTCTTACAAGACTGCGCGCCTACAAGGGCGCAGAGCATAAGCACATCGCCCAGAAGCCCGAAGCTCTGGAATTTTAAAAGGAGGACGCTCTAATGTTTGATTCTAAACCTTATTTCTACGGCACCGGCAGAAGAAAATCCTCTGTAGCGCGTGTTCGCATTTATCCCGGCTCCGGCAACATCACCATCAACGACCGTTCCATCGATGATTATTTCGGTCTTGATACCCTCAAGCTCATCGTTCGTCAGCCTCTCGCTCTCACCGAGACAGCCGACAAGTTCGATATTGTCTGCCGCGTCAACGGCGGCGGCGTCACCGGCCAGGCCGGCGCCATCCGTCACGGCATCTCCAGAGCGCTGCTCGAATATGATTCCGAAAATCTCCGCCCGCTTCTCAAGAAAGCCGGCTTCCTCACTCGTGACCCGAGAATGAAGGAACGCAAAAAGTACGGCCTCAAAGCGGCACGTCGTGCTCCTCCGTTCTCGACGAGATAATCGGCTACAAGAAAGATGCGAAAAACCCTGGAAATTCAATGTTTCCGGGGTTT
>JAFYGK010000028.1 GCA_017543285.1 Clostridia bacterium | reverse complement strand
TTTAGTGCTTAAAATGTCTCATGCCGGTAAACACCATCGCGATACCTGCTTCGTTGCATGCCTTGATGCTGTCTTCGTCTCTGATGGAGCCGCCGGGCTGGATTATTGCTGTGATCCCAGCGTTCTTTGCCGCCTCAACGCAGTCGCTGAACGGGAAGAACGCGTCGGAGGCCATAACGCTGCCCTTGACCTTGTCGCCGCCGTACTTAATGGCAAGCTCGAGAGCGGTGATCCTGTTTGTCTGACCCGGGCCTATGCCGACGGTTGCGTTATCCTTTGCAAGTGCGATGCCGTTGGACTTTGTGTGCTTGACTATCTTCCATGCAAAGAGAAGCTGTTCCATCTCCTCATCGGTCGGAGCTCTGTCTGTTACAACCTTGAGCTCGCCGTCGAGCAGTTTCGTATCGAGCTGCTGAACGAGCAGGCCGCCTGCGACCTTTTTCATGTCGAGCAGTGATTCATCGTTTGCCTTGGCGCACTGCGGGAGCTTGAGAAGCCTTATGTTCTTTTTCTTTGTGAGAATTTCGAGAGCCTTTTCATCAAAGTCGGGCGCAATGATTATCTCAAGGAATATCTTAGCCAGCTCCTCGGCCGTCTGCTCGTCGACGGGACGGTTAAGAGCGACGATTCCGCCGAATATGGAGACAGGATCTGCGTTATAAGCCTTCATGTAGGCTTCGTAAATTGTCTCGCCCGTGCCGACACCGCAGGGATTCGCATGCTTTACGCCGACGGCAGCAGGCTTGTCCCAGCCGAATTCCTTCAGAACGTCAAGCGCGCCGTTTGCGTCGTTGATATTGTTATAGGAAAGCTCCTTGCCGTGGAGCTGTTCGGCGGCGTCAAGAGTATTGTCCTGATTGCCTATCTCTCTGTAAAATGCGGCTGCCTGATGAGGATTTTCACCGTAGCGCATGGACTGAACCTTTTCATAAGTGAATGTGACAGTGTCGCCCAGAGGGGAATCTCCGCGCTGTTTTCTAAGATAGTTGCTGATGAGCGCGTCATAGGCGGCAGTGTGGTCGAAAACCTTGCCGCACAGCCTGAATTTGGTATCACGGCTGACCTCGCCGTTTGCCTTATATTCTTCAATAACCTTTGAATAATCGGCGGGATCAACGATAACCGCTACGTCCTGCCAGTTTTTTGCCGCGGCTCTGATCATGGTCGGTCCGCCAATGTCTATGTTTTCGATTGCGTCCTCAAGGGTGACATCGGGCTTTAATATGGTCTGTTTAAAGGGATAAAGATTGATCGCGACTACATCGATGGGGGTGACGCCGAGATTTTCGATCTGCTGCATATGTCTGGGATTGGAGCGCATTGCTAAAATTCCGGCATGGATCATGGGGTGCAGGGTCTTGACTCTGCCGTCAAGGCATTCGGGAAAACCGGTTATGTCGGACACATTGGTGACGGGAATGCCGGCGTCTTTGATTGCTGTGGCTGTACCGCCGGTGGAAAGGACCTCAAAACCGAGATCAACAAGTTCCTTAGCAAAATCGACTATTCCGGTTTTGTCGGAAACACTTAAGATTGCACGTTTTTTCAAAGTGAACACCCTTTCGTTTTTAATGTATTTCAGTTTAATTATCCGCTGATGTGTAAAAAATTGTATTATCGGTCACTCAATGACGGTCACGCCGTCGGTTACGCTGACCCTGCCGGCGCATACAAGCTCACAGCTTTTGGGGAGAATTTCCCATTCCGCCTGCTCCATGACGCGCCTTTGGAGGATTTCCGGCGTATCGCCGTTTTGAACATTAACCGCCTTCTGCATTATTATTGCGCCGCCGTCGGTTATCTCATTGACGAAATGTACAGTAGCGCCGGTCACCTTTACTCCTTTTTTGAGCGCTTCCTCGTGCACTCTGAGTCCGTAGAAACCGTCGCCGCAGAAAGAGGGTATAAGCGACGGATGGATATTTATGATCCTGTTGGGGTAGCTCTTTATAACGCTCTCGCCAAGAATACACAAAAAACCCGCAAGAACGATTATATCTGCGCCGTACCTTTCAAGCACACCGAGCAAAGCTTCGTCAAACTGTACAGAGGAGGTATAGTCTCTTCGCGAGACCGCTTCGGCAGGGATCCCCGCGTTTTGCGCGCGGGTAAGAGCGTATGCTTTTTTGCTGCTGGAAATGACGCAGCATATTTTGCCGCTTTTTAAAATGCCGTTGTTCTGAGCGTCGATAAGCGCCTGAAGGTTGGTGCCGCCGCCGGAGACAAGCACTGCTATTTTCTTCATAAAGCTTTCTCCTACTCGATTATTACGCCCTTGGTGCGCTGAACTATTTCGCCCGCAATGAACGCCTTTTCACCTGCCGCGTTAAGCATTTCGACCGCGCGGTCGGCGTCTTCCTGCGAAACTGCTATGCACATGCCCATGCCCATATTGAAGGTGTTGTACATGTCGCGCTCGGGGATATTGCCTGCCTTTTGAATGACTTCGAAGATCGGAGGCGCCTCGATAGCCTTACGGCTGATGACTGCGCCGAAATCGTCGGAGAACATGCGCGGAATATTCTCATAGAAGCCGCCTCCCGTGATGTGGGATATGGCGTGAACGTCGATGTTGCTGATGAGATCAAGCACCGGCTTTACATAAATCTTTGTCGGCTTTAAGAGAGCTTCACCGAGGGTTTCGCCCAAAGCCTCATAATACTTTGTCACAATATTGCTTTCAATATCGAAGATATGGCGGACCAATGAAAAACCGTTGGAATGAATACCGGAGGATGCAAGGCCGATAAGTATATCGCCGTTTTGCACCTTGGAGCCGTCGATTATGTTTTTCTTATCGACTACACCGAAAGAAAAACCAGCCAAGTCGTAGTCCTTTTCGGGATAGAAGCCGGGCATTTCCGCCGTTTCGCCCCCTATGAGCGCGCAGCCTGCCTGAACGCAGCCGTCGGCAACGCCTTTGACTATGTCCGCGGTTCTTTCGGGAATATTTTTTCCCATGGCAATATAGTCAAGAAAAACGAGCGGCTTTGCGCCTGCGCATACGATATCGTTGACGCACATGGCGACGCAGTCGATTCCGACAGTGTCGTTGATGTCCAGCTCGATGGCTAATTTCAGTTTTGTTCCTACTCCGTCTGTGCCGGACACAAATACCGGCTTATCATAGCCCTTTAAATCGGGCTCAAACAGTCCGCCAAAGCCGCCGATTCCCGAAAGAACGCCGGGTATCATGGTTCTGGCAACGTGTTTTTTCATCAGCTCAACCGATTTGTATCCTGCGGTCACGTCAACGCCGGCCGCCTTATAGCTTTCGCTGAAGCTCTGAGACATTGTTTTTCCTCCGTTCATATTGTTAAATGATTATGTATTACTCTATTCGTCAAAGCTCCGCAATTTTTTCCTGAAGAGCGGCGTCCTTTTTGGCGACGCCTTCCTTCATGCTCTGCTTTGCTTCCTTCAGTTTTTGTCTGATTCCATCGTCGCTTAGCGCCAGTATCTGCGCGGCAAGTATTCCGGCGTTGCAGGCTCCGTTTATGGCGACCGTCGCGACCGGTATGCCCGGGGGCATCTGCACCGTTGCCAAAAGCGCATCCATGCCATCCAGCTCGGAGGCTTTTACGGGAATTCCTATTACCGGCAGGGTAGTGTGCCCGGCCATAACGCCGGCAAGATGCGCGGCTTTTCCTGCGGCGGCGATTATTACTCCGAAGCCGTTATCTTCGGCGTTTGCGGCGAACTCAGCAGCCTTTTCGGGAGTCCTGTGCGCAGACATTACATGCGCTTCAAAGGGTATTCCGAATTGCTTCAGCTGTTTTATCGTGGCGGAAACCACCGGGAAGTCGCTGTCGCTTCCCATGATTACGGCTACTTTTTTTGTGTTCATATGCATGTACCTCCTGTGAAGGCTCAGAGCTTATGACGGTTGCGATTGGTGAAGCAGATTCAATGCCTGATTTGAACCTGTATTAACTCTGAACCGGAAACTGAAAAGGCTGAGTCGCAAGTGCGGCTCAGCCGTAATTATACTTTTTCAGCAGAAAACAGGGTGCAGAAAAGAACGCCTGAAACGGCGGCATAGGTTATGGGAAAAATATATTTTGTCAAAACCATGCTTTTCTCCTGTTTTTTCTAAAGCAATAATCGGAAAACTATTCGGGCTTAACGTCAGTGTCCGAGCCGATAAGCTCCTTGACAGACGTGGCAAGTCCTGCCAGATTCTGAATGTTTGAAGGAATAATGATCTTTGTGGATTTTCCGTCGGCGGCCTTTTGGAAGGCTTCAAGGCTCTTGAGGGCGACGACCTTATCGCTTGGCGCGGCTTCGTTGAGCATTTTAATGGAATCGGCAAGAGCGCGCTGGACCTCTAGAATAGCCTGCGCTTCGCCCTCCGCTTCGCGTATTTTGGCTTCCTTGACAGCCTCTGCCTTAAGGATGGCGGATGCCTTATGGCCTTCCGCGACAAGTATCTGGCTGTGCTTTTCACCCTCGGCGCGCAGGATGGATTCCCTTCGCTCGCGTTCCGCCTTCATCTGCTTTTCCATCGCGTCCTGGATCTCGCGCGGAGGAATGATGTTTTTAAGCTCGACGCGGTTTACCTTTATACCCCACGGGTCGGTGGCTTCATCGAGAATAATGCGTATCTTGGAGTTGATGACGTCACGCGAAGTGAGAGTAGCGTCAAGCTCCAGATCGCCTATGATATTTCTCAACGTAGTTGCAGATAGATTTTCGATAGCCGAGAGCGGACGTTCAACGCCGTAGGTGTACAGCTTCGGGTCGGTTATTTGATAAAAAATGACCGTGTCGATCTGGATGGTGACATTATCCTTTGTTATAACAGGCTGCGGCGGAAAATCGGCTACCTGTTCCTTTTTGGAAACGACCTTTGCGATGCGCTGGAAAAACGGAACCTTGAAATGAAGTCCGGTTTCCCATGTTTCCTTATACGCACCGAGACTTTCAATAACGTAGGCATGAGCCTGCGGCACTATCTTGATATTCGAAATCAGAATGATAAGGATGATTATTCCGAGCACTATCAGCGCGATAACACCGCCGCCGAGATTTGCCAATGCTTCAAAAATTCCCATAATGGTCTCCTTTCATTTCGTATGCGATCATAACAGTCGGTCTGCGGCAAAACCGATCAGTTGGCCATTGCCGCTTCTTCCTCCCGGCTCCGGATGTCGGACGGCAGTCTGCTGACGATTATCTTAACGCCGCTTATGCTTTCGACAAGCACCCTTGCGCCCTCTTCGATCATTTCTCCGTTTTTGGAGCGTGCAGTCCAGCTTTGCCCCATAACCGTTGCAAGGCCTGTTCCGTTGACATTGTCGATGGTCTGCGTGACAACTGCGGTCTGATTGATGACTCTGTCGGCGTTTGTGCTGACCTTCTTTGAGCCGAAGAATTTTTTTACGGCCGGTCTTGTGAAGATGAGCAGTAGAGCGGAAACCGCCACAAACAAAACAACCTGAAGCCATTCGGGCGCGCCGAAAACATTTGTCACGAGGGCGACAAGCGAGCCGCCGACAAACCATATGGAAACAAGCTGAGGAGTTATGGCCTCCGCTACGCAAAACAGAATGACCGCGCCTATCCAGACCCAAAACATTGTGTCCATATAAGTTACCTCTTTTCAAAACGCAGTCGTTTTTTGGCGATCGTTTGACAACAGACGGCAGCACTACATATTGCGCCTATTATCTTAAGTATTATATCATATTGTGATTTTTTTTACAATATCTTAAAGCCTGCATAAAATAATATTTTTTGCCAGAAAACAAAATCCGCCCTGAGACGTGTCTCAGGGACTGTTCAAATATTATGGCTTACAATAGCCCTGCTCTATGATGTCGACGACCGACAGATTACCGGAAACATAGCTCAGGCTTTCGCTGAAACTGTTGTCGGCATTTTCCTTTTCCGACAGTATATCATCGGTGATCTGATTCAGTATATCTTCCTTTTGCACGGCGGGAATATCACCATATACAAGCGCGGACACAATCTCTCCGCCGACCGTCTGAATTCCTTTGGATAAGGTTATGCTGCTGTTCATATAGTCTACCGTTATTTCGGCCGAAAGCCTGATTCTGTATGTTCCGAAGCATTTAAAAAACCCGGCGGCGTCTTTCCTTTCTATCATGATATACCTATTTGTGCTTGCGTCGCTTTCGCTGAATTCTTCGAAGCATCTGTCCGCGCCGTATTTTCTGAAAATATCAAAAAGGGAATCGCGTCCCATTTTTTTATGCATATCAATTATGCCGCACCGGCGCTGTTCTCCGTTTATTTCTGCCCGACACATGAGGCAGGGCGTCCTGTCGGAGTTTCTGAAAATGACCATTATTCCCGCGGCTTCCGGTCTTTCTTTTTCCGCCGGCACGGTTTCTGCCCGGCCGAAAACATATCCTGTCCCGCTGTTTGCATATATCCATAAGGCGCAAAGAAGCAGCAGGCCGAACGCCGCCGCCGACGCAATAAAAATAATTGCGCTTTTCAACCGTTGCATTTATTGTTTCTCCCTGTTTTTATTTCTGTTTTTGTTATTGTTGTCTGTTTTTGCATTAATGATTCAAAAGGAGATCAAACCGGAAAAAAGAAGCGTGAAAAGACAGTCGACGAGAGAGGCTGCAACGATCATAAAAAAGAAAATGATGAATTTCAGGCAGTATCTTTTCATGTCGGGAATTTTTTCAGGTCGGCTTGAATTTGACAAAAAACAGGAAAACATCCGTGAGGAAAAATGCATAGCTTCTCTGCACGACAAGAGCAGAGCGGACAGCGAAATAATTGCCGGAGGAATAATAATGAGCAAGCTGAAAATCATTCCCTTCATCCCGTGAACAGAATACATGTGTCCCAGCATTGCTCCGAGCCCTATTCCGCGAAGGGCCGCCGCGGCGGGAACAAGTGGAGTGCCCAACGCGCAGAATCCGAGCAAAAAAACAGCAAGGATGTAAGGCGACAACGAGGCGAAAGACGAAAAAAAGGTCTGCGGTATTGTCTCGGAAGGCTTCGATAAAACATATTCCTCCGCTATTGCCGAAATTATTCCGCCGCGCTCTCCGACATATCCGCAGGAAACGATGCATCCGGTTGTCAGTCCGGCGGCAAAAAACAGCGCGCAGACAACAAAGCACCTGTCTTTTTTCCACATCGGTGATATAAGTCTTATCGGTCTTTTTGAAGACATCCTTTTCATTTTTCGCAAGGCTCCTGTGCTTAATAAAAAATTACCGCCGGTTTTTGCCGACGGTAAAATATATGATGTCCGGTCTTTATTGATGACTGGTTTACCTTGCGAGTTCGTTGGCCCTGTTCGTACAGGCCTGCATGGCGTCAATCACGGACTGCTCAAAGCCGCTTTTCTCAAAGCTGTCCAGCGAAGCCAGGGTAGTGCCTCCGGGCGAAGCCACCATATCGATGAGCTGCTGCGGAGTCTTTCCTGATTCTATAAGCATTTTTGCGCTGCCTAAGATGGTTTGACAAATAAGCCGCAGCGCCGCAGTCTCTTCAATACCCTGCTGTTTTGCGCCGTCAAGCATGGCCTTGGCAAGCAGATACACATAGGCCGGGCTGCTGCCGTTTACGGCGATGATTTCGTTCATCTTATCTTCATTCAGTATTTCGGTAACGCCGCCGTTATCAAAAATGCTTCTGACTGTGTCAAGCTGCTTATCGGTTGCGAATTTTCCCTTGCAAAGCGCGGTCGCGCCGCAGCTTAAAAGCAGGGGGGTGTTTGGCATGACGCGGATAACAGGGCAGTCACAGCCGAGCTGCGAAGTGACGTAACCCGTGGAAATTCCTGCTGCGATTGATATTATCACCTTGTCCGGCGTTACGCTGTCTTTGATCTGACCAAGCGCTATCTCATATATCTGCGGCTTTACGCATAAGAAAACATAATCGGCCGCTTCTGCGGCTTCTCCGGAGCTTTTGCAGACGGTGACGCCCAATTCACGCATAGCGTTTTGCTTTGACAGGTCGGGATCGCTGACGAAAATATTCTGCGCCTGAACAACGCCGCTTCCGAGCATGCCTCCGATTATTGCCGTTGCCATGTTTCCGGCTCCTATAAACGCAGTTTTCATATTGTTAACCTCATTTCTGCCGACTTCGGCTGATAGAAATAAACGAATCCTCGTTTTTTCTTTTTCTTTTTATCTGTATACCACATTTCGACATGATTTGTCAATATTCCGCAGAATAATTTGATCAGCGCCGCCGCTGTTTCTTGACAATATCCGCAGGGAGACTATAATATAATTATATATAAAGTTATTCAGCATTCCACGCCCCGGATAAATTCCGCAGGGCGCTATACTGCGTTACGGAGGAAATTTTGGGTTTTTTCAGAAAAAAGGTTATGCCATCCGGCAACGTCGATTACATAATTGTCGGTCTGGGCAACCCCGGACGGCAATATGAAAATACACGGCACAACTCCGGTTTTCTCGCGCTTGATCTGTTTGCCGAAAAACACAACGTAAAAATAAACAGGATTAAATTCAAGGGGATTTGCGGCGATCTGAAAATGGGCGATAAACGCCTGCTGCTTTTAAAACCGCAGACATTCATGAATAATTCCGGTCAGTCTGTGACCGAAGCCATGAGCTTTTACAAGGTTCCGCCCGAAAGAGTTATCGTAATATTCGACGATATATCGCTCCCTGTAGGCAGGATTCGAATAAGACAAAAGGGCAGCGACGGCGGACAAAAGGGCATGCGTTCCATTATTTACCTCTCCGGCAGCGATCAGTTTCCGCGCGTCAAGATCGGTATAGGCGCAAAACCCCACCCCGATTTTGACCTCGCCGACTGGGTGCTTTCTTCCTTTAAAAAGGACGAGATCACACCGCTTAAAGAGGCTATTGAAAGCGCGGTCAAAGCGGTCGAGCTGATTGTAAACGGTGATATCCAGCAGGCTATGGCCGACTTTAATTGAACAGGTAATTCATGAAGATAATCAGTCAGGCGCTTCGTGAATACGCCGAGTATCAGGATCTTCTGTCTTCTGTCGGCATGAAAAGGTATCCTATCGGCATATCCGGTACGGCGCACATCCACAAGGCTAATATAATAAACACACTCTGCATCGACAACAAATGCGGAGCCTTTGTTCTGTGCGGTGATGAAAACGAGGCGGCGCGCATGGTGCAGGATCTGACGGAAATGGGACAAAAACCGCTTCATTTCGGTTCCCGCCAGCTCAGCTTTCATTCATTCGAAGGCGTTTCACATGAATTTGAACAGCAGCGCATAGACACACTTTCGGCAATTTGCCGCGATGACGAACCGAAAATCGTCGTCGCCTGCGCCGATTCGGCCCTGCTTCACACTATACCGAAGGAAAAGCTCAAGGCTCTTACCGGAACATATAAACTGGGCGAAACGACAAATCTCAATGAGATTTGCGCGCGGCTTGTTTCCAACGGCTATGCCCGCGCCGGGCAGGTGGACGGCATAGGGCAGTTTTCGGTGCGCGGCGGTATAATAGATTTTTTCGCGCCGGGATTCAGTCAGCCGTTCCGAATTGAACTATGGGGCGATGAGATAGATTCCATATCCTTCTTTGATCCCGATACCCAGCGGCGTACCGACAGCACAGACCAAGCTACGGTAACGCCGGCGAGCGAGGTACTTTTTGACAGCCTCGGAACGCTTACGGAAAAGCTCAGGGCCGTCGCTGCTTCCCAGCGCGGCAAGCGTGCCGCCGCCGTAAAAGAAAAGCTGTATGCCGATATACAACAGATAGAAAGCACAGGCGCATTTCCGTCGTCAATAGATAGATACCTACCGCTCGCATACGAAAATCCGGTTACGCTTTTTGACTATATCGGCGAAAACGACATTCTGTTTATCTCGGAGCCGTCGCATGTCAGGGACAGACTCAAGGGGAGCTTGACTCTTCTTGGTGAAACCGTCGCTTCGCTTCTCGAAAACGGCATTTTATCGAAGGAAATGACATCCTTCTCGGAGGGCTATGATTATTTACAGAGTATTTGCGGGAAAAGAGGAGTGTTCCTTGATTCCTTTGCCCGTTCCGCCTATGATGTACCTGTAAAGGAGCTGTTCAGCTTCAATATGCGTCAATTATCGCCGTGGAGCGGAAATGTTGCGCTGCTTAAGGACGATATAACAGGATCCGCAGTGCAAAACCGTGCCGTTGTTGTGCTTGCAGGCACGGCAAAATCGGCCAGGATATTGGCGGACGATCTGCGCGACGACGGAATAAACGCCCTCTATGCCGTTGATCCCGACCGCCTGAATTTCGGCGCGGTCACGGTGATGCCGGGCAAACTGAACTACGGCTTCGATTACCCCAACGCATATTTTACGCTGATAACTCAGGGCAATGTTTCAAGCGAGCGCAGCCGCAAAAGACAAAAGCCCAAACACGCGGGACAGGCTCTGCGCAGCCTTGAACAACTGTCTGTCGGAGACTATGTGGTGCATTCAACACACGGCATAGGCATTTATTCGGGCATATCCAAAATCAATACTCAGGGCATAGTCAAGGACTATATCAAGATAAGCTATGCCAAGGGCGACGTTTTATATGTTCCTGTTACTCAGCTTGATCTTGTTTCAAAATATATCGGCGCGGGTGAAGACGGCGCAGTCAGAATAAACCGTCTCGGTTCGGACAACTGGCAAAGGGCAAAATCCCGCGTTCGTTCCGCCGTAAAGGATATGGCAAAAGAGCTGACCAAGCTCTATTCCCAGCGCATGAGCATAAAAGGCATAGCCTTTTCGGAAGACAGTGAATGGCAAAAAGATTTTGAATGCCGGTTTCCTTATGAGGAGACCGATGACCAGCTCCGCTGCATAGACGAAATAAAGCAGGATATGCAGCGTACCGTACCGATGGACCGGCTTCTCTGCGGCGACGTTGGCTTCGGCAAGACCGAGGTTGCCCTGCGGGCCGCTTTCAAATGCGTGCTCGAATCAAAGCAATGCGCCATACTTGTGCCGACGACGATTCTTGCATGGCAGCACTACCAGACCATTTTGCAGCGAATGGAGGGCTTTCCCGTTCGTGTGGAAATGCTGTCGCGCTTTCGCTCGCAAAGGCAGCAGGCGGAGATAATCGAAAAACTGCGGCGCGGTGAGATAGATATAATAGTCGGCACGCACAGGATAATACAAAAGGATATAAAGTTCAAATCACTGGGGCTGCTCATCGTCGATGAAGAACAGCGCTTCGGCGTCGCGCATAAGGAGCGCCTTAAAGAGCTTTACCCGACGGTGGATTGCCTGACCCTTTCCGCTACTCCCATACCGCGCACCCTCAACATGGCAATGAGCGGAATGAGGGACATCTCTATTATCGAGGAAGCTCCGATGGACAGGCGTCCGGTGCAGACCTATGTGCTTGAATATGACCGCTGGGTGATTGAGGAGGCCATCCGCCGCGAGCTGTCCAGAGGCGGACAGGTTTACTATCTGCACAACCGGGTGGAGACTATCGACCGATGCGCTGCCAAAATACAGCAAATGTGTCCTGAGGCTCGGATAGGTATCGCTCACGGCAAAATGAGTGAAGAGGAGCTTTCGGATATATGGCGCGAGCTGCTGGACGGTGAAATTGATATATTGGTATGCACCACCATAATAGAAACCGGTGTCGATGTTCCAAACTGCAATACTCTTATCATAGAAAACGCCGACCGTTTCGGTCTTTCGCAGCTTCACCAGATACGCGGCAGAGTCGGGCGCTCTTCCCGAATGGCTTACGCTTATATGACCTTTGTCAAGGGTAAGGCGCTGAGCGAGGTATCCACAAAGCGACTTACGGCGATAAGGGATTTCACCGAATTCGGTTCGGGATTTCATATCGCCATGCGCGATCTTGAGATAAGGGGCGCAGGCAATGTTTTAGGCTCGCAGCAGCACGGACACATGGACGCTGTCGGATATGAGATGTATATACGGCTGCTGAACGAAGCTGTAAAAGAGGAAAAGGGCGAAAGCCGTGACGAAATGTTCGAGCCGGAGTGTCTTGTGGACGTGCAGATAGAGGCGCACATTCCGGAGGATTATATAGAATCGTCCAACCACCGGCTGGAAATATACAAGCGTATAGCAGACATCCGCACAAAAGACGACGCTTCCGACGTGCTGGATGAGCTTATCGACCGATTTGGCGATCCGCCCGATTCGGTTTACGGGCTTATCGAGATTGCAAGTCTGCGCAATCTGGCGGCTTCTTTGGGAGTGAACGAGATTTCTCAGAACAACGACACGCTGCTTTTTTACATGAAGAAATTTGATTTGCAGACCGTGTCCCAGTTATCCTCGCTGATGAAGAGCAGGGTTTATATAAATGCAGGAGCAAAACCGCACATTGCCGCAAGGATAAGAAACGGTCAGCGAAGTATCGACTGCATGCACGAGGTACTTAACCTGATGAAGGGGCTTTCAGGCGGCAAAAGAAATCCGTCCGAATAAACGCCGAACGGTTGTTTAAGAGATATAAAAAACAGAAAGGAAGAGAAAAATGAAAAAGGTGATCTCATTATTGCTGGCGTTGTTTATCGCCGCGGCATTTTCCTCATGCTTAAAACTCAATCTGTTACCCAAAAAACCGGTTTCCTCCTCACAGGCTCAGGACGTGTCAGAACCGTCCTCCGAGCCTCAGTCGAAGCCCGAGCCTTCGTCCGAGCCGAGCTCGATAATTGAGCCCTCATCATCGGAGGAACCCTCTTCCGAACCTATGCCCGAGACCGACGAACCGCCTTCAAAGTATGAAAGCAGCTCCAAGTCCACTTCAAGCAAAGCCTCAGGCGATCCGATTCCGTGGCTGGTTTACGGCAAGGAGCAGTATAATATCAACATTTTCCTGAGCAATTTCTCCGAGCAGGATATGGGGAACTTCGACGTGTCCAAAAAGGACTTCAATCAGATGATAGGCTTTGCTTACCTCAACAGCAGAATCAACACTCCGAGCGATATTTACGGCAATGAAAACGGTGAATGCATGCTCACCTTAAAGCAGGTAAACAAAAAGCTCAAAAGATATTTTGATACCACCCTGAGCAAGCCCAAATCCTCCTACAGCTACTGGTGGGATATTCAGTATGACGGCGAATATTTTTATTTCCCGTCGGATGTCGATTTTGTCTACAATCAAATGTCGGTTGCAGAACAGGTATTGGAACTTCCCAACGGCAATTTTGAGATACATTTTGCTATTTATACTGTTGACAAGTATAATAACCCGGGCGATTACGTCACCGACAAGAGCCTTTACTACATGGATCCCACAGACGCCAAAACCGACAGCAGACTGACATTCGTAGGCACTGGCGTCGCCACCGTAAAGAACAAGGGCGGCGATGATTTCAGCTCGCTCAGACTCATAAAGTATAAGCTGAATTATTAATCCGGAATTGTATTGCGATCCCCGAAAGCCTGAAACCGACGGACGGCAATAACAAAATTACAATATTTACTGTTTTTTAAAATGTTAGCCGCTTCAATATGATATAATCGCTGTAATTGGGATGATTACAGCGATTACTGTTTTATTATCTACGGAGGAAAATAAATGAATATATTTAAAACCATCTTCGGCGATTACTCAAAGCGTGAGCTAAAGCGCATTGAGCCGATCAAAAATCAGGTTCTGTCGCTGGAGAGCAAGTATCAGGCCATGAGCGACAGCGAGCTTCAAAGCCAGACGGCAATTTTAAAGGGCAGACTGGCCGACGGAGAAACTCTGGACGATATTCTTCCCGACGCATTCGCCGTATGCCGCGAGGCTTCCTGGCGCGTCCTTGGGATGAAGCATTTTCCCGTTCAGGTTATAGGCGGCATCATTCTCCATCAGGGCAGAATTGCCGAAATGAAAACCGGTGAAGGCAAGACGCTCGTTGCAACCCTGCCGGCTTATCTTAACGGCTTGTCCGGCGAGGGCGTTCATATCGTCACGGTCAATGATTATCTTGCAAAGCGCGACTCCGAATGGATGGGAAAAATATATAAATGGCTTGGGCTCAAGGTTGGCCTTATAGTTCACGACCTCAATACCGAACAGCGCAGAGAGGCTTACGCCGCCGATATTACCTACGGAACAAACAACGAAATGGGCTTTGACTATCTGCGCGACAACATGGTAATTTACAAAAAGGACTGTGTGCAGAGAGGCCACAGATTCGCAATCGTCGATGAGGTCGACTCCATTCTCATTGATGAGGCGAGAACTCCGCTGATCATTTCCGGCAAGGGAGACAAATCGACCGACCTTTACCAGTTTGCAAATCATTTTGCCAGAGGGCTCAAAATGTATAAGGTAAAGGAGCTTGACGACAAAGAGATCAACGACGACGTCGACGGCGACTATATTGTAGATGAAAAGGCAAAGACCGCAACGCTGACAAGCTCAGGCGTCGCCAAGGCCGAAAAGGCGTTTAACATAGAAAATCTTATGGACGCCGACAACATGACCCTGCTTCACCACATCAATCAGGCCATTAAGGCATGGGGCATTATGAAGCGGGACGTAGATTATGTAGTCAAGGACGGAGAGGTTATCATAGTCGATGAATTCACCGGACGACTCATGTTCGGCAGACGGTACAACGAGGGTCTGCACCAGGCGATAGAGGCAAAGGAAGGCGTAGAGGTGGCAAACGAGTCCAAAACGCTCGCAACCATCACCTTCCAGAACTATTTCCGACTTTACGACAAGCTCTCCGGAATGACCGGTACCGCGCTGACCGAGGAAGAAGAATTCCAGACCATATATAAGCTCGACTGCGTCGCGGTTCCGACCAACATGCCAATGATAAGGATCGACTATCCCGACGCTATTTATAAAACCGAGCGGGGCAAATTCAACGCTGTCATCAATCAGATAGCCGAATGTCACGCAAAGGGTCAGCCGGTGCTTGTCGGTACCATTTCCATCGAGAAATCGGAAATACTGTCCAAGCTTCTTTCAAAGCGCGGAATAGCTCATAATGTGCTCAACGCCAAATATCACGAAAAGGAAGCGGAAATTGTCGCGCAGGCAGGTAAGCTCGGAGCTGTCACAATCGCCACAAATATGGCGGGACGCGGCACCGATATAGTACTCGGCGGAAACTCTGAATATCTCGCAAAGGCCGAAATGCGCAGGATGGGCATTTCGGAGGAGCTGATAGTCGAATCGACAGGCTTCGGAGAAACAGAAAACCAGGAGATAATCGACGCAAGGAACACCTTTGCACAGCTTGACAAAAAGTATAGAGAGGAAACCTCTGCCGAAGCGGAAAAGGTGGTCGATGCGGGCGGTCTGTTTATCGTCGGCACAGAGCGCCACGAATCGCGGCGTATAGATAACCAGCTCAGAGGCCGTTCCGGCCGCCAGGGTGACAAGGGCTCCAGCCGTTTTTATCTGTCTCTTGAGGACGATCTGATGCGTCTGTTCGGAGGCGAGCGCATTAACAGCATAATGGATACCCTCGGAATTGATGAAAATACTCCCATTGAAAACAAGATGGTGAGCAATTCGGTTGAGGGAGCGCAGAAAAAGCTTGAGAGCCGCAACTTCGGCATAAGAAAACATGTCCTCGAATACGACGATGTTCTTAATCAGCAGAGAAAAATAATATACAAGCAGCGTACCGACGTCCTGGACGGAGTAGACATCCACAAGAGCATACTCAAGATGATAAACGACTCGGTCGATCAGATAACAGCAAGCTATCTGTCCGGGGAAGAGCACGAGCTTTGGAATATCAAAGGCTTGCGTGAATATTATCACGGCTGGCTGATCTCGGGTGACGAACTGCATTTTACCTCGCAGGAGCTTGAGGACTGCGATCCGGAGTTTATCGCAAATTATATCAAGGATAAGGCATACAAACTGTATGAAGAAAGGGAAAAGAAGATCGGCAGCGAAACCATGCGCGAGGTCGAGAGGGTCGTTCTGCTCAGAAATGTAGACTCCAAGTGGATGGACCACATTGATAATATGGAAGAGCTGAAGCAGGGCATAACGCTGCGCGCTTACGCACAGCACGACCCCGTTGTCGAATACAGGATCGAAGGCTCCGATATGTTCGAGGCAATGGTCGATTCCATCAAGGAAGACACAGCAAGAATGATCCTTACCGTTCAGATCCAGTCTGATGAGGCCCCCAAACGCGAACAGGTCGCAAAGCCTACCGACACCGGCAGCGACGGTACTGCGGTCAGAAAGCCGATACGGAAAACCGCGGCACAGAAAATCGGCAGAAACGACCCCTGTCCCTGCGGCAGCGGCAAAAAATACAAAAAGTGCTGCGGCGCTAAAGACGATTGATTAAAGCAATATAAAAAAGACCGCTTCGGCGGTCTTTTTTCGAGCCAAGACAGATTGTCGCTGTTGACGGCAATTGTATTACTGAATCATCATTGATTTGCGTCGTAACGATAATCATACTTGCCGGTCAGAACATTGAGTTTTATTCCGTTTATCTCTACCGTATCGTCGGAAATCCATACAACATCCGCATTGTCTTCGTGATACTGCCAGTAAATGTTTCTCGCTTTACCGGTCTCGGCTTCAACTGCCTCGCCCCGGACTGCGTAATCGGTAGTAGCTCCGCCGTCGGTCAGATATATGTTGACCGTGTACTTTTCGTCGGGCGACGGATATGATGCGAGAAGTTCTCCCTTTGGAAGGTTATCCATCCCGAACATACCGCACGAGCAAAGGAACAAAACAAAAACAAGAAGGATAAATAAGCAAACAGGTTTTTTCATATTCTTTTTTCATCTCCCGATTTTTTTATAATTATATCATATCAGGAAAAATATTCAACGGTAAACGGCAAAATTAAGAATCACTTCAGCTTCCCGGCAAAATCGCTCATTATCTCAGATATTTTTATTTGCTGCGGACATACCGCCTCACAGCTTTGACAGCCTATACAGTCACCGGGCCTTTTGCCTTCGTCAATCGCGCTCAACGCCATCGAAACAAGAAAGCCTCCGCCTGAATAGTTAAGCTCGTTGTATAGCCTGATTATCCCGGGGATATTTATTTCCATCGGGCAGTATTCGGTGCAGTAGCGGCAGGAGGTGCAGGGAACCTCGCCGGTCATCTCTTTCGCGATGCGGAAAATATCGTTCATCTCATTGTCGTTCAACGGATTTAAGTTATTAAAAATATCTATGTTTTCCTTCATCTGATCAATGTCGGACATGCCGGATAAAATCACGGTTACACCGTCGATGGCGCTGAGAAAATTAAACGCCCACGCCGGAGCGGAATCGTCCGGCCTTACAGACCTTAGCTGCGATTCTGTTTTATCAGGCAGCTTTGCTAATTTGCCGCCGCGCAGAGGCTCCATGACCCAGATGGGTATGCCGCGCTCATTCAAAAGTTCCACCTTTGATTTTGCGTCCTGAAAATCCCAGTCCAGCCAGTTGAGCTGGATCTGACAAAACTCCATATAATCTCCGTATGCATCGAGAAAACGCTTTAAAACATCGCAGCTTCCGTGAACGGAAAGCCCGAGATGCCTGATGCGTCCGTTTTGTTTCTGCTCGAAAAGATAATCAAAGATACCGTATTTCGAGTCGAGGTATTCATTGATATTCATTTCGCAGACATTGTGAAAGAGGTAAAAATCAAAATAGTCAACGCCGGTCTTCTTAAGCTGTTCTTCAAAGATCTCCCTGACTTTGCCCATGTTGCCAAGATCGTATCCGGGAAACTTTGTTGCAAGATAATAGCTGTCGCGCGGATATTTTTTCAGCAGTTTTCCTATTACGATTTCCGAATTTCCTTCATGGTAACCCCAGGCGGTGTCATAATAGTTTATGCCTGATTTCATGGCAAAGTCCACCATATCGGCGGTCTGAGCCTCGTCGATATATCCCATTCCGTCTCCGGGGAGCCGCATACAGCCCATTCCGAGAGCAGAAAGGCTGATATTCTGAAAATCCATGTATTTCATGATTATTCTCCTTTACGATGGCCTTCGATCCGATACTTATACTATAATAATAATTTATCGTTTTAATTGTGTCAAGCGATTTTGCTTTTGCCGATTAGCCATTTTAAATCCTGTCAATTATATCTGCGAATATAACTTTATGGAGCATAAAATGAAAAAATCGGTGAAAATCATATTATCTGTTTCGGCAGCCCTTGCAATCTCGCTGGTCTATTCTGCATCATCCTTTGCAGGGACCTGCAACAAAATCCGTAATGATGTATTTCGGCTGCACATCCTCGCGAACTCTGACTCCCGGGAGGATCAAAATCTTAAAATCTCTGTCAGGGACAGCATACTGCGCTCAACGAAAGAAAGGTTATCTCTCGGATCAAAAGAGCAGGCCGAACGATGGGCCGTGGATAATCTCGGCTACATCAAAGAAATTGCCAAGGAGGAGATCAGCAGACAGGGGTTTGATTATCCCGTGACTGTGAGCGTGGAGGATTCATATTTCAGCACCAGGCAGTATGATGATCTTACTCTTCCGGCGGGCGTATACCGGTCTTTGCGTGTTGAAATAGGAAAGGGCGAGGGGCATAACTGGTGGTGCGTGCTTTTTCCGCAGCTTTGTATTCCGTCTTCGGTCGACAGGGAGGAGATTCTGGAAAGCCTTTCCGACGACGAACTTGAAATTATAGAAAACGGAGAAAAATACAAAATCGGATTCTGGCTGCTCGACTTACTGTCGGGAAAGGGCCGCGGATAAAATGTCCTGAAAGACCGGCTTGGTTTAATATTTGGCATTCTATTGGATAGATTCTGCGGCACGTCATCTGCCTGCAATAAAAATAAGACAAAAACACAGCATTATACCCAAATCTTTGGATTGCTTTTTGTAGATAACAGTGATATAATAATCTGAGTCGGATTTTTTGCCGATAAATCTGCAAAGATCGGATTTGTCCGCTTCCGATATTTTATAACTGCGAAAGGGGAGAGGAGGCTTGTTCATTCTAAACAGGCATATCACTGTTGTATGCGGTCACTACGGCTGCGGAAAAACAAACCTCGCCCTGAACCTTGCGGTTGACGCGGCAAAATCGGGTGAAAAGGTTACCGTAATCGATCTGGACGTTGTCAACCCATATTTTCGCTCCTCTGATTATCCCGAAATACTGCGTGACAACGGAATAAAGCTGATAGCCCCCAGATATGCGCGCACAAATGTCGACGTTCCGGCTCTCACTCCGGAGATGTATTCGATGACCGCTCTCGACGGCAAGGTTATCGTCGACGCCGGGGGAGACGACGCCGGTGCATATACGCTTGGAAGATTTGCTCCGTCATTGATCGAGCAGAACGATTATCAGGTTTTGTATGTTATCAATAAATATCGATCGCTCACGCCGACGCCGCCCGATTGCGTCGAAATACTGCGCGAAATTGAGGCTGCAAGCCGTCTTAAAGCCACGGCTGTCGTCAACAATTCGCACCTTTCGGGTTATACCGATGAAAAAACGGTAAATGCGTCGCTCGGATATGCACATGAGGTTTGCGAGATGACAAACCTACCTCTTTTGTGCCACACTATACCGAGAAATGTCGATCCGGACAGAATAGAATCCGATGATCCGCTGTATCCGGTGGATGTGCTGGTTTCTCTGCCGTTCTGACGGTCAGCCGGACAGCTTTGAACCATTCCGGAACATTCCTGAATTTATCAATCATCCGATTTTCGGAAAATCTAAAACAGTATATCAATTTCTTCTAAGGAGGCTCTAATATATGGCAAAGGTCACCATTTCCAAAGATGTCTGCAAGGGATGCGAGCTTTGCGCGACGGCATGTCCCAAAAAGCTCATCAGCTTCCCCAAGGATGTTCTCAACGCCAAAGGTTATCATCCGGCTTATATTGCCAATATGGATGAATGCATCGGCTGCGCGATGTGCGCCACCATGTGCCCTGATTGCGCTATCACAGTTGAAAAATAATCGGAAAGGAAAGATTACATAATGTCTGAAAGAGTATTGATGAAGGGCAATGAGGCTTTGGCGGAAGCCGCTTTAAGAGCCGGCTGCCGCAACTTCTTCGGTTACCCGATCACGCCGCAGACAGAGGTTGCGGCATATATGTCCAAGCAGCTGCCCAAGGTGGGCGGAGTTTATATGCAGGCGGAGTCCGAGGTTTCGGCTATTAACATGGTACTCGGCTGCGGAGCTTCCGGCAAAAGAGCGCTCACTTCCTCTTCTTCGCCCGGAATAAGCCTTAAAACCGAGGGTATCTCTTATATGGCAGGCTCGGATGTCCCCGCTGTAATCGTCAATGTACAGCGTGGCGGTCCCGGTCTGGGCGGTATACAGCCTTCGCAGTCTGACTACTGGCAGGCGACAAGGGCTCCCGGCCACGGCGATCTCCATATTATCGTTCTGGCCCCGTCCACAGTGCAGGAAATGGTAGATCTCATGATGGGCGCGTTCGACATCGCCGAAAAATATCGCATGCCGGCAATGATCCTTGCCGACGGAATGCTCGGCCAGATGATGGAGCCGGTCGAGATCCCCGAAGCTGTCGATGTTTCAAAGATAGAAAAGCCGTGGGCAACAAACGGCCACCGCAACAAGAGACCCCATAATATTATCAATTCACTTTATATAGAGGCTCAGGAGCTTGAGAGCATTGTCAAGGCTCGCTTTGAAAGATACGAGCAGATAAAGGCAAACGAGCAGCGCGCCGAATGCTTCATGACCGATGACAGCGAAATCACCATCGTCGCCTACGGCGCATGCGCAAGAGTCGCAAAGAACGCCGTAAGAGCCGCGCGCGAAAAGGGCATAAAGGCCGGCCTCATCAGACCCATAACCCTCTGGCCCTTCCCGACAGACGCCGTCAGGAACGCTGCCGCGACCACAAAGACCTTTATTTCCGTGGAAATGAGCATGGGTCAGATGGTAGACGACGTGCGCCTTGCCGTAAACGGCGCTGTTCCCGTTGAATTTTTCGGACGCACCGGCGGCGTTATCCCGACGCCCAACGAAGTGCTCGCACAGATAGAAAAAAACGCAGGAGGTACAAAATAATGGCAATAGTATTCCAGAAGCCCAAGGCTTTGGCTGACGTTCCGCTTCATTATTGTCCCGGATGTACCCACGGTATCATCCACAGGCTTGTAGCGCAGGCTATTGACGAGCTGGGCATTGAAGGCACCACCGTCGGCGTTGCTCCTGTCGGCTGCGCTGTTTTCGCATACAACTATTTCAACTGCGATATGATCGAGGCGGCTCACGGCAGAGCGCCGGCAGTTGCGACCGGCGTTAAGAGAGGCAATCCCGACCTGACGGTATTTTCCTATCAGGGCGACGGCGATCTTGCGGCAATCGGTACCGCCGAAACGGTTCATGCCGCCACAAGAGGCGAGAACATAACGGTAATTTTCGTAAACAATGCGATCTACGGCATGACAGGCGGTCAGATGGCTCCGACGACACTGCCCGGTCAGGTTACTCAGACAACTCCTTACGGCCGCGATACAAAAATAGCCGGTCATCCCATCAGAATGTGTGAAATGCTTTCCACGCTCGATGGTGTTGCTTTGGCTCAGCGAGTTTCGGTTGATTCTGTCAAGAATATCAATATTGCGAGAAAAGCGATAAAGAAGGCTTTCGAAAACCAGATAAACAAGCGCGGATATTCCATCGTCGAGGTCATTTCGAGCTGCCCGACCAACTGGGGCCTGACTCCGGTCGAAGCGCTTGAATGGCTGAGAAACAATATGCTCCCGTATTATCCGCTCGGAGTTTACAAGGACATCACCGCAGAGGAGGCAAAATAATGAACTATAATGTATTATTCGCCGGCTTCGGCGGTCAGGGCATCCTCTTTCAGGGAAAGGTAATGGCTTACGCCGGACTTATCGACGGTCAGGAGGTTTCCTGGCTTCCGTCCTACGGACCCGAAATGCGCGGAGGCACGGCAAATTGCAGCGTATGCCTGTCGCATGAGCCTATCGGATCTCCGCTGGTAGTTACTCCCAATGCGTTTGTCGTTCTCAACGGTCCGTCCTACAACAAATTTATAAACGAAGTTGAGGATGGCGGAGTTGTCGTGTATGAAAGCTCTCTCGTTCCCGATATTGTCGAACGTGAGGGGATCACTCAGTACGGTGTTGACGCAACAAGAATTGCTGAAGAAAACGGTTTAAAGGGCTTGGGCAACATAATAATGCTCGGAAAACTCTTTTCTGTTCTGCATTTCTGCGACGAGCAATCACTTTACAAGGCTGTTGAAAAGTGCGTACCGCCCAAGAAGGCGCATCTTATCGAAGCTAATATCAAGGCGCTCAAGCTGGGCATGACGCTGTAAGCAGGAAATCAATCCTGAACTTTCAGCGATAAAAGAAATTAACGGGATAACCGGTATAAATCGGCTATCCCGTTAAAAATACAGTGAGGTGTGAGTTTTTCACATATGGGAAATTTTGAGAATATTCAGGGGAAAGAAATCATAATTAAAAAGCTAACGGTGGAAAAAACCGAACTCGACATGAGAATGATAATGGCAGCAACTGTCGAAAACAAGGAACTGGAAATATCGTTTGAAGGTGTTTCAATGCTGCAAATGAACTGCCTGAATTATCCGATGATAATACAGGGATTTGAGATAATCGACAATAAGAAAAATCAATGGGAACCGAACAATAGATTTTTGGTACATGATTTTGAAGACGAAGTATGGAACTTTATCTGTAGGGATATTAGAATAGATGAATAGCAAAAGATTATATTATTAAAGATGACAAGCAGATCATTCATCATATGTCATATCGTGTATCATAAAACTTCATATAATGCGTTTTCGAGCCTTGGACAGCCGCCGACATTTTTACAAGCTTAAATCCCTGTACAGACCGTATTTAGCTTTTATATAGCCTTTTTAATACATCTAACTAAACAAAATATACATTTTATTTAGTTAGATGTATTTTTCCCCTTTTTCTTATTTTCGTAAAGACAGCTTTTTTCAACCTGAGCCTCGCCTGCTTTATTGCATTTGCAATATTTAAATAAAAAACCAAAGCGCAGCCGAGAACTGACTGCGCTTGTTTTATTCGGTATGGTTTTACGCCTTCACAAATTTGTGGAATATCTTCTTGCCTTTTTTGATTATTACATATCCCTTCTCAAACTGCTCAGGCTTTACGGTATCTGCAAAGCCCGTTACTTTTTCTCCGTCAACTGCTATAGCGCCCTGTTCAATGAGTCTTTTGGCCTGGCCCTTTGAAGCGACAATTCCCGCCGCCACAAGAAGCTCCGCTACAGCGATTTCGCCGTCTGAAAGCATTTCGGCCGTTACATCGGTCGTGGGCATATTCTCATCGTTTTTGCCTCCGCCGAACACTGCTTTTGCAGCCTTTAACGCTTTGTCTGCTTCATCCTGTCCGTGGATGAGTTTTGTTACTTCATATGCAAGGCGCTCCTTCACAGCGTTAAGCTGGCTGCCCTCACACTTTTCCATTTCCCTGATTTCCTCCATGGGAACGAATGTCAGCATCTTCATGCAGTTGATAACATCCGCGTCACCAATGTTGCGCCAGTACTGGAAGAAATCGTATGGAGAGGTCTTATTCGGGTCAAGCCAGACGGCGCCCTTTTCGGTTTTGCCCATTTTTCTGCCGTCGGAAGTGGTAAGCAGCTTGAATGTCATTCCGTAAGCGTCATCTTTGCCCAGTTTTCTTCTGATCAGCTCGATACCGCCGATAATATTTGCCCACTGGTCGTCGCCGCCGAGCTCAAGATGGCAGTCATAATCCTGATAGAGCTTTAAAAAGTCATAGCTTTGCATAAGCATGTAGTTAAATTCGATGAAGGAAAGTCCTCTTTCCAATCTTGTTTTAAAGCACTCAAAGGTCAACATCCTGTTGACGGTGAAATGAACGCCGACCTCGCGCAGGAAGTCGATGTAATTGAGCTTTGTAAGCCAGTCGCCGTTGTTTATCATCAGGCCCTTACCGTCGGAAAAATCGACGATGTTTTTCATTTGTGATTTAAAGCAGTCGGCATTGTGCTGTATTGTTTCGGGGGTCATCATTTTTCGCATATCGGTCTTACCGGTCGGATCACCCACCATTGCGGTGCCTCCGCCGAGAATGGCTATAGGTCTGTGACCGGCTCTCTGCATGTGAGCTATTACCATAAGCTGCAAAAAATGACCTATGTGAAGGCTGTCGCCCGTCGGATCAAATCCTATGTAAAATGTTACCTTCTTTTCACCGAGGAGCTTTCTAATAGCTTCCGAATCGGTTGTCTGGGCTATCATTCCACGTTCTTCAAGTATGTCGTATACGTTTCTTTCACTCATATTGTGTTATTTCCTCCGGGTATATTTTTTTATCTCTGTATATAAGCCGATAACTGCCACAGCTTTATTTATTATATAGTAAAAAACCGGTTCCGTCAAAGGACGGCGGTCGACCGATCCGGGAAAACCAGTGTTCTGTCTAATCTCTGCCGCCGTCGTCGAGCATTTCCTCCGCGTTTTTCAGCGCGGTCGGCGTAATGCTGTCACCGCTTATGATTCGGGCGATTTCGCCGATCCTGCCGGTTCTGTCGAGTTCGCGGACGCCCGTATAGGTTCTGCCTTCCGATACCTTTTTTTCAATGAGAAAATGTGTGTCGGCACGGGAAGCAATCTGAGACGAATGAGTGACGCAGATTATCTGCCTGCCCTTTGCCGTCTGGCGCAGCTTGATCCCGACCTTTTGAGCGGCTCTTCCGCTTATTCCCGTGTCGATCTCGTCAAAAATGAGCGTGTCAATATCGTCCTTATCGGCAAGAACATTTTTTATGGCGAGCATTATTCTTGACAGCTCGCCGCCCGAAGCAATCCTGCTGAGCGGCCTGAGCGAATCTCCGACGTTTGTGGAAATAAGAAATTCTATTTTATCCTGCCCGTTTTCACCGAAAGGAACTTTCTGCGCCGAAATCTGCATATCAACATTGGGCATATCAAGAAATCTGAGCTGCTCCCTGACCTTGGCGCAAAAGTCCTGCCCCACCCTATCTCTTTGGCGGGACAATTCGTCGGCAAGACGCTGCGTCTTTTCCTGCGAGGCTGCAATTTCCGATTCAAGCCGGATTTTTTTGTCGTCTGAAAAGGAAATTTCATCCAGCTGATTTTTTGCATCCTCAAGGGTCTGAAGCATTTCTTCCTCGGTTTCGCCGTATTTTTTCCCGAGACGGTAGAGTATGTCAAGCCTTTCCTCTATCCTCTCAAGCTCAAGCGGGTCAAATTCGGCTTCTTCCGCGACGGCTCTGAGCTCCTGAGAATGCTCTTCAAGCTGATAGACCATATCGGTCAGGTTCTGCGCAATATCGTCAAGCGCCGGATAATGTCTTGCGGCCCTCTGAAGAAGATTTGCGGCGTCGGACAGGAGCGACTGCGCGCCTTGAGTCTCATCGTCGCCGATAATCGCTGCGTAGGCGTTGTTTGCAGCCATGGCGATAGTTTCGCTGTTTTGTATGACGGCGCTTCGTTCGGAAAGCTGATCCTTTTCACCGACCCGGATATCGGCCTGCTCAAGCTCGTTAATCCTGAATTGCAGAAAATCACGCATCTGCTCAGTACGCATATCGTCGGAGTTTATCCTGTCATAGAGCCTCTTTTTCTCGCAAAGCGTGTGATATTCGGTTTTGTATTCTCCGACAAGGCTTTGCAGTTGGCCCAGTTTGTCGAGATATTCATAATGTTTTTCCGGATTTAAAAGAGCCTGATTGTCGTGCTGACCGTGAATGTTGATAAGGCTTTTTCCGACAGCTTTTAAAACCGCCGCGGTGGACAGCGCTCCGTTGATCCTTATATTGCCTCTGCCTTCTGCGCCGATGTCCCTTTGTATCATCAGCATTCCGTCATCGGCTTCGATGCCGAGTCCGCTCAATTCATCGAGCGCTGTCTGCGAAATATCGTCAAAAATTGCGGTGACTCGCGCGTACTGCTCGCCCTGCCTTACGATCTCGCGTGATGTACGCTCGCCAAGAATGGCGTTTATGCTGTCGATAATTATTGATTTGCCTGCTCCGGTCTCGCCGGTCAGGACATTGAACCCTTTTTTGAACTCAATCTCCGCCTGCTCAATAACGGCGACATTTCTGATATTAAGGCTTTTTAACATATTTAAAAACCTCGCAGGCGGATGCAATCCGCCCAAGTTCATAATGCTTCGGGATAAAACTACCTGCCGATAATCTTTTTAAGATCGGTTGTAAGCTGTACCGAGTGGCTTTCCGATCTCGTAATAATGAAGATTGTGTCGTCTCCTGCAAGCGTGCCGACAACGCCGTCCCATTGGATGGAATCGAGAGCGGCGCATGCCGCCTGAGCCATACCCGGAAAGCATTTTACGACTATAGTGTTGAGCGCGTAATCTACCGACAGCACCGAATCGGTAAATATCGTATGGAATTTGGACGCCATTGAGTTGAGATCGCTGTGCCCTACCGAATAGTGGTATTTTCCGTCCGAAGTCAGAGTTTTGACCAGGCGGAGTTCTTTGATATCCCTTGAAACGGTTGCCTGGGTAACATCAAATCCGCACTCTCTTAAACGGATAAGCATTTCCTCCTGGGTCTCGATGGGCTGCATCATAATTAGTTCAAGGATTTTAGCCTGTCTGCGGGTTTTCATTGTGTGACCGGTCCTTTCTTTTCAGGGTATTGCTTTTATGAATCATATCCATGTTTAAAACAGTTTATATATTCAGCTTCGATTGAAGCGTTTTATAAAAGGAAATATTGCTTTTCCTCATTATATAAGCAAATTTGTCCGACCGTTCGATCGAGACGCCCGACATCCTTTCGACAGGCGCGATCGTTTCGCCGTCGATGGTGAGCACACCGTTTTCGGACGAGCTTTCGGGTATTGTTATTATAAGGCGGGTATCGGCGCCGAAAAGCACCGGTCTGCTGCTTAAAGAATGTGCGCAGATGGGAGTAATCATGATGCATTCGGTGCTGGGGTCGATTATCGGCCCTCCTGCCGACAGAGAATAACCTGTGGAACCGGTCGGTGTAGCGGCGATAATTCCGTCCGCGCGGCATTTTATTACCCTGTGGCCTTCAGCCGTTATGACAAAATCCGCCATTCTTCCGGAGGCGCCCCTGTAGACGACGCAGTCGTTAACTGCGTGAAAGCTCTTGCCGTTCTCAAGGGCCACTCTGAGCATCATGCGTTTTTCCGTTTTAAAATGATCGGTGCAAAGATATTTCAGCTCATCAAGCTCGGACATTTCAAGCCCGGCGAGATACCCGAGACGGCCGGCGTTTATGCCGAGAACCGGTTTGCCGAATTGCGCTGCGGCTTTTGCCTTGTGCATTATGGTCCCGTCGCCTCCGACGGCGATTATCATATCGCACTCTCTGAAAATGTCGCGGGTATCGGCATATTCCGACTCATCGAAAGAAATGCCCATCCTGAGTTTTTGCGGCAAAACGATATGATGGCCGAGCGACAAAAGCCTGGCGCAGACCAACGACGTGTTCTCGATATAATCCTGCTTATTTTCATTGGGTATTATTGCAATCTTCATAAGTGTGCTAATCCAGTTCGGAATGCGACGCTTTAACAAGCTCAGCAGGCTGCACACCGGACAAAACGCTTGCCGCTGCGTCGGTTTTTTTGATGTACATAAGGTATTCTATGTTTCCCTGCGGTCCCTTTATAGGCGAAAAGCTGTAATCAATAATATCAAAACCGATGTCGAGAGTAAACTGCGACACTTTTTCTATGACCTCGAGGTGTACGCTTTTGTCTCTGACCACGCCGTTCTTGCCGACCTTTTCTCTCCCGGCTTCAAATTGAGGCTTGATAAGGCATACCATTTCGCCGCTGTCGCGCAGCAGGCTGCGGGCCACAGGCAATACAAGCTTCAGAGAGATGAAAGAAACGTCCACGCTGGCAAAATCCAGCGACTCGCCTATATCCTCCGGCAGAACATTTCTGATATTTGTGCGTTCCATGTTGATAACGCGCTCATCGTTTCTCAGCTTATAATCAAGCTGGCCATATCCTACGTCTACGCAATACACCCTTTTCGCGCCGTTTTGCAGCATACAATCGGTAAACCCCCCTGTTGACGCGCCGATATCCATACAGACTTTATCCTTAAAACTCAGCCCGAATTGTTTCACGGCCTTTGCGAGCTTCAGTCCTCCGCGGCTAACATAGGGATTATCGTTGCTGCGAACCTCGACATTTGCACAGGGCGGAACATTCATCCCGGGTTTATCCGCCTTTTGGTTATCGATGTAAACAACGCCTGCCATTATCAGAGATTTGGCGCGCTCACGGCTCTGCGCAAAGCCGTTTTCGGTCAGATATATGTCCAAACGCTTTTTTTCAGTCATTTTATCCCTGCTTATTACGGTCATTCATACCTGTTTTAACAATAGCAGTCATCGACCGTTCGTCAAGATTATACTTTTTGATCGCACTTTCTATTGTGCTGTGCTGAACAAATTCATCGCCGACGCCGGTAAGATGATATTTTCCCTCAAAGCCCCGCTCGGTGAGCAGGGCCAGGAAATGCTCCCCTATTCCGCCGGCCTTGATACCTTCTTCAAAGAAGAAAACATCCTTGCATCCGATTGCCGCCTGAACAGCTTCCTCCGGAACAGGCTTGATACGATTTAGCTTGATAGCAAAGCAAGGGATATTATCCCTTTTCAGAGAAGACGCTGCATTAACAGCGTTTATCGAGACCCTTCCGTAACTGACAATCGCCGTCGGCGCAGCTTTGCCCGATATTTCACAGTCGCAGTATTCATACGATGTCCTTGCGTCTGAATTATAATTTCCGCATGGGTATCGGACAACAGCTACTCCCTCCGTATCGTCAACAGCCTTATAAATGCTCATGCGAAGATCGGAAACCGTCGCGGGAGTATAAATGGTTATATTGGGGATTGAGTTTAAAAACGCCGCGTCGAAAATTCCCTGATGGGTCTCGCCGTCGCTGCCGACGATTCCGGCATGGTCTATGCAGAAAATCACATGCAGATTCTGTATTGCGCAGTCGTGCAGTATCTGGTCGTAGCTTCGCTGGGCAAAGGTTGAATAGACGGCGAAAACCGGTATCATGCCGTTTCTGGCAAGTCCTGCCGCAAAAGTAGCCGCATGAGATTCGGCGATTCCGACGTCAAAGAACCTGCCGCGGTATTTTTCAGCAAATTCGGTCAGACCGGTCCCCGGCTTCATGGCTGCCGTTATAGCGCAGATCTTATCGTTGCTTTCGGCAATATCACAGAGGGTTTCGCCAAAAGCCTTTGCGTAGCGGCTGCATGAGCCGCTGACCTCGCCGGTTTCCTTGTTAAAACCCGATATGCCGTGGTATTTGTCGGGATTTTCCTCGGCAAAGCTGTAGCCCTTGCCCTTTACGGTACAGACATGCAGGACGACCGGTCTGGACATCGTCTTACTGGATTCGAGCAGCTGACAGAGGGTTTTCATATCATGGCCGTCGATAGGTCCGAGATAGGCAAAGCCCATATTTTCAAAAAGCGTGTTGTTATACAAAACGCTTTTGATAAGTGCCTTTAGCTTAATTATCCTTCTTGTCGCGCCCTTGCCTATTTTCGGTATCTTCATGATAAACCGTTCTATGCCGTTTTTTATCCTGAAATACAAAGGCTTTGAGCGCGTTATTGCAAGGTGCCTCGCAACGGCGCCGACATTACGGCTTATGGACATTTTATTGTCATTTAAAACAATAATCAGCCTGTCCCTTCCTCTGCCCGCGTTGTTCAGCGCCTCATAAGCAAGACCGCCGGTAAGAGAACCGTCACCGATAACGGCAATGGTGAAATCCTTTTTGCCCTGAATGGTTTTCGCCTTTGCCAGACCGAGAGCCGCTGAAATGGATGTGCTGGCGTGACCGGCTCCGAAGCTGTCATATTCGCTCTCGCTTATTTTGGTGAATCCGGAAATGCCGCCCTCCTGCCGGATCGTGTCGAACGAATCAAACCGTCCCGTAAGCATTTTATGGGCGTAGCACTGGTGGCTGACGTCCCAGACTATCTGATCATCGGGGGTATTAAAAACCTTGTGAAGAGCTACCGTGAGCTCGACGGCGCCAAGATTTGAGGAGAGATGTCCTCCGTTTTTTGAAACTGTATCTATAAGCTTTGTCCTTATCTCCGAACAAAGTACATCAAGCTGATTATAATTAAGGTCCTTTAGATCCCTGGGCGATCCAATTTTATCCAGAATTTCAAAATCCGGCAAATACGCCCACCTCGATTCTTACTGAACGAACTGAAAAAAATTGCTGATGCGCTGATTTGATTATATCATTACGGATGTATAAAATCAAGATTTACGGCCGAAATTTTTATATTATTTTGCATATTCTTTCCTCAAAGTGCATATGCAGAAGCTGAATATTATCGAAAAACAGAAGCGGCACCAAAAAATACCGAATTAGTGCCGCATAAAGAAAGATTAATAACAAAACAAAATATAAAAAATAACGAAAAGGATAATATTGGAAGGCAAAAACGTGAATATGCAAAAAAAGAATACTGATTCAGTTTCCGGTCAGAATGTTCTGCTGATGAGATAATCGCAAAGCTGCACGATAACGTCTGTCCCGTCTATTTTTTTCAGGACGTCAACGGCCTTGTCATTGTGCTCGGCTGCCATCTGTTTTGCCATTTCCGGACCGAGCACGGTAACGAAATTGGACTTTTCGTTGTTTTGGTCGCTTCCCGTATTTTTGCCGAGGATCTTGCTGTCTCCGACGACGTCGAGAATATCGTCCACTATCTGGAAGGCCATCCCGAAATTGAGAGCGAACTCGTCAAACCGGTTGAAGGTTTCTCCCTCATAGACGCCCGCGGCGATACACCCCAAAGCCGCTGCGGCCCTGAACAGCGCGCAGGTTTTGCCGGCTATCATGGAATACAGCGTTTTTTCACTGACCTTTTTTCCTTCGGTCTGCAAGTCGACCATCTGACCGCCTATCATACCGCTCTCGCCCGCAAAACGCGACAGCACGGAAACTGCTCTGACAATTCCCTCGTTCGGGCATTTGCTCTGCGCCGCGACGCCGAACGATTTTGTAAGCAGGGCGTCTCCGGCGAGCAAAGCGATATCCTCGCCGAATCTGATGTGGCAGCTCGGCTTTCCTCTGCGCATGTCGTCATTATCCATGCAGGGCAAATCGTCATGTATCAGCGAATAGGTATGTACCATCTCCAGCGCGCAGGCAAATTCTACGGCCCGTGAGATGTCGCCTCCGCAGACCCTGCAGATTTCCAGCACAAGAAAAGGTCTTATGCGTTTGCCGCCGGACATAAGACTGTACCTCATGGCTTCATTGACAATGCCGAAGCCGCAATAATCGTCTTCGGGAAGAAGTCTGTCAAGCGCGCCTTCTGTAATTTCGGAATATTTTTTCAGTGTTTCATTGATAGACATGGCGTTCTCCGTCGCAGCAAAAGTAGGAATCATTCTGAAAGAGACAGGTTTTCGATTTTCTGTTCAGCCTCATCAAGCATCTTTTTGCAGCCTGCCGCGAGACTCGTACCTTCTTCAAACAGCCTGACCGATTCCTCCAGAGTAACGTCGCCCTTTTCCAGAAGCGAAACTATTTCCTCAAGACGGGTCATTGATTTTTCAAATGATTTTTCCTGATCGATGTTTTCGTTATTCATAATAATTCTCCGTAAAAATCACTCGCAGACGCTGCATTCGACAGAACCGTCCGAAAGCACAAGTTCAAATTTTTCTCCTGCAATTACATCATTTACCGATTTGATAATAGCATCCTGTTTTTTTGCTATGGAATAACCCCTTGACAAAACCTTGAGAGGGCTGAGAGCGTCCAGCTTGGCGGTGGATGAAGCAAACCCTTTGCTTTTTTCGGAAAGGGCCGACCGCATATTTGATAACAGCCTTGAAACGCTGTGATCCAGCCGCTCTCTTTTTATGTTTATCACGGTATCCATCGAAGTCAGCGCCTTTGATGAGGCGGCTGTGCTGAGCCTACGGCGCTTTGAGTCGATCAAGGTCTTGAGATATTTTCCCAGCGTGAAGCTGTAGTTTGCCGTTCTGGCTCTCAATTCATGTATGTCGGGTACGGCTATTTCGGCTGCCGCGGACGGAGTCGGCGCACGCATATCGGCGGCAAAATCGCAAATGGTAAAATCGGTTTCGTGACCGACCGCCGATATAACAGGTATCTCGGATCTGTATATCTCCATGGCGAGCCTTTCGCTGTTGAAGGACCACAGATCCTCTATCGAACCGCCGCCTCTGCCGATAATGATAACATCCGCGGCCTTTTTATCATTGAAACGGCGCATCGCGGCAATAAGCTGTTCCTCGCTGCCCTGGCCCTGAACAAGTACAGGGCAAAGCACTATATCGCACAAAGGGTATCTTCGTCCGAGGACATTCATAATATCCCTTATAGCAGCTCCGGTCGGTGAGGTAATGACGCCGACCTTTTTTGGAAAACGGGGCAGAGACCTTTTATGCTCAGGGGCAAATACACCCATTTTGTTCAGCTTTTCCTTTAATTGCTCGTAGGCTAACTGCAGTGAGCCAATCCCGTCGGGCTGCATATCGCCGGCGTATAGCTGATACTGTCCGTCGCGTTCAAATACGGAAACTCTGCCCGATACGATGACTGCCATACCGTTTTCGGCTGAAAACCTCAGTTTTGAGGCGGAGCTTCTGAACATAACGCATTTGACAACGCTTTGTCCGTCCTTGAGAGAAAAATAATAGTGTCCGCTGTAGTGCTTATTCAGATTTGATATTTCGCCTCTTACCATTATGCTGTTCAGTCTCTCATCCGATTCGATGAGTGACTTTACATGAAAGTTGAGCTGTGAAACGGTCAGAATGGATGATGACATATCGATCTCCGTGAAGCCATATTTTGCGGCTGAAATCAGCTGCGATTTTTATGTTTTAAAAAGCCGAGATAGGCTATTCCGGCAGCGTTGTCGCTTGAATACTGCGGCTGGGCGAAAAATGCGCCGAACCTTTCGCTGAACTCTTTTTTGATCATGGAGTTGCACATGACTCCGCCGGCAAAAACGAGCGGAATTTCGCCGTATTTATCAAGAAGCCGCCCGGTCATCTGGCTGAGCGTTTCTTTGATATAGAGAATGCAGTAAAGGGCAACGTCCTCCCTGGGACAGCCTTCGTTTATCATCTGCTCACATTTGTTCTGAACGCCGGAAAGGCAGCAGTCATTTCCTTTTAAGGCCGGCCTTATTCTGAATCCGGCGACAGAAGACCGAGCCAGCAAATCCAATTCCCCGCCGCAGGGAAAATCAAGTCCCAGCGCAACGCCGACACGGTCTATGGCCTGTCCGGCCTTTAAATCGAGCGAGCGCGCAATAAGCTCGCACCTTATCAATTCTTTGTCGTCCGGTGATACGAGCAGCGCTTCGGTCGTCCCTCCCGAAACATGAAATGCGATAAAGCTCCTTTGAAACAGCCCGGTCTGTCCGGCTGAATAAAGCGCGGCTGCGACATGCCCGTTCTGGTGCGATTGCTCATAAAAAGGCACATTCAGACAATGGGCAATCTGTTTTGCCGATCCCATTCCCACATTGAAGCATGGCATATACGATCCATCGACGCTTCTGGGTCTTGATGAAGCGCAGACGGCGGCAATATGAGCTCGGTCGACAGGGAGCTGATCCATCAGACGTGGGAGATTTACAACGTGCTGAAAAACAGCCTCGCTCTGGCGAAGCCCGACCTCTCCGCTTTTCACGTTGAGAAGGTTTTTACGCATCACCATTTCATCGGTTTGGTCGTTATAAACAGCGCAGGAGGTTGTGTAATTGCTAGTATCAATTCCGAGGAAAAGGCTCATTGCTCTTTTATATCGCGGCTTACCGAGCCGAGAGTTCCGTTGATAAAGGCAAAATCGTCGTCGGCAGCATATTTTTTGGCGAGCTCGACCGCTTCATTGATGGAGACATTGACCGGGATATCGTCCATATACATCATTTCATAAACCGCCATCCTGAGTATGGCAAGAGAAACCTTTGAAATTCGGTCTATTGTCCAGCCCTTGAGATTTCTTTTGATTATTTCATCGGCTTCCTCCTGCTTCCCGCAAGCGCCCTTTGCGAGAGTCACAGCAAATTCGTCGGGTGAAGCGATGAGCCTGTAAAGCTCGTCGCCGTCGTCGGTATAGACGCTCTTCGCGTCCTCTATGATCTCATCAAGTGTGCTGTCAATAAACTGCTTTTCAAAAATCAGGAGAAAAGCGACCTCTCTCCACTGTCGTCTTGTTACTTTTTCGCTCATATCGTTTTCCTTTCGGAGCACCGCGGATAAGGCCGCGTGATCTATTATGATAATTATACCATATGTTTGACAGATATACAAACCAAAAGAACAAATTAAAACCTGCTCTTTTGCTCGGACTCCTTATTGATTAATTGCTCGGATGCTGTATAATAATACTGTACGGTCATAATTTTTTAAAGAGGGAATCAAATGAAAACACAAAGCCGCCCGGTATCTTATATTTTCGTAATTGCCGCCGCTGTGCTTTGGGGCACAATGGGCATGTTTTTTACGCTGACAAGCTCAATGGGGCTTTCCAGAATGCAGATCGTTTTTATCAGGACCTCCGGCGCCGCGTTGATGCTGTTTATCCTGCTTCTTGCAGCAGACAGAAAAAAACTGAAAATCAAGCTGCGCGACATCTGGATGTTTGTCGGGACCGGCATCGTCAGCCTGTTTTTCTTCAATTTCTGCTATTTCAGCGCAATGCAGCTTACAGGCCTTTCGGTAGCGGCCATCCTGCTGTATACAGCTCCTGCGCTGGTCGTGATAATGTCTGCGGTGATTTTTAAGGAGAAAATCACCGTAAACAAGGTCGTCGCTCTGTTTCTCACTCTGGCGGGAAGCGTTGTTATCTCCGGCGTTTTGTCCGGTTTTGGTCTGACCTATTCTCCCGTGGGCATACTGTTCGGGCTCGGCTCCGGTCTTGGTTACGCGCTTTATACGATATTCGGGCGTGTTGCGCTGCAAAAATACGATTCGCTCACCATTTCCTTTTACACTTTCCTTTTTGCTGCGACAGCCTCCGGAGTCTTCTGCGGTCCGGCGGATATCGTCCGTAAGGTAAGCGGGATCGGGAACTGGCTGATCATCGCCGCAGTCGGATTCGTTACCTGTCTGCTGCCGTACATATTTTATACAAAGGGGCTGTCAGGCCTTTCAAACGGAGAGGCATCTATTCTAGCGACCATCGAGCCGGTCGTCGCCTGTCTCATCAGCGTTCTGGCATTTGGAGAAGATTTCGACCTGAACAAGCTTCTGGGAATCATACTGATTGTCGCTTCCGTTGTCGTAATGAACATCAGATTCAGCAGGACGGACAAAGCCGAGTGATAACAAAACATATAAATAATTAAGTTGCCGATTTTCTGTCAGATGCACGGTGGTGCCTTGGCTGAAATTCGGTATTTCTTTTTACAATACGTTCACAAATACCTATTGACAAATTGGCAACAAGGTGGTAAATTATAGTTACATTAGCACTCTGAATGATTGAGTGCTAAATCAAAGCCGAAAAGTAGTTCGGTTTTGATCATTACGGTTTTTTCTGCAAAAGAGGTGAGACAGGTGGAACTGAACCAAAGAAAGCTGAAGGTGCTTAACGCTATCGTCAAAGAGTATATCCAGACCGGCGAGCCGGTCGGCTCCAAGGCTCTTGTTTCACGGCTTGACAACACCGTATCATCGGCAACCATACGCAACGATATGGCGGAGCTGACCCAGCTTGGCCTTATCGAGCAGCCGCACACTTCGGCGGGCAGGGTCCCGTCGCAGGCCGGATACAGACTGTATATAGACAATCTTATGGAGCACTCCTCTATCTCTGATGAGGAAAAGCAGAAAATCGACAGAATGCTGAGCCATTCGGACGACCCGGACAAACTGATCGAAAACGCGTCCGACGCCATGGCTGAGCTGACAAATATGGCCGCGGTCACAACTACTCCCACCTCAAGACAAATGACCGTCAGCGATGTTCAGCTTATACCGATCGGAAACGACAGCTGCGTTATTGTGCTGATAACCTCCGGTGAAACTATGAAGTCGCGGCTGATCCGCAATCTGCCCGGTCTTTCCGACGAGTTGAAATCGGCGTTCGGAGCTACTGTTTCGAAACACATAATCGGCAAAAACATAGTCGACATAACAATGCCGTATGTTCAGACTCTTGCCATCAGCCTTGGCGAATTCGCGTTTGAAATGATCCCCTTGCTTATAGGAGTATATGAAACGGCGAAGGAAGCCGGAGAAGCTTCGCTCTGCCTTAAGGGTCAGGCTAATCTACTTGCTCATCCCGAATACGCTCCGTCGCGCATAAAAGAGCTGCTCGAGTTTATGTCTCACAGGGATCAGGTATTATCGCTTCTCAGACGGCAGGCTCCGGGCGTCAGCGTTATTCTCGGCAGCGAGGTCAACCAGAACGCCCTTTCAGGTTCAAGCATAGTCATAACACGCTATACGACAGGCAGAAGCGAAACGGGACTTGTCGGCCTGATAGGTCCGGACAGAATGGATTATTCAAGGCTGATATCCAGTCTGGAATATTTCGCCTTGAGGCTGGGTAATTTACTCAGTGGGCTGCTTAAATAAAAACAGATAGGAGTCTTTGCTTTGAAAAAGGACAGAAAAAATCCAACGGAAAATAACGACGCCGGCCAGGAGACCGCCGCAGAACAGATCGTTGACGAACAGCCTGTTGACGAACAGATCGTCGATGAAGCGGCCGAGGTTTCCGGGGATACCAGCGATGAAGCAAAACAACTTCAGGAGCTTCAGAAAAAATATGACGAGCAGCACGAGCTCCTGCTGAGAACGGCTGCCGAGTATGAAAACTTCAGAAAGCGCAGCGCAATTGAAAAGCAAAACGCCTATACGCTGGCGAAATCCGACGCCATTGAGCAGCTTTTGCCGATCGCTGACACGCTGGAGCGTGCATTGGCAGTGGAAACGCAGTCAATAGAAGATTTCAAAAAGGGCATGGAGCTTACTCTCAGCCAGCTCGGATCGGCATTTGAAAAGCTGGGTGTGGAAAAGATCCCGGCTGAAAAGGGTGAAAAATTCGATCCGGAGCTGCACAACGCCGTAATGCATGTCGAGGACGAAAATCTCGAACAAAACGTGATAGCTCAGTGCTTCCAGACCGGTTACAGGATCGGAGACAAGGTCATCCGTCACTCAATGGTTCAGGTTGCCAATTAAAATATCGCCGCAGTCAGTCATCGTTTGCTTATAATTGCAGCAAGCTGCTGCATTTAAATTATATTACAGCTTAAAACATCTGATAAAATCAAAAATAACACTAATATTGGAGGCATTCACAATGGCAAAAGTAATAGGCATAGATTTAGGTACAACAAATTCCTGCGTTTCCGTTATTGAAGGCGGCGAGCCTGTAGTTATCGCAAACGCAGAAGGCTCCCGTACAACTCCGTCCGTGGTCGCTTTTACCGAAAGCGGCGAGCGCATGGTCGGTCAGGTCGCAAAGCGTCAGGCCATAACGAATCCGACGCGCACCATTTCCTCCATCAAGAGAGACATGGGCACCGCGCGAAAGATTGAAATAAACGGCAAGCAGTATAACCCCACAGAGATCTCCGCCATGATCCTGCAAAAGCTCAAGGCGGATGCAGAGGCTTATCTCGGCGAAACCGTAACAGAAGCCGTTATCACCGTTCCGGCATACTTTACCGACGCGCAGCGCCAGGCTACAAAGGACGCGGGCAAAATCGCCGGTCTTGACGTCAAGAGAATCATCAACGAACCGACAGCCGCAGCTCTGGCTTACGGCATTGACAAGGAAGAAGATCAGACTGTCATGGTATACGATCTTGGCGGCGGCACATTCGATGTTTCCATCATTGAAATGGGCGACGGCACCCAGGAGGTCAGAGCGACAGCCGGCAACAACCGTCTGGGCGGCGACGATTTCGATCAGCGTATAATGAACTGGATGATCGACAACTTCAAGAAGGAAACCGGCGTTGATCTCTCCGGCGACAAGATGGCAATGCAGAGACTTAAAGAGGCAGCCGAAAAAGCAAAGATCGAGCTTTCCGGCATGACCTCATCAAATATCAACCTTCCGTTTATCACTGCCGACGCGACAGGCCCCAAGCATCTTGACATGACCCTCACAAGAGCTGAATTCAACAGGCTCACCGCAGATCTCGTTGAAGCAACGATGGGCCCGGTTCGTCAGGCTATGAACGACGCGGGCATAACAACATCCCAGATCAATAAGGTCCTGCTCGTCGGCGGTTCCTCAAGGATCCCGGCGGTACAGGAAGCCATCAAGAATTACACAGGGAAAGAGCCCTTTAAGGGAATCAATCCCGATGAGTGCGTAGCTATCGGTGCGGCCTTGCAGGCCGGCGTTCTGGGCGGCGATGTAAAGGGTCTGCTCCTTCTCGACGTTACTCCCCTTTCTCTCGGCATCGAGACAATGGGCGGCATAAACACTAAGGTCATTGACAGAAACACGACCATCCCGACCAAAAAGAGCCAGATCTTCTCCACAGCCGCAGACGGCCAGACCAGTGTTGAGGTACACGTTCTTCAGGGCGAGCGAGAATTCGCAAGAGATAATAAGACTCTCGGCGTTTTCCATCTTGACGGAATCCCCGCAGCTCCGAGAGGCGTTCCCCAGATCGAGGTCACGTTCGATATCGATGCAAACGGCATAGTCAATGTTTCCGCAAAGGATCTCGGTACCAACAAGGAAACAAAGATAACCATCACCTCCAACACCAATATGTCCAAGGAGGACATTGAAAAGGCGGTCCGCGAGGCCGAGCAGTATGAGGCCGAGGACAAAAAGCGCCGCGATGAAGTAGATACACGCAACAACGCCGACCAGATGATCTATCAGATGGAAAAGACCCTCAAGGACGCGGGCGACAAGCTGGATGAAGGCGATAAGCAGTCAATCCAGGCCGAGATCGACAAGCTCAAGGAAACCCTCAAGGGCAGCGACGTTGACGCAATCAAGAAGCAGATGGAAGAGCTGCAGAACAAGATGTATTCCTTCGCCGAAAAGCTCTACAAGAATGTAAATCCCAACGATCAGGCTGGCCCCGGCGCGGGACCCGGACCGGAAGGCCCTAATGTATACGACGCGGATTATAAGGATGTAGACTGATTGTCGGTATAACCGAATAACCATGTAAGCCGATACATGCGACAGAGCCGGATCCGGCTCTGTCGCTTCAAACGGTTTCGGCAAAGCGTTTTCGTTTGTTTGACGCTCATTGCTGTTTTGAGGAGTGAGCGGCAAAAAGCCGAAAATACGCAGAATGTTTTGCGGCAGACATATCATATGCGGTTGAAATGCCGACGGTCGTCAGCGGCCGATTACTATAGAGGAGTGTTTAAGACTTGGCTGACAAGCGAGACTATTATGAAGTCCTCGGCGTTGACAAAAACGCGACCGAGGATCAGATAAAAAAAGCATACCGCCAGAAGGCAAAGCAGTATCACCCCGATCTCAATCCCGGAGATAAGACTGCCGAAGCCAAAATGAAAGAGGTCAATGAGGCTTATGAGGTTTTGTCCGACGCGGATAAAAAGGCCAAGTACGATCAGTTCGGCCACGCAGGTGTCGATCCCAACTTCGGTGCAGGCGGATTCAACGGCGGAGGCTTTAGCGGCTTTGATTTCGGAGATCTTGGCGACATTTTCGGTTCGTTTTTCGGCGGCGGCGCTTCTTCACGCTACAGCAGCGCAAATGCGCCAAGACGCGGCGGAGATATCGAAGCGTCGGTAACGGTTTCCTTTGAAGAAGCCGCAAAGGGATGCAAAAAAGAGGTAACCTACCACCGAATAGAGAATTGTCCAGAATGCGGCGGCAGCGGCGCGGCAAAGGGTACAACAGCGCGTTCCTGCCCCGACTGCGGCGGTTCCGGTCACGTCAGGGTGCAGCAGAGGACTCCTCTCGGCGTAATGACTACGCAAAGGGTCTGCTCACGCTGCTCCGGCAAGGGCAAGATAGTTGATACTCCCTGCAGTGTTTGCTCGGGCAAAGGCAAGGTCCGCAAAAAGCACGTCGAAATGATGGATATTCCTGCCGGCATCGACGACAGACAGGCTTTCAGCAAACGCGGCATGGGCGACATCGGCACCAACGGAGGATCCAACGGCGACCTCCATGTCGTCGTAAATGTGCGTCCGCATCCTCTTTTTGAGCGCGATGGCTTCGACGTATGGTGCGAGATCCCCTTGACATATACTCAGGCGGCTCTCGGTGCGGAGATAACCGTACCGACGCTCGACGGCAAGGTAAGCTACCGCGTGCATGAAGGCACACAGCCGGGCGATGTTTTCAAATTCACCGGTAAGGGCATACAGAACATAAACGGCAGAGGCCGCGGCAACCATTATGTCAGGGTAACCATAGAAGTGCCGAAGGGTCTCACCGACAAGCAGAAGAGCATTCTTCGGGAATTTGACAGTTCGATGAGTGAGAAGAATTATCAGAAGCGCAAGGGCTTTTTTGATAAAATCAAAGACTCGTTCAAATAGTATCTCATGACAAAAAAACAGGCAGGCCAAATCCGGCCCGCCTGATTCTTTATTTGGCGTCAAAGAGCCGGTGTTTACAACCGACTTGTTTTGTAGTAATATATTTCAGAAGGAGATGATCTGCTTTGGGCATAATAAAGGCGGCCGCAGGATCTCTTAACGGCGTTCTCGCAGACCAATGGCTGGAAATGTATTACTGCGGCGGTATGCCGACGAATGTGCTGGCTCAAAGAGGAAGAAAACAAATAACGGAAAACTCTGCAAACACAAAGGGAAGCGATTTTGTAATAAGCGACGGCTCTGCGATCGTTGTTAACGAAGGTCAGTGCGCTCTCGTCATCGAGCAGGGCAGAATAATCGCCAAGTACGACAGACCGGGCGAAAACACCTTTCACAGCGAACTGACCTCAAGCGTCTTTTCAAAAGGCGGCGTTAAAGGCATTTTGAAGCAGACGGCGCAACGTATAGGCTACGGCGGCGACATAAACATACAGCAGTTTGTCATGTATCTGGACATGAAGGAGCATATGGGGAACAGATTTTCTTTTGTCTGTCCGGTCGGAATGAAGGACAGGCATGAAAATCTGTTCATCGACTCGACAGTAAGCATTTCCGGAGCGTTCTCCTTCATAATAACCGACCCTGTCACCTTTTATAAAAATATTTGCCGCAGTTCCACCGGTACCGTGTATCTGTCTGACGTGCTGCCGCAGCTTGAGGAGGAATTAAAGTCCGCGGCAATAGCGGCGCTCAGCAAAGTTTGCTCAAAGGATGTTTCTCCGACGGATATATCTAAGAGCAACGAAGATATCTGCGAAGCAGTCGGTGAATGCATGACGGAAAAATGGGTCAGCCTCAGAGGGTTTAAGGTATCATCGGTCGCGATAGATTCCATTGACGTTACGGACAGCGACCTTCACATGATTCAGCAGGCGGAACGCGCAAAAATGCTCACCGATCCGAATATGGCCGCCGCGACCCTTATCGGCGCGCAGGCGGACGCTATGACAGCAGCGGCGGCAAACCGGTCACGCTCCGGCGGAACGATCTTTGGTCTGACCGCGCACGATAAATCTGAAAACATCTTTCTTATGAAGGACGGCGCAAAGCCTTCTCTGTGGTATTGCAAATGCGGCAGCTTCAACACGACAGGATTCTGCGAAAACTGCGGTACAAAACGACCGGAATGACAGCTTTATTAATGCAGCTTTCAAATACAAAAACAAAAATCCGCCGCCAATATTTTCATTGAATATCGGCGGCGTTTTGATTTATAATATTAGGGCGCAGAACGGATGATAACGGCGTTTGCCGTCGCTGCGCATTGCCGGCAGATTACCTGCCGGCTCTTATTTTGGAGATTGCGGCAGTATCACATAAGCTCCAGCTGCTCCCCTATGTCCTCCTGCTTGGGCATCTTTGCGGCGGCAGGCAGATTTTTTGTCTTATAGAAGTTCGGGTTTTTCACCGAGCCTTCTTCGTATATTTTTGCCTTTTCGAGCGTCTGGTTTTTACGCAGGGTTACGACCTGCATGCCCTGACTGCCCTTGGATTTGACCGCAACAGCCTTCGAATTGAATATCAGCCATCTCTGCGCGCTTGTGCAAAGCATTATGTCGCAGTCGTCCTTCAGCTCGATAACGGCGACACAGTTTCCGCATTTGTCCGAATATGCCCCGGTCAGCTTCTTGCGGTTGGTTTTGGTTTCATACTGGGAAATATCGGTCTTGCACACCTTGCCGTTTTCAAAGCAGAAAAGCAGCTGACCCTTGTAATCCTTGGTTGCGGACATGAAGATAACCTTCTCGTCGTCATCCATGCCAAGCTGCGCCGGAATGTAATCACCTATAAGGGTTGCCTTGCTGTCTCCGAACTGGGAGACCTTGGCTTTGTAAACCATGCACTTATCTGTAAAGAACAACAGATCGGCTGCGGTAGTCGATTCGATATGCTGGGATATTTCGTCGCCCTCCTTGAGCTTGTGTTCAAAGCTCATGCGCAGCGACTGCGGCGTAATGCGCTTGAAGTAACCTTCCTTGGTGAGGAAAAGATTCACCGGATTGTCCGGCGTTTCATCCTCGGGCTCATACTGCTCCACGTCGCGGATAACGGCGGATTTTCTGTCTTTGCCGTATTTGTCCGCTATATCGGTAAGCTCGCGGCAGATTATCGACTGTACGCGGTATTTGCTTTCCAAAATGGATTGCAGATCGATTATCTCGCCGCGCAGGCGTTCTATATCGGCAGTTTGTTTGATGATGTATTCGCGGTTCAAATGGCGCAGTTTTATTTCCGCGACATATTCGGCCTGCGCCTCGTCGATCGAAAAGCCTCTCATGAGATTGGGCACAACGTCTTTTTCCTCGGCGGTATTGCGGATTATGCGTATGGCCTTGTCAATATCGAGAAGTATCTTCTGCAATCCCTCGAGCAGATGAAGGCGGTTTTTTGCCTTTGTCATGTCAAAATAGGCGCGCCGCCTTATGCACTCTGTGCGAAATGCGGTCCATTCCTCCAAAAGCTCGCGCACCGAGCATACCTTCGGGCTGCCGCCGATAAGCACGTTGAAATTGCAGGAAAAAGAATCTTCCAGTGTCGTGAAGCGGTAGAGCTTCTGCATTACCTTGTCGGGATCTGCTCCGCGCTTTAAGTCAATGGTGATTTTCAGGCCGTCTATGCCCGTTTCATCGCGTATATCGGATATTTCCCTCGCTTTGCCGGATTTAACACAGTCGACCGTCTTGTCGATTATTGCTTCTATAGTGGTAGTCGGCGGAATTTCGGTTATATCTATGCAGTTGTTTTTGCTGTCGTAGGAATACTTTCCGCGCACCTTGAAGCTGCCTCGACCCGTCTCATAAATTCTGCTGATTTCATCCTCATCGTAAATGAGCTGACCGCCGCCGGGAAAATCCGGAGCGATGAGGGTGGAACGTATTTTGTGATAGGGATTATTAATCAGAGAGATGGTGGTCTGGCATATCTCACGCAGGTTGAATGAACAGATGTTGCTTGCCATACCGACGGCGATTCCGGTGTTGTTGTTGACAAGTATCGACGGAAACGCAACCGGAAGAAGCACCGGCTCTTTGAGAGTGCTGTCATAGTTATCGACAAAATCAACCGTATCCTTTTCGATGTCGCCGAACACAACGCGGCACAGCTCATCCAGACGCGCTTCGGTATATCGCGCGGCGGCTGGAGTATCGCGGCTGGAAAACGCGCTGCCGAAAGCGCCCTTTGAATCGATATACGGGTGAAGAAGACTTTCGTTTCCGCGGGTAAGGCGCACCATGGTCTCGTAAATTGCAGCGTCGCCGTGAGGATTGAGCTTCATGGTCTCGCCGACTATATTCGCCGATTTGACGTATTTGCCTCCCAAAAGCCCCATACGGTACATGGTATAGAGCAGCTTTCTGTGTGAAGGCTTGAAGCCGTCGATCTCCGGAATGGCGCGGGAAACAATAACGCTCATGGCATATGGCATATAGTTGTTTTCCAGCGTGTCGGTTATCTTTTCGTTATTTATAAGACCGGCTCCGGCGATATATCCGGCGGCCTTTTTCTTTTGTGGTTTTTCCTGCTTTGACGATTTAGATTTTCTCGGTGGCATGACGGTTCCTTTCAACTGTTTCGAAACTGATTAACTCAAATCAGCCTGATCCAGATACATATATCCTACCTCGTTAATGTGCTCTTTTCTCGCGTTTATGTTGTCGCCCAGCAGCATGTCAAAGACCTCCTGTGTCTGATGCTCGTCGCCGGGCATGACCTTTATAAGGCGCCTTGTTTCGGGAGCCATCGTCGTCAGCGACATCATTTCCGGCTCGTTTTCACCGAGGCCCTTCGAACGGTGGATCTCATACTTGCCTTCGACCATTTTTTTAAGTATCTCATCCTTCTCCCTGTCGGAATAGGCGAAATATGTTTCCTTTTTTGTAACTATTTCATAGAGCGGAGATTCCGCAATAAACACCTTACCCTCTTTTATCAGTGTCGGCATGAGCCGGTAAAAAAGCGTAAGGATAAGGGTTCTTATCTGAAATCCGTCAACATCGGCATCGGTGCATATAACCACCTTGTTCCAGCGAAGTGCGTCAAGGCTGAAGGTAGACAGATCCTTATTGGCCTTTGACTTAACCTCGACTCCGCAGCCCAACACTTTGCAAAGGTCTGTGATAATATCGCTTTTGAAAATCCTGTCGTAGTCGGCCTTGAGGCAGTTGAGAATTTTGCCGCGCACAGGAATAATCGCCTGAAAATCGGGGTTTCTCGCCTTGCGGCATGCGCCCATGGCAGAATCTCCCTCGACGATATACAGTTCGCGCTCGCTGACGTCGCGTGAGCGGCAGTCGATGAATTTTTCCACACGATTCGCGATATTGTCCACGCTGCCTGCCAGCTTCTTTTTCAGATTAAGGCGTGAACGCTCCGCGTCCTCGCGGCTGCGTTTGTTTATCAGTACCTGCGCGGCAATCTTTTCCGCGTCGCCGGGATTTTCAATAAAGTAGATTTCAAGCTGATGGCGGAAAAATTCCGTCATTGCCTCCTGAATGAATCTGTTTGTGACAGCCTTTTTGGTCTGGTTGGCATAGGAAACGAGCGACGCGGTAGAAAAAGAGGAAATAACAAGAATCAGACAGTCCTCAACGTCGGAGAAATTTATCTTGCTTTCATTTTTGTTGTATTTATTATTCTGCTTAAGATAAGCGTCTATCTGCGAAACAAATGCGCTGCGTACGGCTTTGTCCGGTGCGCCGCCATGCTCGAGCCAGCTTGAATTGTGATAGTATTCTATCATTCTGACACTCTTGTGAAAGCACAGCGCGGCGTTGATTATCAGCTTATATTCAGGCTTGTCCTCGCGGTCGCGCCCGATACGCTCGCCCTGCCATGTCTGCACGGGGGAAATAGCGTCGTCGCCCGCCAACGCAGAAACGTAGTCTGTAATACCTTCTTTATATAGATACTCCAGCTTTTCCGTGCCTTCCTGCGATTCATATTTTAAACTTATCGTCAGCCCGGGATTTACTATTGCCTGGCGGTTAAGTACATCCTTGAAATAATCAAGCGGAATATCTATTTCGGTAAAAACTTCTAAATCCGGTCGAAAACGTATCTTTGTACCGGTTATTCTTCCACTGAAAGGCTCTTTTTTCAGCCCTCCGATGTTTTCGCCCTTTTCGAAATGAAGGGAGTATCTGAATCCGTCGCGGCGTATCTCCACATCCATGTATTCGCTGGCATACTGCGCCGCGCACAGGCCGAGACCGTTCAGACCAAGCGAAAACTCATAGTTTGACGTTTGATCGGAGTTGTATTTCCCGCCTGCATACATTTCGCAGAAAACAAGTTCCCAGTTGTACCGGCTTTCCTTTTCATTGAAATCAACAGGAATGCCCCGGCCGAAGTCTTCGATTTCAATGGACCCGTCGCGGAATTTTGACACATTGATCCTTGTGCCGAAACCCTCACGCGCCTCGTCAATGGAGTTAGATACTATTTCAAATATGCAATGCTCGCAGCCCTCAAGGTCGTTGGAGCCGAAAATTACGGCGGGGCGCTGACGCACCCTGTCCGCTCCCTTGAGGACGCTTATGCTGCTGTTATCGTATTGTTTTGACTTTGAGCTTTTTGCCGGCATTTCGGACCTCCGGATGTCATATCTCTTTCTTTCCACATTATACTTTACCCAAAAAGAGGATTTATGTCAAGTGGACATGAAATAATAACACTGTATATTGTTGTTTTTTGCTTATTTAATTGCTTTTTAAAACAATATATGATAAAATAAACCTTACGAAAAAAACGGCCCAGGCCGATAAAGATTATTATGAGGTTTTTATTTGAAATGAAAACGAGAATATGCCTTTCTGTCCTTTTTATTCTCGCAGTTACCGCCATTTTTCAGCTCTGCTCCTGCAGCCCTGCTTCTGATTCGACCGAAACCTTCCAATCCGGCGATGTTGTCATCAGTGAAATATCCGCCGCGAATAAATCAACGATAGCGGCTGCCGACGGGAACTATTACGACTGGCTCGAGCTGCACAATACGACCGACAAAACAGTATCTCTTCGCAACTGTTCACTGACCGACAAAGAAGAAAACCTTCTTAAATGGGTAATGCCCAGTGACGCTGCTATTGAGCCGGACGGCTATATGGTTGTCTTCTGCTCCGGACTTGATAAATTTGAAGACGGAGAAATGCATACCAATTTTAAGATACGCTCGGCGGGAGAAAAGGTAATGCTGTACGACAACACTGCGAGCGCCGTAGTCAGCACCGCCGAATATGTACGCTGCCTTGACGATATGTCAATAGGTTTTGTCGATTCGGCCGCTGTTTTCTACCCCGAGCCTACTCCCGGCGCGCCGAACGGCGACACGTTTTTCTCAGATTTTAATGCGCTTATAAAAGACACCTTTACAGTGGAAATAACCGAATGCTGCTCCGACAACGACGGCAGCCTGAAGGACAGCGACGGCGACAGCCCCGATTGGGCGGAGATTTACAACAACGGGCAAAAGGCGGTAAATCTCAGCCGGCTGTATCTGACAGACCGTGAAGGCGATTCCAAATGGCAGTTTCCCGAGGACGCAGTCCTGCAGCCCGGACAATATCTGGCAATGTTTTTGTCCGGAAAGGACAAGGCCTATGACGGATCCGAGCTTCATGCAGACTTTGGACTCTGCGGCGACGACAAATTTCTTTCCATACTCGGTCCCGATAAAACCGTGATTGATACAATGGATCTTCTGCCCATGAAGCACGGCGTTTCCATAGGGAAAAGCAGCTCGGGCGAAATTGTTTATTATACCGATCCGACCCCGGGAAAAACAAACGATACTGCCGAATATCCAAATCTTGAAGCGGCAACAAGCCTGAGCCTTCGCGAAATCTGGATCAGCGAGGTAATGGCGATAAGCTGCTCCAGAAACGACGTATGCAGCAACAAAGCCGACTGGGTTGAAATATATAACGGCTCCGACGCCGCCGTTTCTCTCGACGGCTGGGGCCTTTCCGACAAAAAGGACGAGCCTTTCCGTTTCAGATTCTCCGGAACGACGATTGATCCGGGCGAATATCTGGTTATTACCCTCAACGGCACGGATGACCCGGAAAATCTGACAGCTGCATTCAAGCTCTCAAACAACGGCGAAACACTTTATCTGACCAGACCCGACGGCAGGACAGCAGATGATTTTGCATACGGCAGACAGGTAAAAAACGTCAGCACCGGCAGATATGGTTCCGATTCGGACCAAAGAATGTATTTTTCAAAACCGACGAAGGGCGAGCCAAATTCTCATGGCGTTTTAAAATGCACTCCTCTGCCTCGGTTTTCGGTCGATGACGTTTATGTGGACAGCGGCGCTCAGATCGAGCTGGACGCGCCCGATTACTGCACCATACGATACACTACCGACGGGACAAAGCCGAATGAATCATCCAAGGTTTATTCTTCTCCGTTTACAATAGAAAAAGATACTATCATCCGCGCTGCCTGCTTTGCCGACGACGCTGTCTGCGGCGGAGTTTCATCGCATACCTATGTCGTTTCAAACAGACATGAGCTTCCGGTTGTTTGTTTATGCTCCGATCCGGACGGGCTTTTCGGATATTATAACGGCATATTCGCCGACGGTCCCGGGATAAGCGACGTTGAACCGTACAGGGGAGCGAATTTCTGGATGGACTGGGAACGGGAGATACATTTTGAATACTATGAGCCGGACGGCAAAAACGGCATTGATTTCGACGCCGGAATAAGGATCTTCGGCGAATGGAGCCGGTACGAACATCAGAAAAGCATATCGGTACATCTCCGGGAGGCTTACGGTCCGTCCTCTGTTACCTATCCCTTCTTTGAAAATAACGAGGTTCATGAATTTTCCGATATTCTGCTCCGCTCGGGCGGTCAGGACGTGGGGATGTCCAAGCTCAGGGACGCTCTCTATGTTAAAATAATGGAAGGTGAGATGGACGTTGATACAATGGATTACAGTCCGGTCGTCGTCTATATGAACGGAGAATATTTCGGCCTGTACAACATGCGCGAAAAGGTCAACGAAAAATATCTTTTAAACCACGGGAGAATCTCCGACGAGCGCGTTGATATAATAAAGGCAAATTCTACGACTGTCGCAGGCAACAGGAAGGCTTACAACGAGCTTAAGAATTACGTCAGAACGCATGATCTTTCGGTCGAGGAAAACTACCGTTACGTCTGCTCCATCGTGGATATCCAGCAGATGATGGATTATTTTATGGTTGAAACCTTCTCCGGCAATTCCGATACCGATAACATCAAGGTTTATAAGGGCTACGGCGAAAACGACAAATGGCGCTGGATCCTTTTTGATTTGGATCTGACTCTGATGAAAAAACACAGCGATTCAAACCTGCTAAGGGAGCTGTTTACCGAAAATACTCGGTATTTTGATACGACACTTCCGCGCGCCCTTATAAAAAACAAGGAATTCCGCGAGAAATTCATTGAAAACTACGCAAACCGCCTCAATACCACCTTTGCTCCGGAGAGAACGACAAAGATACTGCGGGAAATGGCCGCAAAAATCGAGAGCGAGATACCGAGGCAGCACGAAAGATGGGGAGAGCCCTCGGTAAGATCCTGGAACAACAGTGTCAACAGTGTTGAATATATGCTGTCCTACAGGGCCGAAATATGCAAGAAACAGCTTAAAAATCAGTTCAATCTGTCTGATGAGCGGATGAAGGAACTTTTCCCTGAATAAGCGTTCCGGAATATCGTCATAATTTGCAAAAAACAATCATATTCCTTTGCATTTTGCCGTATGATGTGTTATTATAATTAAATGACGGAAAAAGAATTCAAATTCAGATGAAACAATGTCAGGCGTTTTGCCGGGACAAATCTATAAGAGGATTATTATGAAGAAAAGCTTGAAAAGAATAATAGGCGTTATTTTGGCGGCTGCTTTATCGGTGGCTTCGCTCGGCTCATGCAGCGAGGACGCGAAAAGAACTGCCTCGATAATAAACTCTCCGGTCAGGATAAACGAGGTAATGGGTTCCAATTCATCGGTAATAACCGACTGCGACGGGAATTACAGCGACTGGATAGAAATATATAATCCAAGCCGGGAAACCGTCAATCTCAAGGGCTATTGCCTTAGCGACAACGACCAGAAGCCCAAGAAATGGTCTTTTCCGGAGGTCACAATATCCCCCAACGGATATCTTCTCGTTTTCTGCACCGGAGAAGATAAGATAGTCGGCAATGAAATACACACCTCATTCAAGGTCAGCTCTCTCGGTGAGACTCTTTTGTTCAGCGACGCCGGAGGCAGACTGCTTTCCACCTTCTACTATCCCGCATGTCCTCAGAACGTTTCCGCGGGAATAGCAGACGAAGATGAAGAACAGGTCGTCGTTTTTTACAGCGAGCCTACTCCCAACGCTCCTAACAGCGATGAATATTTCCATGATCTGGGGGATATCCAGCAGGCTTCGTATTCTATCATTATAAACGAATACTCAACGGCAAATAATTACTACTTCTATGATTCGGACGGCGACTGCCCCGACTGGGTTGAATTATACAACACCGGAGATGAAGAGATCGCGCTGAGCGGAATGTATCTCAGCGATAATACCCTTAAAAACGATAAATGGAAATTCCCGGACGGCGTTTCCATTGCTCCGAAGGGGTATCTGCTTGTGCTTCTTTCCGGAAAGGATAAACCCTTTGACGGAAAAGAACTGCACGCCGACTTCGGCATAGGCAGGGACGACGCCTCGATTGTGCTGTCCGACGGCAACAAAAACCTGATTACATCGGTTGATCTCGTCGCGCTGAAAAACAACGTATCCTACGGAAGAACACCGGACGGATCGGAAACATGGAAATATTTTGCCCGCCCGACTCCGGGCAAAGCGAACGACTCAACTGCATACGACAATCTCGAAGCTTCAACTGCGTTGGAGCTTCGTGGCATTTGGATAAGCGAAGTTTGCGCTGTTTCCAGTTCCAGAAAGGAAGTCAGCGACTATTCAAACGACTGGATAGAGCTTTACAACGGATCGGGAAGCGATATCGACCTGACCGGTTACGGTCTTTCCGATTCAAACGCCGATCGTTTCAAATATACATTTGAAGACATTACCATCTCTGATGGCGAGTATTTATTGCTCGCCGCGGGAGGAGAGGTTGTCTCGCGCAGCGATTCCGATGACGCTGATATATTCTCCTCTGCATTGCAGACGCCATTCAAAATTTCCAATCTCGGAGAGACGCTTTATCTGACGACGCCCGACGGGTTCCTTGTGGACAGCTTTATGACCGGCAGACAGCAAAACGGGATCTCCTCCGGCAGAGCAGGCACCCAGTCTGACGAACGCAGATTTTTCAGCAATCCGACTCCCGGAAAGCAAAATACAAACGGTTTTTCGGAATATGCCCCTCTGCCCGTTTTTTCCAATGACAACACCTATATAAGCAGCGGCGATGAAATAGAGCTGAGCGTACCCTACGGCGATTTTACCATACGCTACACAACCGATGGAACCGAGCCTACGGCCTCCTCTGCGGCCTATTCCGGCCCCATAAAGTTAAATAAAAGCGCAACCATCAGAGCTGCATGTTTTGCAGACGGCGCAATCAGCGGAGGCAGCGTAACAAGAACCTTTATTACCGAGGAAAAGCACGATATTCCTGTCATCTGCCTTTCGACCGATCCGGAAAATCTTTTCAACTACAACAAAGGCATTTTTGCCGACGGACCCGGAAAATCTTCAGAGTTTCCCTATCAGGGTGCAAACTTCTGGAAAGACTGGGAGCGCCCTGTACATTTTGAATATTACGAGACCGACGGCAAGCTGGGCGTCGACTTCAACGCGGGTATAAGGGTCTTCGGACAGTACAGCCGCGCGATAGACCAGAAAAGTGTCTCCATACATCTGCGCGAGGCTTACGGACAAAACGCAGTGATCTATCCGTTTTTCAAGGATAACGATGTTACCGAGTATCACGATCTGCTGCTCAGAACCTCCGGACAGGACTATAACCTGTCAAAACTGCGTGACGCCTTTTTTCACAGGGTGGTAAAGGGTCAGATGGATCTCGACATAATGGACTGTCAGCCGGTTGCGGTTTATATCAACGGAGAATACTGGGGTCTTTATAATCTGCGCGATAAAGAAAATGAAGACTATCTCTATACCCATCACGGAACAAACCCTGACGACGTAAATATCATAAAAGCAAACGCTAAGGTTCTCGCCGGAACCAATGCAGAATATAAAGAGCTTCTTGAGTATGTTTCATCCCACAACATGTCCAGCGACGAGTGCTATCAATATGTTTGCGACAGGGTCGACGTCGATGAGCTTATCAATTATTGGATCGTCGAAACCTTCTTCTGCAACACCGATACCGGCAATATAAAATTCTGGAGGGGCAACGAAGAAGGCGACAAATGGCGCTGGCTGCTCTTTGATCTTGACTGGGGCCTCAACGGTTCGACCTATCACTGGAATATGATTGAAGAGGCGTTTAATCCCAGAGGCCACGGCGTCGGAAAAATGTTCAGCACAACTCTGATGTGCGGCTTGAAAAAGAACAAAAATTTCCGCGACAAGTTTGTTGAAACATACGCCAAATACCTCCAGACGGTTTTCGCGCCGGAACGCACAACGGCAATACTTCACGAAATGGCCGATGAAATAAGGAGCGAAATACCGAGGCAGAATCAGCGTTGGCAGGCTCCGGGTCTGGAAACATGGGAAAACCAGATTAATTTCCTTGACAAGGCGCTCACTCAGCGCGTTGAGTGGAGCAAGGAACACCTCCAGGACTTTTTTAATCTGTCCAACGAGCGAATGCATGAGCTTTTTCCGAACGACTAAAAGTCAGGAACCATATTAAAAATCTGAAGCGCACCCTCCGTCGGGCATTGTATGTCATGCCGTCCGACAGAGGATGCGCTTTTAGTTATATTCATTTCCGTCCGTTATATCGCGTAATCAAAAAGCTCGCCTGCAAACCAGACCGAATCAGCTTTGATCTCCCTGGATCGCAGCGAGGACAGAATCTCATCCTGATCGTCGGAAAAAACCAGCTTATATGAATATAGAAGCTGAAAATTCGGATTATCGCGGACGGTTTGATTATCAATATTTTTTGCCCTGCCGCCGTATTTCATATCACCGACGATGGGATGCCCAAGCGACGCGAGATGAGCTCTTATCTGGTGCGTTCTGCCCGTTTTAAGGTCGATTTCAAGCAGAGACAAGCCGTTTTTGCAGCAAAGCACCCTGTAAGCCGTTACTATCTTTTTGCCGCCGTTATCCGATTTTGAAACGCTTACAGTTTTATTTCTCTCATCCTTGAAAAGATACCCTGTAAGCTCGCCCGTCTCATGCGGCATTTTCCCCTTTACAGCGCAGAGATATAGCTTGGTTACCCTTCGCTCCTTTATGCAAAGATTGATCGAGCGCAGCGCCGCCGAGTTTTTTGCGGCAATAATAAGTCCGGCTGTGTTTCTGTCAAGGCGGTTTGCAAGCGCCGGACTGAAGGAGTTTTCCGAGTCGGGATGATACTCCCCTTTTTCGTACAAATACCTCTGCACCCTGTAAACCATGCAGTCGCAGCTCCATTTTTCTCCCGGATGGGTCAGAACCCCGGCTTTTTTGTCGCAGATCAGTAGGTTTTCATCCTCGTAAACGATGTCCAGCTCCCTTGATGAATCTTCAAAGTCATGGTGCTGCCTCTTTTTTTCAAAAAACTCGTCGTTTATATACATATCTATTTTATCTCCGACGGATAAAACGGAGGATATTTCGCATCGCCTGCCGTTGAGCTTTATTCTTTTAAGGCGGATGTATTTATACATCAGGGACTTCGGCAGCAGCGGAACCGTCTTTAAAACAAACTTGTCCATGCGTTGTCCGCTGTCGTTTTTATTTACAACAAAGCTTTTCATTACAATACTTCCCGAAGTGTTTTTTCTGATATTATTGTAGCATAAAAAACGATCAAAATCTACTTTTCAAACGTCTGTGTATGTAGTATAATAATAAAAATGAATTATTAATATAAAGGATGATAAGAATGATAACAAGAGAACGCGTTTTGGAAATACTGACCGAAGCCGGCGTACTGCTCGAAGGGCATTTTAAGCTGACCTCCGGCAGACATTCCAACAGATATCTTCAGTGCGCGAAAATTTTCCGTAATACAAAATACAGCGAAGAGCTCTGCGCTGCACTTGCAGAGCAGTTCAAGGATGAAAATGTCGAGCTTGTGGTTGGTCCCGCCCTCGGAGCCGTTCAGATGGCTTATGAGGTAAGCCGTTCCATTGGCTGCGAGAATTTCTTTGCCGAACGCGAGGACGGAAAAATGACCCTTCGCCGGGGCTTTGCCGTTAATCCCGGGCAGCGCGTTCTGGTAGTCGAGGACGTTGTTACGACAGGCGGCTCTGTCAAGGAGGTTATCGGCCTTATAAAAGAGCAGGGCGGTGTTGTAATTGGCGTCGGTTCGATTGTTGACCGTTCCAACGGCAAGGCAGATTTCGGCGTGCCGTTCAAATCGGTGATAGCTGTCGATGTTGATTCATGGGAACCTGATGACTGCCCGCTCTGCAAGGCGGGCGCAGGCGAACCGATTAAGCCCGGCAGCAGAAAAATATAAGATGGCTCAAAAGGATGATAAACCCAAAGGCGGTCTCCACAACGGACACAGAATGCGTCTGAGGAAAAAGTATTTCGAGCAGGGAATAGATTCCTTTGAGGCGCATGAAGTGCTTGAGCTGCTCTTGTTTTACGGTATTCCGCGCAGAGACACCAATGAAACCGCACATGAGCTGATAAATCGTTTCGGATCGCTTGCCGGGGTTTTCGACGCCGATCTGAAGGAGCTTGAAAGCGTAAACGGAGTGGGACGTCATGCCGCAGGCCTGTTAAAGCTCATACCTGAGCTTTCGAGGCTGTATATTTCCGATGTTATTGGTTACAACGACACTCTCAATTCCACCGTAAAGGCCGGCAATTTTATTCTGCCGCGCTTTATAGGATATACTGACGAACGGCTTATGGTCGTTTCGCTCGACGGGAAATCGCGGGTTATCGGCTGTGATGTTATCGCTGTCGGTACAGTGAACGAGGTGGCTTTGAGCGTGCGCACCGTGGTTGAGATAGCGATGAAAAATAAAGCCGTGGGAGTTATTCTGGCGCATAACCATCCCGGCGGAGTTGCCGTTCCGTCCAACACGGACATCGAAACCACATGGCAGATATTCAACGCGCTTTCAATGGTCAATGTTTGCCTGCTTGATCATATCGTTGTGGCCGGTAATGAGTTTGTCTCCATGCGTGAGAGTAAAAAGAGTAAAAATATCTTTAAAATTAATGACGGTATTTAATGAATACATACCGTCTTCAATGCCGGGACTGCTCCCGGCATTATTGATAAAAGGATTAATAATAAGAAAGTGTGTGTTTCTTTGGACAGATTTATTCTGCATGCTCCCTATAAGCCGACCGGTGATCAGCCCGAAGCAATAGAGACCCTGACCAGAGGCGTGCTCGACGGCTTTAAAAACCAAACCCTTCTCGGCGTAACCGGCTCGGGAAAAACCTTTACTATGGCAAATATAATTGCCAACGTCAATAAACCTACGCTTGTACTGGCGCACAACAAAACGCTTGCGGCTCAGCTTTGCAGCGAGTTCAGGGAGTTTTTTCCGGAAAACGCCGTTGAGTATTTTGTTTCTTATTACGACTATTATCAGCCGGAGGCGTATATTGCGACAACAGACACATATATTGAAAAGGACTCGGCGATAAATGACGAGATTGAAAAATTGCGGCATTCTGCGACAGCCTCTCTTTCTGAAAGGAAAGATGTAATCATCGTTGCGTCTGTATCATGTATTTACAGCCTCGGTAACCCCATAGATTACCGCAACATGGTGATTTCTCTGCGGCCGGGAATGAAAAAAAGCAGGGATGAGCTGCTTTCCAAGCTGGTAGATATCCAGTACGAAAGAAATGACATCAACTTTGTACGAAACAAATTCCGGGTAAGAGGAGATGTTGTTGAGGTTTTTCCGGCATATTCGGGCGAAGAGGTCATAAGGGTTGAGTTTTTCGGCGATGAAGTTGACAGGATAAGCCTGATTAATCCTCTGACAGGCGAGCTGAAAAGCGTCGTTTCTCATGTTGCAATCTATCCGGCCTCGCACTATATTGTCCCCAAAGACAAGCTGGAGTCGGCCATAGAGGAAATCGAGCGTGAGCTTGACGAGAGGGTGCGCTGGTTCAACGGCGAGAATAAGCTGCTGGAAGCGCAGAGGATTCTGCAGCGTACCAGATACGATATAGAAATGCTTCGCGAAATAGGGTTCTGCAAGGGTATCGAAAACTATTCCCGCATTATGGCGGGACGAGCTCCGGGAAGCGCTCCGTTTACCCTGCTGGACTATTTCCCCAAGGATTATCTTTTATTTGTAGATGAATCGCACGTCACACTTCCCCAGACCAAAAGCATGTTTGCAGGAGACAGGGCCAGAAAAACTTCACTGATAGATTATGGTTTTCGTCTGCCGTCCGCTTACGATAACCGTCCTCTCAATTTTGATGAGTTTATTTCCCGGGTAAACCAGGCAATTTTCGTCAGTGCAACTCCGGCTCAGTACGAGCGTGAGCACAGCTCGCAGATAGCCGAGCAGGTCATCAGACCGACAGGGCTTCTTGATCCCGAAATAACGGTCAAGCCGACCGAAGGGCAGATAGAGGATATAATCGGTCAGGTGAATGAGCGCGCGTCCAAAAAGGAAAGGGTACTTATTACGACTCTGACCAAAAAAATGGCGGAGGATCTGACGTCTTATCTTGAGAAGCACGACATTCGTGTGCGGTATATGCACCACGATATAGACACTATTGAACGAATGGAGATTATACGCGATCTTCGCCTGGGAGAGTTTGACGTTTTGGTCGGAATAAATCTGCTGCGCGAAGGACTTGATCTGCCCGAGGTATCGCTTGTCGTTATTCTTGACGCAGATAAAGAAGGATTTCTCCGCAGTGAGACTTCGCTTATTCAGACCATTGGCAGAGCGGCAAGGAATGCCGAAGGCAAGGTCATTATGTATGCCGATACCGTGACCCCGTCCATGGAACGCGCTATTGATGAAACAAACCGCAGGCGGTCCATACAGCAAAAATACAACGAACTGCACGGGATCATTCCTAAATCCGTGTCAAAAAAGGTTGCTGATATACTGGAAATATCCACTCATGATGAGATCGACAAAAAGAGCAGCCGGGCAAAGCGCATGACCAAGGCGCAGAAGCAGCAGCTCATCGAGCAGCTCAGACGCGAAATGAAGGCGGCGGCAAAGATCCTTGAATTTGAGCATGCCGCATATCTGCGCGATAAAATAAGAAGTCTTGAAGAGGAAAAATAATAAAAAATAAAACCGGTCGGGCATCGAATCGACCGGTTTTAGTATACCTTATCGGATCTGAAGCAATATGAACGGGTCAGGCGGTGATCAACGCGCGTTTTGCGCCTGACGCTCCCTGATGGTCTGCTCTATCATCATATCCTTGACCTTCATAAGCCTTGTCAGATTAGAGCGCTCGCTTTCGTCGAGCTTCATGGTGATGAATCTGATAGTGTCCTGGAGATCTGGGATCATGACGTGCTCCAGCGCGTTAACGCGCCGACGTGTCTTTTCAATCTCGTCGGCAAGGAGCTGGGCGGATTTTTCGCTTTCGGCAAGAGCGAGCATATCGGGCAGCACCTTAGCAAGAGCAAGGACTGCGTCGTCAAGATCGCTGGTTGTGAAGGCATAGCCGTAGGAAAAGATGTCGTTTGGATTGTCGGTTTTGGTCTTGGTTTCAAAAACAGGGATATTGACGCTCATTATGTTTTTATTGCCGACTTCGAGGCTGACCTGCTGTTTCGGAAGCATAAGAGCAGCGGAAAGCATTTCATTCTGCATAACCGATCTGGCTATGACGAAATGACGGTTTGCCTCCTCTATTCCCTTTTCCACCTTTTCGCGCAGAACACGGTTCTGTCTGACTATTTCAAGGAACTGCCGCATCAGCTCATCGCGCTTGTCCTTGAGCAGCTTATGTCCGCGAATTGCCGTGACAAGACGCTTTTTGAGCCGTGTAAGCTCCATTCTTGTGGGATTAACCCTCATGGTTGCCATGATTTATCATTCCATTCTTAACGAATTATTCCGCTGTTGTGAAGACTTGGCTTAAGGCTGATTTATCGGTTTTCTCTGACTTTGCCTTTCCCATTCTTCCCGGAGTATGCCGTAAACAAGGAGATCGGCGTATTTGCCCTCGCCCCAGTGTGCCTGCCGCAAGACGCCCTCACGGACAAAACCGAGTTTTTCGTAGCAGGCGATCGCAGACGTATTGTATTCCAGCACATGCAGCGATATTCTGTTGAGATTCATTTCCTCAAAGGCGAATTTCAGCAGCAGCTCTATTGCTTCTGTGCCGTAGCCCGAATGGCGATGCTTTGACACGCCGATGACAATACCCATTTCGGCGCTTCTGTGACGGTAATTGACATTATGCAGATCGATCTGTCCGATGTATTCGCCGTTCTGTACGTTTGCAATGACGAACGCGGGACCTCCGTGTTCGATGTTTTCCGCAACAAACTCAGCCGTCTTTTCAAGCGGACGCGGAAATGTGAAAACATTGGGATCGAGCATTCTTGTCGTTGCCTTATCGTTTACCCAGCGGTCAATAAATCTGATATCCTCGTGCATGTATTCACGAAGCATCACGTTTCTTCCAATTATCCTCGGCATCAGTATTTACCGTAGTACTCGTCAAGGAACTCGTCCTTGATACGTTTCAGTTCACTTCGAGGAAGTATTGACAGAAGCTTCCAGCCGATCGCAAGGGTATCCTCAATTGAGCGGTCGGTTTCGTAACCCTGTGAAACATACTCATTTTCAAACCGGTCGGCAAATTTTGCGTAAAGCTTGTCTATATCGGTAAGAGCGGCTTCACCGAGAATGGTCATAAGCTCTTTTGCGTCCTTGCCTCTTGCGTAGGCGGCAAAAAGCTGATTCAGAACATTGGAGTGGTCGGCTCTTGTTTTACCCTTGCCTATGCCCTTATCCTTGAGTCGGGAAAGAGAAGGCAAAACATCGATGGGCGGAGTTATATTCTTTCTGTAAAGCTCGCGGGAAAGGATAATCTGGCCCTCGGTAATGTAGCCGGTAAGGTCTGGTATCGGATGGGTCTTGTCATCTTCGGGCATGGTAAGAATGGGGATCATCGTGATGGAACCCTTTTTACCCGCCTGCCTGCCGGCTCTTTCGTAAAGGGTAGCAAGGTCGGTGTACATATATCCGGGATAGCCTCGTCTGCCGGGGACCTCCTTTCGCGCAGCGGAAACTTCGCGCAGAGCGTCGGCATAGTTAGTAATATCGGTAATTATAACGAGGACGTGCATATCCTTTTCAAAAGCAAGGTATTCGGCGGCTGTGAGCGCCATTCTGGGGGTTGCGATACGCTCGACGGCAGGGTCGTTTGCAAGATTGATGAAGAGCACCGTTCTGTCTATGGCGCCGGTCCTTCTGAAGTCATTGATAAAGAAATTTGACTCCTCGAAGGTAATTCCGACGGCGGCGAATACAACGGCGAATTTTTCATCCTTTCCGAGAACCTTTGCCTGTCTTGCAATCTGCGCCGCGAGATTTGCGTGAGGCAGACCTGAACCCGAAAAGATGGGCAGCTTTTGTCCTCTGACAAGGGTATTAAGTCCGTCGATAGCCGAAACACCGGTCTGAATAAACTCGTTGGGATAGTTTCTTGCAGCCGGATTCATCGGAACGCCGTTTATATCGACACGTCTTTCGGGGATTATCTCAGGACCGTCGTCAATGGGTCTGCCCATGCCGTCAAAAACTCTGGACAGTATATCCTCGGAAACCCCGAGCTCGATACCGCGCCCTAAAAAACGTACCTTACTGTCGGCAAGATTAATACCGGCGGAGCTTTCAAAAAGCTGGACGACGGCGTTTCCTCCGTCTATTTCAAGAACGCGGCAGCGGCGTGTTTCGCCGGAGGCAAGCTCGATTTCACCAAGCTCGTTGTAGGTTACGCCCTCAACGCCCTGCACAAGCATCAGAGGACCCGCTACCTCCTGTATGGTTCTGTATTCCTTAGGCATCAGATCTCCTCCTTAGCTGCGTACTTGTTGATCTCAACATTAATTTTATGTGATATATCTTCATATTCCGCGTCAAATTTGTTTTCTTCGACATACTTGATACGGCCGATCCTTTCACGAATCGGAAGAGAGATGAGCTTTTCTATATCAAATCCGTTGGCAAGAGCATCCTTCGCCTCGTCATAGAACTGGAGAATAAGCTTCATCATCTTATACTGCTTGTTAAGGGAAGCATATGTGTCGATTTCATGCATGGCATCCTGCATGAGAAAGTCCTCGCGGATGGAACGGGCAGCTTCCATTTTGAGCCTGTCTTCCGCGGACAGAGCATCCATACCGACCAGCTTTACGATTTCCTCAAGCTCGGCCTCTTCCTGAAGAATAAGCATGAATCTTGCACGCAATGCGGTCCAGTCTTCTCCGACATTTTTATTGAACCAAACGCCCAGAGAATCCTGATAGAGCGAGTAACTGTTGAGCCAGTTGATAGCGGGGAAATGGCGCTTGTAGGCAAGAGCCGAATCGAGACCCCAGAACACCTTGACGATTCGCAGAGTAGCCTGGGATACAGGCTCAGAGATGTCACCGCCGGGAGGTGAAACGGCGCCGATAACCGACAGGGCGCCTTCACGATCATCCGAGCCGAGCGTCTTTACATAGCCTGCTCTTTCGTAGAACTGAGCCAGACGCGAGCCGAGATAGGCGGGATAGCCTTCTTCGCCGGGCATTTCTTCAAGACGGCCGGACATTTCGCGCAGGGCTTCTGCCCAGCGAGAAGTCGAGTCGGCCATGAGGGCTACGGAATAACCCATATCGCGGAAGTATTCCGCGATCGTAATGCCTGTAGAAATGGAGGCTTCACGCGCCGCAACAGGCATATCCGATGTGTTTGCTATTAGAACGGTTCTTTCCATGAGAGAAGTGCCCGTGCGGACATCTTTCAGCTCGGGAAATTCATTGAGAACGTCGGTCATTTCGTTGCCGCGTTCGCCGCATCCGATATACACTATGATGTCGGCGGCAGCCCATTTTGCAAGCTGGTGCTGAACGACCGTCTTGCCGCTTCCGAACGGTCCGGGAATGGCCGCGACGCCGCCCTTGGCAATCGGGAAAATGGTGTCGACATTACGCTGACCGGTGAGAAGAGGAATATCAAGAGGGAGCTTGCTCTTGTAGGGTCTGCCGATTCGGACTGGCCATTTCTGCATGAGCTGAATATTGATCTTTTCTCCCTTTTCCGTTTCAACGACGGCGACGGTATCCATTATGGTATAACTGCCGCTTTTTATTGATACAATTGTTCCGCTCACATTCGGCGGTATCATTATCCTTTGCGTCACGACGGCGGTTTCCTTGACGGTACCGATTATATCGCCGCCGGAAACCCTGTCTCCGACCTTTGCTGCCGCGTCAAAGCTCCATTTTTTGTTTCTGTCAAGCGCAGGAACGGTTACGCCTCTTGTCAGATTATTTCCCACCTTGCGGACCAGCTCGTCAAGCGGACGCTGGATTCCGTCGTATATGCTTTTTATCAGTCCGGGGCCAAGCTCAACCGAGAGAGGCGCGCCGGTGGATTCGACTTCACCGCCCGGACCGAGACCGGAGGTCTCCTCATAAACCTGTATAGATGCACGATCTCCGTGCATTTCAATTATTTCGCCGACCAGCTTTTCGTCGCTGACGCGCACAACGTCAAACATATTGGCGTCGCGCATGCCCTCGGCTATAACAAGCGGGCCGGATACCTTTTTTATAACGCCTTTGCTGTAACTCATTAGCATTCTCCGCCTATCTTTGTTTGCCGCCTTTCTCCGTCTGGCGAAAAGCGGATATTTTTTAACTCTGGAAGTGGAAAAGAACCGGAAACATCCGGAAGCAAATTATTTGCCGCCGAATAAAATATCCGAGCCAACGGCTTTTTCCACAGATTTCCTTACGCTGTCCATTCCTATTCCGAGAGAACCGCCAGCGCCAGGAATGGGTATTATCGCCGGAATTCTCTGAGAGGAATACCTGTCAATTTCCGATTCTATGCCCTTGACCATCTGTTCGGTGATATAGATAATGGCAAAATCACCGGCGCAGAGCTTTTTCAGCGTCTGAGAGGCCTCGGAGGTATCGGAAACCGGAAAAATATCAAGCCCCAAAGCCGCGTAGCCGCATATGGAGTCGCTGTCGCCAATAACGCCGATCCTATACATAAGTTTCACGCAGCCTTTCCTTTATGACATCCTGAGAAACATTGTTATGCTTTGCGGAAACAATGATCCTGACCGCCTTTATTTCTGCTTCGCGCGCAAGAATATAAGCGACGATCGGAGATATTCCGAGAGCAGTCATTTTGGCGGAACGGACATATTCAATAATTATATTATCACACCATTTTTCAAATTCCAGCGCGGACTTTTCGATATAACCGACGCACTCGGAATAATCCGTTGTGCCGAGATAGTCCAAAAGGTCGTTTTCACCAGATGCGGCGGCACGCGCCATTCTTTCGATGTCAAGTCCGTCGCAGGCAGCGAGCGATCTTTCGAAAAATCCGAGGTTTTTTGAAGTGCGGCAGCCGCGCAGAGCTATTTTTATATCCGCGGTCGCGCACATAAGCCGGGCAAGACCCTTCATGAATCCGCCTGATTTTTCACCTGATTTTACCGTGTGCTCAAGCGCCGCTTTGTCTATAATGATATCGCAAAGCTGGCCGTCGCCCGTTTCAAGCAGGACCGTATAGCATTCCTCGGCTGCGTCGCGCAAATGCTCCGGAACCGATTTGAAATCCTTCTGAGAAACGGTCTTTTTCAAAACTGCCGGATCGCATGTACCGGAATTTATAAAATAATCATCGTTATCGCTCCGGAGCATAATACTCTTGAGAGCGACCTTTAAATTGTGAAAATCGTATTTGTATTTTAACAGATTAAACTGATCGGGTTCGGGAACGGTTTCCTCGATTATCTGCCAGGTTTTCTCGCTTTCCTGAGTAAGAACGCTTTCAAAGCTGTCAGGCGTGACATTTTCCGTATCCCAACCCTTATCGCCAAGAGCACGAAGCGCATCTTCAGCGCTTTTGGCCGACAAAAGCGTATCAATATCGCTTTTAGTGAGAAGCTTTAATTCAAGTGCCCTTATTCTGCCGACCGCATACGCATAATCTGTATCGCGAAGAGCTTTTTCGCTCAATGGCCTCACTCCTTTGCAAGTTAAGATGAAAGGCTATCCGAACAAAACCGTCGAGATAATATCCCTGATCTTGTCATATTTTGCCTTGAATAGTGCATCGAAGCTGCAGTTTTCCTCAATACCGCCGTAGGTCAGAATAAATCCGCCGTCAATATCGCACGGCTTATCGGAAATCTTCAGTGTGCCTCTGACTGCTTTCGCGATCTTTGCTTCAAAACCGGCAGGCAGCCTGGAAAGATCCTTCTTATTGAGCAGCATCTGTCCTTCACTGTCATGGCTGTATTTTGCCGCCATTTTGCAGATTATATCGAAATACTCTTTGTCAGGCAGAGCCAGTATGCTTTCGTGCGCCTGTTCTATAACCTGATTCATCAGTTCGCCTTTGGTTTTGAGAAGCAGATTTTTCCCGCGCAGATGAGCGGCGGATTCAGCGGATCTTTCTATTGCCAGAGCGCGCTTTTCGCTGTCTCCTATCAATTCCCTGCAATCAGCTTCGCTTTGAATGCGCGCCTGCTCAAGAATCTCGCCGGCGTCGTTCTGCGCCTGAGAGATGATCTCATCAGCCTTTGCTTTGGCATCACTGATTATCTTTTCCTGTATATTGATCAGACCGTTCATGTAAGGTCTCCTTTTGCATTATGTTGACTTAGCGTGTTTAAAACCGTCGCTTCCGTTATTTAATAAACAGAACGGCAAGTATGGAAACAACGAAGCCGAGAAGAGCGTAAAGCTCAACGAGCGTTGCCGAAACAATGGCAAGACCGGACTTTTCAGGATGCTTGGCAACGAAGGAAATGCCGGAAACAACAACCTTGCCCTGAGCGATAGCGGAGAAAAGGCCGCCGAAACCAACCGGACAGCATGCCGCGAGATAAAGAAGACCCTGCGTTGCGCCGAGCTCTGTTGTTCCGCCGAGAATACCGGTCATAACAAGCACGAGGAATCCGACAACGAAGCCGTAAAGACCCTGCGTACCGGGAAGAAGCTGAAGAACAAGCATTTTACCGAACTTGGAGGGATCCTCTGTGAGAACGCCTGACGCGGCCTGAGAAGCCATGCCTACGCCCTTTGCCGAGCCAATGCCCGAAAGGACTATTGCGATTGCAGCGCCGAGCACCGCGAAAAACATACCGCTGTTAGTAAGAAAATCCGAAAATGTCATATTAGTTTTCCTCTCTGAATTTATAATATTTTGTATTGACGCCAAACGGCTCAAATGCTCTGCCTCCGCCCTCATAGAACTGCTTGTACAGTTCGACATATTGCAGACGGTTGCAGTGGACATAGGCGCCGAGAGCGTTTATTCCAAGGTTTATAGCGTGACCGAAAATGAATATAGCAACGAACATGATATAGCCGACGACTGAGTTGCCTCCCAATGTCGCAAGGCGGTTTACAACCATTCCTATTGCGCCCGTTGTCAGTCCGAGCGCCATCAGTCTTGAATAGGATAGAATGTCGCTGAGATAGCCGGTCACGATATTGTAGACCCCGGCGAGAGCGGCTGCGAGCTTTTTAATGCCCTTTGCCTCTCTTGTCGAGCCGATAATCACAACAGCAAAAGCAGCTATTGTAACATACAGGCCTATGTTTTTAAGAAACGCGAGCTGCTCGACAAAGGTTCCTGCACAGAATGCGCCGAGGCCAAGCAGCATGATAATCTGCGCGCCGGCGTCGATCAGAGCGACAAAGACCGATTCAAACCGGCATTCGGCGACAAATTTAGCGATCAGACCGACAATAATATGGATTACGCCTACGATAATGCTGAGAATGATTAGGGTCATCGGGCTTGCGATCGGATCAAACCAGACGGCGGCAGTAGCGCCATCGGGCGGATTAAAGAAACCATACATTATTCTTGTCGCCAGATCGCCGAACCAGCTTCCGAAAAGAAGACCCCAGAACATGGTGGATATGCCGCAGTAGAAAAACAGCCGCATATTGTCCTTCGTCTTTTGTTCGGCCTTAGTGAAGAAAATGACGAATCCGGTTGCCAAGGTCATCAGCAGACCGTAGCCCGCGTCGGAAAACATCAGCCCGTACAGCAGATAGTAGAAAAAGGCCATAAAGGGACTCGGGTCGATATCCTTTTTGCCCGGCATGGAATAGCTTGCGGTCAGGCTTTCCATCGGTCTGACAAAGCCGCCGTTCTTCAGCTTAACCGGGACATCCTCGTTTTCAATATCCACGTCGGAAAACTCAACGTAGGCGCCGTGTTTTTCCAGCTTTTTGGCCAGTTTATCCGCTTCGTTTGCCGGAACATACCCGTTAAGAATGAACGCATGCTTTGTAAGGCCTAACTTCGATATTACCTCGTATTTGTCGCGTCTCATGGTAAGGTAATCGAGAGCAAACTGGATATCCGGACGCTTTGAGCCGTATTCTGAAATAGAGGCCTTGGCCTCCTCGGACTTTTTGATGTTGTCATTGATCTCATTTGTAAGGCGTCTTATCTTTTCCTTGCATACGAGATGAGACAGCGACCATCCTGGTCTGGAAAAACCGATATGGCGAAGCTGGGCTTCGGCCTCTTCGGAACAGCTTTTGTGTGCCAGAACATGTATGCAGGTCATGTCTCCGCTGATATTGATAATATTTATATCGGCGCAGTCGGGAAAATCCGGGAGCTTTTCCGCGAGCTCCTCGGAATTCAGCGGCTCAGGAATTGTTCCTATAAATGAATCTACCGTACGAGTGCCTCTGTAATTCATAGGAACATCCAGCTTTAACCATGGGCGCAGCGTGGCAATCTGTGCCTCAAGCCGTGCAACATTGGTCTTGCCGTCTGAAATTGCCTGGGATAAATTGATGATTTTAGAACAGATCTCAAGGCTGTCGTCGCATTCGGAGATATTCTTTGTATAGTCATCGACAGTGATATCACGTCTGGGCTCAAACATAGCCTTTTTTTCGGGCGCGTATTCGTCAAGTATGGAGAGCGCGGTATTGGCCATATTTATTCTCCGCTCAAACATGGATATTTGTCCGGAGGTATCTCTTTTATTCAACGGAAGGTCCTGAGTCGGCATATCAGTGACTTCGACCGCCTGACATCTTTGCAGGGTCTCAAGAATATCCTTGCGATCCTTTGTCAGACCGATGACGCTGATATGCTTCATGGTTAAGATCAATTTTTTGCCACCTTCTTTTCAATATTCGCCGTATTGACTGTTGAGAAGGCGAATAAATAATTAATAATTGTGCTAAAAGAGCGAAACAATTGATGATTATGCGGTTTAAAAGGACAATACAGCGTCAATTGCAGCCTTGACTGCATCCTGTTTATTTGCTTTTGCCTGAGACAAAAGCACAGAAACCTTTTTGCTGTAGTCCGACGCTATTTTATCCGCCTTTTTCTTTCCAGATTTTTCGGCGGCAAGGCATAGATTATCACCGTCGCCGGCAGCTTTGCTCTTTGAGTCAGAGGCAATCTTTTCACATTCGGCCTTTGCCTGATCGATGATCTGAGCCGCCTTGTCATGCGCCTCGGCAATGATCTGTGCCGACTGCTCCTCTGTCTCGATAATTTTGTTTACAGTTGGGCTGTCCATTTTTTTCACCACCGTTAAAATAATGATTTGAATAATTATTCTTTTTCTTCCGAACCTCCCCCATTTTATACAATAACCTTTTTATATGATAGCACATTTTTACAGATAAAACAACTGTATTTTGAGATTATACTTTATAAAATTGGATTAATTATGCAACGAAAGTAATGACAGTTCCTGCCCTGCTGCGGCAGTTTATCCATTAAACAAAAAAAGCGCGGTCTTATCTGCCGCGCTTTAAAAATCAGCTGTTCTTGTCAACATTATGAAACTGCTTGAGATTTCCTATTTTCTTTGATCTCTGGTCCAGAATATCCATCACCTGTTCAACGGGAAGATTCTGCTGCGCCATCAGGACGGTCAGATGATAAAGCAGATCGCAAATCTCGTTGGCGAGTTCGTTATTATCGTTGTTTTTCGCCGCGATAATTGTTTCCGCCGATTCCTCCCCTACTTTCTTTAGTATTTTATCGAGTCCTTTTTCGAACAGATAGCATGTATAAGAACCCTCCTGCGGATTTTTCTGCCTGTCGCAAACAACTTCATAAAGTCTGCTTAACGCGTCCATCTTTTATTCCCCCTAAACTATCTTTTTAAAAAAGCAGCTGTGGCTGCCGGTGTGGCATGCAGCGCCGGTCTGCTCTACTTTGATCAGTAAAGTGTCGTCGTCACAATCGGCGCATATTGAAATCACCCTCTGCACATGCCCGGATGTTGCGCCCTTGTTCCAGTACTCCTGACGGGAGCGGCTCCAGAACCAAGTATAGCCGGAATCAATGGTTTTTTGCAGAGATGTTTTATTCATATATGCGAGCATAAGGACTTCTCCCGTGGAATCCTCCTGAATAATGGCAGGTATAAGCTCGGATTTTTTAAAAAGCGAATCCATGTCAAACATTTTGTTTCCCTTTTATTATTCTGCGATCTTCAATGCTTCGGCAAGATCGAGGGTGCCCTTGTACAGCGAAATTCCGCAAATTGCGCCGTGCATGCCGATATTTTTGAGATTGACTATATCGTCGATGTTTCTTATTCCGCCGCTTGCAATTATGTTGCAGGAAACCGCGTTGTTAATCTTTTCAAGTTGTTCCGAATTAGGCCCCTGAAGGGTTCCGTCCTTGGAAATATCGGTGTAGATTATATATTTTGCACCGATATCCTCCATACGTTTTGCCATTTCTATATAGTCGATCTCGTTTGTGTCCAGCCAGCCCTGCGTTGCGACAAAGCCGTTTTTGGCGTCGATCCCGATTGCGATTTTATCTCCGTATTCTTTAAGAGCAAATGCGGTCATTTCGGGGTTTTTTACGGCGGCCGAGCCCAATATGACACGACTTATTCCGTTTTCAAGGTAGTGCTCAATTGTTTTGATATTTCTTATTCCGCCGCCAAGCTCCACCTTCATTGCGGTGCTTTTTGCGACATCAAGAAAAATCTTCGTGTTCTGCGGCATACCGTCCTTCGCACCGTCCAGATCGACCATATGCAGCCACTTTGCTCCTGCATTCTGGAATTTTGCAGCGGTATCAAGGATGCTGTCCGCAACCTGCGTCACGCTGCCGTAGTCGCCTTTGTAAAGACGGACGCATCTGCCGTCCTTTATGTCAATTGCCGGTAGAATTATCATTCTTAATTTCCTCTGAAAGCTAATCAATTACGCCCTTGGTCGAAACCTGCGCGTCGGAAAGAGAAACAGCTTCACGCAGTGCGCGCGCCGCCGCCTTGAAAAGCGACTCAGCAATATGGTGCGAGTTGCTTCCGTAGAGACAGCTTAAATGCAGCGTTATCTTTGAATTGAAGCATAACGCACGCATGAATTCCTCGGTCATGCAGCAGTCGTAATCCCCGCATTTTTCCTGAGGAAAGTCAGCGTTGAAAACAAGATACGGCCTGCCGCTTATATCTACGCTTGCCAGCGACAGTGATTCATCCATCGGCACAAAAAAGCTGCCGAAGCGCCTTATACCGGTTTTATCGCCCAGTGCTTTATCCAAAGCCTTGCCCAGAACGATTCCGGTATCCTCTACCGTGTGATGGCAGTCAACCTCAAGGTCGCCCTCCGTCTTAACGGTGAGGCCGAAACCGCCATGAACGGCAAACGCTGTCAGCATATGGTCGAAAAAACCTATCCCGGTGGAAATATCGACTTCACCGCCGTCGAGGTCGAGGAATACAGAAATGCCCGTTTCCTTTGTCGTGCGGTTTACCTGAGCGCTTCTCATGATTTGCTCCTCCTGATTATTTGCCTTGAGCTTCATCCCGCTGAGCAAAAAACTGTTCTAAAAGCCGGGCGACTTCTCTGTTGTCGGTGTCGGAAGAACAGGTTATTCTGATTCCGTCCCCAAGGCGTCTTATTGCAATGCCGTAAGCGGCAAAATAATCATACAGCTCCCTTGCCGCATCGGTTCTGAAAAATACAAAATTAGTATGTGTAGGATAAAGAATTGCGTCGCTTCTGACGTCGAGCACCGATTTGACAAGCATATACAGTTTGTCTCTCGAACGGCATATAAGCTGAATGCAGTCTATAAGATATCCCTGATTGGATAAAACGGTCTCAGCGGCCGCCTGAGTCAGCGAATTGACATTATAGGGAGATTTGACGGCTCTGAGTACCTTTGTAAGCGTGGGATTTGCAACGGCAAAGCCCATTCTTACGGCGGCCATGCCTATTGCTTTTGACATGGTGCGAAGGCAGATCACATTATCGTATTCATGCACCTCTTTGATGAGTGATTCGTCCCAGAAATCCATATATGCCTCGTCGAGCACAACAAGAGCTTCGACTCCGTTTATAAGACGTCTGACCTGATCTCTGGCAAGAACCTGTCCGGTAGGATTGCACGGATTACTGAAAAAGACAGCCTTAATGCCGTTTTCATTTATCTCTCTAATGGCGTTTTCAACGTCGATATTAAGGTTCTCGTCCTTTTTCAGAATCATCACGGGATTTTCCGTCAGGCCCGCGTAGAATTTATACATTGAAAAGTCCGGGTCGAAAACGAGAACGCCTTCATCTTTTTTTAAGAAGGCTGTCATTATTAGCGAAATAAGCTCATCCGATCCGTTGCCGGCCGTTACATGTTCGGCTTTTATTCCGTAAAAATCTGCAAATTTCCTGCATGCCTTTGCAGCGGTCGGATCGGGATAACGGTTAAAATCGGCTTCATTTATCGCATAAGCGATGTCCATTCTAATATCTTCGTTGAGAGAGATATAGGATTCGTTTGCGTCAAGCCTCATCCTGTAGTTTCCGCTTATCGGATCATACGGCTTCAGGCCGATTATTTTATCATTCAGTTTGTAGCTCATTTCGGTATTCCTTCTTGATTATTATGCGATTATTATTCTTTGCTGTTGAATCTAATGATAACTGAATTGGCGTGCGCTGTCAAGCCTTCGGTCTTTGCCATGACAGCTATATCGTCATGCGCGGCTTCAAGAGCCTCTCTTGTGTAATAGATAAAACTCGATTTCTTTATAAAGCTGTCAACCGACAGCGGAGAGAAGAACCTTGCGGTCCCTCCGGTGGGAAGAACGTGATTGGGTCCGGCAAAGTAATCTCCAAGAGGTTCGGGCGAATAATTTCCGAGGAAAACAGAGCCTGCGTTATCAATCTTACCAATGTATTCCATGGGGTTTTCGCAGCAGACCTCAAGATGCTCGGGCGCAAAAATATTTGCGTATTCGACGACCTGTTCCATGTCGTCAAAGACGATTATCTGTCCGTAATCGGAAATGGACTTTTCAATAATCTCACGGCGGGACAGCTTTTCGGTCTGCCTCTGAAGCTCGGCCTTTACGTTTTCGGCAAGCTCCGAGCTTGTGGTGAGCAGTATGGCGCTGGCAAGAACGTCGTGCTCCGCCTGACTGAGCAGATCTGCCGCAACATATTTAGCGTTAGCGGTGTCGTCTGCAATTACAAGAATCTCGCTCGGACCGGCAACCATGTCAATATCGACCGTACCGTAGAGCAGACGCTTGGCCGTGGCAACATATATATTGCCCGGGCCGACTATTTTGTCGACCTTGGGAATTGTTGCCGTGCCGTATGCAAGAGCTGCAACCGCCTGAGCGCCGCCGACCAGAAATACCCTGTCTACGCCGGCGATGGCTGCGGCTGCAAGAATATTCGGATTGGGCTTTCCATCCTTTCCGGGAGGCGTTGCCATTATGATTTCCTTAACTCCGGCTATTCTTGCCGGAAGGGCGTTCATAAGAACGGAAGAGGGATACGCCGCCGTGCCGCCGGGTACATAAATGCCAACGCGTTCTATGCCCCTGATACGCTGACCCATGATAACGCCGTCGTCTCTGGTTGTCAGCCAGCTCTGCTGCAGTTGACGGCGATGAAAATCTTCGATGTTGTCAGCGGCCCTGTACATCGCGTCAACAAAGGCCGCATCGCAAAGTCCGATAGAGTCCTCAAGCTCATCCTTCGGTATTTCCGTGCGTTTGGGCAGCTTGCCGTCAAATTTCAGGGTATAATCCCGAACCGCCTCATCGCCCTTGAGCCTGACGTTTTCAATTATCTCGCTGACCGCGGCGGTTACCTTTTTATCGGTCTCGCCGGCGCGGCTTTTAATCTTTTTCATCAGTTCTTCTTCTTTTATTCCGTCGGCGTATGTAATATTGATCATGTATTTACCTCTGAATTAAAAAATGATTTTCTTTTATTTTATCATAATACGAAAACAATCTCCACGATATAAAAGACGCCGGTTGACATTATTTTTGAGAAAGCGCCTTTTCAAATCTTTCGGTGAGAGATTCAATTTCGGCCTTTCTTGTTTTCAGACTGGCGACATTGGCTATAAGCCGCGCTGAAATGGGCATAATCTCTTCAAAAATCTCAAGCCCGTTTTCCCTGAGAGTGCTTCCTGTTTCAACAATATCAACTATTCCGTCGGCAAGACCCAGAAGCGGTGCAAGCTCAACCGAACCCTCGATCTTGATAATATCGACATTCATACCCTTTTTTTCAAAAAAGGCGCGGGTGATGTTTGGATATTTTGTCGCAATAGTCCTGGAATCAAAGCCGGAGTAAAAATCGAAGTTCTTTTTGCCGGCAAGACAGAATCGGCATTTTCCGAATCCGAAATCGAGTATTTCATAATATCTGCCGCCATGTTCGGCTATGGTATCCTTGCCGACTACGCCCAGATCGCATACGCCGTGCTCAACATATGTTATAACATCGGCAGCCTTTGCCAGAACTGCCTCGCAGTCGCCCAGAGGCAAAACAAGCCTTCTGCCTTTTTCACGTATTTCCGTACAGTCGCAGCCGGTTTTTTCAAAAAGCTCAACCGTGGATTTTTCCAGTCTTCCTTTTGTTAAGGCTATTCTTAATGGTTTCATATCATTCTCCGGGGCGGTCTTTATCTTTCGCCGCAATATCAATTGTTTCTGTTGTTTTTCCCACGATAATCAGCTTTGGGATCCCCTGCTCCTCAGCAAAATTCTTTGCCTGTTCCACGCTGTCGAACGTGCTTGCCATATACACGCGCCGGTCGTCGGAGTCTTTTGTGGCGGCTGATATAATATCAAGCGCTTTGGCTTCAAATCCTTTGATCGCGTGAACAAGGCAGTCCGGCGTTTTCATACTCCACAACCTCCTGTTGCGGCGCAGCAGAAGGTTGGAAAGGCTGTCCACATTCACGGCGAAGCCGGTAGCGGGAAGATCGAGATTGAATTCGTTCAGCAGATTGTCGTAACGTCCGCCCGAAAAGACGGTGTCGCCGAATCCCTCAACATACCCGCGGAAGATAACGCCAGAATAATAATTGTTGCGGTGTACGAGACTTAGGTCAACCATAATTTTGTCCTTGAGCCCCATGGCGCACAGACCCTTGTATATAGAGCGGAGATAATTGAGGTTTTCGTTGTTTTCCAGTGAGCATTGTCTGGCGGCAATATCAAATATTTCTTCTCCGCCGAACATTTTCGGCAGCTTCTTCAGAGACTCGACGTCTCCGCATTCGCCCAGCGAGTCAAGATAATCATTGAGGGCGGAATAGCTTTTGTCTTCAACAAGATTTCTAATTTCCTTTTTGTCGTCATCACTGATGCTGAGCCTTGATATTATATCTCTGTAAATCCCCGAATGGCCTATTTCAATCATAAAATCGTCAATATAACATTCGCAGAGGCAGTCGGCGGCAAGCCTGATCACCTCAAGGTCGGGCATAATGCCGTCTACGCCGATAAGCTCGACGCCTGCCTGAAGGGTTTCATGCGGCTTGCCGGACAAAAGAGAGTTGCTTGCGGCAACACTCTGGCAATAATGAAAACGTATCGGCATGTACGCGTTTTGCATTCGAGTTGCCACGAGGCGGGCTATGGGCAGCGTATTGTCGGGACGCATGACAAGAAGTCTGCCTTTGCTGTCGGTCATTTTATACATCAGTTCCTGCTCAAGGCCGCTGTTTTTGAGGTTGAACAGGTCAAAAAATTCTATACCCGGCGTGCTGACCTCATTATAGCCGCGTCTTGTAAAAAGAGAAAGCAGCTTTGCCTCGCAGCGCCTGCGGTAAAGGCTTTCCTTGAAAAGCAGATCCTTTGTGCCCTCGGGAGTAGTCCTGTAATATCTTTTCATCCGAAAAAATCCTTTCGAGATTATAGAACTTTCATTATAATAATATAATACTATTGTGTCACTATGTCAAATAATTTAGCGTGCTAATATGATAGCATACTAAATTAGAATTGTCAATATTAACGAAAGATCATCTAAACGTAATATCAGATTGATATAAAGTATATACTATATGTTGTATACTTGCATAAAATAGCGGAATATTTTGTTTTTATATACAAAATAGCGTTGAATGTAAAACCAATTATTTAATATTCTTACACCTTTTCAAATTTTAAAAAATGATGTAAAATAATATTAATATGAGTAAGGTGTTCTTTATTTTTCGTATTTATTATTGACAAAAAATACGAACGGTCTTACGAGGGGGATGTTAAAATTGGGCGCAGGAACGAAAGAAGTTTGTCAGATCACCAATCTGACGGAACCCAACGCGGTTGAGGACATCAATACCATTCCCAAGGGCAGGCTCGGTATTATTGCCATGGCCGGCTGCGAGGATCTGGCAAAAAAAATCAGCTCGTATCTCACTGAGTTCCGGACGATACGCAACAGCAAGCATATGAACGATATTGCTTTCGTCGGTTATGTCAGGGATAATTATATCATTGATTCCTGCTGCTCCAGATTCAGCACAGGCGAAGCAAAAGGACTGATCAAGGAAACGGTCAGGGGCTGCGACCTTTTTATAATTTGCGACTGTTTCAATTATGGCGTTAAATACAGAATGTACGGTGAATGGCACCGAATGAGCCCCGACGATCATTTTGCCGACCTCAAGAGGATAATTGACGCCGCCGGCGGCAAAGCAAGAAGAATCACAGTGATAATGCCGATGCTCTACTGTGGAAGACAGCACAAACGCAGCGCGAGAGAATCGCTTGACAGCGCGATGTGCCTGCATGAGCTGGCCTCTATGGGCGTGGAAAACATCATAACCTTTGACGCCCACGATCCGAGAGTGCAAAACGCCATTCCGCTTGCCGGCTTTGAAAATGTTCAGCCGTATTACCAGATGATAAAGGCTATGGTCAATAATATTCCGGATCTCAGCCTTGACAGAGAGCATATAATGGTCATTTCCCCCGATGAGGGAGCCATGACGAGAAACATCTATTACTCCACCGTTCTTAACATTAACCTCGGAATGTTTTATAAGAGACGCGACTACTCCAGGATCGTAAACGGACGCAATCCTATCGTCGCTCATGAATATCTCGGTGAGGATGTCAGCGGAAAAGACGTCATCATTGCCGACGATATGATATCCTCGGGAGAATCTGTTCTCAGTATTGCAAAAAAGCTCAAGGAAATGAACGCCCGCAGGATCTTCTTCCTCGCAGCCTTCGGCCTTTTCAGCAACGGGCTCGAAGCCTTTGATAAGGCATTTGAACAGGGCCTTTTTGATATGGCGTTCACAACCAATCTCGTATACAGACAGCCTGAGCTTAAAACAAGAGACTGGTATGTTGAGGTAGATATGTCAAAGTACATGTCATTTATTGTAGACCGCATCAACCATGACGTTTCCATCAGCTCCATACTCGATCCCAAGAAAAAGATCGAAAGCTTTCTCGTCAGAAAGGGTCTTCGCACTCAAAATGAAATCGATGCGGCAAACGAGAGCGATCAATGATTTTTTGTTACACCGAAAAGCAGCAGCGGCTGAAAATGCGGTCCGCTGCTGCTTTTGATTTTTTTATAAAACTGTTGTCAATAATTCTCTGACTTGATTTCAAAGAAGGATCTCGGGTGCTTACAGGCAGGACACAGCTCGGGAGCCTCTTTTCCTATGTGGATATGTCCGCAGTTTCTGCATTTCCAGATAACCACATCCTCACGGATGAACACCCTGTCGCTCTCGATATTTTCGAGCAGCTTGCGGTATCTTTCCTCATGCTCCTTTTCGATCTTGCCGACAAGCTCCATCTGCGCAGCGATTTCCTCAAAGCCCTCTTCTCTTGCCGTCTGAGCAAATTCCCTGTACATCTCTGTCCATTCGTAGTTTTCGCCGTCCGCCGCGTCGTTAAGGTTTTCGACGGTAGAAGGAACCTTTCCGCCGTGCAGAGCCTTGAACCACAGCTTGGCATGCTCCTTCTCGTTGTCAGCGGTTTCGAGAAAAATTGCAGCTAACTGCTCATAGCCTTCTTTTTTTGCCGCTGAAGCGTAATATGTGTACTTGTTTCTTGCCTGCGATTCTCCCGCAAAAGCAGTCCATAAATTGGCTTCTGTTTTTGTTCCTTTCAAGTTAGACATTAAAACAACTCCTTCGCTTTAATCTCAGCCCGCCTATAATACAAGCCTAACTATATTATACACGGTTACAATTATTAATCAACCGTAAAATCCTCGGTACCACAAAATTCATCAAATTAAAGCGTTAAAAAATATATTGACAAACCGAACAAAAAATAATATTATATTTATGTAATAAAGCTAAAGGCAGCGATAAAGAGCAGTAGTCTGCATTGAGCCTTCACAGGGATTGTGCCGCGTGACTGAGACGGTGCAGGAGGGTATGGCAGATGAAGAACACTTTTGAGCCTGTTTTTCCGAAACCTGTGCGGCGGTAGGTAAACACGCATGGCGAGCGTTAAAGCGTTTTTGTACTAACTGTGCTTTTTGCAGTAAAGTATCTGACAAGCGGTCGGCAAAGGCGTCGGCAAGTCGGGTGGTACCGCGGATATTATTTGTCCGTCCCGTTTATTGGGACGGACTTTTTTCATTTTATATCATTTTTTAAACGAAGACGTTCTGATTAAACGGTATTTTTATTCATTCTTGATTTGAGTATATTTTCCGATCACCGGAATACAACATCCAAAAGGAGGTTTACATATGATAATAGACAACAGCCTTATCGATTACGTCGCCTCACTATCGCGTCTCAAGGTTCAGGAAAGCGAGCGCGAAAGGCTGATACGCGATCTGGGCAATATCATTGGTTATATCGAGATGCTCAATGAGCTTGACGTCGCCGGAGTAGAAGCCATGTCCCACGCGTTCGACGTGCGGAATGTCTTTCGCGAGGATACCGTAGAACCGTCGATGGACAGAGAGCTTGTGCTGCAAAACGCGCCGGCACAGAAGGACGGCTGTTTCAAGGTGCCGAAGGCTGTCGAATAATAGACCTACTCAAAAGGAGAAGCATATATGGAGATACTCAGACTTTCAGCTCTTGAGCTCGGCAATAAAATCAAGAAACATGAAATAGGCGTGCGCGAGGCGGCGCAGGCCGTTCTTGACAGAATTGCCGAAACCGATAAAATATACAACGCATATATCACCGTGTTCGACGACGCGCTGGATTATGCCGACGCGATACAGAAGAAAATAGACGCAGGTGAGCTTTCTTCGCCGTTAGCGGGAGTTCCTATGGCCATAAAGGACAATATCTGCGTCATGAATAAGAAAACCACCTGCGGTTCGAAAATGCTGGAAAATTTTCTGCCGCCTTACAATGCGACTGTCGTTGAAAAGCTGAATCATGCCGGAGCGGTCATTCTCGGAAAGCTCAACATGGACGAATTTGCCATGGGATCCACCTGCGAAACTTCATATTTCGGAGCCGCAAAAAACCCCTGGGACGATTCACGCGTTCCCGGCGGATCCTCAGGCGGCTCCGCCGCGGCAGTCGCGCTGAACGAGGCATATTATACTCTCGGCAGCGACACGGGCGGCTCGATACGCCAGCCCTGCTCCTATTGCGGCGTAACCGGCTTAAAGCCGACCTATGGCGCAGTGTCGCGCTACGGTCTTGTTGCGTACGCATCTTCACTTGATCAGATAGGCCCGATCGGAAAAAACGCCGAGGATATTGCCGCCGTTCTCGACGTCATAACCGGCAAGGATGACAGGGATTCCACCTCCGTTTCCTTTGATTCGGGCAAAGCATCGGCTTCGCTGACCGGCGACATTAAGGGGCTGAAAATCGGCATACCGAGAGAATACTTCGGCAACGGTCTTGACGGCGATGTAAAGGAAAGCGTGCTTAACGCCGCAAAAACCCTTCGATCGCTCGGAGCGGAGATCGAGGAATTTAACCTGCCGATGGTCGATTATTATATTCCCGCCTATTACATCATTGCGGCCGCCGAGGCAGGATCAAATCTGTCTCGTTACGACGGAATAAAATACGGCTACCGTTCCGAAAAATTCACCGATCTATATGATCTTTACCTTGAATCGAGAAGCGAAGGCTTCGGTATGGAGGTAAAGCGCAGAATAATGCTTGGCAACTTTGTGCTGTCCTCCGGATATTATGACGCATACTACAAAAAGGCATTGCAAATAAAGGCGCTCATCAAAAAAGCGTACGACGAAGCATTTTTGAAATACGATATGATCCTCGGCCCTACCGCGCCGACAACGGCTCCGAAGCTTGGTGAGAGCCTTTCCGATCCGCTCAAAATGTACCTGACCGATATATACACCGTTTCGGTAAATCTTACAGGTCTGCCGGGCCTTGTCGCTCCGTGCGGATTTGGTTCGAACGGTATGCCCATAGGCGTACAGTTTATCGGAAGGCATTTTGAGGAAAACCGCCTGCTCAATGCCGCATACGCTTTCCAGCAGGCGACAGATTTTCATAACAGGGTGAAAGGAGCTGCGGAATAATGCGATATGAGATGATAATCGGTCTGGAGGTTCACGTCGAGCTTTCTACCAAAACGAAGATCTTCTGCTCCTGCTCTACCGAGTTCGGCGGCGCACCGAACACGCACTGCTGTCCGGTCTGCACCGGTCTGCCCGGCGTTCTGCCCGTCCTGAATGAAAAGGTGGTCGATTACGCAATCAGAGTCGGTATCGCAACCAACTGCGAGATAACGCAGTATAATAAATTCGACCGCAAGAATTATTTTTATCCCGATCTGCCCAAGGCTTATCAGGTAAGTCAGCTCTATCTGCCGATATGCCGGAACGGCCATGTCGATATCGAGACCGAAAACGGAGAAAAATCCATCGGTATTCATGAAATCCATATGGAGGAAGACGCCGGCAAACTGATCCACGATCCCCATGAGGACGTAACTCTGTGCGACTACAACCGATGCGGAATACCCCTCCTGGAAATTGTATCCGAACCGGATTTTCGTTCTGCTGACGAAGTTATAGCCTATCTTCAAAAGCTGAAATCAATCTTTGAGTATCTGGAGATTTCCGACTGCAAAATGCAGGAGGGTTCAATGCGCTGCGACGTCAATCTGTCGGTGCGTCCAATCGGTTCGGACAAATTCGGCACACGCACTGAAACAAAGAACCTGAACTCCTTTAAGGCGATTGCCCGCGCAATTGCCGCCGAATATGAGCGTCAGATCGAAGCGATCGAAGACGGAGAAGAGATAATACAGGAGACACGCCGCTGGGATGACAATGCCGGCCGCGGCTATGCCATGCGTTCCAAGGAAAACGCCAATGACTACCGCTACTTCCCGGAGCCGGATTTACCTCCCATTGAGATTTCCGACAAATGGATCGAGCGATTGAAGGCTGAGCAGCCAGAGCTTGCGCATGAAAAGCGCGAGCGCTATCAAAAGGAATACGGTCTGCCTGAATACGACGCCAGAATGATAACCGAAGAAAAAGCCATGGCTGACTTTTTTGAGAAAGCTGTTTCGGTTTGCGGTAAGCCCAAGGAGGTTTCCAACTGGATAATGGGCGATATATTCCGCCTGTTAAAGGAAAAATCCATTGAAGCCAAGCAGATGGTTCTGACTCCGGAAAATCTGTCAAAGCTGATTGGCCTTATTGATAACGGAAAGATAAACCGCAATACGGCAAAAAAGGTGCTTGAAGCCATATTCGATGAAAACGAAGACTGCGGGAAATATGTAAAGGACAACGGCCTTGAAATGGTGAACGACGAAGGCGCTGTTGAATCGGTTATTGCAAGAGTGCTGGAGAATAACCCTCAGTCGGTCAGCGATTATAAAAACGGAAAGCAGAAGGCATTCGGCTATATCGTCGGTCAGTGCATGAAGGAGCTGAAAGGCAAGGCAAATCCCGCGACCGTGAACGAGCTGTTAAGGAAGACGCTCGGCTGATAACCGATATGTTTACGGAGTTGTATTATGAAAGATAAACTAAATGTTTTGGTCATCCCTACGTGGATGCCCTACGGTAAAGACAAAAATATGGGCGTATACCACCAGCATTTCTGCGAAGCGCTCAGCCGCCATCAGCCTGCGAATGTCAATGTTATTTTTATTGAACGCATACCGCTCAAAAAACTGCTATCCTATATAACCATGACAAAAAAGACCGCGCAGGACGAAAACGGGTATCGTGTTTTCAGGTACAGAATGCTTAATGTTTCGCCTGTAAGTTTTTCATGGCAGACAAAGCGATATGCGAAAAAACTAAAAAAAGCATATAAAGACTATATAAAGCAGTGTGAAAAACCCGACGTTATCCATGCGCAGGTTTGCGTTCCGGCCGGATATGCTTCGATAGAGCTTGCAAAGGAAATCAATGTCCCCGTTGTCGTGACCGAACATTCCAGCTATTTCAGAAGGTATTTTTCCGGCAAGGAAGGGACTTTTATGCAGTCGGTTTTAAAGCATGCATACTGCACCTGCGTATCAAAATATATGCTCGACGCTTTCAAAGAAAAGGGTGTGCCATGCGAACAGCTTCCCAATCTCGTTGATACTTCCCTTTTTTCTCCGATAGAGCGTCCTGCTCCCGACGACACGTTAAAACTGGTCAGTGTATGCGCTCTTCGTGTCGGAAAGCGAATCGACCTTATGGCTCAGGCTATGAAAAAGGCGATGGAAACAGGACTCGTCCCGAATATTCATCTTACCGTTGTAGGAGACGGGTTTTACGGTCAGATATACAAAAATGCTGTCAGCGAGTGCGGAATGAGCGATCATGTTACCTTTGCGGGACAGGTTCCTCATGACGATTTGGAACCGTATTATCACGATGCCCACGCCCTTATCGTAGCAAGTGAAAAGGAGACCTTCGGCATACCCGGGATAGAGGCTCTCGCAACCGGAATGCCGGTTATTTCCACAAGAAACGGCGGTATGGACGAATACCTCGACGAAAGCTGCGCAGAGCTTTGCAGCGTCAACGATGTTGACGATATGGCACAGGCAATAGGCAGGATGTATAAAAGACTCAGATCAGGAGATTTTACGACCGGGCATTTGCTTGATGTTGCCTCGCAGTTTGATACCCTGCATGTTTCAGAAAAGGCAATGGGAATTTACCGTGATCTTATTTCAGGCAAAAAGTCTCCCCTGTCGCCCACATATTGATATAACGCATATTATTAAAGCCGCTGCTGAATCAGCAGCGGCTTTGTGTTTTGGCGGACGGTTAAAATCTGAATATTTTTTTGAGCGTCGGTCTTATCTTCTGAAAATAAAGTATGACAAGCTGAGTCAATGCGTAATCATAAGCAATAAAAGCAATGTTTGCGGCGGCAAAGAAAACGGCGATAAACCACTTGCCAAACGGCAGATCCTCGGTGATCCCGATAAATTTTATCACAATAAAATACGAGATGCCGGCGGTGATGTTGAAAACCGCGAGCTTCAATATAATCCTGATCCACTTTTTGTCTATTCTTTCGATCAGACTCTTTGTTATTGCGTAGTGGCCGAGGATAAGAACATATACTACGGCCGATTCTTTGTCGGGCGCGATAAAGAGCGATAAGAGCGAAACCGCAGCATAGATGAGCGCTGCCCAGCCCTTGCCCATTTCCACTACTGCCATGATCAGCAGCGCGCCCGCTATACCGGGCAGTGCAAAGGTGGCAAACGGGAAAAGACCGGTCATGAACATAAACAAAACAGAAAGAGCGGTAATCATACCGCCCAGTGTTATCTTGAATGTGTTGCTTTTCATACGGTTGTTCATTTTATAGCCTCGGTATAAGCAAAATCATCAATCACGATCAGCAGCATCTTATGAGGTCTCCGCCCATACATTCGCAGCAGCAGTCGGCACACATAAGACCGGTGCATACGTCGCAGCCGGAGCAGCCCCTGTTTTGATTATAAGCAGGTCCGGTTCTGTAGCCGCCGTATCCGTTCCGGTTATAACCAGATATATTGTTGAGCGCGTTGCGGTACTCGGTGTTATTGGGATCCATTCGGCAGGCAGTTGAAAAATGAGAATAGGAATCTTCAAGCCAGCCCTTTTTCTGCAGAAGCAAGCCCTTGAGATAATACCATTCGGCGTCGCGGCTTGAGTTGGGTATACCGTCAAGAAGCTGTTCGGCTTCGCTGAGACGGTTGGAATTAAGCAGAGAACGTATATCGGTATAATTGCCTGATGTGCGATAATAATTTGAGCCGCCGCCGGAAGTGTTTCCGTAGCTGTAGCTTTCAGTTCTTGAGCCTGAGCCCTGGCTCCTTTTTTCCTCTATTATTCTGTCGTAGGCCTCGTTCAGCTCCTGCATTTTAGCTGCGGCCCGCTCGCCGTCCATTTCATTTATGCTGCGCGCAAGGTTTCTGTACGCGTTTTTGATTTCTTCCTCGGAAGCGTTTCGCTGTACTCCTAAAACTTTGTAGGGATCGTTCATTTATTTACATCCTTTCCGGATTTCAATCTTCTTTTTGCTATTTCTCTGAACACTCTTTTCTGCTCAAAGACCAACCCTTCAAAAATTACATTTCCTATTATCTGGTCGTAACGCCGGAATTTCAGCGCGTCAAATTCATAGCATAACTTTACCTGTGTCCTGGAGATGGCCTCGCTGATATAATCATATGCTTCATCCATGCTGCCGGCATTTCTGCCGTCGAGCAGGAACCTCAGCTTAAGCGGATTGTATTCGCCGGTATTAATGTCCTTTTGCAGATCATCGGCGCAGTCGATAAGGTAGATCCATCTTCCGAGATAATATCCGATGTCAGCCATTTGAGGAGAACATACCTTTTGGGCAAGTCTGCTCAGATAAATCGACGACGGATGAGCCGCCTCGTCGATTGATGCGCATTTTTTTCTTTCTATCTCACGCTGGCTTTCCATAAGGCTTTGTGTTATATCGTCGATCTGAGGGCAAAAACTCTTCGCCTTTTTATATGCGCGCTTGAGAAGAAGCCTCAGCAGCAGCTTTGGAAGGGCTTTGATTTTCGGTAAATCTTCAATATCGTCGGTAAGATTGTTGTAAACTGAAATAACAACAACTCCCGAAAGGGTATCGAACACCTCTTCCCTGCCGGAGCAGTATTTGCATTTTTTTAAAGGGTTGCAGCCGCATCTCCCGTCGGTGATTTCGGGCTGATCCTCGCCGACGGCAAGACAAGCCAAAGCTAGAAAGGCAAAATCGTAATTTAAAAAGAGCCTTGAAATAATCCCGAAATTCTTTCCGAGATATTTGCACAGCGTACAATATGAAGCCTTGTAAATATCATATTCGCAAAAGCGAAGATCCGGCTTGAACGGTTTGATATAACCAAACAATTTTTCGACCTCTGTTTTTGTCCGAAGCAGCCTTGGCGACCTGAAATTGTATAATAGCGCTCATGTCATAATTATTTTACATGATATATTCTTTTGCTTTGTGAATTAATTGTAAAGATAATGCAATACAAACACAGCAAAAAGCACAATTACGCGCATATCTGCGATAATTTCTTTTTAAGCCCGCTTCTTTCATTCTTTCTTATATCCGAGCCGGTTTCTGCAAACAGAGCGTCATAGTCAAAGATGCACAGACCGGAGCAGCTTTTGTCCCGCAGAATGATGTCCGCCTGCCTTGACAGAATATCACTGTTACAGAGCCATTCCTCTTTGCCGCTCAAAGCATACTCGTCAGTTTCCCCGGTTTTATATCCGGCGATCCCGACAATGAGCGGAATATCGCTGCTTTTTGTCATGTCTTTCCATGATTGCAGAGTTTTACCGAACGGCTTTGTCTCATTTTCAAAACCATAGTAAATCTGCGGAATGATATAATCGACGATCCGATCTTCTATCCAGCTTTCGCAATCGGCGCAAATACTGTCATAGTTATATCCGATGTTTCCCGAAGGACTGACGCCGAATTTCAGTCTTGTGTCGGTTTTCTTGACTCTGCCGCGGCATTCTCGCAAAAGCATATTTACCCTCTGCCTTCTGAAACTCTTAAGATCGAGAACGCCTCCTTCGACGATGTACCTTTCAAACGTGTCTTTGTCGCAGTTTTCATCATCTTCAGGATAAAAATAATCGTCAAAATGAATGCCGTCTACGCCGTATTCTGCGGCGCACTCCTCCACTCCGTCAGCTATCAGGTCTACGACTTCATCGCAGCCGATATTGTAATAAAGGCTTTTGCCGCTTTGAAGAACAAAGTTGTCGTTTTCCTTTATGCCGTCGTTCAGCCATTTATATGCCGGATTGTCCCGAGACAGCTTTTCGGGCAGGGTGCTGCCGCCGAGGTCGAGCATTATCCGCATCGGATTAATCCATGCGTGAAAGGACAGCTTGTATTTATGCGCAGAATCAGCAGCTATTTTAAGCGGATCAAAATCAGCCTTTTCCCCCTGAGTTCCGGTTATAAGATGCGACGACGGAAAATACTCCGATTCATACATGGAATCGCCAAACGGCCGCGTGTGGAAGAAAACGGTATTCAACCCGAAGGAGGAAATGTTATTCATCATTTTATCAACATATCTTTTGTATGTCTTTTCATTCATGTCCTTCAGATTGAGATCGCCGTAGGAGATCCATATTCCCTTGACAATACCGTAATTTATTATCTCCGATGTTCGCTCTTTCATTTGTTTTGAACCGGGTTTTTCCTTGCTTAATAATCCGGGATATTCTCCGTCGGGAATATATCCGTCAAATCCGAGTTTGGATGAAGCATAGTTTTTATTGTCACAGGAGCATAAAAGAGTTATAATCATAAATATAATCGCTGCGATTTTCTTCATTCGACCATCTCCTTCGGCAATTATTCATTTTAAAGAGGCAGTAAGATAATATGAAATCGGAACATATCGTTATAACCTGTCTGGCAATAATAAGCATAATATCGGTCGTTGTGACCGTTTCCGACAAACTCAGGGCAAAAAAGCATAAACGCCGCGTGCCGGAAAACACACTGCTGCTTTTGTCTGTTCTGGGAGGTTCGGCGGCAATGCTTATTACAATGCTGACGATACGCCACAAAACCAAAAAGCTAAAATTTATGGCCGGGATCCCGGCCATAATGATACTGCAGGGGCTGCTGATCTATTTCCTTCTGAGATAATATCCTCCTGCCATGGCAAATAATATTTGCAGGGACATTGCAAAAATTGTTGACAACGGATTATTGATATAATAAAATAATACAAGAGGATTTTTTCTCTGAATGATATGCTCGGTAGGTAAGGCTACCACAGGGATACGGGTTGCTGCCGCGGAGTAGTGGAGACACTATGAGAAGGTCAACAGATCATATCGAAACCAAGGTGTGATTTAACGCAATTTCATCGCCCTGTGATGCTAAAGCTTGAACGGATAGCAATTATATTGTTGCACCCCAGTTTTCCGCCGGCATATCGGCGGATTTTTTAATTTCCAAAAATTATCTTATTGAGAGGTGAAAACAATGGATACATCCGGCGGTAACGACACAGGCGACAAGCGACGAAGCAGCGCAAAAACAGCAGCCGTTTGTGTCCGATGTTTTTGCACCGATCCCGGCATGCAATAAAAATTGCGCTCCTGTTTTCCGGGAGACCGGTATCGGACAGCGGTTTTGCAGCTTTTCGCATTTGTGTATTACTTCCGAGTAACCGCTTAGTTTAAGCGGACGCATTAAATCGGTAAGGAGGACAGATGCCAATGACTCAAATCACAGATATGCTTGACCTTTTGCAGCAGCATAAAATATCCGATCTTCGCAACATCCTGACAACAATGGAACCGGCCGATATAGCGATCCTTGTCGAGGAGATACCCGAGGAATACGTTCCTTTGGTCTTCCGTATTCTGCCCAAGGAGCTTGCAGCCGACTGTTTTGTCGAAATGGATCCGGATGTTCAGGAATCACTGATTCATGCATTCAGTGATAAAGAGCTTCGCGAGGTTCTCGACGAGCTGTTCCTCGACGATACCGTTGATATCATCGAGGAAATGCCTGCAAACGTCGTAAGAAGGATTTTAAAAAATACAGACCCGCAGACCCGTCAGATTATCAATGAGGTTTTAAAATACCCCAAGGACAGCGCCGGATCCATCATGACCATAGAGTATGTGGATCTGAGAAAAAACATGACTGTTGAGCAGGCTTTCAAAAGGATCAGAGCCTACGCGATAGACAAGGAAACCATCTATACCTGCTATGTAACCGACGACGCGCGCCACCTGATCGGAATCGTTACGGCCAGAACTCTGCTTCTCAGTGACCCGAACGCTCTGATCGGCGATATAATGGAAACAAACATTATTTATGTCGATACCATGGAGGACAAGGAAAACGTCGCTAAAATCTTCGATAAATACGATTTTCTTGCGCTCCCTGTTGTTGACAGAGAGGGTCGTCTGGTCGGAATAATCACGGTCGACGACGCTATGGACGTCATGCAGGAGGAAAACGAGGAAGACTTCGCTAAGATGGCTGCTATGAGCCCCATCGAGGACAGTTACTTCAAAACCACCGTTTTACACCATGCGAAAAACAGAATACTCTGGCTGCTTGTTCTTATGGTTTCCGCGACGCTGACCGGTCTCATAATTACTAATTATCAGACTGCTTTTGCCGCCTATCCCCTTCTCATCGCTTTTTTGCCCATGCTGATGGATACGGGAGGAAACTGCGGATCGCAGGCATCCACAATGATCATCAGAGGTATGGCAATCGACGATATTGGCCTCGGGGATTTTTTAAAGGCCTGGTTCAAGGAAATCAGGATCGCGTTGATCGTCGGCGCCGCGCTTGCCGCGGTAAACACGGCAAGGGTAATGATTATGTATCAGGACCTTCCGCTTGCATTGGCGACATCTCTTGCAATGTTCTGCACAGTGTGCATTGCAAAATCACTTGGCGTTATAATGCCCATGCTCGCAAAACGCCTCAAGCTCGACCCGGCGATAATGGCTTCGCCGCTCATCACGACAATAGTCGACTGCTGTTCGGTAATTATTTATTTTACTGTTGCAACAAAGATTCTGAATATATAAAAACGAGCCCTGCTTATTATTGTAACTTCCGACGCGTTTTCTCTGGCGTTTCAAAGAGAGATCATAATAATAAAATCAGCCTCCTGTTCAAACAGAACAGGAGGCATTTTTGATGAATATTAAATCAGATAATGCTTTTTTCCCAGCAGTCGGGCTTCTCTATTCCGAGCAGCTTTACAATAGTGGGGGCTACATTGGCAAGACCGTACTTGCCGTCCTTGACGGAAATGGATTTATCGTCAGAGTAGATTATAAAAGGAACCGGATTGAGGGAATGGGCGGTGCGGATGGAAAGGGAACCGTCCTTTGCCTTGTCATACATCTGGTCTGAGTTGCCGTGGTCGGCGGTTATCAAAAGGGTCACTCCGTATTTATCGACCGTCTTGAGGAGTCTTGCAAGACAAAGATCGACGCCCTCAACCGCAATTCTTGTCGCCTCGATGCTGCCGGTGTGGCCGACCATATCGCCGTTCGGGTAGTTGCAGCGTATAAATCCGTACTTCTGGGATTCGATGGCTTCAATTACCTTATCGGTAACCTCGGCGCACTTCATCCAAGGACGCTCGTCAAAGCTGACCTTATCGGACGGTATCTCACAGAAGGTTTCCAGCTCCTCGCTGAATTTGCCGCTGCGGTTGCCGTTCCAGAAATATGTAACATGACCGTATTTCTGTGTTTCGGAAACGGCGTACTGGTTTACATTGTTTTTAACGAGAAGCTCGGAAAGGGTATTTTCTATTTCCGGAGGATTTACAAGGTAACGCTCGGGCAGCTTTAAGTCACCGTCATACTGAAGCATACCGGCAAATACAACCTTCGGATAACGCTTCCTGTCAAATTTGTTAAAGTCTGCATAGTCAAACGCCATTGAAAGCTCTATGGCGCGGTCTCCGCGGAAGTTATAGAGAACGACGCTGTCGTTATCCTCTATCGTGCCGATAGGCTTGCCGTCTTTTGCGATAACGAACGCAGGAAGATCCTGATCAATGACGCCTTCGTTTTCCTTGCGGTATGTATTGATGGCGTCGGCAGCGCTGTCAAACTGTCTGCCCTCGCCCAGAACGTGAGTCTTCCAGCCAAGCTCAACCATGCCCCAATTTGCCTGATAGCGGTCCATCGTGATCTTCATTCTTCCGCCGCCGGAAGCGATTGCAGCGTTGAAAGAGCCGTCGTTGAGAGAATCCATCAGTTCTTCAAGATCGTCGACATATTCCAGAGCAGAGGTCGCGGGAACATCACGTCCATCGAGAAGCGCGTGAACCCTTACGGTCCTGACGCCTGATTCCTTGGCCTTGGCAATCATGGTCTTGAGGTGAGATATATTGGAATGAACATTGCCGTCCGACAAAAGACCGATAAAATGCAGCGTGGAACCGTTGTCGATGACATTTCCTATGATTTCCTTCCAGCTTTTGCTGTTATACATTTTACCGTTTTCGATATTCTCGTTAACGAGTTTAGCGCCCTGACTGTAAACCTGTCCGCAGCCGAGAGCGTTGTGTCCTACCTCGCTGTTGCCCATATCGTCGTCGCTGGGAAGACCGACCGCGGTGCCGTGAGCCTTTAATATGGTATTGGGGCATTCCTTTAAAAGCCTGTCAAGCGTCGGGGTGTTGGCAAGCTTTACCGCATCGCCGGCGCCTCCGTCGCCGATACCTACTCCGTCCATAACAACCAATACTACCGGTTTTGTAGCCATTGAATTACCTCCTGTGAATTGTCAAATAATTAACACTTTTTATTATATGGTATTTTAAATCTTTAATCAATCATATTTTAAAAAAATGTCGGAAAAAATCCAAATTATTCAATTCCTATAAGACTGATTACGCTTTTTACCCTGTCGGCAGATACAAATACTTCCGCCTGACCGTTTATCACAAGTCTGCATGTAGTGGCATCTGCTTCATAAAAATCGAGAACGTCTATCTTGTCTGAGGCAAAGTAGCCGTATTCCACAGTGAGAAGCCGCCTTTCTCCGTACAACGCTTCGCCTTTCTGAACCGGCTTTAACGCGTCAAGCAGAGCATAATAGATATTCTTGTAGTTATCGACCGGGCAATCCTTTCCGTTAAGCCTTGCCGCGGTGACGCTGTTCTCATCTCCGACCTTGCCGATCGTTAGGGCATATACGTCGATTTCAGAGCCGGAATCGAAGGTTATATTGCTGATTTGGGTCTCCTTCGGCTCAAAGGCAGGATCTCCGATCAGCTGATATTCGGACAGCTCAGCCCAAGGAACATTGATTGAATTGACAAGAAACAGACACGGCACATCGTCAACTGTACAGAAATAGCTGTCATTATTCTTATTGCCGAGCCGTATGGTATGTTTTTGTCCCTGCACTTCAAACATTATAACCGACCGCGGCCGGTTTAGGCCGTAACGCTCCAATATATCCTCGTCAGGATTTGCGAAGACGGCCGTATCGGCGGAAAACGGAAGCAGGGAGGACATTATTTCACTCATAATATTGTCGTCACAGGGCATATCGTAATATGTTTCTATCGTATGGCTGCTGTAAAAGGCTCCGCTGTCCGGATCCGGATCCGGGTTGTCCGACAGGATTATTTCGTTTTCGCGTATGGCGCCGCTCAGCACAATATTTTCGGCATTAACAACTACGATCTTTCCGGTATTCTCATCCGTATATGTCGGATCCGAAATCAAATTCTTTTCGACAAAGCTTTCTCTGTCGGGAAATAAACCGGAAACGCCGTCCTTTATCAGATAGACGGTGTTTTCCCCGTTGACCCTGACATATGTTCCTCCCAAAGGAGCCTCTCCTCCGGCCTCAAAGGTAAAAATCTCTCCGTCATCGAATGTTATCCTGAACGACCGTACATTGTCAAAGCCGTATATCGAGAGGTTTTCGGCATTATCAATTATCTTTTCATCTGCCTGGATAAAAGCCATGGCGCTTGCAGCGGCGTTCAAAGCCGTTTCGCTCTGCAAAAGTCCGTTGAGCCCGTCGGCAATAAGCCTTCCGTCTCCACCGCGGCTAAGCGTATACGTCTGCGTCGATGTTTTTACGGCGGCGGTTTTAATGCTTTCGGGTCTTTTATTAATAAGGGTTACGGATGAAGATGAAACTTCGATCTGCGAAGAGCCTGACTGCCCGCTTATCGCAGAGCCGTTTGATATGAGCAGAACGGCTCCCAGAATGACGAACAGTCCCAAAAGCAGAGCAAGCAGGATAAGCAGCGTTTTTTTATCGTTCAATTACAGCCTTCTCCTTTTGATCCAGACGACAAAGCCGGCAATCAGAACAGAAAGCGGAACAATTATCGTAAATAGATAAAATCCAATAATCGTTACGACGCTCTGGCTGATGTTAAGAGCTCTGTCGGTAATATTTCTGTCGGGAATATCCACATCGACCGTTCTGTAGGTCAGCGAGTTTATCATCGCGTTTCCGAGGCTTTCATTATTGATCGCGCCAGAATAGGTCGAGATAATATCGTCGTTAAATACTTCGGGGGTCATGAACACATACACTGCGTCAACATACGTCTGGCCATCTTCGTCTGAGTACTTTGCCGATCTGGTCAGGACCGGATATGTATCCTTGTCGCCATAGCTTCCGTCGGGATATTTTACGGTCGCTGTGCCGAAAGTGCGTATAAGGGTCGTGACGGTGATTTCGTCGCGCTGTTCGAACAGTATTCCGGCGTTTCTCGTCCGGAATGAAAGCACAGGTCTTCCTGACGGCATATCGTCGATAAAGCTTTCGGTTTCCGCTTCGGCTGAGGTCAGTATCAGCTCAGGCATGCCCGAGGCGTAGGACGAACTGTCGGTCTCTTCAATAACTCCCTCGCGGGGATCTATTCCCCATTTATTCAGAAAAGCGTCGAGGTTGGGCATGTCGCCCTGCGTTGCGCTGAGCATAACAACGATACTGTTGGAGCCCTGCCTCTCAAGAAATCTGTTGAGCTTATCAATTTCCAAAAGAGAGTAATCGGTCGTCGGAGCGGGAATGAGTATAAAGTCTGTACCGGCAGGAATATCCTCGATCAACAGCTTTACCTGGGCAAGTTCAACCCCCGATTCGGTTATCATTGACGGAAGATTGGAGTTTCCAACCTCATCATGCCCTGATACAAGCGCTGCTTTGGGTCTCTCGGAGGATGTTACAAGCAGCAGGTTTTTAATAATACACCGCTCGATCTGGTCGCCCGTAATAACGGGAGAGCCGTTTGAATCATAATTATAGCCGGTGGTATCGTCAACACCGAGAACATAAAAATCTGATGTTCCGGCGTATTGCTGATTTTTTCCGCATGCAAAGCACAGCACGTTTCCGTATCCTATCATTGTGGTGTTGAACTCGTTGGCAAGATCAGGATAGGTGTTCAGATCTATATATCGCATGGAAATATTCGGGTTGATCCGAACGCAGTCGTCAAGAGCGCTAACGGCCGCTGTATTGCCGGCAAAGGCTTCAAAGTATCTTTCCAGATCGTCGCGCTTCAAAAAAGATGTTATCTCGATCTTTTTATCAAATCCCTTTACGGCTTCCTCGGTCGACTTGCTCATGGTAAACAGATTGTCGGAAGTCATATCCAGCTTTAAGGAGAAGGTATTCCCCAGGACGGAAAGTATTATGTTCAGCACAACAATAACGGCGATGAATACCGCGGTTATCGTTGCGGCGAGCGCTCCTGTTTTAAAGCTGCGCTTTTTATACCACGGTGTGGATTTCGAAGGATCTTTAATATTTTTGCTGCTCATTTAAATCCTCCTGTCAGTTCCAGCGGCGCTTGTCAAGCGAACGGGTGGTCAGAAAAATAAATATTACCGCGGCGCTGATGAAAAATACTATGCTGGATATGTTTACAACTCCTTCGGTAAATTCATTGTACCGGTCGTTGAATGATATCCATTTTACGGCATCGCTCACCCACTTATATTCAACAAGTGAAGCTGCCGAATCAAGAAGGACAAAAAACAGCGACACTCCGAAGGTGGATATTGCGGCAATAACCTGACTTTCGGTAAGGCTGGAAATAAATAAGCCTATCGCGATCAGGGCGGCTCCAAGAAGGAGCTGACCGATTATGTTGCTCAGTATGCTCATCCAGTCGGGGCTGCCGAAAAGATTCAGTACAAGACCGAAAATTACATTTATGCTCGTTGCGATGCAGAGCATTATGAAAGCCGAAAGGAATTTTCCCAAAACTATCGCCCACAGTCCAACCGGAGCGGTCAGCAGAACCTGGTCGGTCTTAGTACGGCGCTCTTCGCTGAGAAGCCTCATGGTCAGAATAGGAATAAGAAGAATAAGCACGATAAACATATTATTGAAAATCGGAGCCAATGAAGCCGTGCCGTAGCTCAGAACATAGAAAAAATATATTCCCGAAAAGAGGAAATATACAAAAAGGAAGGTAGCGCCTATCATGGAATTCAGATAGGATGAAAGCTCTCTTTTAAAAACTGCAAACAATGCTTATCCCTCCTTGCCCGGTTTTGTTTTCTGCGTTTTATCCGTTGAAACTGCGGCAGTGCTTGTCAGCTTCATAAAAATTTCCTCAAGGGTCATGGAGCTGTCCTGCATTGCCAAAATCACAAATCTGTTTTTCACCGCACAGCCGAAAACCTCGCGTCGTCTGTCAGCATTTTTCTTTGTTTCTATGTAATACTCAAATATATTTTCGTCCTTTTGTCCCGTCACGGTAACCTCGGAAACAGAATCGATCCCGCGAAGCGCTTTCAGGCATTCCTCTTTGTCGCCTTCGATTTGTACCGTAAGATGACTGTTCTCCGAAAAACCTTTTGAGAGGTTTTCGGTCTGATCGTCAGCGACAATGCTTCCGTTGCTGATAATTATGATCCGCTCGCATACCGCCTGAATTTCGCTTAGGATATGCGATGACAGGATGACCGTATGATCCTTGCCCAGACGCTTTATAAGAGAACGTATTTCAACGATCTGTTTTGGATCAAGGCCGACCGTCGGCTCGTCGAGGATCAGGACCTCAGGATTTCCGATCAATGCCTGAGCGATCCCGACACGCTGACGGTATCCCTTGGATAGATTTCTGATAACCCGGCGGTAAACCTCCTCTATCTTTACAAGGCGGCACACCTCTTCGATATGACGCGCCCTGTCCAGCCTTACTTTTTTCAGCTCAAAAACAAAATTAAGATATTCCTCAACCGTCATGTCAATGTAAAGCGGAGGCTGCTCCGGCAGAAAACCAATTTTTGCCTTGGCTTTGTTGGGCTGCTGCAAAACATCAAAACCGCCTATCCTTACGCTTCCGGAGGTTGCGGAAAGATAATCGGTAAGAATATTCATTGTGGTGGATTTTCCGGCGCCGTTCGGTCCGAGAAAGCCTACTATTTCCCCTTTGTCAATTTTGAAGGAAATATCTTTGACCGCCGGTCTGCCGCCGCTGTATCGTTTGGTCAGGTTTTTAACCTCGATCACGCTGCACCGCTCCTTAACTTTTTGAATAACTTATAATATATCCCAATTAATCATATCAAATTTTCACACGGTTGTGTAACAAAATTATTAAGATATTATTTTGTATTGTTTATTAAATAAAAAATAACGTCCTCAAAAGCTGTCTTCCGATTCTTTATGTCTACAGCGCATGCCGATCTGATATACAGTCGTTTTTTCACGTCGCTGATCCGTGATGTTGTTTAAATGATTTTCAGGATGAGACTTTAATAAAAAATCCCGACGCAGATTATTATTAACAAATTATCACTTTTCAGAAAGAACAAAGAGTGATAAAATAGTTTAGCGAAAGAATAATGTTCAGAGGGAAAATGAATCATGGAAAATCCTGCGAAAAAAATGCTGATAATCAACGGGTCTCCGCGTAAGGACGGCTGCACGTCTGAAATGATAAATTTCTTTGCAGGCAAACTGTCGATCCTTTACGACATCACCGTTTTTGATTGCTTCGGCAACGCCTTTTCCCCCTGCTGCGCTTGCGGCTATTGTGAGGAAAACGACGGATGCGTATATTCCGATATGGACGGTTTTTTCGTCACCCTTGAAGACAGCGACGCCATAGTTATCGCTTCGCCTGTATATTTTCTTTCCTATCCCGCTCCGCTCAAAAATATAATCGACCGCTGTCAGAGATATTATTCCGCGCATTTTATCAGAAGGATCCGTCCGACCGTTGCCAGGCCCAAGCTCGGCGCTCTGCTTTTGTGCGGCGGTTCCGATAACCGGTTTGCGTTCGAGGTAATGGAAAAACAGGCCAAACAGATTTACTCCATAATCAACACAAAGTACGCAGGTATGGCTGTGCGCAGCAATACCGACAGCCCTGCCGGCATATTCCCGTCAGAGAGGCTTGAGGAGCTGGCGGAGGATTTTATTCGCTTTTGCGATCAATAAAAAGCTATATTGCTTTAATTCTCACAAATATTGATAAGAGGTGTTATTGATGAATCAGAGTAATGCTTTGCCGGCAAAAAAGCCGGGGGTTATCCCCATCATTTTTTTATTTGTATTTCTTTCCTGCATTGCGCTTTTTTTCTGCTTTTTAACAGATGAAAGCATGATAGATGTTGATTATATAAATCAGGTGAAGAAATATCCGACCGGATGCGAAAGCGTATCGACAGTGATGGCGCTCAATCATGTCGGAATAGATATTACCGTGGATGAGTTTATCGACGACTATCTCCCCAGAGCGAAAAATCCCCGAAAAAACAGTAAAGGCAAAAGGGTTGGCAGCGACCCGAACGAATTCTTTATCGGCAATCCTTATACCGACGAAGGTTACGGCTGTTTTGCGCCTGTTATAAAAAAGGCGGTCGAAGATCTTCTGAAGGATAAGGAAATTGATTCGGTTTACGATGTAAAACAGCTGGACGGTTATTCTGTACAAAGAATGTGCTCGTCCTATGTGCGAAAGGGCGTTCCGGTCATCTTCTGGGCCTCTCAGAAAATGAAGGAGGTCAAGGACGGAATGACCTGGACAATAAGCGACACGGGCGAAGAATTCACCTGGAAAACACCCATGCACTGCCTGCTTCTGGTCGGATATGATTCGCAAAACTATTACTTCAATGATCCGCAGACACAGAAACAGCAGGCCTACAGCAGAAAGGACGTCGAAGCGGCCTATGACGCCATGGGAAAGCAGGCAGTAGTTATCATCAAAAAATAATCAGGACGGTCTTATATGTACAAGCTTATTAAAACAAACGGCAGGGCAAGACGGGGCGAATTCCATACTGTCCACGGAATCATCCAGACTCCGTTTTTTATGAATGTGGCGACTGCCGCCGCGATAAAGGGCGGCATTTCCGCAAGAGATCTGGAAAACCTCAACTGTCAGGTGATGCTGTGCAACACTTATCATCTGCACATAAGACCGGGCGATGAAAAAATAGCTGCTCTGGGCGGACTTCATAAATTTACTGCATGGCATAAGCCAATACTGACCGACAGCGGCGGCTTTCAGGTTTTTTCGCTGGCGTCGCTCAGAAAAATCAAAGAGGAAGGCGTCTATTTTTCTTCGCACGTTGACGGCAAAAGAATATTCATGGGTCCCGAGGAAAGCATGCGCATTCAGAGCAACCTCGCTTCGACCATTGCCATGGCGTTTGATGAGTGCGTTGAAAACCCCGCAGAGTTTTCTTACGCCTATGATTCCTGCCGGCGAACTGTCCGCTGGCTGAAACGCTGCAAAACCGAGATGGAAAGGCTCAATAGTCTGCCGCAGACCATCAATAAAAATCAGCTTCTATTCGGCATAAATCAGGGCTGCACATATGAAAAGCTGAGGATAGAAAATATGCAGGAGATAGCCGAACTGAATCTTGACGGTTATGCGATCGGCGGTCTGGCCGTAGGCGAGCCGACGGAAGAAATGTACAGAATAATTGACGCCGTCGAGCCGTTTATGCCCAAGGACAAACCGAGATACCTTATGGGAGTCGGCACACCGGCCAATATACTTGAAGCGGTGCATTCGGGCGTCGATATGTTTGACTGCGTAATGCCGACCAGAAACGGAAGACACGGCCACCTTTTCACATGGGAAGGCATACGAAATCTCAACAATGAAAAATATCTCCTCGACGATAGTCCGATCATGGAAGGATGCGGCTGTGAAGCCTGCAGAAACTATTCAAGAGCATACGTCCGTCACCTGCTGAAGTCCGGAGAAATGCTCGGAGCGCGTCTTTGTGCAATGCACAATCTTTATTTTTACAATCAGCTTATGACCGAGATCAGAAACGCCATTGATGAGGACAGATTTGAGGAATTCTATCTTCGCTTCAAAGACGTCATAGGACAGCGCATATGAACGGGGAATATATCTGCAATCTCTGTCCGAGAGACTGCGGGGCACTGAGAGGCAAAACAGGCGGAGGATTCTGCAAAATGCCGTCAACTGCTATGATATGCAGAAGCGCGCTTCATTTCTGGGAAGAGCCTGTCATAAGCGGAACGAAAGGCAGCGGAACGGTTTTTTTCGCGGGATGCGTTCTGCGATGCGTTTACTGCCAGAACAGTGAAATAAGCCGCAGACCCTGCGGTATCGCGGTGACCCCATGGGAACTTGCCGAAAAATTCAAAGAGCTTGAACACATGGGCGCGCACAATATAAATCTCGTTTCACCGACACAGTATGTCAGACAGATAATCGAAGCGCTTAAAATCTACCGTCCGGATATACCTATCGTTTATAACTGCGGCGGATATGAAAAAACCGATACCCTTCAGATGCTGTCCGGATTCGTAGATATATGGCTAACCGATATTAAATACGGCTCAAACCAAAAAGGACTGAAATATTCGGGCGCGCCGGATTATTTTGACGTAGCGGCAAAGGCGGCAAAAAAGATGAAGCAGCTTTGCCCTGATGATATATTTGATAAAAACGGGATAATGCAAAAGGGAGTCATCATACGTCATCTGATACTGCCGGGCAACACCAAAAACTCAATCGCGGTAATGGACTGGATCGCGCAAAATCTGCCGCATGATACCATGCTGAGCCTGATGAGCCAGTACACGCCTCACGGAGATGTAGCCGATTTCCCGGAGCTTCAGCGAAAAATAACAAGACGTGAGCTGAACAAGGTCACGGAATATATGCTTTCGCTTGGATTGACAAACGGATTTGTTCAGGAGCTGTCCAGCTCCGGAGATGATTACATACCGGAATTTACAGTTTAATACGCCATCAGGCAGGAATACCTTATGCCTGATGGCGTATTTTGATTTTGACTGCTAATCAGAAAAAGCTCAGTTGTGCGCTTTCAGGCAGCCCGTTCAGCGCTCCGGTCTTTCTCATAATATCAATTACGGTTTTTGATACGCCGGAACGGGAAACCATATCCTCAACCGACATAAAGGGCTTTTGCTGCGCCGCTTCGTACAGGCTTCTGGCGGCAACGTCGCCCGTACCGCTCATGGAAACAAAGGGCAATCTTATTTTACCGTCCTCCGGCAAGAATTTATGCGAATGTGATTTGTACAGATCGATCGGGAGAAATTCAAAACCTCTGCACAGCATTTCCTGCACAACCTGTAAAATATCGCATGTATCGCTTTCTTTTGCAGTGGCCTCCTTGCCCTTGGCTTTGATTTCCTCCATCTTCCGCCTTACAGCCGAAAGACCGCCTATAGCTGCCTCGGAATCAAAGTTTTCGCTTCTGGATGTGAAATATGCGCAGTAGAATGCGATCGGCTCATGCACCTTGTACCATCCGGTGCGAAGCGCGGAAATAACGTAAGCCGCGGCATGAGCTTTTGGGAACATGTATTTTATTTTCATGCAGCTATCGACATACCACTGCGGAACGCCGCATTTTTTCATTGCGTCAAAATGCTCCTGTGTCAGCAGTTTTGTCGCGTTTCCTTTACGGACTATCTCCATTATTTTGAAAGCCATGAGCGGCTCGAGACCCTTGTGCATGAGATAGGTCATTATTGAGTCTCTTGTTCCGATTACGTTGGATATATCGCATGTTCCGCTTTTGATCAGCTCCTGCGCGTTTCCCAGCCAAACATCTGTGCCGTGCGACAGGCCGGAAATCTGAACGAGATCCGTGAAGGTTTTCGGCTTTGCCTCAACAAGCATCTGGCGCACAAACGGAGTGCCCATTTCAGGAAGGGCAAGAGATCCGGTCTTACAGCCGATTTCCTCGGGCGTTACACCCAAAGGCTCGGGCGAAGTGAACAGCTTCATTACCTGTTCGTCGCACATGGAAACCGACATAACAGGTATGCCTGAGTATTCCTCAAGATATTTATATATATTCGGAACGATGTGCCCGAGGTTGTCCAGTTTTAATATAGTATCGTGTATCGAATGGAAGTCAAAGTGTGTTGTTCGAATATCGGAATTTACGTCGTCGGCAGGGTGCTGCGCCGGCGTGAAATCCTCGACTTCCTTGTCGGCAGGGACGACGACCATGCCTCCGGGATGCTGACCCGTGGTGCGCTTTACACCCATAACTCCCTTTTTAAGACGCTCGACTTCTCCGCTCGGAAGCACTCTGCCGCGCTCCTCCGCATATTTTCTGACATAACCATAGGCGGTTTTTTCAGCAACGGTCGATATAGTACCGGCACGGAAAACATGATCTTTACCGAAAAGCTCCTCTGTGTGCTTTTGAGCCATCGCCTGATATTCGCCGGCAAAGTTTAAGTCAATATCCGGAGCCTTGTCGCCGTCGAAGCCGAGAAATGTTTCAAACGGGATCTCGTGACCGTCTCTGTCCATAGGCGTGCCGCAATGCGGACAGTCTTTCGGCGGCATGTCAAAGCCTGAGCCGTAGGATCCGTCGGTTATGAATTCACTGTGGCGGCATCCGGGACATCGATAATGCGGCGACAGCGGATTTACTTCAGATATTCCCGCCATGGTAGCGACAAAGCTTGATCCGACAGAGCCTCTTGATCCTACGAGATATCCGCTTTCAACCGATCGGGCAACCAGCTTCTGCGCTATCATATACATAACGTCAAAGCCGTATTTTGTGATAGGAGTCAGTTCCCTTTCAAGACGCTTTGCGACAATTTCCGGCAGCGGGTCGCCGTAAAGTTCATGCGCTCTGTTGTAGCAGATTGAGGTAAGCTGTTCCTTTGCGCCCTCTATGGACGGAGGATATGTGCCGCTCGGAATTGGCTGGATGTCTTCTATCATGTCGCTTATGAGATTGGTGTTCTCAACGACGACCTCATATGCTTTTTTCTCACCGAGATATTCAAACTCGCCGAGCATTTCATCGGTCGTGCGGAAATAAAGAGGGGCCTGGCGGTCGGCGTCGCTGTATCCCTGTCCTGCCTGTAAAATGGCTCTGAATATGCTGTCTTCCGGATCAAGGAAATGAACGTCACAGGTCGCAACTACGGGTTTATTTAATGATTCGCCCAATCTGCATATTGTCTTGTTTATCTCTATGAGATCGTCACGCGATTTTATATTCGGGTGACGGTCGTTGTCGTCTATCATGAATTCATTATTGCCCAGCGGCTGAATCTCAAGATAGTCATAAAATGACGCTATATCGCAAAGCTCATTCCAGCTTTTGTCCTCAACGATGGCTCTGAACAGCTCTCCCGCTTCACATGCGCTGCCGACTATTATGCCTTCTCGGTGCCGCATGAGCACGGATTTTGGGATCCTCGGACGCTTTTTAAAGTACTGAAGATTGGACAGTGTCACCATCTTGTAGAGATTCTTGAGCCCAACAAGATTTTTGACAAGCAGTATCATGTGATATGTATCTCTTGACATGCTTGTACCAAGCGTAGGAAGGTATTTGTTTATTTCTCCGACACGGGTTATTTTGCCCCTGATTTCCAGTTCATCAAATATCTTTATCAGGATTTCAGCCAAAACGCGGGCGTCGTCGTCCGCTCTGTGATGATTAAGCTCGACGACCCCAAGCATGTCAGCCATATCGTTAAGCCTGTGCCTTTTCATTTCGGGATAAAGCACACGGCATATGGGCAGCGTATCTATCGAAGTAAAGCTCCTGTCAATCCCCTGCCTCTTCATTGCAGCGTTAATAAACGACATGTCAAAGGCCGCGTTGTGTGCCGACAAAATATTGCAGCCACCGCAATATCCGAGGAATTTTTCAAGGGCTTCCCTTTCTTTTGGCGCGTCTTTTACCATCTCGTCGGTGATTCCGGTGAGCTTTTGTATCTTTTCCGGGATGGGTTTTTCAGGGTTTACGAAAATATCGAAGTTGTCGATTATTTCGCCGTTTTTTATTCTGACTGCGCCGATCTCGGTAATTTTTTCGCTTTGCGGGCTGAGACCGGTGGTTTCCAGATCGAAAACGATGATCTCGTCATTGAATGAGGCGTCTTCGCTGCCGTCCACAGCAGGTACCATGTCGTTGACAAAATAGCATTCCTCGCCGTAGATTATTTTAATGTCCTTCCCCTTCTTTTTCAGCCCGTTTTTGGCTTTGGCGGCATCGGGAAACGCCTGCACAACGCCGTGGTCAGTTATCGCAATAGCGGGATGGCCCCACTGGGCGGCGCGCTTAACCAGTTTGTCGGCAGGGGTCATGGCGTCCATCATGGACATGTTTGTATGCAGATGCAGTTCGACTCGTTTCCTTTCGGCATTATCCTGCTTTAAAACAGGTTTTACCCTTGCCATCTCCTTCACGCGAAGGACATACTCCCTGTCAAAGCTGTCCTGCGCATAGTCGCCGTACGCTACGACACAGTCACCCTCCTGAAGTGAGGAAAGCTGTGCAGTGCGCTCTTTTTTACCGATTATTTTCAGTGAAACAGAGCTTGTCTTATCGGTTATGTAAAATGAGATTATATCGGTCTTTCCGTCACGGCTTGTCTTGCTGTTTATGCTGAAAACCTCGCCCCAGACAACGATTCCCTGCATTTCGCTGTCCATATCTCGCAGCGCAAGGGTCTGTCCCGAGAGAAACTTTCCTCTTCCGAAAAGCAGTTCCGCGCCGGACGCGTCAAAATGCTCAGACTGCAAAACGATGACAGAAACGGGCGCGCCCTTTGTTGAAGCCTCGCGTGAAACGCCGCCTGACAAAATGAAGGAGGACTTCTGTTCCTCTTTCTTCATCTGAGTTATTATATCAGGATCCGGAGGCGGCAAAAGCACGTCGATCTGTTCACTGGCTATTTCTGTTTCTCCGCAAAAACGAACGTCAAGCATAGTGCCGAACATATCAAAAAGAGCCCTTTTTACGGGAGAATCCGCAGAATCGAGGAGCCATTCCCCTCCGTTTTTCAGAGATACGCAAAGACTGCTGCCGGATATTTCTATGCTTGATCCTTCCAGATAACCGTTCAGTGAGGATGAATCCTTCTTAAGCAGATTTATTATCATGCCCCAATTATCCGGCATAAGCTCGCTCAATGAAAATGTCGGGAATATTCTGCATGACTTTATCTCCATGCATGAACGTATGATCTTCTCGGCTTTTTCAATATCTTCGACGCTAACAATTTTGTCGAAAGCGAGCTTTATCTCCATGCTCTGCTTTGCAATAATTATATAAACGGATATAATTCGGGAATCAATCAATGACCGAGGCATATCATTGAGCTCGATAAAGCCGTCAAACAGCTCACCGAATCTGATTTCTTTTTTCATATCGTGTTTTCTCCGTTTTCCCTTCGCCGCATCTGCAATGAAAATACTATTTCCGGAGCGCATACTGATTTGCCGAAATTAGATCCTGCGGAAAATACTGCGCGGCAAACTTACATTTTTTCTATCTCACTTATAAGCTCTTCAAGCAGCTTGCCCTGCGGAACCTTTCTGAGCGCAGCGCCCTTTTTGAAGATAAGTCCGCTGTCTATACCGCCTGCAATGCCAATATCGGCAGCAGAAGCCTCTCCGGGGCCGTTTACAACGCATCCCATTATTGCGACCGTTATATCCTTATCGACATTCCTGAGGGCTTCTGAGGCTGCATTTGCGAGTGCGATGAGATCTATTCTCGTTCTGCCGCAGGTCGGGCAGGATACGATATTCACGCCGTAGCCCTTGTAGCCCAATGATTTTAAAATATCCTTAGCGGCAAATATTTCCTTGACTGGATCCGCCGTGAGCGAAACCCTGATCGTATCCCCTATGCCGTCAACAAGCAAAGCGCCTATTCCGGCTGCCGATTTAATGATTCCCATACGCTCACTGCCGGCTTCGGTCACTCCGATGTGCAGCGGATAGCTGCACTTCCCGCTCATAAGTCTGTAGGCAGATACCATGGTCTTTACATCGGAGGATTTAAGCGAGATCACGATATCGTCAAAATCAAATTTTTCCAGCAGGCTGACATTATAAAGAGCGCTATCAACCATACCCTCCGGAGTTGCCCCGCCGTATTTTGCAAGTATGCTTTTTTCAAGAGAGCCGGAATTGACGCCTATCCTTATCGGGAGATTTTTCTCGCGGCATGCAGCGACTACCGCCTTTACCCTGTCCGCGCTGCCGATGTTGCCGGGATTGATCCTTATCTTGTCGGCTCCGGCAGCAGCCGATTCTATCGCAAGACGGTAATCAAAATGAATATCTGCTACAAGAGGTATGCTTATTTTATCTTTTACGGCGTGAAGCGTTTTTACGGAATCCATATCCGGCACCGCTATACGAACAATATCGCAGCCGGCGTTTTGAAGCTGAAGGGCCTGCTCTATATTGCCTTCAATATCATGTGCCTCGCGGTTAAGCATGGATTGAATCGCGATTTTGCTCCCTCCGCCGATTTTGACCGGACCTATATTGATAGTCTTACTCATAATGTTTCCCTTTCGCAAAGACAGGCGGCGAATCATCCGCCGCTTATCAGCCGCATTATATCCGAATAAGTCACAAACAGCACAAGCAGAATGAACAGCGCCATTCCGACGAGGTGGACATATCCCTCGTATTTCGGATTAATGGGCTTTCCTCTGATTATTTCGATTATGATAAATACCAGTCTGCCTCCGTCAAGAGCAGGAAGCGGCAGCAGATTGAATACGCCGAGATTTATGGTTATAAGCGCCATCAGATTAAGCAGTCTCATCCAATCGACAGTCGCGCCGGTTTTCATGGCGTTGGAGGCGACTTCTCCGATAATGGAAACCGTGCCTATCGGACCGGCAACCTCATCCATTCCGGCGTTTCCGGTAATCAGATCAAACAGTGACAGCCAAACCATTCTGACGCATGAAACGGTCCGAAGTCCCGCCTGACCCATCACCGAGAAAAATGTCTTTTCCATCGGCTCAACATAAAAATCCACCCTTGCAATCGTCCTGCCGTCTTCGGAAACGGTTGCGAAGTTAACGTCTTTCAGTATTATGCTCTCGTCGTTTCTTTTTACGCCGACGTCGATGACGCCGTCCTTATCCCTGAGAATATTAAAGGAAATATCGGTATCGACATATACAGCGGAGCCGTTGATGGAGGTTATCCGATCTCCGACCTGTAAACCGTATGCAGGGGTCACGGCGTCATTGTCGAAAACGCTGACTGTCGTTGAAGGAAGCATTTTCTCGGGAGTTATTATGATTATCATCAGAATAAAACCCAACAGCAGATTTACAAGCGCTCCGGCAATAATAACGACAAACCGTTTATAGGGCGAAATATTATTTATGGAACGGGGGTTGAAGTTTTCCTCTTCTCTGTCCTCTCCTTCCATGGCGCAAAAGCCGCCGATCGGAAAAAGTCTCCAGGAATAAACGGTCTCTTTGCCTTTTTTTGAAAGGATTCTCGGGCCCATTCCGATGGAAAATTCGTTGACCTGAACATTGAACAGCTTGGCAAAGAGAAAATGTCCGAGCTCATGTACAAATATCAGAACGGAAAAGATCAGAAGGGCAATCAAAATGGAGGTTACGATATTGATGGTATCACCTCAAATCAGGTTTATATCCATATAATATATCCTTAGAATATATCAATAATACTAAAATTCATCTGTTATTTGATGAATGACGCATCAGAAAAGTCAAATCACGTCAAATCCGAATAAACCCTTTGCCTTGCTTCGCGGTCGGCGGCAAGGATATCGTCAACCGACGGATTACCGGTTTTATCAGAGAAATCAACTGCTTTTGCCACGTATCTCCCTATGTCGTTAAAACCGATTTTACCGCCGAGAAACAGACCTACCGCGGCTTCGTTTGCACCGTTTGCAAAGGCAGGGGCAAGACCGCCGAGCTTTGCGGCCCTGATACAGCCTGCAAGACACGGAAAATTATCAAGATCAGGTTTTTCAAAGGTTAACGAACGTCCGAACAGATCCAGTTTATCAGCGACCCCTTCGCGGCGTTCAGGATAAAACAGAGCGTATTGAATGGGTATACGCATGTCGGGCATGCCGAGCTGCGCAAGAACCGAATTGTCGTTAAGCTCAATCATGGAATGAACTATGCTCTGACGGTGAACAATGATCTGGACGTCGTCTGGAGACACATTGAACAGGTGCATGGCTTCGATAAGCTCAAGACCCTTATTCATCATGGTTGCCGAATCAATCGTTATTTTTCCGCCCATGTCCCAATTGGGATGATCGAGCGCCATCTCCACTGTGACATTTTCCATCTGCTCCAGGGTCATGCCGAAAAAGGGTCCTCCCGAAGCCGTAAGCAATATCCTTTTCAGGCTGCCGTCAGGCACGCCCTGCAGACACTGGAATATGGCCGAATGCTCGCTGTCTACCGGCAAAATGGCAACGCCTCTTTCCCCGGCGCGCTTCATGACGATCTCTCCGCCGGCGACAAGGGTTTCTTTGTTTGCAAGAGCTATCCTTTTGTTTGTGTCGATTGCTGCAAGCGTCGGTAAAAACCCTGCTATTCCGACAATGGCGTTCAGCACGGTATCGGCTCTGCAGTCGGCCGCCGCCTCGATGACGCCGTTTTGCCCTGCGAGAATCTCGCAGTCTGTGTCGGCTACGGCAATTTTCAGCAGCTCTGCTGATTTTTCGTCAGATACCGCAGCAAATGACGGTTTATATTTTCTTATCTGCGTTTCAAGCAGATTTATGTTGTTATGAGCCGAAAGTCCGGCTATCTTTGTGCCGGCCTTTTCAAGCACCTCAAGCGCCTGCGTTCCAATGGAGCCGGTCGAGCCTAAAACGGTGATACTGTCCATCAGTTATTCTTCCTTCTCTTTATCTTGATACAATGGGGAACAGCGAAATAAATCCCAGTGTTATCGGTGTGGTAAACATCAGCGAATCAAGCCGGTCGAGCATGCCGCCGTGACCGGGCAGCAGCTTACCGAAATCCTTTATGCCGCAGGAACGCTTTATCGCAGAGGCCATAAGATCCCCTATCATGGATGAAAGCGAAGCCAGCAGAGTCAGAACAATCATACCGACATAGTTTATCTGAGCGGATTCCTTTAAAAACCATGCCTTGTATCCCAGTGTTACGCCGGTGCAGATTACAAGAGATATAATAACTCCGCCTATGCTGCCCTCAACAGTCTTGTGCGGGCTTACATGAGGAGACAGCTTGTGTTTGCCGAGCGCGCGTCCTGTGAAATAGGCTCCGGCGTCGGTGATAAAGGCAAACAGCATTGCCATTATAATGTAAAATGTGCTGTCGGCTCCGAAATTCAGCTTCAAAAGGGTGAGCGACCCTATCCCGAAGGATATGAGCATATGTTCCGTGTAGAACAGACCTATCTTCTTCATATCGAGTTTTGTGTAGCTGAGCATGACGAAAAAAAGAGAGATCGTCAGATACAAAGGAACAACAAGCGGCAGATATTTTATCGTTTGCTGCATAACCATAAACGGCAGCGCAAGAGAGAATAACAGATTGATGATCAGAAACGGATAAATCCTGTGGCATTCTAGCGCACGAATAAGTTCAAAGGTCATAGCGGCCGCGATAAGGGATATAACAGCGCAAAGCAGCAGATTGTTCTGCAGCATGAGCAGTATTATTACCATAGCGGCAAGTATCAAGCCGGTGATTATTCTTGTCTTCATAATAATGTGCCTTCCGTTGTGTATAAATTACGCTGCTCTTTTAAATCCCTCCGAAGCGTCGGTTTCTTTTGTTGAATTCAGAAATTGCTTCTTCAAGAGCCTCTACAGTATAATCGGGCCACAGAATATCGTCGAAATAGTATTCTGCGTACGCCGACTGCCATATGAGAAAATTGGAAATTCTTTTTTCTCCGCTCGGTCTTATTATTAAATCCGGGTCGTTTTGTCCGGCGGTGTATGTATGAGAGGAAATCATATCCTCGGTAATATCTGACGGACTGATAAGACCGTCAAGGCATTTCTGCGCAATTCTTTGCGCGGCGAAGACGATCTCCTGACGGCCTCCGTAATTTACGGCGATATTGCATACAAGGCCGGTTTTGTCTTTTGTGGCCTGTTCGCACCTGTTCATCAGGTCGACGAGTTCAGGCGCGAGAGGCGAGCGATCCCCGATAAATCTGATGACTATGTTTTCATTTGTAAAGTCAGAGAGAGCCTCTTCCATGTATTCTTTAAAAATCTTCATTATCGCGGCAACCTCGCTCTGCGGACGCCGCCAGTTCTCAGTCGAAAAAGCATATACGGTAAGATATTTTAGGCCGATACTGTCGCAGTATCTTGTTATCTCCCTGAATTTCGCAGAGCCCTGCGAATGGCCGTAGGTGCGGGGCCTGTTGTGATTTTTAGCCCATCTGCCGTTTCCGTCCATTATAATATCGATATGACTGGGCAGGGATCTGTCGGCATCGTTCGACACGGTATGCTTTTTCCCCTTGAAAAATGAGTTTAGACCTTTGCCGATAAATGACACCTTCAAATCCTCCTCCGAATTTCATTTTGTCAGACCGCATTAATGGGGCAAACGGAGCCAAAGCCGTCTGCCCCAGATATTCGCCTGTAAAATTTTATTGCGCGGTAAAGCATATCATATACGCAGACATGAATGAAACGCTGCCGCCGCAAAAAATGTCTTAGATCTCCATGACTTCCTTGGATTTTTCTTTGGCGTTCTCATCAGCCTTCTTGCAGAACTTGTCGGTTATGTCCTGAACCTTTTTCTCGGCGTCCTTGAGATCGTCCTCGGTTATTTCTGAAGTCTTTTTCTTTGCCTTGAGTTTTTCAATCGCGTCGCGGCGGATGGAGCGGATGGCTATCTTTGTCTCCTCTCCCATTTTGTCGACCTTCTTACAGATTTCGCGGCGGCGTTCTTCGGTCAGCGGCGGAAAAATAAGACGTATTGTTTTGCCGTCGTTCTGCGGATTTATGCCGATATCACTGTTAAGGATAGCCTTTTCAATTCCTCTGACAAGAGATGCGTCCCATGGCTGGATCACAAGGGTACGCGCCTCGGTAACCGAAACGGATGCAACCTGAGCTATCGGAGAATCGGTTCCGTAATAGTTGACAGTCAGCTTATCAAGAACGCCCGGATTTGCCCTTCCGGCTCTTATCGAGGCATACTCGTTGAGCTGATTATCCAAAGACTTGTTCATTTTGTGTTCCATTCTATCAATTATTTCCTTCATAACAAAAACCTCCTGTAAAATGAGATTGCCGGTTGCATTTGATTGGCTGCAGATTATGCGTTAATTAGAGCGCGAAATGACGCCGATTCAGTTTTGTTCCTTGCGGACTATTGTGCCGATGTTTTCGCCCATGACAGCTCTGACAATATTCTCCGGATCCTTGAGGTCAAAGACAAGTATTGGTATGTCATTATCCTTGCAGAGAGAAGCCGCGGTGGAATCCATAACGGCAAGCTCTTTATTAAGCATATCAAGGAAGGACAGCTCGTCATATTTTTTGGCATTGTCATTTATATTGGGATCACTGTCATATACGCCGTCTACATTCGTCGCTTTAAAGATAATGTCGGCTTCGATTTCAGCGGCTCTGAGAGCCGAGGCAGTATCGGTCGAGAAAAACGGGTTGCCTGTTCCGGCTCCCGCGATGACTATTCTGCCCTTTTCAAGATGCCGGACCGCTCTGTTTCTGATATACGGCTCTGCAACCTCATGCATAGCGATAGCCGTCATTACTCTGGGCATTGCGCCAAGCTGCTCAAGAGCGTCGGCAAGAGCGAGCGAATTTATGACCGTTGCCAGCATACCCATGTGGTCGGCTCTTGTCCTGTCCATTTTGCCGCTGGAACGACCGCGCCAGAAATTGCCGCCGCCGACAACAATTGCGACCTCAACGCCCATATCGCTGACCTTTTTTACCGCTGAGCATATATCGAGCACGGTGTCAAAATCCAGTCCGAATCCTGAATTGGGACCGGCAAGGGCTTCGCCGCTTAGCTTAAGCAGGATTCTTTTATACTTGGGTTCCATAAACAAACGTCCTTTGTTTTTAATTTGTGTCAGTTGTATCATGACAAAACAAACCGACATATACGCTACTACATATTGTAGCCTATTTTTCCATTTATGTAAAGAGTATTACAACAAAAATTGCCGGACCGAAATTGTCCGGCACGCGCAGATTCGTCATGCCGGCCCGGAATATAACATAAGGGCCGCGGCTTTCGCCGCAGCCCTTTAAAGCTATTCTTATTTTGCCATTGCGGCGACTTCGCTTGCAAAGTCGTCCTCGCGCTTCTGAAGGCCCTCGCCCTTTTCAAAACGGACAAAGCCTGTGATATCCATTTTGCCGCCGAGCTCCTTGGCGGTGTCAGCGACATACTTGCCGACGGTGATGTCACCGTTCTTGACAAACGCCTGATCTACGAGGCAGTTAAGGGTGTAATACTTGCCGATTCTGCCGTCGACCATCTTTTCAATGATCTGCTGCGGCTTGTTGGCTGTCTTGGGATCGTTCTGGATCTGAGCGATAAGGATTTCCTTCTCCTTCTCGAGAACCTCAGTGGGAACCGATTCCTTGTTGAGATAAGGAGCGTTGAGAGCTGCAAGCTGCATTGCAACATCCTTACCGGCTTCTATAAACTTGTCTGTGCCGGCTACAGCCTCGTCAGCGTCAAAGTTTACGATAACGCCGATTCTGCCGCCGCCGTGTATATAAGAAACGCAGTTGCCTTCGAGACGTTCAAAACGGCGGATCTTCATGTTCTCGCCGATAACGAGGATGAGATTCTGCAGGGTCTGCTCAACGGTAAACTGATCGTCATAGGGCATAGCAGTGAGCTCTTCGACGGAAGCGGGAGACTTTTCTGCAACTATGCCTGCCAGAGTCTTGACGAACTGCTGGAACTGAGCGTTCTTTGCAACGAAGTCTGTCTCGGAGTTTACTTCAATAATGACGCCGATCTTGCCATCGTTATATACGCCCGCGTAAACCATGCCTTCCGCGGCTATTCTTCCGGCCTTCTTTGCGGCGGCAGCCAGTCCCTTTTCACGAAGGAAGTCAACAGCCTTATCCATATCGCCGTCAGTAGCGACAAGGGCCTTTTTGCAGTCCATCATGCCGCAGCCGGTCATTTCTCTTAAATTCTTAACATCAGAAGCTGTAAATGCCATGATTATTATACCTCCATATTTGATTTGCGGTTTAACGCTTTATATATTCCGAAATCTGCGAATTATTAATCGCATACGGTTCAGTTCAGATGATTATCCTAATATGCGCGCCGGAAAGTTTTTTTAGGAAAAAGCAGTTATTATTCCTCTACTGCGTCCTCTTCGTTTTCCTTTGCAGCGGCGTCGCCAAGCTGTTCACCCTGGCCTGCTTCGAGGATAGCGTTTGCCATTGTGCCGGCAATGAGCTTGACCGCACGGATAGCGTCATCGTTGCCGGGGATAACATAATCGATCTCGTCGGGATCGCAGTTTGTATCGACTATGGCAACTACGGGGATGCCGAGCTTCTTGGCTTCGGCAACGGCAATCTTTTCTTTTCTCGGATCGACGACGAAGAGCGCGCCGGGCAGCTTCTTCATGTCCTTGATACCGCCGAGGAATTTTTCAAGCTTCTCTATTTCAAGGTTGAGCTTGACAACTTCCTTTTTGGGCAGCATATCGAATGTGCCGTCGCTTTCCATCTGGCGCAGCTGGGAAAGACGATCTATTCTGCGGCGGATCGTGCGGAAGTTTGTGAGCATACCGCCGAGCCATCTTGCGTTTACATAATGTGCGCCTGCGCGGACAGCTTCGTCACGAATGGAATCCTGAGCCTGCTTCTTTGTGCCTACGAAAAGAACCGAATCGCCTCTTTCGGCAACTTCACGGATAAACATGTAGGCTTCTTCAAGCTTCTTGACGGTCTTCTGCAGGTCGATGATGTAGATACCGTTGCGCTCTGTGAAGATATAGGGAGCCATCTTGGGGTTCCAGCGTCTGGTCTGATGACCGAAATGTACGCCTGCTTCGAGAAGCTGTTTCATTGATACTACTGACATTGTAAAGTCCTCCTTTGGTTTAAACCTCCGCATATGCCATATTTTTTGCGCAAGACCTTAATATTAATGCGGCGGATTATAGAATTTTCGCCGTTAAGAATATTAAGGCAACCGCTGCGCAAGACCTATGCGTGCGATTTGCCTTAATATTATATCAGAACGGTTATTATATTTCAAGTGATTTTTGATTTTTTTTGAAAATTTTACCGAAAAAAGCGTTCGCTTATTTTTAGTCTGTTTCATCATATCCGGCCGTCTGCCCGTCAGAGCTTTCATCATCGATATTCAAAAGGTCTTTTGGATCAAACCTTATCGAGCGTGCAGGATCCAACTCATCTATGGCTTTGTAATATTCCTCTTTTGGTATGATGCCCATTTCGACCGCTCTTTTGATATAAGACTCTACATATTGTTTGGAAGCATGCATAAATACTCTTTTAACGCTCGACGCTTTATGAATGAACACGCAGGCGCATACAGCAAGCGCCAAAAGCAGCATATAAATAACCGTCATGATTATCCTCTGGGCGTTTGAAACATACACATCAAAAAAATAAATTGCCGAAATTATAGCTCTGATGGAAAACAGTACAAGAGAACATAATGACAATATGGAATATTCCTCATTCAGAAACTTCATTATGAAGCTTTTTCTTCCTCTGTCAACATTTACGCTGCTGACAAGATTGTTTGTCGTTTCCCAACCGTAACGGTCGGTTTGACTGCGCTCTGAAAGATATTCATAAAAGACGCGGATATATGCGGAAATAGACGCTATCTGAGTCAGATTTTCTCCGCTCTTGACGGCAAGCGGCATAAAGTACAGTATGGGTATCAGAAAAATAAAGGTTCCCATCAGATCAATATACTCAATATTGTTCAGGCTGCCTGCTGCGCCGAGCTGACGGAATGTGCTGCCGGAAATGAAAACGAGTATTGTTATTCCTGCAACCCAAGTCGAAACTATTGTAAGAATGGCGCTGTGCGATTGACTGTTGATCATGCCGATTCTCGCTATAAGCTCGCTGCGCAGGCTAGTATACTCATCCTTGGAAAAAGCATGCTTTTTCGTTATATTGTTGTTGACCATTTTTGCCTTCCTCTTATCATCCTAAATTGCCGGTGGCAAACATTATTGCCGCAAGAGCCGCCATGCCTGCCGTTTCGGTGCGGAGTATCCTGCCGCCCAGCGTCGCCTGATTTGCCCCGGAATCGGCAAGCGCCTCTATCTCCTCGGGTTCAAACCCGCCTTCGGGACCGATTATTATTGCAATATCATCAGAGGCATTTTGCAGAATCTCAGAAAAGGGTTCGCGTGAGTTTTCGTAAAACACTATTGTTTTTTTATGAAGACCGACGCGCCGGATCAGTTCATCAAATGAGATAACGGATTCTATCTTCGGAATGATACCGCGCCCGCTTTGCTTTGCGGCTTCTTCAGCAATTTTCTGCCATCGGGCAGTCTTTTTATCGTTCTTTTTATCGTCAGGTCGGGAAACGCATCTGCTCATCATGACGGGCACTATTTTAACGACGCCGAGCTCGGTGCATTTTTTTATTATGGTGTCCAGCTTGTCTCCCTTCGGCAATCCCTGATAGAGCGTCACCTTTACGGACGGCTCGGATAGGCTGCTTTCTGTTCTTTCTATCGCGCAGACGACAGTTTCATCGGTTATGCTTTTTACCGTGCAAAAGTAATCTCTGCCGCAGCCGTCGCACAGAGTTATGCTCTCTCCCGTTCTCATTCGCAGCGAACGCGAAATATGCCGCGCGTCGTCGCCGGTAATAATAATACTTTCTCCGCTGATCTGATCGTCGCTGATAAAAAATCTGGGCAAAGCTGCGCCTTCTTTCGATCGGTTTATCGGCACTGTTTACGTATCGGAGGCATTTTGCCGTCATTTCCAGTCGGGGATATTCTTTACTTCCTCATACATTTTAATATAGCTGTCATATCTGGTCTTTTCAATTTCTCCGGCCTCAAGTCTGAGTCTTATGTCACAGTCGGGCTCTGCCGTGTGGGTGCATGAGGTGAATCTGCATTTGCCGAGGCTTTTTCTGAATTCACGAAAGGCATAAGGCAGATCGTCCTTCCGTATGGGCTCATACCGTTGCATATCGAGAGACGAGAAACCCGGCGTATCCGCTATGTAGCTGTTGTTTCCGATTTTAAAAAGCTCAACGCTTCTTGTAGTATGACGGCCTCTGCCCAGCTTGCGGCTGATCTGTGCAGTTTCGAGCTTTAAATCGGGATAAAGCATGTTGAGCAGGCTCGATTTTCCGACGCCTGAATTGCCTGTAAACGCGCTGATGTATCCCTCAAGGCATTTCCTGACCTGCTCGCACCCTTCACCGGTCACATTGGAAACGGCAACCGACATAAAGCCGGCGCTGCGATATATCCTGCAATATTCATCCGTGCTGCCAAGATCGCTTTTTGTAAAAACAATGACAGGCTCGATATTTTTGGTTTCGCAAATGGCAATGAGTTTATCCAGCACAAAAAGGTTGGGATAAGGCTCTGCGACAGATGAGGTTATTATCAATCTGTCCAGGTTGGCAACGGGAGGTCTGATGAGGACATTTTTTCTTTCCTCGATCAGGTCGATGACTCCCTTGTTCTCCTCTTCGCCGGGAGTGATGATGACTCTGTCTCCCGCAACCGGCGTCAGTCCCTCTCTGCGAAAGACCCCTCTCGCCTTACATTCAAAGACGCCTTCGGCGGTTTCAATATAATAGAAACCGCCGATTCCTTTGAGAATTATTCCTTTCAGGCCCGATTCATTATTCATTGTTTTCCTGCTGTCCGTCTTCGCTTTCCGGCGTTTTGGGCTCAACGTAGTTGTACGAGCTGGTCTTTCTAACCTTGCCGGTCGTATAGTTTACATAATAAAGGATATATTCGCTGTAGCTGCTGTCCTGATATGCGCTTATGGTTACCCTGACAGCTCCCTCGCCCGAACCGCTTATGCTGAGGGAATAGGTCTTATCCGACGGATCAATGGCGTTTGTCTGTTCAATGAGCTGATCATCCTGATATATTTTAAAGTAAACGCTCTTTTTCGCCTTTGACGGAAGCGGAATGTCGATAGTGACATTCTTTTCGATCAGGTATTCGTTACTGATGATAAGGGTGACCGTAGAGCCCTTTTCAACAGTTTCGCCTTCACCGGGAGCAACACCAATGACCTCGCCCTGAGGCTTGTCGCTGTCCTTCTGGATCGACTTGGAATATTTGAGTCCGGATTCCTCGATGAGCGCCTTTGCGTCATTCTCCTTGAGTCCTATGACATTGGGAACCCTCATGGGATTCTTTATGGGGCCGGTGCTGATGAAGACAATGACCGTCTGTCCTTCGGCAAACGATGTGTTTCTCTCCGGTTCGGTCTTGATTACGCAGCCTTCAGCAACATCATTGCTGCCCATTCCTACGAGCTGAACGACAAATCCGGCTTCTGAAACGGCAGTTCTTGCATCGTTCTCTGTCTGACCGTAAACGTCGGGAACCTTTTCGCCTTTTGTGCCCTTGCTGACGACAACCTGAATTGTAGTGAGCTTGGCAACCTTCTGGCCCTCTGTTCGGGACTGCTGCAAAATAGTACCTTCTGGATAATCGGCGCTGAACTGCTCATTCATTACCGAAATAATCAGCGAATCGGAATATTTTTCATTAGCGTCGCGCAGAAGCATTCCAACCAGCTTGGGAACCTCAACCGTTTTCTGATCCTGCGTGAATATTCCTGTCAGCTCATCAATATAGACGACGCAGACGGTTCCGAACAGAATAAAGCAAGCCAATACTGCCGCCAGAAGCGGAAGGATCGAGCGGCGTTTGGGCCTGTCGTATTCATCATCGTCATAGTATACGTATCTTTTTTTGCCTTTGGTGTCGCTTTTACCGGCCGGACGGCCCGCCTGAGGCTGGCGGGAAGGCTGCTGCTTGACCGGCTGTCTTGCAGGAGCTTTCACCGGTTGCTTTGCCGGCTGACGGACTGGCTGTCGTGCCGGCTGACGGACAGGCTGCGCCGTTCTCTGAACGGTTCTGCCGTCTGCCGACTTGCTCTGATTGACGGGAGCCGGTCTTGTCGGCTGGTTCTGCATTTTGGGCTTTTCCGCCTGCTTTTCAGCAGAAGCCGCTGCAGCCGCGCTGACAAATCTTGTCGGCGTTTCATCAACGAAATATTTATAATTAAACCTTATATTCGGATTGCTTTTGAATTTTTCTATATCAGCGATCATCGTTGCGGCGGACTGATAACGGGAATTCTTGTCCTTTGCGATCGCTTTCATGGTGATCTCTTCGAGACCTTCCGGAACGGTGGGATTCTGCTCCCTTATGGAAGCAGGCTGTGATTCCATCTGTTTTATGGCAATGGCCACGGTATTGTCGCCGTCAAAGGGAAGTCTGCCGGACAGCATTTCATACATAATGATACCTACAGAATAGATATCCGAACGCTCGTCGACCATTTCGCCTCTCGCCTGCTCCGGGCTGATATAATGCACGGAACCGATTGCTTCGCCTGCGCGGCCGTTGGGTTCAAGATTATTGAACCTGGCGATGCCGAAATCCATGACCTTTATCGTGCCGTTGCGCATGAGCATTATGTTCTGCGACTTTATGTCTCTGTGGATAATGCCTTTGTCGTGAGCATGCTGCAGCGCCTTAAGGATTTGCAGCGTAAAATGCACAACCTCGCTCCAGCGTACTCTTCCCTGCTGCTGAACGTATTCCTTCAGGGTTATGCCGTCGACATACTCCATAACGATATACTCCAGCCTGTCGCCGAAGCTGACGTCATAAATCTTGACGATATTCGGGTGAGATAAAACGGCAATGGCCTTGCACTCTGTTCTGAAACGTGTGCGGAATTCCTCGTTGTTGTGGTATTCGTCCTTGAGGATTTTGACGGCGACAACGCGATCGTCAACTATATCGCGCGCCTTATAGACGACAGCCATTCCGCCGACGCCGATAACGCTCATTATCTCATATCTGCCGTCAAGTCTTTTTCCGACATATCTATCCATACTGTACTCCATTCTCCGGCCGTTGATTAAACCAGTCCTGCCGTTTATGCCGGAACAAACGGCGCAGGGTTCTCTGCTGTATATTATACTTTCATGCTTTTGCAGTAAGAAAACGGTATTTACTCTCCGTCATATTCCATAAGAACTGCCGTTATATTGTCCGCCCCGCCTGCCTCGATGGTTTTATCGATTATTCTGTCAACTGTTTTAACTATATCACGATCCTCGTTTTGCACAAGAGAATAAATATCCTTGTCATCAAAATACTCCGTAAAGCCATCCGTGCAAACAAGGATCTTGTCTTCGCGATGTAAAACTATATTATTATAGTCTACCTTAAGGTTTCGGTCAATACCGATTGCTCTTGTGATGTAATTTCTCTGAGGATGACGATGCGCCTGAGCATCGGTCAGCTCTCCGGAATCTATCATACTCTGAACCACGGAATGATCCTTGGTCAGCTTGTTTATCTCGCCTTCTCTTATCAGATATGCCCTGCTGTCTCCGACATGAATTATATGAGCTGAATCCTTCCTTACAAGCACCAGCACAAGGGTCGTTCCCATGCCGGCAAGAGAAGGGTCGCTCTCGGACTTTTCAAAAACCTTTGCGTTAACCGCAAGAACGATGGAAACGAGCATATTTTTAAGAGAACTGTCGTTCAGGCCGGTTCTGTACATTTTTTCAAGCAATGTCTTTACCATCTCGCAGGCAAAGAAACTCGCTTTATCTCCCGCTGCGGCTCCGCCCATTCCGTCGCAGACTACCGTGTAGAAGACTTCGTTGAGCAGCTCTCCGGTCACGAAGCAGTCCTCGTTTTTGCTGCGCTTTTTACCGATATCGGATCTTCCGTATAGCTTCAAACCGGCACTCCTCCGTTTCCGTGAAATTTGATAAACCATTTATTGAATCCGCAGACTCTCTACACTCCGCGGTCGGCGTATTTTCCTCTGAGCTGTCCGCAAGAAGCGGAAATATCCGGTCCCAGGGTACGCCTTCTTGTTACGGCTATGCCGCTGGCCTCGAGGATTTTTTTGAACTCAGCTATTTTCCTTTCGGAGCTAGCGTTAAAATCGGTCTCCTCGATGCTGTTGACGGGAATAAGGTTTACGTGGCAAAGCATGCCCTTCAGCTTTTTTGCAAGCTCTCCTGCGCAGCGCGCGCTGTCGTTAACGCCGTTGATCATGGCGTATTCAAAGGTTACGCGCCGTGATGTTGACGCCGCATATTCCCTGCACGCGTTCAGCAAAGCGTCGACATTCCATTTTCGGTTTACGGGCATTGTTCTTGAACGTATTTCATCGTTTGGTGCATGGAGCGAAATTGACAGGGTAAGAGGAAAATCATACCTTTGAAGTTCATATATTCTATCGACAAGCCCGCAGGTCGAGAGCGTAATGTGTCTCATGCCGAGATTCATTCCTTTTTCATCGGTAACGAGCTGTAAAAAGCGAATTACATTGTCAAAATTGTCAAGAGGCTCGCCCATGCCCATAAGGACGACATTGGATATCCTGATGCCGTTATCCTTTTGCGCCGTCTGTATCTGCGACAGAATTTCTCCGGGAGTAAGATTTCTTATGAATCCGCCTTTGCCGGTCGCGCAGAAATCGCAGCCCATTCTGCATCCGACCTGAGTCGAAACACAGATACTGTAGCCATGATGATATTTCATAAGTACGGATTCGATAAGCGACCCATCATAAAACACATATAAATATTTTACCGTATCATCTATACGCGACGCAAGCCTTTTTTTGATTTTTGCGCTATTTATGAAGAAAATTTCATTTAATTGACATCTCAGACCCTCCGGAAGGTCGGTCATCTCGGAAAAATCCTCCGCTCCGCGCGAAAGCCACGTATAAATCTGTTTTGCGCGATATTTAGGCAGACGGAGCAAGTCGGTCTGCTCGGTGATTTCTTCGAGGGTCATGGACTTTATATCAAGTTTTGCGCCGATCCGACTGATGACTATTTGTACTCACCTCTTTTGCGGCCTTAATGATGGCGTTGTATATATTATTCATATTGGCGGAATCTGACGGAAGCTTTCTTTCCATTGCGGCTATATAAAAACCGTCGCTGCAAAGAAAATGCGGAAGAAAGGTGACGCCGATTGATTTCTGGCTGTAGCCGCATAAATCAAGGATGTCTTCGTTTTTAATCGGTTCGACAAGCTTAAAGTCTTTATGCGACTTCAAAAACTGCTCGACTATCTTTTCGTTTTCCGCTCTGCTGAGAGTACAGGTGGAATATACAAGTCTGCCGCCGGACTTCACCATTTTCGAAGAGTTTTCAAGTATGGAATATTGAACGGCCGATAGCTCCTTGAATTCATCGGGGTTTTTATATTTTATCTCCGGCTTTTTGCGGATAACTCCCAATCCGGAGCACGGGACGTCGCAAAGTACACAGTCGGCCTGAATATCCGCGGAACCTTTCGCCGCGTCGCGTACACCCGGTTCAATATTGGTAATGCCCAGTCTTTGAGCACCGTCCTTGATAAGGGAAACGCGCTGCTCATACAGATCAAAGCAGTAAAGCCTGCCTGTATTGTTCATGTACTGCGCGGCGGTAAGCGTTTTTCCGCCGGGCGCGGCGCAAACGTCAACAACCGTCATGTTTTCGCGCGGATCCATCGCGCTAACGCAAAGCTGAGACGATATGTCCTGTATATGGAACAAACCGTCCGCAAAGGCCCTGAGCTTTGAAAGTCTGCCGATATTGTTGACCTGAAGGCAGTTTTTTAATCGCGTTTTGGAAGCAGTAATGCCTTCCTGCGCCAATATGCCGATGAGTTCATCCTCGGTGGTTTTGATGGAGTTTACTCTTATGTAATTATTTCCCTCGCGGCTGAAATGATCCAGCATGGGAACGATATTCTCTCTGCCGTAGGTCTTTATCCATTTGGAAACAAGCCATTCGGGGCAGGAATACTTAACCGACAGATAAGCTCTGATGTCCTTATCACGCGGCGGCATGGGAATCTCGCCGTGCCGTATCGCAGAACGAAGAACTGCGTTGACAAATCCCGAAACGCGCAGACCGCAAACCTTTTTGGTAAGCTCAACACTGCCGTTGACGGCGACGTTATCGGTCACCGAATCCATAAAATAAATCTGATATAGACCCAACTGCAATATTATGCGAACGTCGGGCGACAGTTTATCGAGCGGCATATTGGAGTTTTGCGAAATGATGTAGTCGAGGGTCACTCCTTTTTCCAGTGTGCCGTAGACAATACGCGACAAGAAGGCGCTTTCCTTTTGATTAAGGTCATTATCCCTTATCAGGGAATTAAGGATCAGGTTGGAATAACTGCCGGTATTGTATATTCTCGACATTGCGTAATGAGCAAGTCTTATGAGGTCGGCCATTATCTTCTTCTGCTCCTGTTTGCAATAAGCAGCATCCTGAGAAGCTGCAGGATAGAGGTGGCAAGAGCCGCAACATAGGTCATGGCGGCTGCCGTCAGAACCTTGCGCGCTCCCTTGATTTCTTCTTCGGTCAGAATGTTCGTTGAAGACAGAGTATTGAGGGCTCTGCGGCTCGCGTTAAGCTCGACGGGAAGCGTAAGAAGCTGAAACAAAACCGCAAAGAAGAAAAGGCCTACGCCGATATAGCAAAGGGTCGGAAAACTGAACGCAAGACCGATTATCAGTACAAGCCAAGAAAGCGAGCTTCCTATATTGCTTATCGGAATAATCAAAGCCCTTACCTTCATCGGAAAATAATCCTCATGATATTGCGCCGCGTGTCCGGCTTCGTGCGCGGCAACTCCGATAGCCGCGATGGACATCGAATTATCCGTGGCGTCCGAAAGCCTGATGACCTGTGCCTTAGGGTCATAATGGTCGGTCAGACTGCCGGAGATATGCTCAACGCGGACATCGCTGCAGCCGTTATATCTGAGGATATAATAAACTGCATCGCGCGCGGTCATTCCTCTTTGCGAGCGTATCTGGCTGTATTTTGAAAAGGCGCTTTTTACCTTTAACTGTGCAGCGGTCGTAATGATCAGCGAGATAAGCATTATCGCTATTCCGATAAGATCAAGTCCGCCCAGATAACCAAAATACGGCATATGATTACCTCCTTGTTTTTTCAGTAGAGTTTATCCGAAAGTCGATTTAAACATTATACACGATTCATCCTATTTTGTCACCGACATTGAGCGGATGTCCGGCCAGATACTGCCCGGCAGCCATTCTGCGTTTTCCCTCGGGCTGAAGCTCGGTAATGGTCAGAGCCGTATCTCCGCCGCACTTTATCGTTATGCACCTGTCTGCGCCGATTACAGTACCGCAATCGGCGTCAGAATCGGTCACAGAAAAGACGGTTTTAAAAATCCTGACAGTTTTTCCGTGGATTTTACCGGTCGCAACCGGCCATGGACAGAGACCGCGTACCTTATCGTGCAGCCGCTTTGCTTCGAGCGAAAAATCCAGAGCGCACAAAGATTTATCCAGCATTGGCGCGTAGCAGGAATCCTCATCGTTTTGCTTTTCCGGCGTTATTTTACCTTCAAACAGCAGCCTTAAACCTTCAGACATTGTTTCCGCACCCAAAAACATCAGCCTGTCGTGCAGCTCGCCGGCAGTTTCGTTTTCGCGAATTTCGGTTTCCTTTTTATAAAGCATATCGCCGGTGTCCAGTCCGACGTCCATCTGCATAAGCGTTACGCCGGTTTTGCTTTCGCCGTTGATCACCGACCACTGTATGGGCGCGGCTCCTCTATACTTGGGCAGCAGCGATGCATGTACATTGACGCAGCCGAATTTCGGGAAGTCGAGTATTTCTTTTGGGAGAATTTTGCCGTAAGCCGTTACGACAATAAGCTCCGGCTTAAGATCATCAAGAATACCAAGCGCTTTGCCGTCGCGCATTTTTGCCGGCTGGAAGACCGGTATTTCATATTTTTGCGCCAGCAACTTGACAGGCGGCGGTGCAAGCTGGTATCCTCTTCCCTTTGGTTTGTCCGGCTGAGTAAAAACGCCGACGACATTATAACCGTCATCTATCAGTCTTTGCAGACAGGGCACAGCAAATTCAGGAGTGCCCATAAATACTACACGCATATTATTTCTCCAATCGCTCCGGAAGTCATTCCTGCGCGCTGCTTTTATCCTGCGGCTTTTTGTCAAGATAATCATTTATCTCCTGCTGGCTCATTATGTGATCCACGCGGTCAACAAACAGCTTGCCGTCGAGATGCTCGGTCTCGTGGCAGAAGGCCTTGGCAATGACGCCTTCTCCGGTAAATTCAAAGAATTCGCCGTTTCTGTCCTGCGCCCTGACCGTTACCTTAGTCGGTCGCTCAACCATGCCGTAAACACCGGGGAAGGACAGGCAGCCCTCTATATCGCAGTAACTGCCGCTCTGCTCGACTATTTCAGGGTTCATCAGCTCAAGGATCTTTTCGCCAGTATCGACGACAACTATCCTGCGCAGCACGCCAACCTGCACTGCAGCAAGTCCCACACCGTTTTCCTTTTGCATTGTTTCTTTCATGTCATCCAGAAGCTGCCAAAGCCTCCAGTCAAAAACATCGACACGACGGGAAACCTTTCTGAGGATCGGGTCGCCGTCGGTACGTATTTTTCTGATCGCCATATGTGCACCTCATTTGAGTTTATTGTAAACTGATTTTAAAAAATCCAGTCGGTATGTTTCACAAAATAACCCTTGCGGAGAAACCCCGCAGCCTTGCCGAATAGATCGATGAAACCGTGACGGAAGATTATATTGGCGACTGCGCCGCAACTTTACAGTATGTTAAGCGGATTCATATCCGCAAACACAGTTATCTTGTCAAAGCACTTCTTTTTGCCGCAATCGCGCAGCAGCGAAGCGGTCATTTCGCGGAATCGTGACGTATCGCGGCATTTTATTATTATCCTGTACCGGTAGCTGCCGCTTATCTTGGGTATACCGGCGACCGATGGGCCGAGCACGCGCATGGGCAGATCGCTGTAATCGGTCTGTGCCGTTGAGCGAAGCATGTTGAAAAAATCAAATGCCGCCCTTTCCGTTTGCTGTCTGTCCCGTCCGGTGAATCCTATCATGCAGATATCGCAAAACGGCGGATAAAGCATTATCCTGCGGGAATCAATTTCGCCGTTGTAAAATTCATCATAGTCCTGCTTGGCGGCAAGCTCTATCAGCGGATTTTCCGGAGTATAGGTCTGTATAAGCGCCTTGCCTTTGTATTGTCCGCGGCCGCTTCTTCCGACAACCTGCGTCAGCATGGAGAAAGCGCGCTCAAACGCACGAAAATCATTGCCGTACATTATCTGATCGGCCAATAAAACACCGACAAGAGTCACATTGGGGAAATCAAGACCCTTCGCCACCATCTGAGTGCCGACCATTATATCATAATAGCCCTTGTCAAATTCATTCAGTTTTGTTTCAAAGGCATGGCGGGACATTATAGAATCGGCGTCCAGCCGAAGAATCCGCGCGTCAGGATAACAATCGCTCAGTTCCTGTTCTATCCTCTGCGTGCCAAAGCCGGAATATCGCACTGAGTTTTTGCCGCATACGGGGCACTCGCGCGCAAATTCACGGGAATAGCCGCAATAGTGGCACATGAGCATACCGTTTGCCGAATGATAAGTCATTGATATGCTGCAATTGGGGCAGGTGAAAACATGTCCGCAGCTTCGGCAGGATACAAAAGTATTATGCCCTCGTCTGTTGTGCAGCAGTATTATTTGCTTTTTATCGTTAAGGCTCTCATCTATTTCACGCCCAAGCGTACCGCTTATTATGCCGTCGCCCATGTTCTCCTGACGCAGATCTACTATCTGCGTTTCAGGCAGAACGGCGTTACCGAACCGTTCTGTTAAAGTATTAAGGGCGTATTTGCCTGTTTTCGCTTGATAGTAGCTCTCTATTGAAGGGGTTGCCGAAGCCAAAACGAGCAGACCTTTATGATATGCCGCGCGAAAACGCGCAATATCCCTTGCGCTGTATCGCGGAGAGCCCTCCGATTTATATGTATGCTCCTGCTCCTCATCCATAATGATGAGCCCCAAACTGCTGCACGGAGCAAAAACAGCAGAACGTGTGCCGACAATTATTTTTGCTCTTCCCGTTTTGATGCGTTTCCACTCATCCAGCCTTTCAGCCAGCGATAATCCGCTGTGAAGTATGGCAACATTGTCGCCGAAACGGGATAGAAAATGAGACATCGTCTGCGGAGTCAGGGCAATTTCCGGCACCATCACGATGACCTGTCTGCCTTCGTCGGCAACCTCCTTGCACAGCTTCATGAATACCTGCGTTTTTCCGCTTCCGGTCACTCCGTAAAGCAGCGAAACCGATCCGCCGTGTTTAAGGTATTGGCTGTACATGCCGTCAAAGGCTTTGTTCTGCTCGTCGGTCAGAATGATTTCGTTGCCGGCATGCTGGGACGGATCGTATTGAGGAGTGCGAAAAACCTCGCTTGTATAAAACTCAACAACGCCCTTTTTTTGCAGGTTGGTTATAATAGCCTGCGAAACTCCTGTGAAATAGGAAAGCTCCTTTGCAGAGGCTGTTCCTGCTTCAAGCAGAAAATCAACTACCTTGCGCTGCTTTTCGGTCAGCTTACGCTCCTCCTCGTTATCGCCGGTATTGCAAAGGCGCACCATCCTGACAACGGCGTCGCCGACGCGGCGCACTGAAATGTCCCTTTGTTCGATTATATCAAGCGAAACAAGAGCATCGATGCCCTTGTAATCATCGCTGAGGCCCATTATTTCCAGCAGTCTGTCGCGCTTTACCTCGCCGCCGCTGTCTATCAGATATCTCGCTATCTGAATTTGCGTCATGTCGAGGCTTTCTCTTTTCAAAAGCTCCTCTGCGTTTAAAGCCGCTTTATATGCGGTAACTATCTTTATATTCAGTCCCGCCGGCAGCATTGGCTTTGCGGCGTCGAAAAGGGGGCAGAAATACTTTTCCTTCATCCATACGGCAAGCCTGAGCATTTCATCGCTCAGCAAAGGCTCTTCATCAAGCAGCGACTCAACAGGCTTTATATAGTCGAGATCGTCGGATCTTGATAGTTCCATTATGATCCCGGTACGTTTTCTGTTGCCCCTGCCAAACGGAACTATGACGCGGCATCCCGGTCTGGCCTTCTGAACCAGCTTATCCGGAACGACATAATCGAACAATTTGTCGAAGCTGAAAGAAGTATTTTCAACAGCTATCCTTGCAATATTTAAAAAGGGCATGGCAGCCTCCCTTTTTGGGACGAAGAAAGTTTAAAAGGCAAAACAGCGCAAAATGCGGCTGCGCTAAAAACAGCCGCATATGATTTATCATTCTTCTGTCTGCATTTCCTGCTGATCTGCGGAAATATCATCCCCCGAAAGCAATTCAGCAGGCGCTTCGGCCTTCTTTTCGTCTGACAAAGCAACCGCTTCGGTCTGATGGTCCTCCCGGGGAGGATAAAAAGTGTATTTATGTTTGGAAAGAAGCTCAACGGCTAAAGAAACCGGTTTGTCCTCAAGCGGAATCTTTTTTTCCTGTGCCTCTTCGGAAATCTGTCTGGCTATTTTCGCCGTGGCGATCACCAAAGAGTATCTGTTTGAATCCGGACCCAAAAGGTCGCTTGTAGCGGGTCTAAGCATATTCATAAAAAAATCGCTCCTGTTCTGTATGTAAACTCAATTATCATCCGAACCGTAATCTTTTCTGACCGACTCAATGATTTTATAGGTCTCCTCCACCGCTCTCTCAAGGTCGTCGTTGACAACTATATAATCATAAGACGGAGCTTTTTTGATTTCATCGAGAGCCTTTTGGATCCTGTCGTCTATGTTGTCTCTCGTGCCGGTGTCGGCATGAGTCAGACGCTTTACGAGAACCTCAATGGATGGCGGCATAATAAAAAGCAGCTTTGCTTCAGGCATTTTTTCCCTGATCTGGAAAGCGCCGACAGTCTCTATCTCAAGAATGACCGTCTTTCCTTCGTAGAGCCAGCTGAGTACGGTTGCCTTTGGCGTTCCGTAGCTGCTGCTGACATACTCGGCATATTCCAGAAACTCGCCGTTTTCTATCATGCTTTTAAATTTTTCATCAGTGATGAAAAAATAATCCTTACCGTCAACGTCAGTTTCGCGCGGCTGTCTGGTCGTGGCGGAAATCGAAACAACGATAGATTCATCCCGCTTTAAGAGTTCCTTGACTATGGTTCCCTTTCCGACTCCTGACGGACCGGATATAACAAATAAAACTCCCTTATTCCTCATACTCTTCTTCCTCGGCGGATTCATATTTGCTGTCAAGACGCGCAGCGACCGTTTCAGGCAAAATGGCTGATAATATAATATGGTCGCTGTCGGTGATAATAACCGCTCTCGTCTTTCTTCCGCAGGACGCGTCAATAAGATTGCCGCCCGAACGCGCGTCTGTTATCATACGTTTGATCGGCGCCGATTCGGGACTGACAACGGCAATGACGCGTGAGGCGGAAACCATATTTCCAAAGCCGATATTGATTAGCTTCATAAGGCCTCCACAATTCGTTTTTATACTGTCGCGGCATGCGCGAATATGTTCTACTCGATATTCTGTATCTGTTCTCTTATTTTCTCCGCTTCGGCTTTGATATCGACTACAGTGCGCGAAATATCAAGATTCTGGCACTTGGAGCCTATAGTGTTGGTCTCACGGTTTATTTCCTGCATGAGAAAATCCAGCTTACGTCCGACAGCTTCATCTTGAAGGAGCATTGCCTTCATCTGCTTTAAATGGCTGCTCAGACGCACCGTTTCCTCGTCTATAGCAACCCTGTCGGCAAATATGGCAACCTCGGTCAAAAGGCGCTGCTCGTCCGGCTTGGTTTCCAAAAGCTCCTCTATCTTATGACGCAGCCGCTCTTCATAATCGGTGATGGTCTGCGGATAATATTCCTCTATCTGCGCTAATTTCTGCTCTATGGTTTCTATCCTGGAAACGCAGTCGGCGCTGAGGCGTTTGCCTTCGACCGCCTTCATTTCTATATATTTATCCAGCGCGCCCTCTATAACCGGTTTTACGGCGTCAAAAGTCTTTTCCTCATCAAGTGTCGGACGCCTGATGGATATAACATCGGGATATCTCGCAACGTCAAAAGCGGTCAGATCGTTTGGAAGGGAATATTTTTGCGCGATTTCGGAGATTGCACGGATATATCCCTCGGCAAGCGGCTCGTTTATTGAAACGTCGCACTGCTCGCTTTCGAGAACCTCAATGGAAACAAAGCAGTCGATCTTGCCGCGGGAAACACGGGACTGGATCAGTTTTTTAATCTTTTCCTCCAAAAAGCTGTAGCTTCTCGGAATCCTGAGTGAAAATTCAAAAAATCTGTGATTTACCGATTTTATTTCAGCGCAGATGTTCATAGACTCAATTATCTGCTCGCATCTGCCGTAACCTGTCATGCTTTTTATCATGCCTGCGACCTCATTAAATTATTTTCAGCCGGCACCGTGAAGGAAATCCCCCGGCGCGACTGCATACCTTATCCATTATCATTTGAATCCAAAATATATTGTAGCCCTTTCGGTGATTATTGTCAATGATTATCATTTATTTTCAGTATTTTTTTCCAGTATTTCAGCCGTCATTTTTCAGGCTCAAAAATGAATAATGCGACGTGCTTTTCTCATCACGCCGCATATTATTATAATCAGTCACATGAATACGGTCATATCCTCCAGATAACAGTTGTGCCGTGTATAAAGCGAAAAGCTTTCCGTTTCGCCCAAGTCTGCGACAATGGCGTCGATTATCAGCGAAGGGTTGAGATTTTCCGACGTACCGCAGGGCAAAACCATCTTTATTACGGCGCAGTTATCAGAAGACTCTATTCCGGCATTTCTGAAATACTGCATAACCTCAATCTTTTTTTCGCCCTTTTTTGTTTTTTTAACGGCGAAAATCTCATCCTTTTTCCGCGCTTCTTTAAAAAGCGCCGCCGCCTGTTCGCCGGTTTTACCGATCAGCTCCAACCGCACGGTATAATCGGCGTATTTTATCGACGTAGGCTTGGCTTTGGGGACGGCTATGCGGAGCACTTCGATCCCCTCGGGCATCTGTTCGTTGAAACGGCTGACAAGCTCGGCAAAAGGCACGCCGGTTTCCAGCTTGAAATCCATTATCTCATTTTCGCCGCAATAAAAAATTGAAAGCGGACAGGGAAAAGCTATATACGGGTGTTTATTAAAGCCCTCGGTGTACCATACGGGAATATCGGCGCGGCGAATGGCTCTGAGCATGGTACGGTTGAGATCGAGGTGAGAAATAAATCTGGCCGCGCCGTACTTTTTAAACCACAGTCGAACAGGAAAAGCCATCCCCCGATCCTCCTTCCAGTTTGTTTGCTCCGCATCCACTGCATTTTATGCGGCAATGAGGTGTCGTTTCGGCGTTGTACGCCTTTTCGCACTCCTTCTGCAAAAATTTTTTTGATATGCCGTAATCAAGATGATCCCACGGCAAAATTTCATCAAAGCCGCGCTTTCGTGAAACATAAAAGCACGGATCTATGTTTAACTGCTTAAAGCAGTCCATCCACTTGTCAAAATCAAAATAATCGTCCCAGCTGTCGAAAATACAGCCGCACTTCCAAGCGCGCTCAACTACCGCGCACAGCCGCCTGTCTCCGCGCGCCAGAACACCCTCCAAAAACCCCGTATATGAGTCGTGCCAGTTGACGGTAATCTTTCTGGTCGTGACCGAATCGACAAGCAGTTTCTGCTTACGGCGGATATTTTCTATTGTATCCTGCGGCTCCCACTGAAACGGAGTAAAGGGCTTCGGCACGAACATGGCGACCGAGCAGGTGACGGTTACGCCCTTGCCCTTCGGTTTGTCGGGATTTGAGTAAAACAGGTTAACTATCTTTTGGCCAAGCTGAGCTATACCAAGAATATCCTCGTCGGTTTCGGTCGGCAGGCCCATCATAAAATATAACTTCACGTTGGTGTAGCCGCCCCTGAAGGCAGTCATGCAGGTGGAAAGTATCTCTTCCTCGTTGAGGTTTTTATTTATAACATCTCGCAGTCTCTGCGTTCCGGCTTCCGGCGCGAAGGTAAGTCCGGATTTTCTCACCAGCTTCATCTGCTCAAGAAGCTCGTCAGAAAAGTTGTCGATTCTGAGCGACGGCAGGGCGACGCTTATCGTATTCTGTTCAGACCAAGTCAGAAGCTCCGGCAGCAGCTCGGTAAGCTTTGTATAGTCGCTGGTTGACAGCGACGTTAATGATACTTCATCGTAGCCGGTTGTCTTACACAGGGATTTACTTTGCTTAAGAATGGTGTCGCTGCTCTTTTCACGCACGGGACGGTAGATAAATCCCGCCTGACAAAATCGACAGCCTCTGATACAGCCGCGGAAGATCTCCTCCATTGCCCTGTCGTGAACAATATCAATAAACGGCACGACAAATTTTTCAGGATAGTAAGCCTTATCCATGTCGGCGATTATCCGTTTCGTTATTTTTTCCGGCGCTCCGCATTTGACGGTCACGTTATTTATTGTGCCGTCGTCGTTATAGGAAGGTTCGTAAAACGCAGGAACATAAATTCCCTTTATCCGCGCGGCTTCTTTCAAAAAATCCTCTTTTGCCGAGCCGGCAGATTTATGCTTTTTGTATAGCTCGATAAGCTCTAAATTAACTTCTTCGCCTTCGCCAAGAATAAAAATATCGGCAAAATCGGCCAGCGGCTCGGGATTGCAGGCGCACGGGCCGCCCATTACAACCATCTGCTTTAACTCGCGTCTCTCGCACGAATGTATAGGAATGCCTGCCAGATCAAGCATGTTGAGTATGTTTGTAAAGCTCAGTTCGTATTGCAGCGTAAAGCCGATAAAATCAAAATCGGTTATAGGCTGACGGCTCTCAAGTCCGAAAAGCGGTATGCCGTTGTCTCTCATCTGCTTTTCCATATCCGGCCACGGCGCAAAAACTCGCTCGCACCAGACGTCCTCGACGGCGTTTTCAAGCGAATACAGAATCTTCATGCCGAGGTGGGACATGCCTATTTCATAGACGTCGGGAAAACAGAACGCGAAACGGACGTTAACCTTATCAGGATCCTTGACGACGCTGTTCAGCTCTCCGCCCGAATATCTGCCCGGCTTTTGAACATGCGGCAGAAGCCTTTCAATTTTTTCTTTTAAATCAGTCATGTGTTTCTCCGCCTTCGCCGCGGTATCATATCGGCGCGGTTATTTTGCGCCGATATGCGGCATATAGATAAAACAGTTTATGATGCGAAAACTGGGGGTCTGAAAATGATGAGGTATTTCCCTGAGGGTATGCTTCTCGACAGCTACGAAAACAAACGCTATCAAAGAAGCGAAGAAATGCTTATGCTTGCCCGAGAAAAAGGTAAGATACTGGAAAACATAGTGGTAATGTGCGACGCAAACCACGACTTATGGATAGATTTCGGTTTCATAAAAGGCGTTATCAGGCGTATTGACGGCGCCTGCGGCATTGAAGACGGCTCAACACGGGACATTGCTCTGATAACAAGGGTAAACAAGCCGGTTTGCTTCACCGTCGGAAAAATCGTTTCTGCAGAAGACGGCGAAAGAATTGTCGAGCTGTCTCGAAAGGACGTGCAGCTTGACTGTATGAAAAACTACATCAGACGCCTTTGTCCGGGCGACATTATCCCTGCAAGAGTAAGCCATTTGGAGAGCTTCGGCGCGTTTGTCGATATCGGATGCGGAATCGCTTCACTCATACCCATTGATCTGATTTCCGTGTCGCGCATATCCCATCCAAAGGACAGATTCACGGTCGGATCATATATAAAAGCAGTGGTCAGACAGGTGGATGAAAACGGACGCGTTTCTCTTTCTCACAAGGAGCTGTTGGGCACATGGGAGCAGAACGCCGGAAGATTCTCGGCAGGTGAAACAGTTTCCGGCATAGTGCGTTCGGTGGAGAGCTACGGCATCTTTGTTGAGCTTGCGCCAAATCTGGCAGGGCTCGCGGAGCTGAAAGAAGGAATAAGCGCAGGTCAGACGGTCAGCGTATTTATAAAAACAATAATCCCGGAGCGCATGAAGATAAAGCTCATCATAATAGACTCCTGTGAAACCGAACAGCCTCCCTCGGCTATGAAGTATTTTATAGATGACGGTCACATAAGCTATTGGCGCTTTTCGCCGGAAGGCAGCGTCAGGCTGATAGAAAGCCGGTTTGACGGCAGTCAGGCATAAGCGGTTACTGTTTAAATTTTAACATATCGGGGCAAAATAAGCAACATAAAACGAGACTGCCGGAAAAAAGCAGCCTCGTTTTTGCAATTTATGAGGTTTATTTGTCTTCTTTTCTGAGATCGACTCGTCTGATCTTGCCGCTGATGGTCTTGGGCAGCTCGTCCATGAACTCAATGACGCGCGGATATTTGTAGGGAGCGGTCAGACGCTTTACATGATTTTGCAGCTCGACCTTCAATTCCTCGCTCGGTACATATCCCTTGGCAAGGACGATGCTGGCTTTGACCACCTGGCCGCGGATAGGATGCGGCACGCCGGTTATGGCGCATTCAAGCACGGCGGGATGTTCCATCAGAACGCTCTCGATCTCAAACGGTCCGATCCTGTAGCCGGAGGATTTGATAATATCGTCGGTGCGTCCGACATACCAGAAATAACCGTCCTCATCGCGCCATGCCGTGTCGCCGGTATGATAAAGGCCGTCATGCCATGCAGCGTTTGTCATTTCCTCATCTTCATTGTAGGACATGAAAAGTCCGGCAGGGGGATTGTCACGCTCTGCGCGGACCACTACCTCGCCAATAGCGCCGGTATCGACCGAATTGCCGTTTTCATCAACAATATCAACATCATACTGGGGCGACGGCTTGCCCATAGAACCGGGCTTGGGTTCCATACCAACCACATTGACAACGGTCAGGGTTGTCTCGGTCTGGCCGAAACCCTCCATCAGCTTTATACCGGTAGCTTCATAGAACTGCTTGAACACCTCGGGATTGAGCGCTTCTCCGGCGATTGTAGCATAAGTCAGCGAAGACAGGTCGAATTTGGAGAGATCCTCTTTGATGAAGAAGCGGAACATTGTCGGCGGTGCGCAGAACGTTGTTATGTTGTATTTTGCGAAGAGCGGAAGCAGCTCGGCAGGAACGAACTTGTCAAAATCACAGACAAAGATGCCTGCCTCCATAAACCACTGGCCATACAGCTTGCCCCAGACCGCCTTGCCCCATCCGGTATCGGCGAGCGTAAGATGAAGACCGTCCGGTTTGACGTTCTGCCAATGCTTTGCGGTGAGAATGTGAGCAAAACCGTAGAGATGATTATGGGTAACGAGCTTGGGATAACCTGTCGTACCGCTTGAAAAATAAGCTATGATCGGCTCTTTTGCAAGAGTCGGCATCCTGTCAAGATGCTCGTCGGCCTTTTCAACCTCCTCATCAAAATTGAGCCAGCCGTCCTTATGGCCGTGGGTGACCATTTTAACGGTCACAAACGGACATTCGTTTATCGCCTGCTGAGCGTTGTCGGCAACGCCGTCCTCATAGGTGCAGACAATTCCTTTGCAGTGGGCGTTATTGAATCTGTAAACATAATCCTTTTTCTTCAAAAGATGCGTTGCCGGAATGATGACCGCGCCTATTTTATGCAGCGCGATTATAGTAAACCAGAACTGATAGTGCCTTTTGAGAACGACAAGAACCCTGTCGCCCTTTCTTATTCCTGCATTCATTAACGCGTTGGCGGTTTTGTTGGAATAGCGGCTTATATCACCGAATGTAAAAATATGCTCCTCACCGTGGCTGTTGCACCAGACCATTGCTCTGCGGTCGGGCTCCTCCGCGGCTATTGCGTCGATGCAGTCGTATCCGAAGTTGGCGTTTTCCGGAGCGACGATTCTGAATTTTTTGAGGATACCCTTTTCATCGTATTCCTCTTTGACAAATCTCTCGTTTATATTAAGCATGCTTTTGTCTACTCTCCCGTTATAATTTATTCTTTCGGCATTACGACCGCCAAAAATACGCACTTTTCACCGTTAATAGCTATCATTCCGTGCGGCTGAGAGGAATCGTAATAGATGGAATCGCCGGCATTCAGTATCTCGACGTGTCCTGCAACGGATACCTTGAGGCTGCCGCTGAAGACATAGTCAAACTCCTGGCCTTCGTGCGAGGAAAGATGGATCGGCGCCGTCTGTTCGGCCTCATTATAAGGCGCTTCAACTAAAAACGGCTCGGAGATCTTGTTTTTGAAGTTAAAGGCGAGATGCTCATATTTAAAGCTCTCACGTCTGACAGACGCAAGCCCGTGTCCCTTGCGAACAACAGTATAAACAGAAAGTCTGGGTTTTTCTCCTGTCATAAGCTCAATGAGATCTATACCGAACTTTTTGGCGCAGTTGGAGAGGAAGGTGACGGAAAAATCTTTTTTTCCTTCTTCGTACGCAATATATTCCTCTTCGGTGATGCCTGCGCATTCAGCCATTTCCTTAACGGAAAAATCACACATATCGCGTATGCCGCGAATTCGCTCCGCGATCTCGTTAATCTTGGTTTCCATAATCAATCTCCTTTGCTGTCAAAGATTTTTGTGTCCGTACCGAAGAACGGGACAAAGTGTTTCGGAACGCTCTCTCTGAGTTTATCTAAAACAGAGAAAAACAAAAAGCTCGTCCCAAATTAATGGGACGAGCTGAAAAATCAATACCCGCGGTACCACCCATATTGATATGCAAAGCATATCCTCTCATAAGGCTCAGATAAAGCCCCCGACCGATAACGCAGTCACGCGCCGACGTCTACTGGGCAAAGCCTTTCGGGTCGATGCTCGGGAGTGATGGGTTTACGGTTATCCGTATCGGCTTGCACCGGCCGCCGACTCTCTGAAACGTATTCACCGCTCCTGTCTCCGTCATTGCTGTGAAGCTATTATAACCTCTTGTCAGGAATATGTCAAGTGGTATCCGGAAAAATTTTTAGTTTACGAAAAGGTTTATTCCACGGGGAATTTCTTAATGATTCCAACGGCCCGCTTGAGGATAAGCAGCGCGTCCGCAGTCGACACCTTGCTGTCGCCGTTGACGTTGGCGGCCTTTTTCAGCGTGGAATTAAGTGTTGTTATGCCGACGGCAGCCTTGAGGCAAATGAGCGCGTCCGATGTCGTAACCTTTTTGTCGGAATCGAGATCGCCGTAGATTACAGCCGAACCTATATAAAATGTCGGGGTCACTATGGTAAATTTACCCGACTGGTAATAGCTCTCCCTGCTTCCGTTGACCGTCATTTTGCATAGGTCATTATTGTTTGCTATAACGTATCCGTCGTCCTCAACGAGATAAATCATAAGACGGTAATATCCGCCGTTTTGGAAGGTGGAGAAGGAATTGCCGGGGCTGTCGTTGTTTGGGCCGGTATATAGCCACTCGTAACTGTCTATCTTAACATGAGGAGTACTCACCTTGGGCACATAGCTTGAGGGCTTTCCTCCTGCGACCGGTTTCGGAACAGTAACGGACACCGATTCAAACCACGCTACGTTCGATAAATAAAGATCGATCTCGTAATAGACGTTCAGAACATCAGAAGATACTTGTCTGCCGTTGTAATAGGTCGGATAGGACGAGCCCTTTGGCTGAAAGATGTAATCGTCGCTCAAAAGGGCGACCCTGATTCTCAGATAGTTGCTGTGATACAAATTGGGATACTCGTTATCTTTGAGGTATCGTGAAGCCTGCCAGTCGTAAACGCCGACCAGCTCGACCACCTTCCAGCCCTCGGCGTCGGCAGCCGCTTTAACGCCGCCCTTTGCTTTGAGGTTGCTCATCCATGCTCCTATCGTTTTGTTTGATCTCAACGCTATCGCTTCATAATCTCCCGCAAAGCGAAATTCATCGATACGGGTAACTGTGACCGGTCCTGCGTTTGCAGTCAGCGGCAGCACGCCGAGCAGGAGAACGACCGCCAGCAGCGCACACAATAATCTTCTGCTTTTCATGGTAAACCTCCTTAATCCTCACAAATCTTTATGACATATAAACCTACAACATTATAATATCATAGCAAAATCATGATTACAATCGGTGCGTCAACTTTTCAAAGCGATCGTTGTTTCCACGCCCCATTTGCGTTATAGTAATCTTATCAGCCCAAAGGAGAAAACGTAAAGTGGTCTGCGAAAAATATTCGTTAGAGCTAAAAGAATTTATTCCACGGGGAATTTCTTAATGATTCCGACGGCATGTCTGAGTATCAGCAAGGCGTCCTCGGTGGATATTTTTTTATCGCCGTTTACGTCGGCGGCCTTGGTCTGGTCTGCGTTAAGCTTGATTATGCCGACAGCGGCCTTGAGACACATTAGCGCATCATCGGTAGATACTTTTTTGTCGCCGGAAAGGTCGCCATATATAATAAAGAGACCGCATAAATTGCAGACGTGAGATTCATTGATCAAATGCCTGTCGCACTCAGTAATTGTGACGTTGCTGCCGCGGCAGGCGGCTGTTCTGCCCTCCGCGTAAGTATTAGCCGGGTCAGTTACCTTCATGCCTTTTTTGATGTAGAGTTCACCCGAACCCGCGTCTTTATCGTCATCGTAGCCGCGTCCGATTGCTTCGCCGCGGCCGCTTGAAGCAGTAACAGTGCCGCCGTTTATCGTAACCACGCCGCCCGAGCCGCCGTTGGTTTTGACAGAAGAGGCCGAGCCTCCGCCGATGCCAGCGCCAAAGTGAGAGGAAGCGGTGACTGTGCCGCCGTTTATCGTAACCACGCCGCCCGAGCCGCCGATATTGTTAAAGTTGCTCGCGCTGCCGCCGCCTATGCCCGCGCCCTGTTTTCCGGCGGTGGCTGTGATATTGCCTCCGTTTATGACTATGGTTCCGGCTGAACTGTTTGCAAGTCCGCCGATGCCCGACCGGTAGGAGTCGCTGCATGTGGCATTCAGCGTTCCGGTTCCTCCTGACTGCGCCCAGATTGTGAGAGAATCATCTCCCTGGACCGTAATGCCCTGCGAAGCTGTCAGCGTCACGCCGTCGCAGAGGATGAGGTTTACTTTTCCGGAGACTGTTATACGGCTGCTGAAGGATACATCACTAATTACGGCATACCAGCTGTCGCTCCATGTCACGGTGTCCTCTTTGACGGGTGTGTAGTCACTCAAGGGCGGCTGCTGAGCGCCGGAAGCGTCCACATAGGAAATAGGAATAAGACGAAGCGTCAGACCGTTGACCTGATTGCCGACGTCGGCTCCGTTCAGGATTTTTTCGGTAAACCTGTATTTTTCCGCTCCGGTGCCGTCAACTGCAATAATGTAAGCTCCTGAATTGTTGGTCAGCGTGGAGGCAAAAGGCAGACCGCTGCTGCTGTATGTATTATAATAATCGGCTTTGCCTCCGGCGCCTCCCGTGGCGGTAAGGCTGCCGCTGCCAAAGGTGACCGCTCCGACAACGCCGTGACCGCCGACTCCGCCCTTTGCATAGGCTTCATTGACAAAATGAGAGCCGCCGTTTCCGCCGGTGACCGTTACGTCGCAGCCCTGCATGGTCAAAGCGCCTTCTACAGCGGATCCGCCTGCGCCGGCAAAGCCGATAGTTCTGCTGTTGCCGCCGTTTCCGCCGGTGACCGTGATTTTTCCGCCTACGACCTCGACGTCTTTGATGACGCCGGCGCCGCCGCCGCCTCCTGTAGCACTTGATACGCCAAAGCCGCCTTTATTGCCGCCGTTTCCGCCGGTGACCGTGACGTCGCTGCTGTTTGTGAAAAGACTGCCGGTGATTGCAGCCGCACCGCTGCCGGCCCGTCCGAAAGCATTGCCTGCGCCGCCGCTGCCGCCGGTTATGACAGCCTTTCCGTTGTTGACGATAAGACTGCCGTCAACAGCAACAGCGCCGTTTCCACCAACGCCGTCGGAAAGAAAGGCACCTCCGCCGCTGCCGCCGGTGATCTCGGCGGTGCAGCCGTTCAAATTAAGGCTTCCTTTGACGGCTACGGATCCGTTTTCTCCGTTTTTACCATCGTAAACGCTTACGCCATCGCGACCACTGGAACCGTTGATCACCAGCTTGCCGGAGCCGTTAACTGTAAGCGTACCGCTTCCGCCGCCCACGGTAAGCGTACCGTTGACGGTCAGGGTGACTCCGGAACCTATGTTGAGTATAGTGCCGTCCGCCGCCGTAACGTCTCCGCTGACCGTCTCGTCTGCGCTCACGTTAACCGTTCCCGACCAGTTGTTCCCTGCTGCCGCCTGCGCTGTCAGGCCCGCCGCCGTAACGAGGCTCAGCATCAGCGCAAGGGTCAGAAGCATTGATAAGCATTTTTTCTTCATGTTTTTCATTATCAACCCTCCTATAATTTATTTCACAAAGATTACACTTTAATTTTATCACGCCGTTTTCCATGTTTCAACAGTATTCGGAATTTTTTTGAATAAATATACCGTTGTATGCCGCGCATATTTTTGCTATAATAAAAGCATGAATCTAAAGGAGATTTTTCAATGTTCAGCTTCAAAAAACGCGCGACGATTGATATACACGGCATGACCGTGCGGCAGGCTGAGGTCGAGCTTACAAAACGTATATCGCTGCTTCCGGACGATATCGAGCAGGTCGTGGTCGTTCACGGCTTCAACCGCGGAAACGCGCTGATGAATTTTGTCCGTAACGAATTCCGTCACCCCCGTATATACAAAATCAGCTTTACCGACAATTACGGCGAAACGGTTCTTGAGCTGATCTGATGGAGGCGGCTATGACTGACATACTTGTAATATTCACCGGCGGAACAATAGGCTCCGCTGAATCAGGCGGAGTAATATCGCCCGTTGATAACGGCGCAAAGGCGCTTATCGGCGGCAAAGCGCATTTTGATACACTGAATATGTGCAGCATACTGAGCGAAAATATTACTCCCGTCATTTGGCAGGATATATACGCCGTCGTCAGAGAGCGTAAAGGCAAATACAATGGCATAATCATCACGCACGGCTCAGATACTCTTTGTTACACTGCGGCTGCTATGCATGAACTGCTTTGGGACGAAGAAATCCCGGTCGTGCTTGTCGCGGCGGACCGTCCGGCCGCGCACCCGCTGAGCAACGCGAAGATCAACTTCGATACGGCGGTCAGCTTCATAGCAGACTGTGCCGAAAGAGAGTCTGGCGGTGTTTTTGTATCGTGGAGCAACGACAGAGCAGCCTGTGATATTTATTACGGCTGCGATATAATGCAGTCGCGTGTTTTCGGCAACCGTTTCGACTGCGCTTTCGGCGTCAAAGCGAGGTATCAGGACGGCGCAATAAAACAGTTTGACCGACGGCGTCCGAAAGAAGGCGCGAAATTCAAACCGATATTCTGCGCCGATATTTTACGGATAGTTCCCTTTGCAGGGATCGACTACGGCGTTTACATAAAATCGCTCGACGGCGTAAAGGCGGTTCTGCACGAAACATATCATTCCTCTACCGTTGGCGAAGGATTTGCGATTCTTGCCGCTGAGTGTGCAAAAAGAGGTATCCCGGTTTTTGTGGCGTCGCTGGACAGCCGTTCGGGAATATACGAAAGCGAATTTGTTTATAACGCAGACGGCGTTTATCCCCTGCGGAATATCACCGTCGAACAAGCGCTCATGAGACTTATGCTGTGCTGCGGAAATTTTGAAAACTGCGAAGAAATAACCGAAATCATGCAGATATAGCAAAAACGGAGGGCTTGCCCTCCGTTTTTATTTTAAATCTGTTTCAGTAACCTATTTGCTTAACTTTATGTTTTTGGGAGAGTAGAATTTAACCGCGCCTTCGTTTACCTTAAGCTCGATCGACTTGGCCTGCTCTTCAAGCCATGTCATATACTCTTCGCCCTTGAGGTATCCCAAAACCCCAACCTTATTCTTGCTGAATCCGTCGGCTCCTTCGGTTGCATCAAGCTCAACTCTCTGTACAAGCACATAGCTGTTGTTAACAGCTAAAGCGGTAGCCTTGCCCGGCTGAAGCTCATCAACGGCGATGGCAAAATCTTCAGAGTAATTTGTCGCGATGTCATATTTGGATATTATTGTCGGTTCCTGTGAATTTGTGCTGTTTTCGGAAGTGTTGCCCTTAAGCTCATTTTCCTGAGCCAGGATGGAATCAAAATCGGTGCCGCTGTTAATATCGTCGGCGTAGCTGTTATAACGATCCTGGATGGTGGAATTAAGCGCGTCGATCATATTGTAATCGAGATCGCCGTTCTCGTCGGCAAACTGAGCGGAAATCAGCTTAAAGGCATAATAGTTTTCCTTATAGAAATCAAGAAGATCACTGACTGGAACTTCCTTTTCGCCGCCCTCACCATAAAGCTTTTCAAAGTAGGACTGAACATGAGAGGCAAGACGATTATACTCTTTATAGCTGTTCTGGCCGACGCCGTTATCGGAGTAGTTTTTTTGCATCATCTGCCAGTAGTAATTGGTCTGAATATCGGGAGTCATATAAAACGCATCGTTTAATTCCACTCCGAGTTTTTCAAGCGCATCCTTCGCATAAAGTGACTGCTTGATGTAATTTTCAGCATTTTCGGTCATCTTGACCGCGGGATCCGAGCCGTCGGAAAGGGTCTGACTGAATATGTTCTTTGAGGTATCGTAATCCTGATCGTTTGACACGACTTCGTTATATGTATTTATAAGGAAAGCAAGATAAACACCCGAGGTAACGGTATAATCATTATACTTATAAACCCACGATGTGTCGCCGCAGGCCGCAACAGCCACGGTCATTGCAAGAACGAGCAGAATTGACAACGCCTTTTTTAAAACTTTCATTTTAGATTGTTTCCTCCTTGAATCAAACGCCACGGTAAAACGCGGTGTTTATAATCATTTTTTGAAATAACATGCTTAATTATACAATATATTTTTTCATTTGTCCATACGGAATGAAATTTTTATAAGATTTGATTCAGATGATTATTTTGGGTAGGCCGTTAGTCATGCCGCTGTAAAATACAATATTTAAAAAACGTCTTCCGGTTTATGCTTTTTATCCTATGAAAGCGCAAAAAATCGGCGTACGGCATTGCCGGCTTTTCGGATAATCACCGTCTGCCCCTTCTTTCTTAATCCTTTATCTGAAAGCCGGCCGGGGAAAATATGAGACAGGAGGTAAAAGTATGAATGGTTTGGGGAAAAAAGCGGCGGTCGGCATGGTTTTCATCGGAGAATGCAGAAGCGGCCTCAGGAGCATGGATGAAAAGCAGATAGATCTGATGCTGAAAACCCTCGGTCATCTCGTGCAGCGGCTGCTCGGAGAAAACGTACAGTTAAACGACAATTACATCTGGTTTCCTTTTTACAAATGGTCGGATAATGTTTATCCCGCCGGACTCATTGAGGAGATAGGAGCAAACGGCTTCGACAAACATCACTTGACAGGCAAAAAAGGATTTTTGTTCAACGAAATTAATAAGGCTCTTGTAAAACGCGGACTGATCATGGACTGCTACGATCCTGTGTGTTATCTGTTTCCTCCGACAAGTCCATTTGTAGGTTTGTTTCTCATATGCTTCAAAAAAATGATCAGCCCCGGACATCTTCTGGCCTAAAGGCATGAGCCGGTCTGTGGATTGGTTCATGCAGCCATGCAGCGTCTTTGAATGCTTCCGGCTTTTTTTGAAATGAACTGCCTTTATCGAAGACATAATTACAGTTTCAATTTTATTAACACTTGTCATACGTAATTATTATATAGTGGTTTTTATTATATGGCATATAGCGTATAATTTATTATCTGATCATAAACCGATATAAAGGAGATGATTCAATGGAGCCCGTATTGAACAAAAATTCCGGTGTTTTCGAGTTCGGATATAGTTTTATGGACGTCGAAAAACCAAATCTTTTCAGAAGTATGTATCCCTATAATGAGATCCCAAGGCTTATTTTCAATCAGAGGATCGTTCCGATGAACATGCCTGAAAATCTCTATATAACCGATACGACATTCCGTGACGGCCAACAGGCCCGCTCTCCTTATACAGTTGAACAGATAGTAAAGCTCTATCAAATGCTAAGCAAACTTGACAATGGGGCTGGCATAATAAGACAGTCGGAGTTCTTCCTTTATTCTCCGCTTGACAGAAAAGCCGTCGAAAAATGCCGTGAGCTTGACTGCGAGTTTCCGCATATTACCTCCTGGATCAGAGCCAATAAAAAAGATTTTCAGCTGGTCAAGGATATGGAAATAAAGGAAACAGGTATTCTTGTTTCATGTTCGGATTATCATATTTTCAAGAAAATGCACTGGACAAGGCAGCAGGCAATGGATAATTACCTGTCGGTCATCTACGCTGCTCTCGAGGAAGGAATAATTCCGAGGTGCCATTTTGAAGATATTACAAGAGCCGATTTCTTTGGATTTGTACTCCCCTTCGCCGCAAAGCTCATGGAGGTCTCAAAGGAATCCGGAATACCGATAAAGATACGCGCATGCGACACCCTGGGCCTCGGCTCATATATTCCCGGCGTGGTTTTACCCAGAAGCGTGCAGCAAATCATGTACGGCCTGACCAATTTCAGCAATGTTCCGGCCGAGCAGCTCGAGTGGCACGGACACAACGATTTTTACAACGCAGTCCCCAATGCCGTCACTGCATGGATGTACGGCGCGGCTGCCGTTAACTCCTCTTTGCTCGGAATAGGCGAAAGAACGGGCAATACTCCGCTTGAAGCCATGTGCATCGAATACTGTCAGCTCAAGGGCAACTCCGGCGGGTTGAATCTCAATGTCATTACCGAAATAGCGCAATATTTTGAAAATGAGCTTAACTATCAGATACCGCCGAGAACCCCGTTTGTCGGTCGCGCTTTCAACGCTACAAAGGCCGGAATACACGCAGACGGATTATTGAAGGACGAGGAAATTTATAATATATTCAATACGACCGATATTCTTGGCAGACCGCCCATCGTCATAGTTGACAAGGTTTCCGGACTTGCAGGGATAGCCGCCTGGATAAATACCTATTATATGCTTGATGAGGCGCATAAGGTGGATAAAAGAGACCCGCGGGTAGCCAGAATAAAGGAATGGATAGACAGTGAATACGAAAACGGAAGAACCACGGTCATAGGCGACCTTGAGCTTGAGCATCAGGTATATCTGCATATGCCTGAGATTCTGTCTCTGCGTCAGAGCCGTTCGGAATAATATGCTCACGGAGGAATAACATGGCGTTCATCATTAAAAAATGTCCTCATTGCGGTGAGGAGCTTATGATCCCGGATGATCTCGGGACCGTCATATGCATGTACTGCGGACAAAGCTTTGAAGGAGTGAGTAAAACCGAGCCGAGCGCTCCCGGGAATACATTTGACGAGGAGCTGAGGCTGGCATATGAAGCTCTTTGTGCCGAAATAACCCTTCCCAAACCCGATGATGATGTTTTTACGAAATTATCCTATCCCGAGGCGTTTGACCGCTTCTGTGAATGCTTCGAACACCCGCTCGATCATCTCGACAATGCCTTTGAGCTTTGTCCGGACGATAAAAAGGATGAAATCCTTTTTAAGTACGGCAAACGCATCGCCGAAGACGTAATGCTGAATATAAAGAAGGCGCAGGGCAGCAGCAGGATCGAAATGCAGTTTCTTTGCTCCCGTCATCTGGTTGCTTTTATTCTTCCGGCCTTAAAAAGACATTCCGGCAAATGCGAAAACATTCTGACCGAGGCAATCGTGAATACGTGGAACGGAAAATACAAAAAGAATAAGATAGCCCCGACTTCCTTCGAGGAAATCAATACAGGCTTCAGCGCGCGTTCCAAGTTCTGCTATATTACAACGGCCGTATGCGGCAGAATGGGTAAGCCGGATGATTGCTACGAGCTCCGGACGCTGCGCTCATTCAGAGATAACTATCTTGCAAATCAGCCGATGGGAATGAAAGAGATCGGGCAGTATTATCTTTTCGCTCCCATGATACTGAAACGAATCGATGATGATAATGAATATGACAGGATCTACGATCAATATCTGAAGCTCTGCATTGAGGATATTGAAAAAGGCGACAACGAGGATTGCCGCAGACGTTACCGCCGTATGGTATCAGATCTCAGAGAAAAATGGTTCAACTGAATAATATAATAACGGTCATTCGTCCGCAAATATGAAAGGGTGCGTCCGGATCCGGCTAAATGCCGGGCCTTTCATAATGTTTGCGTTCAGGCAAATGACCGTTATATTTTTTATAATGGGCTTTGCACTTGAAAAAGGCGACGTTTTGTGATACTATGTCGTCATACAATTATTATTACCATTAAAAGGGCAGATCAATATATGAATATTATCATAGCGGGCTGCGGAAAAATCGGCACAACAGTCCTTTCGACCCTCGCTTCAGAGGGCCACGATGTGCTTGCAATTGATTCTGATCAGTCTGTAATATCCGAAATAACGAATATTTATGACGTGATGGCCGTCTGCGGCAGCTGCACCGACTGCGAAACGCTGGAGGAGGCCGAGATAGCCAAGGCAGAGCTTTTTGTCGCTGTAACCGGATCCGATGAAATCAACATGCTTAGTTGCTTTATTGCCAAAAAAATGGGCGCTAAGCATACCATCGCAAGAATACGGAATCCTGAATATAATGACAGAAGCCTCGGATTTTTGCGCCAGCAGCTTGATCTTTCCATGTCCATCAACCCTGACAGGCTGACGGCGCTTGAGCTTTTCGATGTTTTGAAGCTGCCCTCCGCGCTTAAAATAGAGACATTTTCCCGCAGGGATTTTGAAATGATCGAACTTCGTCTCAAGCCCGATTCTGCTCTCAGCGGGAAGAGCCTAAGCGAACTGCGTTCAAAGTACAAAGCAAAGTTTCTCATATGCGTTGTTCAGCGCGGCGAAGATGTTTTTATCCCGGACGGAAGCTTCGTGCTGAAAGAAGGAGACAAAATCGGGCTTACTGCCGACCGCTTTGAAATACAAAAGCTGCTTCGTTCTCTCAATCTTCTTCAGAAGCAGGCAAAAAACGTAATGATAATGGGCGGCAGCAAAATAGCCTATTATCTGGCCAAAATGCTTGTTTCGGCAGGAAGTTCGGTAAAGATCATCGAGCAGAGCCGGGAACGGTGCGAACACCTTGCCGAAATCCTGCCCAAGGTTGATATTATTAACGGCGACGGCGCGCAGCAGGAGCTGCTTCTCGAAGAAGGGCTTCACAACATGGATGCGTTTGTCGCCCTTACAGGCATAGATGAGGAGAACGTGCTTGTTTCGATTTTTGCCGCATCCCAGAATGTTCCCAAGGTCATATCAAAAGCAAACCGTCCGGAGATGGCCTCTTTGGCCGTCAAACTCGGACTTGAGAGCACTGTGTCTCCAAAGGAAGCAACGGCAGATATTCTTTCCCAATACGCTCGTGCTCTGCAAAATTCTCTGGGAAGCAATATCGAAACTCTGTACACCCTTATGGACGGCGGCGCAGAGGCTCTTGAATTTAACGTAAAAAATGATTTCAGGCTTACGAATATTCCCCTCAAAAACCTTCAGCTAAAGCCAAATACGCTTATCGCCGGAATCATCAGAGGCAGAAGGCCTATTATACCCGGCGGCGATGACGTTATCCTGACCGGAGATAAGGTTATCGTTATAGCGGCCGACTCCCGTTATCAGGATCTGTCGGATATTATAAAATAACCTGTTGCACGCCGTGCGTCTAAAAGCCGGCTTTGCTGCATTTTCAATCTTTTCAAAGGGTTATGATATTACATGAATCGTAGAATGGTCATATATATGGTCGGTCAGATGATAAAGATCGAAGCCCTTCTCTTTGCTCTGCCCGCCGCAGTTTCCGCTTTATACGGGGAAAAATGTCTGTGGACTTTTCTTTTATGCGCAGGCATCGCGCTTGTGGTCGGATTTGCGTTCACTCTGCTTTTCAAACCGTGGAATAAAATAATATTTGCCAAGGAAGGCTTTATCATCGTCGCCTTGTCATGGGTGCTTATGTCGGTCGTAGGAGCCTTGCCTTTCGTTATCAGCGGAGAAATACCCTCTTTTGTTGACGCGTTTTTCGAAACCGTAAGCGGCTTTACCACAACCGGCGCCTCAATACTCAACGATGTGGAGGCTCTCAGCCGCGGCATAGCTTTCTGGCGCAGCTTCACCCACTGGGTCGGCGGCATGGGCGTTCTCGTATTTGTCATGGCGATAATACCGACGGTTTCCGACCGCTCTATACACATTCTTCGTGCGGAAATGCCCGGACCGATTATCGGCAAACTCGTTCCACGTGCAAAAAAGACGGCAAAAATACTGTACCTTATTTATATTGCGCTGACCGTTGCGGAAATACTTTTCCTTTTGTGCGGAGGTATGCCGCTTTACGACAGTCTTATTCATACATTCGGCACCGCCGGAACCGGCGGCTTCGGCATAAAGGCCAACTCCATCGCAGGCTACACGCCATATCTGCAGTGGGTCATTACCATATTTATGGTAGTATTCGGATTAAACTTCAACCTCTTCTATCTTGCGCTTATCCGGCATTTTCGAAATGTGTTCAAAAGCGGCGAAATGTGGTGCTACCTGGGCATTATTCTGACCTCGATCGGAATAGTCACAGCAAATATCTATTCCATGTACAGCGGCTTTTCGGAGGCGCTCAGACATTCCTCATTCCAGGTTGCGTCCATCATAACCACAACCGGTTTTTCCACCTGCGACTTCAACGCATGGCCTGAGCTTTCCAAGGCAATACTTTTCTTGCTGATGTTTATCGGCGCATGTGCCGGCTCTACCGGCGGCGGACTGAAGGTTTCAAGGGTAATCATCCTCGCAAAAACCATCAAACGGGATCTGCACCGCATGCTCCATCCGCGGTCCGTCGGTACGGTTCGTTTTGAAGGCAAACGACTTGATGAATCAACCATCAACAGCGTGACTTCATATTTCGCCATCTATGTCGCTTTATACACCCTTGCGTTTATCTTTCTTTGCTTTGACCCGATTAAATACGGAATAGAAACAAATGCCACCGCAACCGCAGCATGCTTCAATAATATCGGTCCGGGTCTCGGCTTTGTCGGTCCCGCGTCAAGCTATTCCAACTATTCTGATCTTTCAAAGATTGTACTGTCGGTCGCAATGCTTCTCGGACGGTTGGAAATCTATCCGATAGTGTTCCTTGTGTCTCCATCGACATGGACAAAAAGATAAAAAAATCCCGTAAGGCAAAAACCTTACGGGATTTTTACAGAAACTAATCCCTCCCGGCATATATCCCCTATTCTTGACATATCAGCCCAAATGTGGTATAAGGATATGAACAATTAAAAGCCGCATGACGTAAACGCGGATAATTCACTCCGCAAAGAACATACGGCAGAAAGGACATCAGAAAAGATATGGAGTTTAAAGCGAATCCAAAGAAGAATGTTGAAATAACCGTCAATGGAAAAACATATCTGCGTCACGCAATCAAAACCCATTTTGTTGAGCCCGGCGAAAACTATATAGATATAATGCGGGAATACGCTCTGCCCGTTTATGCCGACGGCGACATGCTGTCCATAAGCGAAAAGATTATTGGCCTGTGCCAGAAAAGGATAATTTACAAAAAGGATCTGAAGGTCGGGTTCTGGGCAAAATTCCTGTCCAAGTTCGTTATGAAGACTCCTGCCGGATACTCGGTCGGCAATCCTCTTAAAATGCAGGTTGCTATCAATCTTGTGGGCCTGCCAAAGGTTATTTACGCCGCGATATGCGGATTTATCGGCAAGATATTCGGCAAAAGAGGCGTTTTTTACATAATAGTTGGTCAGGACGTTGCCGGTCTTGACGGCTTTTATGGCGAGGCCTATTCCTGCTATGCCGATATGGGCATACTTAATCCGCTTGGACCGGACAAGGTCTGTAACGAGATACGCGATCAATTGGGAATGACCTGTATGATAGTCGACGCAAACGATCTCGGCGTCGAAATTCTTGGCAGATCAAGCGACATAACTCTTGATACCGATACACTCAAGGCAATCATCAAGGATAATCCCGCCGGACAGTCCTCTCAGCAAACCCCGATTATTCTCATCAGAGAGAAAGCAGACGAGGAATAAAGAGCCTGCGCCGATATTCTTTTAAACTAATAATGCAGAAGCAAAAGACCGCCGTTTCCGTTTTTTCGGAAATAGCGGTCTAATTTTTTACACGTTACTGTTGTCCAGATCCTTCAGCCGGAATTTATCAAGATATTCCTTCAGCGTGATCTCAACGCTTCCGGAGTCGTCTACCTCATTGTCATCGTTGATCGAGATAATGCGCAGAGTGACCCTGTCGCCCGGTTTATAGTTGAGAAGCTGACGGTTGAGCTCATACATACTGTCAACCTTGACTCCGTTGATATGCGTTATGACGTCTCCCGATTTAAAATCCGAATCTGCCAGGTCGCTGTCCTCATTTGCGGCAATAATCATTACGCCTGCTTCGCCGTTTTTCACCTTGAGCGCTTCAAATTTATTGAAATCGACAACGGTAGCGCCTATTGTCACCCTGCCGGGCACATATCCGTATTGGAAAAGCTGGTCAATAACAGGAAGCACAAGGTGCATGGGCAGCGAGAAGCATATATTATCATAGCCGACGCCGTAATTTTTCCCCGAATTGATGCCGACGGCCTGACCGAATTCATTTATGAGCGGTCCGCCGGAATTGCCGGGATTAATTTCGGCATTGGTCTGGATAAAGGTCAGGTCGTTTACAGTTCCCATGTTTATCGTTCTGTTAAGACCGGAAACTATACCGTTGCAGAATGAATTTACAAGCTCCGGTCCGTCGGGATTGCCGACTGTGTAAACGCGATCCCCTTCGGAGAGCATCGAGCTGTCTCCCAATTCAATATAATCGAAACCTTCTCCGTCTATTTTGATAACGCCGATATCATCCTTTTCATCGGCGGCGACAAGCAGAGCATCATGCTCTGTGCCGTCGTACATAGTAACCTTTATTACCGAACCCGGATTATCAAGAACATGTGCGTTTGTTATTATAAATCCGTCTGATGTGACGATAAATCCTGAACCGTATCCTATCCCGTTTTCCTCGATAGCATTTTCATTATACTGATATATCTGAACAACGCCCTTATAAATCTTCTTAAAAATCTCTCTCGAAGGAATGGGATCTGTACCCTCGGCGACACTGACAGCCGCAAGATGCGGGAGAGCGCCCTCGTAAATTACAGGAGCTTCGTCGGCATAGTCCCTGTAATCAAAAGTCTTATTGTATTCTTTCATCAGGTCCATGGCGCCGCTGCGGGCGACAAGCAGCGCAGCGGAAAGACTTCCGGCAATCAGCACAATGCCGAGAAGAGTTAAAAGAACAAAGGGCCACACGCGTTTTTTTCCCGGCATTGCTTTATCGGCCGCCGTTCCGGAAACCGAACCGGCAATAACGACAGGCGCGGGCGAAGAAATACTGTTCGGATATACAGCCGCGCGGTTAAGATAAGGATCATAGGCGGAAGAATTTGTCATGTAAGGCATTGCTCCGTCAAACCGCGGATATGTACCGTTTGGCTCCGCAGGAACAAAAGCCGGAATACCCATGGTACCGGATGCGGAAGGGTCCGTTATTCTATTTTTTGAGATGTTCTGTGCAGGACAGGCTTGTCCGATCGCCTTTGCATATACCGGATCGGCGTTTTGACGCCCGATACCGTTTCCGGATGCAGCGTTCTTTATTCCGGCAGTATTATTCCGATAAGCGGCCGCGTCAAAAAAACTGTTGGGTTTTTGGCTCATTCCTTATATCCTCCCGATTGCTCCCTGGTTACTTATCTGTCTTTTTGTCCGGCATTATCCCCTGCATTTCTTCCGGAGCCGTAAAGCTGACGGGGATGTAAAACTCGAAGCAGGTGTATTCCCCCTCAACGCTGGAGACATTTATCTTGCCCGAATGAAGAGAAATAAACATATTGACAAGATACAGTCCCAGACCAACGCCCTTTTTATCAAGACTTCTCGATTTATCGGTCTTATAAAATCTGTCGAATATATGAGGAAGCTCGTTTGTGGCAATACCCATTCCGCTGTTTTTGATGGAGCAGTGTACGTTGCCTTCCTTCTTCCAGACTTTAATTTCGATATATCCTCCGTTATCGACGAATTTAATTGCGTTGTCCATCAGATTGTAAATAACCTGATAAAGCATGTCGGGATCGGCCTCGATTTTTGCCGGTTCATTATCCTCCAGACCGAGTATACTTATATTCTTTTCTTCGATCCTCTGCTCAAAAGAAATAAGAATCCGGAAAATGCTGTCATTGATATCAAATTTTGCCGGACTCAGCTTCATTTCGCCGGCCTCCAGCTTGGAAAGATCAAGCATTGTTCGGACAAGTCTTGACAGACGCTTTACTTCGTCAGATACGGTTTGCAGGTAATAGTTATGCTTTTCCGGCGGAATGGTTCCGTCAAGAATACCGTCAATATATCCGGCAATAACTGTCATGGGGGTTTTGAGCTCATGGGAAACATTGGCGACAAAACTGCGTCTCATGGACTCGGAAGACGACAGGGAAAGCGCCATTTTATTAAAAGCGTTCGCCAGCGACGCCATTTCGTCATGTCCTCTGACGTTTACACGATAGGAAAAATCCCCCTCGCCGAATCTGTGCGCCGCATACGCCATCTGCCTAAGCGGACGCACGAGGTTGTATGTCATAAGATACGTTATAACGGTAGCGATTATAAAAACGGCAATCATTACCGTGATAAAAAGATTGACGATGTCCCTTCGGCTGTTTTCAAAGTTTTTCGCTGACGCCGAGACAAAAACCGCAAAATAATTGTTATCCAGCACGATCGGCGTAGCAGCCGTGTAGTGTACCGTCGGATAATACTCTTCGAGGGTTCCCATTTCGTAAAGGGTTTCGCCCTGTTTAAGCGAAAGTACACGGCTCATTATTTCAGTGGAAATATTATTATGCATATGATGGCAGTTTACGCCTTCACTGCATATTTCGGTCTGGCCGTATGGATTTGTAATGTATATATCGGCTCCTATAGACTGGCTTGATATGGTGAGTGCAGCGCCAACGGCAGGAGTCAGCTTGTATCTGACCATAGTGCCGTCGGCCGAATATGCCTTTTGTATGTATCCCCTTGTCGTCAGCAGTTCTGAGATGGAGGTCGCCGTCTCGGTAATAATTTCCTGACGCTCGCTGAGCCAGTGTCTGGAAAAGCTGGAAATGACAATGGTTCCGAGAATGATAACGCTGACAAGAAAAAGCGCGGTCGTCAAAAGAAAATACCTGATAAATATACTGCTTGAAATTCGCTTGAACATCCGTATTGCTCCGATTCGTTTATCATCAAAATACAGTTATACAGCCTCTGCAAAAAACAGAAGCTGTATAACAGAGGAATACTATTCCTTGACTTCAAACTTATATCCGACGCCCCACACGGTCTTCAGCGACCACTGCGGCGATACGCCCTCAAGCTTTTCGCGCAGACGCTTGATGTGCACATCGACCGTTCTCGAATCTCCGTAATAATCAAATCCCCAAACCTCGTCAAGAAGCTGATCTCTTGTATAGACCCTATTGGGATTAGAGGCAAGATGGAAGATAAGCTCCATTTCCTTGGGAGGAGCGTCAACATGCACACCGTCGACCTTGAGCTCATAGTTTGTCATATTTATAGAGAGCTTATCAAAGTTGACGACCTTGTTATCCTCGTCGTTGGAAGGACCGGAACGGCGAAGGACGGCCTTTATTCTTGCAATGACCTCTTTTGTTTCGAACGGCTTTACAACATAATCATCAGCGCCAAGCTCAAGACCGAGAACCTTATCAAAGGTTTCTCCCTTTGCCGTCAGCATTATGATGGGCACCTGAGATTTTTTTCTTATCTCTCTGCAAACCTGCCAGCCGTCAAGTTCGGGCATCATGATGTCGAGCAAAACAAGATCGGGGTTTTCCTTTTCAAACATTTTAAGCGCCGCGTCGCCGTTTTCGGCAAGCACCGCAGTAAAGCCTTCCTTTTCGATATACAATCTTAAAAGCTCGCATATGTTTCTGTCGTCATCGGCAACAAGTATTTTTCCCATTGGCATAAAGCCACCTCCAGCGAATATTTATTTTAATCAGCCTTATTTTTCGCATTATACGATAGCGTATTTTTGTTGCTACTATTTTAACATAATTATAGCAATATTACAAATCTGTATTGTTTAAAAAAATATTAATTGTTTATGTTAAATTTTAAAAAAATACATTATTTACCCTTTAACGCAATAAAAAATAATATAATCCATTGATAAAAAATCAAAATTGTATTATAATCTGTTCCAGTAAAGAGAAAAGGAGAAATGCTTCATGAAAATAAAGGACATGTTCAAAAAGGGCAAAACCGTTTTTTCATTTGAGGTTTTTCCGCCGAAAACAACAAGCCCCGTCGAGACAATTTATCAGACACTTGAGCCGCTGTCCGATCTGAAGCCTGATTTTATCAGTGTGACCTACGGAGCAGGCGGAATGGGGCAGAAAAATCATACCGCCGAAATAGCCGCCGTAATAAAGCATAACTATAATATTGAGCCGGTCGCTCACCTGACCTGCCTGAGTTACAGCAAAGAACAGATCCTTTCCATGCTGGAAGAACTCAAGGCGAACGATGTGGAAAATATCCTCGCTCTGCGCGGCGACAGATCTCCCACAGTAAAGCCTCTGGGTGAATTTAACTATGCATCCGAGCTGGTCAGCTTTATTAAAAGAAACGGCGACTTCGGCATATCCGGCGCGTGCTATCCCGAGGGGCATATCGAAGCCTCAAGCACAGTTGATGATATAAAGAATCTCCGGACAAAGGTTATGTGCGGAGCCGAACATCTCATTTCTCAGTTGTTTTTTGACAACTCATTTTTCTATGATTTTCTCGAGAAGGCGCGCATTGCAGGAATTGACGTACCTGTACAGGCAGGCATCATGCCGGTCGTAAACAGGCGTCAGATCGAGCGTATGGTTACGATGTGCGGAGCCAGCCTGCCGCAGAAGTTTACAAAAATGATGCAGCGTTACGGCGATTATCCCGACGCCATGTTTGAAGCAGGCATAGCTTATGCAATAGATCAGATAACCGATCTGCTTTCGCACGGCGTTGACGGAATCCACCTTTACACAATGAATAATCCGGAAGTCGCAATAAGAATCTACAACAGCATCGGCAGCCTCATCCGTCTCAATAAGCAGGAATGAGGGGTTTTACTGTAAAAACTTTAGCACATTTTTTATGCACAATATACATTGTAAACAAATTAATCGAGCGAAAACGTCAAAAAATCCATGTTTTATCTATTTACATTGCACAAAGCATATGTTATAATTTTAACAGAAAAGAAAGATAACCTCTTTTCCGATTAAATGAATTCTACTTCTTTAATATATGTTTTCTCCTTTTCTTTTACAAGACCTTCCTTCTCACATTGACAGTAATTGCTGTCAAGGGTCAAAGCTCGGGTTAGTGCCAACCCGGGCTTTTGATTTTTTATTGACATTTTATCCGCTAAATGCAATAATGTAAGTGTATATGTAAAGAAGCCCTTGGTAAAATGAAATCAGCGGAAGGAAGTGCCGAAATGAAAATCGAACCTGTAAGAAAACTCAAAAAAATCGCCTATCCCGTTGCGGTCGCCTCTGCCGTTGCCGTCGCCGCAGCAAGCATGACAAGCTGCAATATTGCAAAAAACATAATTTACAATTTAAATCGAAATCCATCCGGATCAGAAGTCGTGATCGAAGGAGCAGTGCCTTATTCTCAGCCGGACGGCGGCGATGTCGAACTCATGGGCGATGTGCCTTATTCTCAGCCGGACGGCGGCGACAACGACCTTCGGCTGGAGGGTGAAACCGCCTATTCCGAGCCTGACTGCGATTTCGAGGCAAACGGTTCTTCGTCGGATTTTGCGGGAGTCGGTTCTCCTGCGGCCGAATGATTTCCGCGGAGGCGCCTCAATGAATTTTACGCTGCACCTTACCGATATGTGCAACCTGAGATGTGAATACTGCACGCAGACGAGAAACGGACGCCGTATGAGCCTTGACACGGTTAAGCGCCTCATAGATCTTTCGGTTAAAAACAGTCTCCGCACCGGATTTTGTTTTTACGGCGGAGAGCCGATGCTGGAGTTTTCTCTGATTCGTCAGATCATAGATTACTGTAAAACGCTTGATCATCGGTTCAGTTTCAAAATGAACACGAACGGTCTTCTGCTCAACGAGGAGACCGTAAAATATCTCTCGGATAATAATGTAGGCATAGGCCTTTCCATTGACGGTCTTATGCAGAAAAGCAGAAAAATGCCGGACGGCAGCGACAGTCTCGAAGCGGTTTCGAACGCAGCAAGGCTTGTGCTCGAATATCAGCCCAAGGCCGCGTCGCGCACTGTCATTTCACCCGAAAACGTCGACCTGTTTTATGATTCCGTTTTGTACCTGCTCGATCTAGGTTTCAAAACAGTAATAACTACTCCCGCCTACGGTAAATTTGCGGCATGGGACGACGAAAAGCTCCGTCGTCTGAGAATCGGATATGAAAAGGTATCATCCATGTATGCCGACAGGTTCGGCACTGATGTCAGATTCGGTTTTCCCGAGCTTGAATCAAAAATACTGACCCATATCAGAGGCGGCATTTCAAACGTAACACGCTGCCATTCCGATCTGTCACAGTGCTCGGTAAATCCTGAGGGAAACATCTATCCGTGCATACAGTTTGTCGACCGCGACGAATATATCATAGGAACAGCCGAAAAAGGATTCTTTGCTGACAGAGTCTCATCGCTGATCCTTCACAAATCCCCGAAGGAGTGCGAGGGCTGCGCACTGTCTGACAGATGTCTTAATTTCTGCGGCTGCACAAATCTTATCGAAACGGGACAGATCGACAGGATCTCCCCTTTTCACTGCGAGCATGAAAGAATGCTTATCGATATTGCAGACCGCCTGGGCGAAAGCCTTTATTCAAAGTATCCGGAAAAATTTATTCAGGTTTTTTATAAATAAAAAACCGTATTATTTTTAATATCAGATAAATGTAAAAATCCGGCTGCCGAATTTTCACGGTAGCCGGATTATTAATTTAATAAATACTAATTAACATACTCTGCGTCAATTCCTTCAGGAAGTTCTTCCTTTGCGCAGGATATAGTAAAAATGAAATTAGTGTTTGTCAGTTCACTGAGTTTTTTGAATTTCTTTAAGAATTCGGCAAGCTCGTTATAATCGCGGCCGCCTATTTTAAGCGTGGAGTCAACAAATATATCGGTAAAATCATAGTTTCCTGCGGAAATGCCGGAGATGAATCCGTAGAGCATATCGAAGCCCCTGATGCCGTAATCCTCAAAATCAATGAGTCTCGCTCTGCGGTCTACATCATAAAAAAGCGTCTTTCCTTTTTCCGCAAGAGCCACATAGCCCTTTGAAGTATCGCAGGCCTCCTTGCACATATTAAGCAGAATCTTTGTTTTTCCGGAACCTTTGTTTCCGACTATCAACTTTACCATTTTAATCTCCTCCAATCGATTTTTAAAAATAACTTTTGTCAGGGACCTCGCGGTCCAGAGACGCAGAATCTTGCCGGAACAAAACCGGCGCTTCATTTTTTCGGCCGGACACGGGCGTATCAGCCGTTGAGCCTGTTCTCAAGCTCCTGCCTGCGGTCTTCATATCCGGGCTTGCCCAAAAGTGCGAACATATTCTTTTTGTAGCTTTCAACGCCCGGCTGGTTGAACGGATTGACACCAAGCATATAACCGGAAATTGCGCATGCCTTTTCAAAGAAATATGTCAGATAGCCGTAAGAGAATTCTTCGCTGTCGTCTATCTCGATAACGATGTTGGGAACATTTCCGTCGCTGTGCGCCAGAAGAGTGCCCTGGAAAGCCTTTTCGTTGACATAGCTCATGGTCTTACCGGCGAGGAAATTGAGTCCGTCGGCATTGTCGGCGTTTTCCTTGATTACAACGTCGTACTTCGGCTTTTTGATCAGCAGGACAGTCTCAAAGAGCTCTCTAACGCCATCCTGGATATACTGTCCCAGAGAATGCAGATCGGTCGAAAAATTAGCCGACGCGGGGAAGAGTCCTTTATTGTCCTTTCCCTCGCTCTCGCCGTAAAGCTGCTTCCACCATTCGTTGATCATGAGCAGATTGGGCTCGTAGCCGACAAGCATTTCAATTGCCTTGCCTTTGCGGTAAAGGATATTCCTCAGCGCAGCATACTTATAGCAATCATTTTCATCAAGATCGGTGCTGTTATACGCTTCTCTGGCAGCCGCGGCGCCATGCATGATACTGTCTATATCGCAGCCGGCAACTGCGATCGGAAGCAGACCGACAGCAGTGAGAACGGAAAATCTTCCGCCAACGTCGTCGGGAACAACAAATGTTTCATAACCTTCGGCGTCCGACAGCTCTTTCAGGGTTCCTTTTGCTTTATCGGTTGTGGCGTAGATCCTCCTAGCAGCTTCCTCCTTGCCGTATTTTTCCTCCAGCAGCGACTTGAATATCCTGAAGGAAATCGCAGGCTCGGTGGTGGTGCCCGATTTGGATATGATATTTACCGAAATATCCTTTCCCTCACAAATGGACAGCAGCTCATGCAGAGCAGTACTGCTGATATTATTGCCGGTGAAATATATTTCGGGAGTTTTCTTGCTAAGAAGGTTATAATTCGGTGACTTTATAAATTCTATGGCCGCTCTTGCGCCGAGATAAGATCCGCCGATACCGATGACGATAAGAACGTCGCTGTCAGACTTGATCTTTTCGGCCGCAGCTTTAATGCGCGCAAATTCTTCTTTATCGTAATTGACGGGAAGATCGACCCAGCCGATAAAATCGTTGCCGAGGCCGGTTCCGGAGTGCAGCATATCGTGCGCGGTTTTGACCTGCGCCTGCATAGCTGCAAGCTCATGTTCGCTTACAAAGCCTTTCAGATACCTATCCACTAATTTAACTGCCATCGCTTTTCTGCTCCCGTATAAATGGATTTTTTATAAAAAAGAAAACCAAAACCAATGCGGTTTTCCTCAAGATTATTTTACCTTATCCGGACGTTAATTGCAAGTATAAAAGCTAAGTTTTTATATAAAATTGCTATTTGATTCATAAATATCGTTGTTGCATTTAGCTTAAAAATAAGTCAATATGCTCCGCTGTTGAAAATGCCGTCGTCTGTAATTAGGCCGCATCTATTCAGTCCGCCCGAATACAAGCCTGTCAAACAGTCTGCTGATAGCTTCAAAGAAATCCAGCTTATCGACGGAATTAACTGTTACTGCAGGCGCTTCGCCAACCTGCTCATCGTCCATATAAAATCGTAAAACGCCGATCTGCTCTCCGGCCTCAACCGGAGCCGAGACATTTTCACTGAATTCCGGGACAATACGCAGTTTTGTTTCCTCACCCTTTTTCACCAGAATTTTTGGCGTCTCACGGATTGTGACGTCAACCCAATCCCCGACCCCTCCGATTACGCTGACAGGTTCAAATATTTCCTGAGGTATTTCCGGCTGCGCCAGCGCCCAGTTTGCAAAGCCGTATTCAAGCATTGCCTTTGCAGTGGAATTGCGTTTGTTTGAGTTCGGCGCTCCGAGCACAACGGCAATCAGATGAAGTCCGTCTTTTTTTGCAGTTGCGCTTATGCAGGAGCCTGCGTCGTCGGTCGTGCCGGTTTTCAGGCCGGTCGCATACTGATAAAATCTTATCAGCTTGTTTGTGTTGACAAGCTCGGTTTTTCCGTCCCGCAGCGAATCCATCCATATGCTTGAAAAATCAAATATTTTTTCATGTCTCATCAGTTCGCGCGACATTGTCGCAATATCCCTTGCCGTTGTGATATGACCGTCCTCATCGAGTCCGTGAGCATTTTTGAATGAGGTATTTGTCATCCCAAGCTCTGCGGCCTTTTGGTTCATCATTTCCACAAACGCGCTTTCACTGCCCGCGACATATTCGGCCAGCGCCACAGCGGCGTCATTGGCGCTGGCAACGGCGGTTCCCTTGAGTAAATCGTGAACGCTCATGGTCTCTCCGGTTTCGAGAAAAATCGTTGAGCCGCCGAAGGAATTGGCGTGCTCGCTGACGGTAACAATATCATCCAAAGAGATTTTGCCCGAGTCCACCGCATCCATTACGAGCAGCATTGTCATTATTTTTGTTATTGACGCCGGCGCGTGAGGCTGATCGGCATTGTATTCGAGCAATGTTTTTCCGGTGTCGAAATCAACAAGTATTGCCGAGACGCCGCTCATTTCTACCGGGAAATCCTCCTGAATGTTTTCGTTTTGAGCCAGAACGTAAGGCCCGAACAGTAAAAACAGCAGCGCAAGTAAGGCGGATAAAAGACTTTTTGAAGCAATTTTAAATGACAGCATTGATGATCCTCCCATATATTTAAAATAATTATTGCGAAACAGTTATTCTTCAAAAAGCTTTCCGACAAAACTTTTGCCGTTTTGTCCCAGCTTGCTCTTGGCGTCCATTTCGACAAGCACTGTGTCGTCCCCGATAACCTTAATGCAGCACCACGGTATGACGGTGTCATCCTGTCTGCCGAGCAATCCCATTATTTTGGGCTGACCATAAACAACGATGGCAATTATTTTTGCCGTAACGGTATCTACTTCAACATCGTTGACAAAGCCGAGGCATCCGCCGTCGCAAACATTTATCACCTGTTTTTCGCACAAATCGGTAATCCTCACGTTCATTGGCCATCCCTCCATACAGCTCTTGTTCATATTTATTGTACAATCTTCCGGTTTATGACATTTACAGGGTCGACAAATTCGCCAGACGGATCGTAATGGACTTATCGGACGCGTCAAAGATAGAAACTCATGCCTATTTTTTGTGCATTATTACAGTTTCTACAAAATTCATAGTCATTACAGCCAAATAATCTATGTTTTATCTATTTACATTGCACAAAACCTATGCTATAATATAGCCAATGAAACGAAAAGAAAATATTCTTTCTTCTCCTTCCTTTTAAATATTTCGTTTCATTTTAATCAGATTTCTTCTCATTTGATATAATGTTTTCTTCTTTTTTCAACAAACCTTCCTTCTCACAGAGGCAGTAAGAGCTGCCTTGGTCAAAGCTCGGGAATCGTGCCACCCGGGCTTTTGATTTTGCAAAAATTGAGCCGATGTTTTTTCAATGAAATCATCGGCTTTTTTTATTTTCCCGGCCGCTCCCGTAAAAAAGACGGAATATCCCGCTCATGGCCTGCCGGTGAATATGTTAAAAATCCGCACGGCAAAAAAAGCACGCTTACGCGTGCTTTTTTATATTATTAACGGTAAAACAGCCTGTGAATACTCTTGTTACGCAAAACCTTTTTTATTCTATTGTGTATCCTTTGGAATTCAGCACGGTCATCGCTTGTTCAAAGTCTTTCTCTTTCACAAGGATATAATCCGTGTTGTATGTTGACACTGCAAAAATTCCGATTTTATTGTCAGCGAGGATACCAGCCAATCTTGACAATATGCCGATGAGTGAGAAATCAAGGACTCCCTGAATACGGAACCCTCTCCATCCATCGTCGCGCTCGATTGTTTTTTGCGGCACATTTTCCGTTTTGCAGACCAATGACAATTCCTCATCCGTTTTTCCAATGAAATAAAAATCATCTTTAAAATTGACATCGGTAATTGCTTCAACCTTACATACCGTAAAATTATAAGGTAATCTTTTCAGCTTCATTCTGATCCTCTCCTTAAAAAGGCATTGCCACGCTCTTGTATTATTACAGCATCAATTTGTATGATTATCGTTCATTTACGAAAAACACCGGCTTTAAAAATATTCCGCTTAATAAGATTAAAAATACTATAATAATGGCCGGGCTGAGAAAATCCAAACGAAAGAACGGCTTAAAAAGAATCACCCGTAAACCGAACGCAATTGGTTCAGATTTAAAGGGTGATTCATAAAAAGTGCCGCTGGCCGGACTTGAACCGGCACGATATTGCTACCGAGGGATTTTAAGTCCCTTGTGTCTGCCTATTCCACCACAGCGGCAAATTACAACGAATATTTTAAACCAAACAGCAGGAAAAGTCAATAGCGGATTACCTATGTCTTATGTCTGTTTAACGGCTCTTAAACCCGCCGACAACCCGGATTATGCCGTTTAGATCCTTTTCGGTGAACATGCTCTCAAAGCCGTTTCCGGCAAGTATATCCAAAACTGCAGCGTGTTGGTCCTTTCCTATTTCAAAAATCATCATTCCACCGGCATTGAGGGATTCTTTCCATACAGAGGAAACGGCTCTGTAAAAACTAAGTCCGTCCCGCCCGCCGAAAAGAGCCGTATGCGGTTCATGCTTTACCTCCTCGCTCAGAAAGTCCATCTGGCTTTCGGTAATATATGGCGGATTGCAGGATATAACGTCAAACAGCGTACCGGAAAGCTCCTCCGGCGGTCCGTCGAAGACATCCCCCTGCATCACTTTTATCCTTCCACCGTTCCTCTCGTTGTTAATGCGGAGATATTTCAGTGCCTCATCATATTTTTCCAATGCGGTGACACGGCAATTCTTGCAGAAATTCGCAACCGAAACGGCTATGGCGCCGCTGCCGGCACAAAGATCGAGGACGCGGGCATTGTTTTGTCCGATGTGATTAATTATTAATTCACAAAGCGTTTCGGTGTCCGCGCGGGGAATAAGCACGCCCTCTCCTACCGAAAATCGAAGTCCCATAAACTCCCACTCACCGAGTATGTATTGAAGCGGCTCCCTTTTGCTGCGTCTGTCAGCAAGGCTTTTCAGCATGAGCGCCTTGTCCTGCTCCGCGGGGTCAAAATAATGAAGCAGCATATGCGAGCTGTCGTACCCAAATACGCTCTGGGCAAGACATAGGGAATCAAAGGCAGGACTTTCGCATCCTGCCTTTGTAAGCTGTGATTCGGTAATTTCTATAAGTTCTTTTACGGTCATCAGTTTTCCTTTTGTTCACTGCCGCCGCTTGTTTTGGCTCCTGATTTATCAGATGAATTGTTTCTGCTGTTTCTTTGTTTGTTTGAATTGTTTTTGCCGGAATTGGAGCGGTTGTTTTTTGAATTGTTGGGACGACCGCCGTTTTTTCCGCGGTTGTTGTTTTTGCTTTGATTATTATCGCTTGGTTTTGCGCCGGCATTACGATTTGCGGCGTCGTTGTTTTTTGCGTTCCTGTCGGAATTATTGCCGGGCTTTGATGCTGAATTCTTATTTGCGGGGACCTCTGAAACAGGCTTCCGGCCGTCGTTGTTTTGTAAACTGTTTTGATTGCCGCCGTTGTTTTTGCCGGAATTATTCCTGTTTTTATTGCGGTTACGGTTGCGGTTTCTGTTTCGGTTATTATTTTTATTTGGGTTATTGCCGCCTGTGCGGTTTTGTCCGCCGTTTTTCTGCTGCGGCTTTGACTCCGGATCACCGGATTTTTCACTGGCGCCGTTTTCCTTTTTGACCGGAGCCGTTTCTGCAGCGCTTTTGATTCCGTCAGCTTCGGAACCATCGGATCCTGCAGTTTTGTCTTGCGCGGTTTTTGCCGATACATTTTCAACGACCTGCGCGGTTTCGTCTGCTTCCGGGATAGAACCGGCTTCCACGGTTTCGGCATCGGCCTGCCCTGTCTCTGCTGCATTATCCTCTGCGGCGTCTTCAGAGATTTCTTCCGTTAATTCTGCCTCTGCGGTTTCTTCCGCCATTTCTTCGGCAGCCTCGGCGGCCTTTGCAGCCTCGTCGGCTGCTTGAACGGCTTCATCTGCAGCTTCAGCCGCTGTGACCTCGACCGATTCCGCATCCTCTGTTTCGGTTCCCTCCGGCGTATCAGCCGATTCTTCCGGTATGATTTCTGCCGCTGTTGTTTCAGCTTCCGAATGATCTTCCGGCTCAGCGAGTACTTCATCCTCGGTCTCCGCAGCTTCGCAGGCCGACGCGTCCGATTGCGCGTCCGCTTCGGGCTCTTGCGCCTCTTCCGCTTTTTCAGCCTCTTCGGTACCGTATTCCGGACCGTCTTCCTCCGGTACTGCTTCATCTGCCGATTCAGCTTCCGGTATTTCGGCTTCGCTTACGGCCTGCTGATCGTATACTTTGATTTCGGCTTCATTCTCTGTATAAGCGGCTTCTCCCGCTTCATCTTCGGCTTCAGGATACTCTACGTCGTTTTCGGTTTCTTCTCCGGTTACGCCGCTGGAAGCATATTGCTCTTCTTCATCAATATATTCTTCCGCTGCGGGATCCTCTTGCTGCGTGTAATCATCAGCCGGCGTATCTTCCTCATATTCATATTCGTCGGTGTCATCCTCCAAATATTCTGCGTCATGTGCGTAGCCAAACGACTCGTCAAATACTTCTTCGTCCTGCACCGTATCATATGATCCTTCATATGCTTCGTCAGTCCCGGCAGCTTCAACAGGCCTGCCGGTAATGATAACATCGGACTCTGTAAACGGGTCTTCCTGGAGAGGATCAACTGCGTTAAGCGCGCATATGGCGACTTCGATCATTTCGTCGTCCGGCTCCTTTGTGGTCAGTCTCTGCATCCAGAGGCCGGGAGCCGAGCAAATTCTGGTAAAGGTGTTGTCATGTTTGCCGGCATATTTTATAAATTCATAGCCGAGACCCATAATAATCGGTATCATCAGCAGCTTGATAATGACCCATATAAAGGTATTATTGTCAAGCGGAGTAAAATATGAAAGCATAAAGGAAATAAATATGCTGATAAGCAGCATTACTATCATAAAGCTGGTGCCGCAGCGAGGATGAAAACGGGATTGGCGGCGCACATTTTCAACAGTAAGCGGAAGCTTTGCCTCGTAACAGAAAATAGATTTGTGCTCGGCTCCGTGATACTTGAACACACGCTTTATATCCTTGATCTTTCCGATAAGGTAAATATACAGCACAAATATGGCGATTTTGAAAATACCTTCAAACAGCGCCCTGTAAATGCTTATATCGACAATGCGGTTTGCAATCAGGTTTACAAGCTCGCCCAGGCCGTTGAAAAGAAAAGTCGGCACAAAAAAGAACAGACCGAAAGCAAGAGCAACTCCAAGCACTGCCGCAATCGCCATAATGATCGAAAAGAGCTTATCACCGAAAAAATTCATCAGCTTTTGCTCGAAAGGAGACAACTCCTCATCATCGACATCCATTCCGGAGCGTTCGGCGGAAAGTGTAAGCGTTTTATAGCCGGTGAGCAGAGCGTCGATAAAGCCGACTATTCCGCGTATAATGGGAATTCTGAAAAATACGCTTTTGTCCCTGAGAGACTTAACGCCGACAAGTTCTGTGCTTATAGCGCCGTCCGGCAGACGGCAGCTCATAGCCGTCCTCTGCGGTCCCCTCATCATAATGCCTTCAATAAGCGCCTGGCCGCCTATTGAAGTATATTTGCAGCTTTTATTTTTATTTTTAGCCATCAAGAATCTCCCTGAAAAAACAATAATCACAAACAGCAGGCGAATATATAGTTGCGGTTAAACGGCTCAATAACAAAATCACCGGCCGATTATATAGCCTGTTTTTTAAAATTATATTACAACAGTTTATAAAAGTCCACAAGGCCGCACAACAATTAACAGCTTTTTAACTTTTGACAATAAAATAACAATTAATCCTGTTTGAAACAATGACAGCCTCATTATCCGACGGGAAGGATCACCGTCGCCGTTGTTCCGATTCCAAGCTCGCTGTCAAGCAGCAGCTTTCCGTTGTGCAGCTTTATTATCTCGTCAGCTATATTCAGTCCGATTCCGGAGCCGCGTCTCGTCTGATCCGCCTTATAGAATTTTTCCCTGACTCTGGGGAGATCCTCCTTTGAAATACCCACTCCGTCGTCGCTGATAATAATATGCACCTCATTGTCGATCCTTTTTACTTCCGCATTGACATGTCCGTTTTCATTGCAGTACTTGAATGCGTTGTCAAGCAGATTGGTAAACACCTGCCTGAGTCTGTCGGTATCCCCGACAATTATAATCGCTTCGTCCGGCACATTATAGCTGAAAATGATTCTGTCTCTGTTGGAACGCTCCATAAAGATAAACATTATCTCCTCGAGCTCGGCTACAATATCAAGCTTGTTCAGATGCAGAGTCAGCCTTCCGCTGCCAAGCCTCGAAAAATCAAGAAGCTCATCAACAAGGCCGGAAAGACGTTCGGCTTCCTTGACGATTACACCCATACCTTTATTGAAAACAGCTTTGTCACTGGGCCCGACGGCCTTTATTGTTTCTCCCCATCCTTTTATAGCGGTCAGCGGCGTCCTCAGCTCGTGAGAAACAGATGAAATAAAATCATTTTTCATCTTTTCGTTTGCCGCAAGCTCGCCTGCCATGTAGTTTATTGTGTCTCCCAGCTCTCCGATTTCGTCGGTATAACGCTTGGAAACACGAGCGTCAAAGTTGCCGGAGGCTATCGTTCTCGCGGTTTCGTTCACCTGAGCCACGGGTTTAACAATGGAGTTGATAAAATAAAAACCGGTATAAACGACAAAAGTCAGCAATACTATCGAGATCAAGGAAACAATGGCGATCATTTTTATTATATGTCTGTCTGTTTCGGTCAATGAAACAATAAAACGAACGGCGCCGACATCGGTATTTGAGCTTCTGCCGTAAACCACCTGACAGGCGGACATAACTTTTTCCCCGGTGGAAAGCCTGCCTTCCCAGCACTCGAGCTTTCCGCTCTGCCTGGCGTTTTCGTAATCCTTCATGGATTCATGCGGCGGATTAAAGCCGCTCGACATAAATTTTACATTTCCCTGCTCATCAATGACCATCATCTCAAACAGCGTTCTGTCGTCAAAGGATTCCATGCTTTTTATCGCAAGAGTTTCAAAATTCGAGTAACTCTCCGGGTTGCCGGAACTGATTCCGGTAACGGTTGTCTCCGTCTTTCTCTCGATCTCGCTTCTGACCATATCATAATAGTAGGAATGTATAAAAAATGAAATGGCAACCTCGGCAAGAATAACGATAACAAGTATGGCTCCGAAACAATTGAGAAGCCATCGCCTTGTAAGTCCCTTTATTTTCAGCCTGTTCAACAGAGAACTGCCGGCCATGACCGTCACCTGCCTTCAGAAGTTTGCTTGCGTCATCAGATTATTCCTGCCATTTGTAGCCTCTGCCCCAAACTGTAATTATGTGCTTGGGCGAGGAAGGATCCTCCTCTATCTTTACCCTGAGTCTTCTTATATTTACGTCAACGATCTTTTCCTCGTTGAAGTAATTATCTCCCCAGACCTTAACCAGTATCTCGTTTCTGTCAAGAACAACATTCGGATTGCTCATGAAAAATTCCATAAGCAGATATTCGACATAAGTAAGTTCTATCTGAACGTCAAATTTTTTTAATGAACGGTTGCGCTGATTGAGGCAAAAGCCCCCGGAAACAAGCTCATATTTCTTTTTTTCCTGAGAGGCCGCCTCGCTTTTGTCCGAGCCTCCGGAAACCCTGCGGTAAAGAGCCTCAACCCTGGCAAGAAACTCCGACGGTCCGAAGGGCTTGGTAACGTAATCGTCGGCTCCGAGTATCAGTCCGTTAACTTTATCGTATTCCTGCGATTTGGCTGTAAGCATGATTATACCGAGCTTGTCCGTCTTTTTGCGAAGCTGTTTGCAAACCTCAAAACCATCGATTCCGGGCAGCATAACGTCAAGAACAGCGATATCAAATCGGCCGTTTTGCTCATCATATATTTCCAGCGCTCTTTCGCCGCTGTCTGCCTCAAATACCTCGAAACCGGCGTTTTGCAGGTTGATAACGACAAACTCTCTTATTGACGTTTCGTCTTCGCACAAAAGAATCCTTTTCATACTGCATTTCTCCTTTGTATCGGCACCGTCAGTAGCTGATCACGCTGAAATTATTGATTACAATGCTTCTCGTGACAAAAACCGAATTGTTTTGGGATTCATTTAGCATTTTTACTGTGTAGATATATTTTTTCTCGTCGTCGTTCTCATTGAAAGCATAGTAACCTGATTCTGTATAAGTCTCGGAATTTTTTTGCCAGTCGGAAATGGAAAATGCTCTTATTTCCGCAAAATCGCTAAGAGCGGATGCCGTCGAAGGATTCCACCCCGACATGATCAGTGATCTTGCCTGCGCGTTATATCTCGCGGTAAAGCTTCCTCGCCATAATGGCGGGATTTTGAACCTGTATCCGTCTCCCGCGATTACAATGTAGGAATTAAGATTTAAGTAATTCTGTTCAATCAGATTATAACATCCGGTTTTGTCATCCTTTTGATAAGAATCGCCCATTGAATCCACAGTGTACACAAATTCATCACCGGTATATGATCCATAAAGGGTTCTGTAGACGGTTTCGGCAGAGTATTCGGCCGGCCCTCCTGTCTTTTCGTCGCTTTGCGCGGAGATCGGAGGAAGCGGCTCGCAGAACGGTATATCGGGATAGCCGTCGCCGTTAATATCTTCGGTCAGCAGCGCGCTGTTCCTCATCGTTGCAGTTACCATGCCGGAAACGGTAGCTTCGCCCTCATTGTTAAGGATGCTGGCAGGCTGAATATAAAACGGATTGAAGAGCTCCTTTGAATTGTTCTGCTCGCGGCAGAAAATAACCTCGGTAATCATCTCATTGTTGGATTTATATCCGTCGGCGTATACGGCAGGTTTTTCGGTGCCGTAAAGCCTCGAGCAGATAAGAGGAGCATATGAAGTTGCGCTCGCGTCCATCGCCGTTTCCATCGCCACATAAATATCTCCGCTCTTATTCATTTTATAAAGTCTTGCGGAAGAGGTTTTTTCAACAAAGTTTATTGCGGCTGTGAAAATCTCCTTTGAGCCGTCTTCATCGAGGTCGCAGACAACAAGGCGCGAATGCTCGGCGGCATCGGATATAATCAGGGACCCGCCGTCATCATTAACAATATAGTCCATTATGATAAAACATCGGTTTGTTGAGGTCGAAAGGCTCCATTCGGTTATTATCTCATTTTTCCCGTCACCGTTCAGGTCTTCGAATATGACGTTCAGTATCTCGGAACGGGAATACTCGGTGTTTATCTTCTGCTCGGTGTCGCACATCCATACCCATTTGCCGTCGATATTGTCCAAAATATTCATAATGATTTCCGCGCCGGCAGATTCCTTCGACTGGTGAAAGACGATCGTTTCGTCCTGGCCGTCTCCGTCAATATCGGCAAGAATGAACGCCTTTCGGTTTATTTCGTCTCCCTCTCCGTAATTCGGATATTTAAGGATAACATTGCCCACATCGGTCTGCAGTCCCTGCTCCAGCGCGTCAAGCAGTTCGGCCTGAAGCTCGGTCAGCTTCGGCGGCGACAGGAGTCTGTCGATGGAAGTAACATAGCTGCACGATGAAAGAAAAAGGACGGACATAATCAGAGAAACGGAAATGATAATCTTACGCGTTATCCCCATATAATGTCACATCCTTTCCAAACGGTATAGGGCGATTAAATCAATATCATCAATAAAACCATTTTGTAAGCAATGTCAAGCCGGATGTTCAAAGCAGTCTTTCGCATACGGCGTCGCCCATCTGCTCGGTGGTAACGCATTTCTCGCCCTTTTTGCAGATGTCAGCGGTTCTGAAACCGTCGTCAAGAGTTTTTGCAACGGCTTTTTCTATGGAGTCGGCAGCATCGCTTTCACCGAGAGAATAGCGCATGAGCATAGCGCATGACAGAATGGTCGCCAGTGGATTTGCCTTGTGCTGACCGGCAATATCCGGCGCGGAACCGTGAATCGGCTCATAAAGGCCGAGCTTTGTGCTGCCTAAAGACGCCGAAGCAAGCATTCCGATCGAGCCGCTGATAACGCTCGCCTCATCCGACAGAATATCTCCGAACATGTTGGATGTCACAATTACATCAAACTGCCCGGGATTGATAACAAGCTGCATGGCGCAGTTATCAACATAAAGATGACGCAGCTCAACCTCGGGATATTCCTTGGCCATTTCAACGGCTGTCTGCCTCCACAGACGTGAGCTTTCCAGCACGTTGGCCTTATCGACAGAGCAGAGTTTTTTGCCTCTGCCCATGGCCGACTCAAATCCGATTTTGAGTATACGTCTTATTTCGTCAACATTGTATTTTTCGGTATCAAAGGCAGCGGGCGACCCGTTGTCGTCAAATCTGCCGCGATCTCCGAAATAAATGCCTCCGGTCAGCTCGCGGACTATGAGAATGTCGAGGGCGTCGCCGATTATTTGACTTTTTAACGGAGAGGCCTCTCTGAGCGGTCCGAATATCCTCGCCGGTCTGAGATTTGCAAAAAGCGCAAGCTCCTTGCGGATACCGAGCAGACCCGTTTCGGGGAGAAGATGCGCCGGAAGTCCCTCCCATTTGCTGCCTCCGACGGCTCCGAGCAAAACGGCGTCGGAGCTTTTGCACATATCGACCGTTTCCCGCGGAAGAGGATCGTTAAACGTATCAACGGCTATTCCGCCGATAAGCGCGTCGGCATACTCGATGCCGAAGCCGTAAAGAGCCGCCGCCTTGTCCATGACCCTGACTGCCTGACCGACAATCTCCGGACCTATTCCGTCGCCTCTCAGAAGCGTTATTTTATACGACATATGTTTTCCTTCTTTCGAACGTTATTGATCGGACGATTTGTCCTCAGGATCCTCTTTGCCGGACCGTTTATCTCCGATTATCTCATAAGCCGCCTGCCTCGCGGCATAAATAACCTCGTCCTCTTCCCTCCTGTCGAGAGGAAGTCTTGCGTAAACCTCCATGACTCTGCCGCTCATCCAAAGCACCGGAGTGACTCTTACGCTGTAGCCGCAGCCGTTTCCTGTCATCCAGTCGTAAAAATTGGCTCTCGGAAGACCAAAGGAGGCAAGTATAGCCATTATCGTTCCACCGTGCGTAACAACAGCTGCGTCTGTCGTTCCGCTGCGCATAAGCCGTTCAACTATATCCTCAAACGCTTTGCACACTCTGATCTGAAAATCAACCATGCTTTCCCCGTTGGGCGGCTCAAATCGCCCTCCCGAGCCGGAAACCCATTTTCTGTAGCTCTCGTCGGAAGAAAGCTCGTCTACCGTTTTGCCCTCCCAGTCGCCGAAGTCGCACTCGGAAAGACCTTCAATGACGGTCGGTTCGATATTGGGATAAATAATCCGCACCGTTTCCAGGCATCTTTTGAGCGGACTTGAAAAAACGACCGAAGCAAAGGGATAGCCGTTCTTTCCGTCCATCTCTCTCAGTCTGCTTTCGCCTTGCTCCGAAAGCTCAACATCGGTCACCCCGATATACTGACCCAGTTTGTTTGAATCGGTTTCGCCGTGTCGAATAAGATGAATTTTGTATGATTTCATTGCAATGGCTCCGAATATATGATAAACTGAAAATGTGTAAAAAATTGCCGCGCTATGCCGAAGAATTGTGTAAGGCAGAATAAAAAGCGCGCTTTATCTCACAATTATTTTAACTCTAAATATATACAATGTCAATTTATATGGGGAGATTTTGATTTATGGATTTTGCGGCTCCTTGTTTATTTGGTCTGGAGGGTCTTGCGGCAAACGAACTTAAAAAAATGGACGCGCAGAAAGTTATTGCCGATAACGGGAAGGTGTATTTCAGCGGCGATTATGACATTATGGCGCGCACCAATATAAACTCTCGATTTGCCGAGAGGGTTCTTATAATCGTCGGGCGCTTCGGAGCTTATTCGTTTGACGAGCTTTTTGAGAAGACCAGGGCTCTTCCGTGGGAAAATTGGATAACAAGAAAAGACAGATTTCCCGTCAAGGGCTGGTCGATCAATTCAAAGCTGCACAGCATTCCCGACTGTCAGAAAATAATCAAAAAGGCGGTTGTCGAGCGGCTTAAATCAAAGTACCGCATTTCATGGTTCGAGGAAACGGGCAGTCTTTACAGCATACAGTTTTCCATCATGAAGGATGAAGTCGCGCTGATGATTGATACATCCGGAGAGGGTCTGCACAAAAGAGGCTACCGGCCGGCATCAAATGACGCTCCCATAAGAGAAACTCTCGCGGCCGCCATGGCGTATATCGCTCATGTCAGAGGCAGCAGTACTGTCGTCGATCCCATGTGCGGCAGCGGTACCCTGTTAATCGAATCGGCTCTGCATGCCATGAGAATCGCACCGGGAATGAACAGAAATTTTATAAGCGAAGGATGGAATATTCCGAAAGAAACCTGGCTGCATGAGCGGCAAAGAGCCATCGACCGCATCGTAAGGAACAACGATTTTATCGCACACGGACACGATATAGATCCCAGATGCGAGGCGCTCGTCAAGAATAACGCAAAGCGAGCAGGCGTGGATACGAGGATAGATTTCAGCATAAGGAATATAAAGGATCACGTCAGTGAAGAAGGCTCAATAGTATTATGCAACCCGCCTTACGGAGAACGTCTGCTAAATATAAAAGAGGCTCGGGATATTTACGGAATTATGGGAAAAGCATTTGATTTTTCAAAGGAAAGCTGTTACATTATCAGCCCCGACGAAGAATTTGAGAAGCTGTTCGGCAGAAAGGCGTCAAAGCGCCGCAAGCTGTATAACGGCATGATAAAATGCCAGCTGTATATGTATTTTTAATTAATAATGAAGGGAGCTTTACAATGCATAATCAGACAGGCGCAAGAGATGAAAAGCTGCTTCACATGCGCATACAGACAGCCCTGCTCGGATGTATCCTGCTGATAATTCTCGCGGTAGGCGTTTTCGCCGCAGTTGAATTTTCCACCGTTCACCGCAGTCTCGCATTGATAGAAACCGACGTGAGAAACGTCGAGGTCGATCAGATTAATGAAGCGGTCGAAGCGCTGACCGCGGCGGCGAACAAGCTGACCGAAGCCGACGTCGAAACGCTGAACGAGACGGCCGCTTCTCTGAGAGACGCTGCAAATATGCTCGCGGGACTTGATACCGACGGAATAAACGACGCCGTCAGAGCGCTTACCGAGGCCGCCAATAAGCTGAGCGAGCTTGATATCGAATCGCTCAACGGACTTGTCAGCGCGCTTGAGTCAACGGCGCAAAGGCTTCAAAACACTGCCAATTCCATCGCCACCTTGGGAGGACTTTTGGGCAGGTAAACGGGCGCGAAATTTGAAAAGAAATATAAAGGACAATCAGATTATGAGATATATTTTTATTCTCAATCCGAATGCAGGAAAAAAGGACAGCACGGAAAAGATAAAAAAAGTGATAACCCAAGCAATGCAGTCAACCGACGCGGATTACAGTTTCCGTGTCACCGAATATAGAGGCCACGCGGTTTCCGTTTCACGTCACGAGGCTTCCAAGGGAGATACCGTCAGGTTATTCGCCTGCGGAGGAGACGGCACCCTGAATGAGGTCGCGTCAGGCGCGGCAGGTTACTCAAATGCTCAGATTGGAATGATACCCTGCGGCTCGGGCAACGACTATATCAAACTGTTCGGAAACGCATCGCAGTTTTGCGACATCCGCGCACAGATCGACGGAGAGGCTCACGCAGTAGATATGATAAAGGCAAATGATTTTTACTCCATTAATATATGCTCCATCGGATTTGACGCCAGGGTTTGCCATTTTCAAAAATCGGTCAAGCGCATACCGCTTATGACGGGTAAGCTGTCTTATTTTCTCGCGCTCATGCGAGCGCTTGCCGGCAAGCTTGCGACTCCGCTGCGAATAACCGACTGCGACAGCGGCAAAGCTTATGATGAGGAATTTGTTTTCTCTCTCGCCGCCTGCGGCAGGGTCTACGGCGGAGGATATATCGGCGCGCCCTATGCCATACCCAACGACGGCCTGATGGATGTTACGCTGTTCAGAAAAGCGTCGCATGCAGCCGCGCTGAAACTCATAGATAAATATAAGAAGGGTCTTCATAACGAAATCAAGGATTACATATATTCTTTCAGAAGCAAAAAGATCAAAATACAAGCCGATACAATCCTCCCGATAAACATTGACGGCGAAGTAGAATATGCCGACAGCGTGACATTTGAAAGTCTGCCCGGAGCGGTAAACTTCATAATACCGAAAGGCTGCGTCTTCGGATTCAGTCAAAGCATCCCCATTTTGCGGGAGGCATAGTTTTTCTCTTCTTTCGGCCTTACTTGTAAACTTTTTGTTAAATACAAATATTTGAATAATTAGTACTTGATTTTTCCATTGCAAGTGATTAAAATATATTTAGCACTCAGATATAAAGAGTGCTAAATCTTATTTAACACATTCAATTCAAGGAGGCAATATATATGTCCATCAAACCGTTAGCTGACAGAGTCGTCATAAAGATGATAGAGGCTGAAGAAACGACCAAGGGCGGAATTATTCTCCCGGGGAACGCAAAGGAAAAGCCGCAGATAGCCGAAGTTCTGGCTGTAGGACCCGGCGGACTTGTCGACGGCAAGGAAGTAGCAATGAATGTCAAGGTTGGCGACAGGGTCATCACAAGCAAATATTCCGGCACTGAGATAAAGATAGATTCAGAGGAATATGTCATCGTCCGCCAGTCGGATATCCTCGCCATCGTTGAATAATCCAACGCATTTTTATTACGCATAATTTACGCAGAACAATAAAGCGGTATGAATAACCAGCCGCAATAACCATCAGGAGGCAATATAACATGGCAAAACAGATCATTTTCGGCGAAGAAGCCAGAAAAGCATTGCAGACCGGTATTGACAAGCTTGCAAATACCGTTACGATAACAATGGGCCCCAAGGGCAGAAACGTTGTCCTCGATAAGCAGTACGGCGCTCCCCTCATCACGAACGACGGCGTTACAATAGCAAAGGAAATCGAGCTTGACGATCCGTTTGAGAATATGGGCGCGCAGCTCGTAAAGGAAGTCGCTACAAAAACAAACGACGTTGCCGGTGACGGCACCACAACAGCAACGCTGCTTGCGCAGTCCATCATCAACGAGGGCATGAAGAATGTCGCGGCAGGCGCAAACCCCATGATGATAAAGAGAGGCATCCAGAAGGCGGTTGACGTTACCGTGGAAGCCATACTCGCCAATTCCAAAAAGGTTGAGGGCACAAAGGACATCGCAAGAGTCGCCACAGTTTCCTCCGGCGATGAATTCATCGGCAACCTCATCGCTGAAGCAATGGATAAGGTAAGCACAGACGGTGTTATTACTGTAGAGGAATCCAAGACCGGCAAGACCTACAGCGAAGTCGTCGAGGGTATGCAGTTTGACAGAGGCTATATCTCTCCCTACATGGTAACCGACACCGACAAGATGGAAGCCAATATCAAGGACGCTTACATCCTTATCACAGATAAAAAGATTTCCAACATTCAGGAAATCCTGCCTCTCCTGGAGCAGATAGTCCAGAGCGGAAAAACACTCGTCATCATCGCAGAGGACGTCGAGGGTGAAGCACTTGCGACCATCCTTGTCAACAAGCTGCGCGGCACATTCAACTGCGTTGCCGTCAAGGCCCCCGGCTTCGGCGACAGACGCAAGGAAATGCTTCAGGATATCGCAATTCTCACAGGCGGCACTGTTATCACCAGCGATCTCGGCCTCGAGCTCAAGGACGCAACAGTTGCAATGCTCGGACGCGCAAACCAGGTAAAGGTACAGAAGGAAAACACAATAATCGTTGACGGCGCTGGCAATTCCGAAGACATAAAGGCGAGAGTCGCTCAGATCCGCACACAGATAGAAACCACAACCTCCGAATTCGATAAGGAAAAGCTCCAGGAGCGTCTTGCTAAATTAGCAGGCGGCGTTGCTGTCATCAAGGTCGGCGCTGCAACCGAGATTGAGATGAAGGAAACCAAGATGCGTATTGAGGACGCTCTTTCCTCCACAAAGGCAGCCGTTGAAGAAGGCATAGTAGCAGGCGGCGGCTCCGCTCTTATCGCTGCCTCCGGCGCAGTCGAAAAGCTGCTCGCCGATTATGAAGAGGGCGACGAAAAGACAGGCATCAAGATAGTTCTCAAAGCTCTTGAGGCTCCTGTTCGCCAGATTGCCAAGAATGCAGGCCTTGAAGGCTCCATCATCGTGGATGTTATCAGAAAGGCATGCGATCCCAACTATGGATTTGACGCATACAAAGAGGAATATACCGACATGATAACAGCCGGCATCGTCGATCCGGCAAAGGTTACACGCTCGGCTCTCCAGAACGCAGCCTCCGTCGCGGCAATGGTTCTGACTACCGAATCGCTCGTTGCCGAATCCAAGGAGGATAAGCAGGCGGCCAACGCCGCTGCTGCGGCTGCAATGGGCGGCGGCATGGGCGGCATGTATTGATAACAACCGCTTTGATACAACACAGCATTTGATAACCTATACGGCGCGCTTTAAACAGCGCGCCTTTTTCTTTTATATAACTATATAACACAGAGGCTCCATTATCCCTTTTTAATTGATTCTCTGTTGCAACTTTCACAGTTTTTGTGGTTATGCCATTGTGTTCGACATAATATTGCCATTATTTAACGAATTATTAAAAATCAGTTGATTTATTTCTTCGATTCCGATATAATATATAATGTTTGGATTTGGGCTTTTTGTTGTTTTTTCTCCGGTTCGGGCGGGTTGTTCCGTCCAAACCGCTTAAAATCCGCAGCCGCTCAAATATGAAGACAAAATAATCCAAGGAGAAGTGTATTGATGAATCCAAGCGATGTAACTCAAATGGTCACGGTTTTATTGGTCGGACTTGTTGTCGTTTTCTCCGTACTGATAATCCTCACCTTCAGCATCTGGCTTTATTCCAAAATAGTCAGAAGCATTACGGGCAAATCATCCTCAAAGAAGGGAGATACTCCCCAAAACCCTAAGAAGGCAGCTGCTATACCCGTCATATCCAACGTCGTCAAGGCAGCTGCGGCAGTCGAAGATGACGTTGACGAGATAATGGCCGTTATCGCAGCCGCCGTATATTACGCCGGGCTTGAGGACAACACTGCCTACGCGGTAAAGAGCGTGAGACGTGTTGCCGCAGCCGGACGTTCCGCATGGGCAATGGCAGGTATCTCGCAAAATATCAATTCGTTTTTTAACGCAAGAGGGAGGAAGTAAAATTGGGTGTATTCGACGGTTTTGTTGACGCGCTGAACCAGCTCGTTACCACATCGGGATTCAATCTCGTATATTGGCAGAATTACATTATGATCGCGGTATCCTGCTTCCTGATGTATCTCGCCATTGTCAAAAAATTCGAACCCCTTCTGCTTTTGCCGATTTCCTTCGGCATGCTGTTGGCCAATCTTCCGCTGGCCGGTCTTATGGACATGCCCAAGAACGAAATGATACCCGTTCCCGTTCAGGAGCTGGTCGACGCGGCGGTCAAGGCATTCCCGGAAAAATTTGCTCACCTGACGTCAAACGAGCAGATACTTGAGGCTATAAAAAACTCGCTGTCAGCCACGCAGATAAACGACATGCTCAATGCCATTCATCCCGAGGATGTACACAGCTATCCCATCATCTGGCAGGAGCTTGCTCCCTTCTGGAACAAGCCGGTACAGACAGGCGGTCTTTTCTACTATCTCTATCAGGGTGTTAAGCTGGGAATTTATCCGCCGCTCATTTTCCTCGGCATAGGCTGTATGACCGACTTCGGTCCGCTTATAGCAAACCCCAAGAGCTTCCTTTTGGGCGCGGCCGCTCAGCTCGGTATCTTTATCGCGTTCATTCTTGCAAAGGTTCTCGGCTTTACCGGACAGGAAGCCGGCTCCATCGGCATCATTGGCGGCGCGGACGGTCCTACCGCCATCTACGTCACAACCAAACTGGCGCCCCATCTTCTGGGCCCGATTGCCGTTGCAGCCTATTCATATATGGCGCTGATACCCATTATTCAGCCGCCGTTCATGAAGCTGCTCACCACAAAGAAGGAGCGTTCCATCGTCATGGAACAGCTCAGACCTGTTTCCAAGACAGAGAAAATACTCTTCCCCATCATCGTTACAATAATCGTCGCTCTTATCCTGCCTTCGGCGGCTCCTCTGGTCGGTATGCTCATGCTTGGCAACCTGTTCAGAGAATCGCTTGTCGCTGACCGTCTTAACAAGACCGCGCAGAACGAGCTGATGAACATAATCACAATATTCCTCGGCGTTACGGTCGGCGCAACAGCAAACGGTCAGACCTTCCTGACATGGAAGACCCTCTATATTGTCGGTCTCGGTCTTATCGCGTTCATGTTCGGTACATGCGGCGGTCTGCTGTTCGGCAAGATCATGTGCCACTTAACGCACGGCAAGGTCAATCCGCTCATCGGCTCGGCCGGCGTTTCCGCCGTTCCTATGGCGGCGCGAGTCTCTCAGAAGGTCGGTCAGCAGGAAAACCCCGCAAACTTCCTTCTCATGCACGCTATGGGCCCCAATGTCGCCGGTGTTATCGGTTCGGCCGTTGCCGCAGGCGTTCTCATCGCTATTCTCGGATAAATACATACTCCACAATAAATCAAGGGTCGCCGTTTCCGGCGACCCTTTATAATTGCTTGACGATAAAAGGTTATTTGATTTTCAGGGTTTTTAAGTAAACTTTTTGCTCGTCTGACAGGCGGTAGCTTTCTACTGCCTTCTGGATCGCCCTGTTGTGCGTCGCCTTATCGAGACATTTGTTTTGAATATAAGGCAAAACATCATCGTATCTTTTGGCGAGAGCTGTCGCAAAATACCATGCGGCCATCATGCTGACATAATACTCATCCGAGCAGGCGTTTATGACCTTCCGAGGAAAATCGGGACTGAAATCCTCATCAAGAAAATGCTCCATCAAAACACCAATTCCGAAACGTACGGTGTAAATATGATTTGAGAAAAGCCAACGATCAACACAAGGAATCAGAAGCTGCCTGTACTTTTTAAAAATCTTGGGCGACATCTGATCGCAGGTCGCCCAGTTATCAACAAAGGGAAGAAAAGCGTCAAGATACGCAATGCATTGCTCGAAATCACGAATAAGGGATATTATAAATGCGTGAAGCTGATTTTCTTCAAAAAAGCCATGGGGCAGAGATCGAAGAAATTCATCTCGAAAGTCCGAAGAAAAAAGCTCTCTTGCAAGCCTTCTGAGCTCGGGAGTCCTTACGCCTATGATCGAATCAGGGGAAACCGTAGGAATAAGTCTGGTCTGAAAATCCCTGTATTTAGTATCCTGTAAAGAATACAGTTTTTCGGCAAGCAGCTTTGAATCCACGCCGGTCCCCTCCATGCTGTGAAACTCGTATGATTTGCAACTAAATAAAACTTATCTTTTATTTTGTTAGGCGGCTTTTCGTCCGATCCGCTTTTGCCCTCTTATTTTATTGGTCCGTTTTCTTTTTTCTCCCAACTGACCGAAAAGCGAAAACAGTCGAAATCCATGCTGTCGGGATTTTTACAGCTGTATTCCACAGTAAAAGGATCTATCTGTTTTGCGGTCATCGCATATTTCCAGTTGCAAGAATCGGAACATATTCTGTCGTAAGCGTCATTATCATTCTGACTGTCGCATTCGTATGCAATTGACATTATTCCGGTCGATGAGCAAAATTTAACCGTTATTTCCTCTCTCTGCAAACTGATCTCCGCAGCAAACCGCTTTGCCGGGGTATTCTCTGTTAATCTGCCCTTGCGGTCGATCAGTCTGTAATTCAGATAGATTTTGCCTTTTCCTTCCGGAGAGCAGATTATAGGAACTATCCTCTGCTCGCATTTTCTATTGAGATATTTAATCCTGACGTTGTATTCCGTCCTGGGCTCAAGCTCAATATCGTGGCGGTTCAAGAAAGGGAATCCGTATTTTTGATTGATGAGGCTTGATTCAAATATGAATCTTCCGAGCTTCCATTGATCGGAAACTATTCTTGATTCTCGATTTTTAAGCTTATTGATTTTTCTTATGCTTATCATTATTATAAAGTTCTACAGATTTTGCGAATTATAAAATTAACGGAAATAATTGCAGAGCCCTTTCAGCGATTGCTGCCGTCAGAACATGTTATTCTTTTTCCTTTGTGAGAAACCTTATCGCAAGCGCTCCAAGACCGTTTGATACAGAGACAACAACGATAAACAGCAGATACTGCAAAGCCTGATCTGCCGAAGATATGGCCATTACGAGATAATTCATATCGGCAATACTGTGCTCAAATCCGCAGAGAATGAAAACGGAAACGCAAAGCACTATGCCGACTATCCCGCTTACGCTGTTTGGATTTTTCCGGAAGTTTTCCACCGCGCTGTACATGAGAATTCCGCACAAAAACGAAAGAATCACTATAGCTAAATAATTCTGATTCAGTTTATTCTCCACCATCGCAGCCGCTGTTTCATGCAGAGATGGCTTCGCAATGCGGGCAATAACAGACACCGCTATACTGCCGAAAAGGTTTCCCAACCATATCACAGCACAGTTGGGCTTATTTCCGGTTTTGATTATGTAGCCTATCTTCCCGGTGAATAAAAACATCCCGAAGGAGCAAATAAGAAATAATCCCACGGAAAAAAGCAACGCGCCGGCTATTTTACTCTCCAGCGAAAGATAAACAATGCAGCCTATTCCTATCATAAGTCCGGCCGCAACAGATTTTTTTAGCGATTCCACGAAAGTCTCCCCTGTCCTGTTTTTTAAATAATAAATCATTTCAGGGTTTATGTCAATATTACGATAAATTCGGCGCAGGCTGTCTGCAGGCGAAACGGACTGTGTAGTGTGTAAATATATGCGATGCGCCGGAAACTCCTTACCGTGGTCAGAATAAAAAATCCATGCTGTCATTTTCAGCCTCAAAAAAACAGGATGGCTCAAATGACTTTAAAGTTCTCCATCCTGTCCTGCAATATATCATTTTTTAGATAAATGTACGGCGTGAGCTATGCCCGGAATGCTTTCGCCCTGCTGCACCGACGTCGGAGACATAAGCGCGCCGGTCGCGCAGACAAGCACGTTGCTCATTTTGCCTTCGCTCATCGAATTCAGTATATAAGAGCACAAGACGCTTGCGCAGCATCCGCATCCGGAGCCGCCGGAGTGAACATCCTGCCTGTCTCTGTCGAATATAAGAAGGCCGCAATCCGTATATCTGTCGCCCAGAACGAGTCCCTCCCGCGCCAGCAGCTCCTTCAGGATTTGAGAACCTACAAAGCCTAAGTCTCCCGTTGCTATAAGATCATACATTTCCGGGGGATCGCCCGTGTCGGAGAAAAATCTCAGGAGCGTGTCGGCCGCCGCCGATGCCATAGCGGCTCCCATGTTATTTGCGTCGGTAGTCCCGTTATCGACTATTCTTCCTATACACGCCTTATCAATGCAAATGCCATGTTCTTCCGTTCCGAGAACAAGGCCGCCCGAGCCGGTAACCGTCCATTGACTTGACTGAGGCCGCTGTCCTCCGTATTCAAGGGGGTATCTGAACTGTCTTTCGGCCGAACAGAAATGAGAAGAAGTTGCGCATACGCAGTTTTGAACCGTACCGGAGTCAATCAGCAGCGAGGCGGCGCAAATGCTTTCAGCTATTGTGGAGCAAGCCCCGAACAATCCGAGAAAGGGTATTCCGGTCTCTCTTATGCCGTATGTGGAGCTTATGCATTGATTGAGAAGATCTCCGGAAAAGATAATATCAATATCCGGATAATTCAGATCTGCCTTTTTAAGCGCAACTGATACGGCTTCTGCAACAAGACGGCTTTCTGCCTTTTCCCATGTTTTCTGTCCGAGGGTCGTATCGTTGTATATTTTGTCGAAATATTTTGCAAGATTGCCTTCTCCTTCCTTTTTGCCGACAATACTTGCAAATCCCAGCACGCACGGCTTGTTTTCCATAATATATGTTGAGGTTCCTGTTTTTCTTGCCATGATCGATTCTTCCTCTGTTTGAATTATTGTGATTATTATTTCCCGATTATGCAAAAAACAAACATGGAATAATCACAGAATACAAGCATGATGAAAAAATTTCACTTGAATTATCCAAATCATTATGATATAATAACACCGTTGTCTTGGGGGTGTAGCTCACTTGGGAGAGCGCTTGAATGGCATTCAAGAGGTAAGGGGTTCGATCCCCCTCATCTCCACTTCAGGGGAGTCAGGCGAACACAGATGCTTTCATTTACTTGACTGTTGACGGTTTTGTCCTGATGTGTCGTCTTGATTTTTTTAGATGACAACATTAAGCACAGAAGTTTATTGCTTCTGTGCTTCT
>JAFYGK010000027.1 GCA_017543285.1 Clostridia bacterium | reverse complement strand
GACCGCAAAGCGGCCATGATTACTATTGCGAGGCCGCTGGTTCACCCAAACATTGCAAATAAAAAGCAGGCGCCCAAAAGGGCACCTGCTTTTAATCCGAGTGACTGGAATCGAACCAGCGGTCGTTGACGCTCCGCGTACACCGACCGCAAAGCGGCCATGATTACTATTGCGAGGCCGCTGGTTCACCCAAACATTGCAAATAAAAAGCAGGCGCCCAAAAGGGCACCTGCTTTTAATCCGAGTGACTGGAATCGAACCAGCGGCCTCTTGAACCCCATTCAAGCGCGCTACCAATCTGCGCCACACCCGGATTTAACGCTAATTATTATATACCCTCATCACAAAAAAGTCAAGAGCGCAAAACAATTAATTTACGTTTTAACATTTGCAACAAGACATAACGCCGTTTCCTGTCTTTTTTATTTAAATCAGGAAATTTTCCCGCCGGATCAAACAAAACAAGCCGCTTTGTTGACAAATCAACCGAAGTATAGTATAATCTGTAAAGCGAATTCCTTTACAGAGAATATCTATCAAGAGGTCTGATCATGGAAAAAGACCTGAGTACAGCACTGCTGCTCGACCAATACGGCGCGCTTCTGCCCGAAAGACAGCTTAAATGCCTCAAATGCTACTATGAGGAAGATCTGTCGCTGTCGGAAATATCGGAAAACGAAGGCATAACAAGACAAGGCGTGCGCGACAATATCAAAAGAGGCGAAGCGTTCCTGATTCAGTGCGAGCAAAAGCTCGGCCTGGCAGGACGTCTCAGAGAGATGGAAAAACATCTCGACGCCGCGTGCATCCTTATAGATGAGGGAAAACCCGGAAACGCAAAGCAGGAGCTGCTTACCGTAAAAAATCTCCTGTAGCCGATCATAATCATTATACTATGGTAATATCGCTGCTTACCGTCCGACCGGTCGGCCGGATAAATAAACAATCAATTGAAAAGAGGTGTCAGTTTTGGCATTTGAAGGCTTGTCCGACAAGCTGTCCGCGGTTTTTAAAAAATTAAAGTCGCACGGAAAGCTCAGCCAGAGTGATATCAAGGAAGCCATGCGCGAGGTCCGCATGGCGCTGCTCGAAGCGGACGTCAATTATAAGGTTGCGAAAAAATTTATCGCTGACGTATCCGAGCGCGCTGTCGGCGCAGAGGTTATGGAAAGCCTTACCCCCGCTCAGCAGGTAATAAAAATAGTCAATGAGGAGCTTATAAGCCTCATGGGCACCGAAGCGGCAAGGATCAGTTCTCCCTCAAAGCCGCCGTGCATCATTATGCTCTGCGGTCTCCAGGGCTCAGGCAAAACAACCCACGCCGCGAAGCTGGCACTCATGCTTAAAAACCAGAGTCACAGACCGCTGCTTGTCGCCTGCGATATCTACCGTCCGGCTGCTATAGATCAGCTGAAGGTAATGGGCGGAAAGGTCGGCGTCCCGGTCTTTGAAATGGGCACCGAAAACCCCGTTAAAATAGCAAAGCAGGCGTTGAAGCGCGCCAACGATTACGGCAACGACTACGTCATCCTCGATACGGCAGGACGGCTGCACATAGATGAAAAGCTCATGGACGAGCTGCGCGATATAAAAAAACAGGTTCAGCCGCATGAAATACTGCTCGTCATTGACTCCATGACCGGTCAGGACGCCGTAAACGCGGCATCCGCCTTCAACGATGCTCTTGACATCTCCGGCGTTATCCTCACAAAGCTGGACGGCGATTCGCGCGGAGGCGCGGCTCTGTCCGTTAAGGCTGTAACCGGCAAGACGATAAAATTTGTAGGCGTGGGCGAAAAGGTAGAGGACATCGAGGTCTTCCACCCCGACCGGATGGCTTCAAGAATACTCGGCATGGGCGACGTCCTTTCTTTCATCGAAAAGGCTGAGGCCGAGATGGATGAGAAAAACGCCGAGAGAATGCTGGAAAAGATCAAAAGAAACCAGTTTGACTTCAACGATATGCTTGATCAGTTCAGGCAGATAAAGAAAATGGGCTCGGTCAGATCGCTGCTCACCAGTTTGCCCGGAATGGATAAAAAGCTGCGCGACGTCGATATTGACGAAAGGCAGCTTGACAGGGTAGAGGCAATTATCCTCTCCATGACTCCGGAGGAAAGAGAAAAGCCCTCCATTATCAGTCCGCCGAGAAAGCGTCGCATTGCGGCGGGAAGCGGCATGAAGGTGGAGGACGTCAACCGCCTGCTCAAGCAGATAGATCAGATGCAGAAGATGATGAAGCAGTTCGGCGGCACGGGAAAAAGCAAAAGCAAAATGCTCCGCAACATGGCAAAGGCGGCAAGACAGAACGGACAGGCAGGTTTTGACCCGTCCGATTTCAGAAATTTCAAATAATACAGGTATCAATACGGTAAGGGCGATTTTCCGCCCGCGCCGACAATATAATCACACACATAATTTTTGGAGGTATACTCAAAATGGCAGTAAAAATCAGACTGCGCCGCATGGGCGCCAAGAAAGACCCCTTTTACAGAGTAGTAGTAGCAGATTCCAGATATCCCAGAGACGGTCGCTTCATTGAGGAGCTTGGCTATTATGATCCCGTTGCAGAGCCGAAGGTTGTCAAAATAGATTCCGAGAAATATCAGGAATGGCTTTCCAAGGGCGCGCAGCCGACAGATACCGTCAAGGCTATCATGAAGAAGAACTCAAAATAATTGGAGGTAACCGCCTTGAAAGAGCTGTTAATCAAGATCGCCCAGGGCCTTGTTGAAAAGCCGGAAGAGGTCAGCGTTGACGCTGACGAGGTTAATGAGGACGGTGTTGTTGTCTATCATCTTCATGCGAGCGAGGAGGATATGGGCAGGATCATCGGCAAGCAGGGCAAGATAGCCAAGGCTATCAGAACGGTTGCAAGAGCCGCGGCAAACCGCCGGGGCGAAAAGATCATTATTGAGATAGACTGATGACGTTTCACGGGCGCCGGCGTTTTCTCGCCTGCGCCTTTGAAATTAGAGCCAAGAGTTTAAAGCATTGAACGTGAGCGCGCTCCGCTCCGGATAATGCCGGCGGCAAGCGGTGCGGCGGTCAGCGACCGGCAGGGCGGTTTTCCGTCTTCCCGCGGCGCCCGGCGCCGTGGAAGCATACGCTCCTTTCTCTTTTTGTATTTCGGAGGATTATTTATGCCCAAGCAATTTCTTGAGGCCGGCAGGATCGTCGGAACACACGGCGTCGCAGGCGATCTGAAAATAGACAGCTGGTGCAATTGCGCCGAGGATCTGTGCGCTCTGCCGGAGCTCTATCTCGGAGAAGAAAAAATACGGCTGGATATAAAGTCCATGCGGCCGCATAAAAATATCGTGCTGCTCAGGCTGAACAACATCGGCAATATTAACGAGGCTATGCCCTATGTCGGCAAAACTGTCTACATGAACCGCGATGACTTTGAACTTGACGATGATGAATACTTTATACAGGACCTTATCGGGCTGAACGTCATCGACGCGGACAACGAGGACATTTGCTACGGAACGCTCAGCGACGTCAGCTTTACCGGTGCGAACGACGTTTATCACATAAAAAAGGATGGCAGGGAGTATCTCATTCCATGCATTCCGGATGTTGTTATAGACACCGATATTTATGCGGGCGTTATGAAGATCAGACCGATCAAGGGGATTTTTGACGATGAGGATTGACATACTCACACTGTTTCCCGAAATGTGCGAGGCTGTGCTGGAAAAGAGCATTATCGGCAAGGCGCGTGAAAAGGGCGTCATAGAAATATTCTGCCACAATCTGCGCGATTACGCCCGGGACAAGCACCGCCGCGTGGACGATTACCCGTACGGAGGCGGCGCGGGCATGATAATCGCTCCGCAGCCAATAGTATCCTGCTTTGAAGACATATGCAGGGTCACGGGCAAAAGACCTCACACATTATATATGTCTCCCAAGGGCAGGGTTTTCGATCAGAAAATGGCGGTAGAGCTGTCCGGGATGGATGAATTATGCATAATATGCGGACATTACGAGGGCATAGATCAGCGCGTTATCGACCTGATAGTGGATGAGGAGTGTTCCGCCGGCGACTTTGTGCTTACCGGAGGAGAGCTGCCGGCGCTGATGGTGACCGACGCCGTTTCACGCCTTATCCCCGGGGTTTTGTCCGACGAGGTGTGCTTTACCGACGAAAGCCATTTTAACGGACTGCTGGAATATCCGCAGTATACCCGGCCTCAATCCTTCAGAGATCTGGAGGTTCCGCAGATTTTGCTCTCCGGGCATCACGGCAATATAGAAAATGGAGACGTGAGAAGCAGATTGAAATAACACGCCTCATGCGCCCTGATTTACTGGACAAAACGGGGCAGGATAATGGTGAGTAATATATTAGCGATTTTGTCAATATACAATCTGCACAATTATTAATGAAGTTTTTAGGTAATTATTTCTGAAAGAATTATTGCAAATATTTGACAGTTAAGCATTTTTTTGGTAAAATTTGGATTTATTATTACCTAAAACGGTAATATTTTATTATTAAAAAACTGAAAAAACAAAAGTATTTTATTTAGACCTGACAGACTTTTTATAAATAATTATTAAGAATTTATGAAAGTTACCGAAAACATCAGCGTCAATACTAATTCAATACTGTTTGGTTGACGTAATGACAAAAAATGAGATATAATATAATAGTAGTTAATAAAAATTAAGCATTTAATATTATCTTAATGAACCCTTCTACTATTTTGAACCTGACAGGAGAGAGTCTTATGTTCGTTAAAGAGATCACAATTCAAAATCAGGTCGGACTGCATGCCCGTCCGGCAACCTTTTTTATCCAGAAGGCTAACGAATTTAAGTCTTCCATCTGGATCGAAAAAGAGGAGAGAAGAGTAAACGCGAAAAGCCTTCTCGGCGTCCTTTCTCTGGGTATAATCGGCGGTACGTCAGTTAAGATCATAGCAGACGGCGTTGACGAGGAAGCGGCCGTAAACGGTCTTGTAGAGCTTGTCAACAGCGGTTTTGCCGACTGATCGGATCCAAAAGCAAAAAATGCTGCCGCAAGGCGGCGACAGAAACTTACCGTCCTAATGAGGACGGTATTTTTAATATGCAGTATTTTGCGCAATACTAAAACCGTCTACATACGTCGTACACCGGGTGAAACAAAATGCATGCAGATAAAGACGCATTATGACCGGTCCGACGCCGCCGGCGATCATTTGCATGCGGCGGTTTCCGGGAAGCAGGACCTCCGAAAGCCGTTCCCGAATTTTGCTGAGGCCCCGGATACTCCGCTCGCTCAAGCCGACAAGACCACGGATTTGAACGGGAGGGTCTGCGAAAAGGTGAAAACAATGGATAAAAAGGAAATTCTTAAAGAAAAGGCCAACAGGCTGCCGCTGCTTCCGGGCGTGTACATCATGCACAACAAGGACGGCGACATAATATATATCGGAAAGGCGAAGAAGCTCAAAAACCGTGTGTCGCAGTATTTCGGCGCGGGCAACCAGCACGACAGCAAGGTCAAGGCTATGGTGCGGCAGGTACACGACTTTGAATATATCGTCACCGACAGTGAGTATGAGGCGCTTGTGCTGGAATGCAGCCTGATAAAGCAGCATACCCCGCGATACAACATACTGCTCAAGGACGACAAGGGATACCACTATATCAGAATATCCCCGGGCGAATATAAAACCATAACCGAGTGCAAGCAGCGTCTGGACGACGGGGCGCAATATATAGGCCCTTATACCAGCGGATATATAGTAAAGGAAACGGTGGATGAGGTGAACCGTCTGTTCGGACTGATTCAGTGCACTCGGAAATTCCCGAACGATATAGGAAAGGGCAGGCCGTGTCTGAATTACTACATTAAGCAGTGCTGCGCCCCGTGCAGAGGAAAGATTTCCGCCGAGAGCTACAGCGAGCTTGTCGGTGAAGCGATAGATTACATCAAAAGCGGCAAAAGCCTTTCCGTTTCCCAGCTGACGCGGCAGATGGAGGAATATGCCGAAAACCTCGAATTTGAAAAGGCGGCGAGAATAAGAAATCGGATAACGGCGCTTAAAAAAATCGGTGAAAAGCAGAAGGTCGTCGCATCAAAGGTTCCTTACCAGGACGTCGTTGCGCTGGCTCAGCACACGGGGAAAATATGCTTTGAAGTTTTCCGGTTCAAAGAAGCAAGGCTGTACGACAGGGAGAGCTTTACCTTTGACTGGAGCGAATCGCCCGATTCGGCGAGATTTGAGTTTTTGCGCGCCTTTTATTCCATGCGTCCGGACATTCCCGCGCAGATAACCATAGACGGCGAGATAGCCGACAGGGAGCTTATTGCAAAATGGCTGAATGAAAAAAGCGGACGCCCGGTCAGGATAGTCGCGCCGCAAAAGGGCGAGCAGTTCAGACTTGTGGAAATGTGCCGGTCCAACGCCGCCGAAAACCTGGCGCAGCAGATAGGCTCGACAGGACGCGAAATGGCGGCTCTGGACGAGCTGGGCAGACTGCTCGGGCTGGAAAAAACGCCGTCTTATATCGAAAGCTACGATATTTCAAACACTGCCGGCAGCGACAATGTCGCGGCTATGGTCGTCTTTGAAGACGGCAGACCGGTAAAATCGGCATACCGCAAATTTGCAATAAAGGGCTTTTCGGGGCAGGACGACTGCCGCAGCATGGCGGAGGTAATATCGCGCCGGCTGCAGAGATATGCCGACGACGAACAAAAGACCGACGGCTTCGGACGTCTGCCCGATCTTATACTGCTTGACGGAGGCAAGGGGCAGGTAGCGGCGGTCCGCCCGGTCGTAAAAGCCTTTGGGCTTGACATTCCGGTTTTCGGACTCGTCAAGGACTCAAAACACCGCACGAGAGCAATAACCGACGACGGCAGCGAGATATCCATATCCCAGAGCAGAGGAGCTTTCACCCTCTGCGCCAACATTCAGGAGGAAGTGCACCGCTTCGCTGTGACCTATCACAGAAATGTGCGCTCGAAAAAAGCCGTCTCCATGGAGCTGACCTCGATAAAGGGAATAGGAGAAAAGAAAGCATCCGCCCTTCTGAAGCATTTCGGCAGCGCCGACAGGATAAAGGAGGCCGGTATAGAACAGCTTGAGGCGGTTTCCGGTATAAGCAGAGAAAACGCGAAGAAAATATTTATGCATTTTCACGAGGATTAAGGGCTATTTTTCGTCGCCTGTCCGAATCCCGCTTTTCGACAAAGTGATTGACAAAAGCTGCTTTATAGTGCATAATTATTTCGTATAGCAAATGGAGGAATATATGAGAGTTATAACCGGTTTTGCCAGAGGAAAGCGTTTGCAGACCTTGGAGGGCGAGGACGTGCGCCCGACTACCGACAAGGTAAAGGAAGGGCTTTTCAGCGCAATACAGTTTGAAATAGAAGGCAGAGCCGTGCTCGATCTTTTTGCGGGCAGCGGCCAGCTTGGAATCGAAGCTCTCAGCCGCGGCGCGGAAAAATGCCTCTTTGTCGATAAATCCAGCCGGGCGATCGGGGTCGTGGAGAGCAATCTAAAAAATACCGGTCTGCTGGAAAAGGCGAGAATAATAAACAAGGACTATGCCTCTTTTTTGTCTGCCACCGCCGAAAAATTCGACATCGCATTTCTTGATCCGCCGTATAAGGCAGGCCTTTTGGCTGACGCTCTGGAGAAGGTCGCTCAAAAAATGAACCGGGGCGGCGTTATCGTCTGCGAAAGCCCGAAGGAGCTTTCGCTGCCGCAGACGGCAGGAGAGCTGGGACTTTTCAGGGAATACAAATACGGCAGAATAAAGGTCAGCGTGTACAGGTTTAAAGAAGAGTGAGATCCGGAGGATTTTTATGGAAAAAATAGCCATCTGCCCGGGCAGCTTTGATCCGGTCACAAACGGGCACATCGACATCGTAAGACGGGCCTCGGAGATGTTCGACGCGGTCATCGTCGTAGTGATGACAAATTTTGCAAAGCAGACACATTTCAGCGTGAAAAAACGTATGGAATTTCTTATAAAGGCGACCGAAGGAATGAAAAATGTCCGCGTGGACTGCTATGACGGTCTGCTCGCCGAATATGCGCGCGAGCACGGCGCGAATATAATCGTCAAGGGTCTGCGCGCCGTTTCCGATTTTGAATACGAGTTTCAGATGGCGCTGACCAACAATAAACTGAATCCCGAACTGGAGACGGTTTTTCTGACAGCCAGATCCGACTATATGTATCTCAGCTCAAGCATTGTAAGGCAGGTGGCCGAGCTTGGCGGAGACATAAGCGACTTTGTACCTGAATGCATTATTGATGAAATAGTGGAAAAATTCAGAAGGAGGACTGAAAAATGACGATAGAACAGCTTCTTGACAGTTTTGATGATCTTATGGACGAAGCCTTTACACTGCCTTTCAGCACAAAAAAGGTGATTGACGCCGCCGGAGCAAGAGAGATAATCGATGATCTGCGGCTCAATATTCCGCAGGAGGTCAGACAGGCCAAGGCTATTGTCAGCGACAAAAACGACATAATCGGCAAGGCAAAGGCCGAGGCCGAAAGGATAATCAGAGACGCCGAGACAAAGGCGAAGCAGCTTGTTTCGCGTGAGGAGGTCCTCAAACAGGCAAAGGCTCAGAGCGATGAAATCATCGAAAACGCCCATCTCAAATCGAGGGATATAAAAAAAGCGGCTGCCGAATATGCCGAGTCGGCCTTGAAAAACGCTGACGATATTCTCCAGCAGACCATGCTGGCACAGCGCGAGATCTATCGCAAGATTGAGGAGCAGCTTTCTCTTGCGGTAACCGGAAACAAGGAAATATCCAAGAGATCGGACGAGCTGATGGTGCAGAACATCAACACCCTCAGAAAGACGCGGCAGGGTCTGCGCTCGGCAGGAAAATAATCTTAAAAATCAACAGGCAGAAAAGAGGGTCTTATCCGCCCAAAGCGGATTTCAAGACCTTCTTTTTGTTTCCCGCGTTTATCCATCCCGGTTCAGAACGGCAGGATATACGCAAAATCGAGGCTCCGCCGGTATTATGTCAAAGAAACGCCGTCCCTGAACGGCGCCGTTGCTGCGCGGCTGAAAACAGGTCTGAAGCCTCCGAACAAATGACAACATATAATTTTGCTATTGACTTATCACACCGGTGAGTTATAATAACATTTAAAGCACGATTTTCGTATTAACGCCTATATTATTTATATAGTGTATCGCGGCCTTATCCGCGCGGCAGACGGCAGGAGGCAAAGAAATGAAACCACCCCGTGAAATAACCTCCAGAACAAACCCATCGGTCAAGGCGGCGGTCACGCTCAGGGACAGCGCCAAACACCGCAGGGAGCAGAGACGCTTCTTTATCGAGGGGCTTCGTCTGTGCCGCGACGCGTTCCAAAGCGGCATAGAGATTGAATGTCTTTTCGTCACGCGCGGGGCATATGAAAAAAATTGCGGCGATATTGAAAAAATCGCCGGGCCGGCAAAGGAGACCCTTTTTATTTCCGATGGCGTCGCGCAGAGATTAAGCGATACGGTAAATCCGCAGGGGATATTCTGCGTATGCAAAACTCCCGAAATCTCCTTCACGCCAAAGCGTGAGGGGAAATATATTCTTCTGCAGAATGTCGCCGACCCTTCCAATGTCGGCGCGATAATCCGGACAGCTGAGGCTTTAGGGCTTGACGGAGCCGTTTTGTCAAAGGGCGGCTGCGATATTTTCAACCCCAAGGCGCTCAGAGCCAGCATGGGCAGCATATTCCGCCTGCCTGTAGCGGTCGCGGAGGATATGACGGCGGCGGTATCAAAAATGACCGCCGAAGGCTTTCTTACCGTTGCGAGCGTCGTTTCACCGAAGGCCAGAAGCGTGACCGAAATCGACCTCGGCAGCGGATGCGCGGTCGTCATAGGCAACGAGGCGAACGGCGTATCGCAGGATCTGATCGACGTATGCTCCCTGAGTGCGACAATACCCATGAAGGGCAGGGCTGAATCCTTCAATGCGGCAAATGCCGCGACAATAATAATGTGGGAAATGATGAGATAGACCGCCCGCGCATAAGAAAAACGTCTTCGAGGAATAATTTTAACCGAAAGCAGCCTAAGGATTGACAAAAAACAAATTACAGTGTTAGAATAAAATACCCGCTGATAGGTCCAAAACGCTTCTCGCATTGACATACAGGCGATGGTTATTCCATCGCCGCATATTAAGAAACGGAGCTGTAACCGAATTGTCCAAGCTTGTAATAGTGGAGTCTCCCTCCAAAGCAAAAACTATAAAAAAATACCTCGGCAGAGGCTACGACGTCGTTGCCTCCAACGGGCACATAAGAGATCTGCCCAAGAGCAAACTGGGCGTCGATATCGAAAACAATTTTGAACCCATCTACCAGGAGATTAATTCCAAGGATGATCTCATAAAAATGCTGAGAAAAAAGGCGAAGGAGGCGTCCGAGGTCTATCTGGCGACCGACCCTGACCGCGAGGGGGAAGCCATCTCCTGGCATTTGGCGCACATTCTCGGCCTGAACGAGGATCTGCAGACCAGAGTCACCTTCAACGAGATTACCAAAACCGGAGTCAGTCAGGGTATGGCTCATCCGCGCAGGATAGACATGGATCTTGTTGACGCCCAGCAGGCGCGGCGTATACTCGACCGCATCGTGGGCTACAAGCTGAGCCCATTCTTGTGGCGAAAGGTCAAAACCGGTCTGTCCGCAGGACGCGTCCAGTCTGTAGCCGTGCGCATGGTTGTGGACAGGGAGAATGAGATCAAAGCGTTTGTCCCCGTCGAAAGCTGGACTATTGACGCCTCTCTGACCGTTCACGGCAAAAAAACCGCATTCGACGCTCAGCTTTACGGTCTGGAAAAGGGCAAGATAAAGCTCAAAACCAAGGCCGATGCCGACAGGATCCTCGAGGAATTGAAGAGCGAGCGGTTTACTGTGACCAAAATACAGTTGGGCGAACGCAAGGCAAGCCCTGCGCCGCCGTTTATAACATCCACATTGCAGCAGGACGCTTCCCGCAGACTGAATTTCGCTTCGGCAAAGACAATGCGCGTGGCCCAGATGCTATATGAAGGCGTCGAAGTGGGCGAAATGGGAGCGGTAGGTCTGATAACCTATATGCGTACCGATTCTCTGCGTATTTCCGAAGAGGCAAGGCGCGCCGGCAATGAGTACATTTTGCAGCACTACGGCAAGCAGTATCTTCCCGCGTCGCCGAGATATTACAAAACAAAATCCAACGCGCAGGACGCGCACGAAGCCATCAGACCCACAATGCCGGAGATGTCTCCGGACAGGGTCAGGCCATATCTGACAAACGAACAGTATAAGCTTTATAGGCTCATCTGGGAGCGCTTCACCGCCAGCCTGATGGCAAACGCCGTCTACGATACGGTAAAGGCCGAGATAATGGCGGGAAAATATAAATTCAAGACAAGCGGATCGACGGTGAAGTTTGACGGCTACACCGTACTTTACGAGGCGCCGACCGACGAAAAGAACGTAAAATCCAAACGTCTGCCGAAGCTGAACGAGGGCGACGATCTGGACGTTCAGAGCATAAAGGGAAACCAGCATTTTACCCAGCCGCCTCCACGCTATACAGAGGCATCGCTTATCAAGGCGTTTGAGGAGACAGGGATCGGCAGGCCGTCCACATATTCGGCTACAATATCCACTATAGTCAACCGCGATTATATCGAGCGCGAGGGCAAGCAGCTGAAGCCCACCGTTTTGGGCGAGGTCGTCACCGAGCTGATGAAGGATTGCTTTGACGACATCGTAAACGTCGAGTTTACCGCCAGGATGGAGGAGCAGCTCGACGAAATTGAGGAAGGCAAGATGTACTGGAAGGACACTCTTGCCGGATTTTACGGCGACTTCGACAAAAGCATGACCGAAGCCGAGGAAAAAATGCAGGGCAAGCATGTCAGGATACCGGTAGAGGAGACCGACGAGGTTTGCGAGCTTTGCGGCAAGCCCATGGTTATCAGAATGGGCCGCTTCGGCAAGTTTATGGCATGCTCCGGCTACCCCGAATGCAAAAACACCAAGAAGATAGTCAGAGACACCGGCGGGATCTGTCCAAAATGCGGCGGCAGGGTGCTTTCCAAGCGTTCCAAAAAGGGCGCTACCTATTTCGGATGCGAGAACAATCCCAATTGCGATTTCATGACGTGGGATGTCCCCACGCCCGAAAAATGCCCCAACTGCGGCAGCAGCCTTTTCAAGAAAAAGGGAAGGGGCAGTAAGATATACTGCATCAATGAAAATTGCGGATATGAGAGGAGAAAGTAAGGCTTGACGCCCTATGCTCTCAAGAATGAACCAAAGCTATGACTACAAATGACCACCTGACCATAATAGGCGCCGGGCTTGCGGGAGTTGAGGCGGCATGGCAAGCCGCCGGTTCCGGCGTGCGAGTCCGCCTTATCGAAATGAAGCCGGTCAAATTTTCCCCGGCTCATTCCATGGAGGGCTTTGCCGAGCTTGTCTGCTCCAATTCGCTCAAGGCAGAGCGCGTTGAAAGCGCGGCCGGACTGTTGAAAGCCGAAATGCGTCGGCTCGGTTCGATCTGCGTGGACGCAGCCTACAGATGCCGCGTTCCGGCAGGCGGAGCGCTCGCCGTTGACAGAGATGAGTTTTCGGCAGTCATCACAGAAAAAATCAAAAATCACCCCAACATAGAGATAATCAACGCCGAGTGCCGCAAGATACCCGACGGCGTGTGCGTCATCGCAGCCGGACCGCTTGCCAGCGAAGGCATGATGGAGGCCCTGACGGGACTCATACCCGACGGCTATCTCAGCTTTTACGACGCGGCGGCGCCCATCGTCAGCTCCGACAGCATTGACATGGACTGCGCCTTCTGCCAGAGCCGATATGACCGCGGCGACGAGAATGATTACATCAACTGTCCGATGAACAAGGAACAGTATGAGGCTTTTTACACCGGGCTGGTAAACGCTGAACGGGCCGTCCTGCACGATATGGATAAAGTCTATGAAGGCTGCATGCCGGTTGAGGTGCTGGCCAAAAGGGGACAGGACACCCTGCGGTTCGGACCGCTCAAGCCGGTCGGCCTGCGGGATCCGAAGACCGGACACCGTCCGTGGGCGGTCGTGCAGCTCAGGCGCGAAAATAAGGCCGGCACGCTGTATAACCTTGTGGGCTTTCAGACCAACCTCAAATTCAGTGAGCAAAAGAGGGTATTTTCCATGATACCCGCGCTCAGAAACGCCGAATTTGTGCGATACGGCGTAATGCACCGCAATACATTTTTAAATTCGCCCGGGCTGCTGGGCGAAGGCCAGTGTCTTAAATCAGACAAAAACATTTTTTTCGCCGGTCAGATAACCGGCGTCGAAGGCTACATGGAATCGGCGGCAAGCGGAATCATGGCGGGAATAAACGCCGTAAGGAGACTTAGGGGCGAGCCTTTGTTCACACTGCCCGATTTTACCATGATCGGCGCGCTGATAGGGTACACGCTTGAGGAAAACTCCGACTTTCAGCCAATGGGCGCGAATTTCGGTATCCTGCCCAAGCTTGACAGGCACATTCGTGATAAAAAAGAACGCTACGCGGCTCTGGCCGCAAGATCGCTCGAATATTTTGATACGCTGGATAAGAAGGAAATCTGAGGGCGATATTATTGATTGCATATTGCCGCTGCCGTCCGCGGCGAAAGGAATGATTGAATGGCGACCATAATTGTTGACGCATTCGGCGGAGATAACGCTCCGGTCGAGATCTTAAAGGGCTGCGCGCTCGCGGTCGACCGCCATGACGATATTGAAATATATCTGACCGGCGACGAAAACAGAATAAAAAACGCCGCGCAGGAAAATGACATTTCTCTGAACAGGATGCGCATATTCCACTGCGAGGACGTTATTTCGATGTGCGATCCTCCGGTTTCGATAAAAAGACAGCATAAGGACAGCTCAATGGCGGTCGGATGCAGACTGCTGAGAGACGGCGAAGGCGACGCTTTTGTTTCCGCGGGATCAACCGGCGCCCTGCTGGTCGGCTCGACGCTTATCGTTAAGCGCATTGCAGGAATACACCGCTGCGCCATAGCACCGGTAATGCCCAACATGAAGGGCATCCACATGCTTATTGACGCCGGCGCAAATGTTGAGTGCAAGCCGGATATGCTTTACCAGTTCGGCGTAATGGGATCGGTCTATATGCACAGGGTCATGAGCATGGATAATCCGAGAGTAGGCCTGCTCAACATCGGATCAGAGGAAACAAAGGGCGGCGAGCTCCAGATCGAATCTCTCAGGCTGCTCAAAAACAGCACGCTCAATTTTGTCGGGAACGTCGAGCCGGGCGATGTGGTCAACGGCGCGTGCGACGTTGTCGTTACGGACGGCTACACAGGAAATATATTCCTCAAGCTTTATGAATCCATGCCGAGAGGCATAATCAATCTGATGAAGGATGTTTTTTACAAAAACTCCAAGACAAAGATGGCGGCGGCGGCCCTGAAAAAGGATCTTAAACAGAGCTTTGCCCTGTTCAACAACGACCGTTACGGCGGCGCACCGATAATGGGCTGTTCAAAGCCGGTGTTCAAGGCGCACGGAAGCTCAAAAGCGGAGGCAGTCTACAGCGCGATAACGCTCGCGAAAAGCTATAAGGAAGAAGGCGCGGTTGACGTCATAACACAGGAAATGTCGCAGTTTCCCGCAAACGGTGAGGAATAATTTCCTGTAAACTTATTGCTTTTTTGTCATAGAATATATTGAACAGGAGCAAACGGTCACTGACCTTTCGGAAGGAAGAGAACGCAGCATATGTTTTACAGAAAAGTGTTAAAGGTATTTGAGGATATGTTCGATATAAGAAAGGACGATATAGAGCCGGAAAGCACGCTTGAGGAGATCGGAATCGACGACATAGCCGTTGTCGATCTGGCGCTGGCTCTTGAAGAGGAATTTGACCTTGACATCCCCGAGGATATTTACGGGGCATGGACCACGGTCGGAGATATCGTCAATTATGTTGAAAACGAGGCATACTGAGAGAGGAGGAGACTGAAAGAGAAAATGGGAGAATTGTCTGAGATCGAAAAAACCATAGGCTATACCTTTAAAAATAAAGATTACCTTGTCACGGCGATGACCCATTCTTCCTATGCGAATGAGTCCAAAACACACTCCGAAAGCAATGAGCGTCTGGAATTTCTGGGCGATTCGGTGCTGGGAATCATCACTTCGGAATATCTTTTCAAGAGCTATTCCCATCTTGCCGAGGGCGAACTGACCAAGCTGCGCGCTTCGCTGGTGTGTGAAAAAACCCTGAGCGAGTTCGCGAAAACCATTGACCTGGGCGAAAGCCTTATAATGGGCAGGGGCGAGATACATACCGGCGGAAAGAACCGCCCGTCCATTTTGGCCGACGCCTTCGAGGCGCTTATTGCGGCAATCTATCTGGACGGCGGCTTCAACGAGGCGAAAAGGTTCGTACTCAGCCATATAGTGCCCGCGATAGACGGACACAGGAGAAGGAGCTTCCGCGATTACAAGACCGCTTTGCAGGAGATAATCCAGCAAAATCCGGAGGAGAAGCTGGATTATGTTCTGGTGGGCGAGTCGGGCCCCGACCACGACAAGAGATTTACCGTCGAGGTGCTGCTCAACAGCAATATAATCGGCCGAGGAGTCGGCAAGACCAAAAAAGAAGCCGAACAGATGTCCGCAAAGGAAGCTCTCGACCTCATGGGTTTGTAATTTTTCAGTGAATTTATACAGTTTGTAAATTATTATCGCAAGATGGAGATGTTCCATGGAAAATATCGGCGTACTCGGCGGTACGTTTAATCCCGTACACAACGGACATGTAAGGCTTGTCGAGCTGTTTCTGGAAAGCGTCGGGAACAGCCGGGTCATCGTGATCCCGGCAAATGCCCCGCACTATAAGCCGATGCGGGATTTTGCACCGCCTGTGGACAGGCTGAACATGTGCAGAACCGCCTTTAAAGGCATGAAAAATGTTCAGGTATCCGATATGGAGATTTGCGCGGACGGCTTTTGTTATACCGCTGACACTCTGACAAAAATAAAGGAGGCAAACCCAGATGCGGCGCTTTACCTGATTATGGGGAGCGACGCGCTAAAAGGGATGCTCAAATGGTACAGGGCGGCAGATATTATCGCGCTGGCAACGATTTTTTCGGTCGCAAGGGATAAGGATATCCCGGACGCTTTGAGGCAGAATATTAAACGGATAGAACAAATGGGCGGACAGGCTGTCATATCCGGCTGTCAGCCGCTTGCCGTTTCCTCGACAGAAGTAAGACGCCGCATAAGAGAAGGCGCTTCGGTTGAAGGTCTCCTGCCTGACGATGTAACGGAATATGTCTTGCAGCGGGGGCTGTATAAGTAAAAGTGAAGGGACACGGGCCGGCTTTTCCAGCTCCGGCGCAATTCATTCTTCATTTTTTTAACCGAGGAGGATAAATGTTGAAAACTGCGGCAATGATCTATCCGATCGAGGAATACAAAACACTGCTTATGGAGCGGCTGACCGAAAAGCGGTATTTTCACAGCCTGGGTGTGATGAAGGAGGCTGTCCGCCTTGCGAAAAAATACGGCGCCGACGTCGAAAAGGCACGGGTTGTCGGCCTTTTGCACGACATAACCAAGGACATGCCGGCCGGACAGCAGTTGAAATATATAAGGGAAAATGGTATAATTATGGATAAGATAAGCGCGCCCTCCCCGAAGCTGTGGCATGCGATTACCGGCGCGCATCTCATCAGAGTGCAGCTCGGCATAACCGATGAGGACATGCTCAATGCCGTGAGGTATCATACAACAGCGAGAGCCGGTATGAGTCTGCTGGAAAAGACCCTCTATCTCGCCGATTACACCAGTGAGGACCGCGATTACAACGGCGTTGAGGATATGCGCCGCGATGTTGAGGTAAGTATGGAAAAGGCCATGCACACGGCCCTGCAGTTTTCCATATGCGATCTGTGTGAAAGGGACCTGACCATACATCCCGATACCATAGACGCATGGAACGAGCTTGTCGCAAAACAATAATAACTGCCTAAGGCAGTCTGAATAAAGATCCGTATTAAAGAGGTGGAAAACATGACATCAAAGGAAAAGGCTTTAAAGATCGCCGAGATACTTGACAGCAAAAAGGCACAGGACATCCGTCTTATAGAGATTGCTGATCTGACGATAATCGCAGATTATTTTGTCATTGCCACAGGTACTTCCTCTACGCAGGTAAAGGCGTTGATAGACGAGGTGGAATATCAGTTCAAGCAGCTGGACATGCTCCCGACAAGAACCGAGGGTTATCCTTCGGCGGCGTGGATCCTTGCCGATTACGGCGACGTTGTGCTGCACGTTTTCCAGAAGGATACAAGGGATTTCTATTCGCTAGAGCGTCTGTGGGCAGACGGCAAGGACGTAACAGAGGAACTCAAGGCACTGCTTAAGAGCAAGGAAGAATAGAATCTTTCAGCGGGAGGGAGAGCGTTTTCTCCTGCGGGATCGGCAAACAGCATTAAAAATTTAAAAGCGCCGTTACCGCCGCGCGGATATTCTTTCATGGATGCCTTTGACACAGGATACTGCGCCGGCAGCGCCGGCTTATCTGTCAGAACTCACGCTGTAAGGCGCGCTTTGACATATCATATTTCTATCGTCTAAAATCTGAAAACGGAGTGAACATATTTGAAGTACGACTATAAGAAAATCGAAAAAAAGTGGCAGGACATCTGGGACGAAAAGGGCACGTTCCATGCGGTCAACGACTACTCCAAGCCCAAGTATTATGCGCTCGTCGAGTTTCCCTATCCGTCGGGACAGGGACTGCACGTCGGTCATCCGCGCTCTTATACCGCGCTGGATATAGTCGCGCGCAAAAAACGCTTTGAGGGATACAATGTCCTTTACCCGATGGGATGGGACGCTTTCGGACTTCCCACCGAAAACTTCGCCATAAAAAACCACATACATCCCGAGATAGTCACAAAAAACAACATCGCCCGCTTTAAGAGCCAGCTTAAATCGCTCGGTCTGTCTTTCGACTGGAGCCGCGAGGTCAACACCACCGATCCCGGATACTACAAATGGACCCAGTGGATATTCCTCCAACTCTTCAAAAAGGGACTTGCCTACAAAAAGGAAATGAATGTCAACTGGTGCAACGGCTGCAAGTGCGTTCTGGCAAACGAAGAGGTGGTAAACGGCGTCTGCGAACGGTGCGGAGGCGAGGTCGTACATAAGACCAAGAGCCAGTGGATGCTGAAAATAACCGAATACGCGCAGAAGCTGCTCGACGATCTGGACACAGTCGATTATATCGAGCGCGTCAAGACTCAGCAGCGCAACTGGATAGGACGCTCAACGGGCGCCGAGGTCAGGTTCTCCACAACGCAGGGCGACACCCTGACGGTTTACACCACCAGACCGGATACCCTTTTCGGAGCGACATACATGGTCATTTCGCCCGAGCACAAGATAATCGACAAGTGGAGCGACGTAATCACCAATATGGATGAGGTTGTCGCCTACAGAGAGGCTGCCGCGAGAAAATCCGATTTCGAACGCACCGAGGTCGCAAAGGACAAGACCGGCGTGCGTCTGGACGGCGTTGCGGCGATTAACCCCGTAAACGACAGAGAAATACCTATCTTTATCTCCGATTATGTCCTTGTTTCCTATGGCACAGGCGCGATCATGGCGGTGCCCGGACACGACACAAGAGACTGGGAATTTGCAAAGAAATTCGGTCTGCCTATAATTGAGGTCGTCAAGGGCGGCGACATCGAAAAAGAAGCATTTACCGACTGCGCCACCGGAATCATGGTAAACAGCGGCTTTCTGGACGGTCTTCCCGTTGAGGAAGCAAAAGTCAAAATCACCGAATTTCTTACCGAAAAGGGCATCGGTGAGCCGAAGGTCAACTTCAAGCTGCGCGACTGGGTATTTGCCAGACAGCGCTACTGGGGCGAACCGATTCCGATCGTTCACTGCCCTGTATGCGGATATGTTCCTCTCGATGAAAGCCAGCTTCCGCTGACCCTTCCCGAGGTGGAAAGCTACGAGCCGGCGGAAAACGGCGACTCTCCGTTGTCCACGCTGACAGAGTGGATTGAGACCACATGCCCCAAGTGCGGAGGCAAGGCGCAGCGTGAGACCGACACCATGCCGCAGTGGGCAGGCTCCTCATGGTATTTCCTGCGTTACTGCGACCCGCACAACGACGACGCTCTCGCATCCAAGGAGGCCCTCGAATACTGGCTGCCGGTCGACTGGTACAACGGCGGAATGGAGCATACTACGCTCCATCTGCTCTATTCGAGATTCTGGCACAAGTTCCTTTATGACATAGGAGTTGTGCCGACTCCCGAGCCGTATGCAAAGCGCACCAGCCACGGCATGATCCTGGGCGAGGACGGACAGAAGATGTCCAAATCCAGAGGCAATGTCGTCAATCCCGACGAAGTGGTCAGGGATTACGGCGCCGACACCATGCGCCTTTACGAGATGTTTATCGGCGACTTTGAAAAGGCCGCGCCGTGGAATACAAACTCCATCAAGGGCTGCAAGCGCTTCCTTGACAGGGTATGGAATCTTGCCGAAAAGGTAACCGACGGCGGCATCCGCCCGCAGTTTGAATCCGCCTTCCACAAAACAATAAAGAAGGTAGGCGAGGATATCGAGCGGCTCAAGCAGAACACTGCCATAGCTGCCCTGATGACCCTGCTGAACGAGCTGGAGGCTTCCAAGAGCGTTACAAAGGGTGAAATGAAGATATTCCTGACGCTGCTCAACCCCTTTGCTCCGCATATCACAGAGGAGCTGTGGGAAAACATCGGCTTTGAAGGCATGCTCAATGAAACGACATGGCCGAAATACGATGAGGCCAAGTGCGTCGATTCGACCGTTGAGATAGTCGCTCAGGTCAACGGCAAGGTAAAGGCAAAGCTCAATGTGCCCGTAGATATTTCGCAGGATGACGCGATAGCTCTCGCTTTGAGCGATGAGAAGGTGGCTCAGGCCGTCGAAGGAAAAACAATCGTCAAACAGATTTATATCAAGGGCAGACTGGTCAACATCGTTGCAAAATAAATCTGTCGGTATGAGAGGGATAAATTCTTGGTAATAATATTTTAATAAAGATATATCCCAAAGGTACTTGACAGAAGGCATGCAAATATTATATAATCTATTGTACACCGCTGTGAATTCAGACTGCGGTGTATCTAACGAAAACAACCCCTGTCGGATTAGGCGGAGGGAGGGAATTTAGTAAATGCCGGAAGTAAGAGTCAAAGAAAATGAATCTTTAGACAGCGCTCTCAGACGCTTCAAGAGACAGTGCCAGAGAGACAGCGTTATCGCCGAAGTGCGCAAGAGAGAAGCTTATGAAAAGCCCTCCGTAAAGCGCAAGAAGAAGGCTGAAGCGGCCCGCAAGCGCAAGTTCCGCTGATCAGCCGAGTTTGGCGAAATGCGCCGCGGCAATTTGGCAGTCGGCGCAAAAAATGCAATATTGATTTAGCAATAACAGCCCTCCAAAAAATCGGAGGGCTGTTTTGTTGCGAAACAGCGGCGCTCCGGCGTTTTTTCAGTAAGCTGCGGCTCTGCAAAAAAGCTTGTTTTTTTGCGTATCCCGCGCGGCCCTGTTTACTTGAAAGAGGAATTGATATATAATTTATAGAAAACACAGGCAAACGGTGATGACAATGAAAAGATTTTCCGCGGTTCTGACCGCCTTAATACTTTGCGTTTTGTTCGTCTCGTGCGAACATTTGAAGGAATACTCAGATTCGCACAGACCGGGAGCATCCGTTTTGTCCGAAGCGCCCGCCGCGGACGAAAGCGTTGCCGCCGCAAACGACGCCATGCAGTCGGTGCTGATCCCCTGTTCGGTCGATGAGCTCGGTTTTTTGGGAGAGCATTCGGAAAGCACGCAGTACATAACCGGGCTGAACGCGGGATACAGCGACTACACCGTCACATATCCGATCGGGGGAACCGGCCTTTCTCTCCGCGTTTTTGCCGACAAAAACGATGTGGTGACCAAAAAACAGATAATGGCGGATAAAATACTGCAGAGCGATTTTACCGAAAAAAAGGCTCAGGGAATAAAAGAGGGCAGAAGCATTGTCGAAATAGAGCAGCTGCTCGGAATGGGGCTCAACATACTGTCCTACCAGGCTTATGACGAAAACGCATACAGCGGTGAGATTTACGATTTATATGTCTGGGAAAACAAACAGGATATGCAGTTTTCCGCGCTTGTGTGCGGCGGAGCCGCAGTTAGCTGTCAGCTCTGCAAAAAGGGAGAAATCGCTCTGCCGGACGAAATTGAAGACCCGGATCGGCAGATAATGCCGCAGATAATCCATGAGTCAAAGATCGGCGCGGTACCGGTGAAAAAGCTCCTTTCCGGCGAAGGGACGTCCGACTTTTACGACGGTTTTTGCTCGATTAACTACGGCGCGTCCGTTTCCGATGTCGAGAGGCTCGTTGGAAGGACGTCCGACGGAGAGCAGACCGACGATTTCTTCGCCAAAACGGCGGAGAAAAACGATCTTTCGGCAAAATTTTTCTTTGCAAAGGACGGTTCGGACGCCGCGAAAGCGGTCGGAGCGCCCGGACTTGTCTGCCGGTCTGCACTTGATTATGAATTATCCGACGGTACGATGAAAAATGAGATACGCTCATATATTGCGGACATGCTTTATGCCGGCATGGAGAAAAGCGAGGCTGACAGAATCATCGGTTTTGAGGGAGTATATACCGGATTTGAACCCGACGCGGATTCGGGAGAGGTATATTGTCGCTACCGCTACGATTCCCGCATTTCCACATTGTATGTTCTTTATGATTATTCGCCGGAACACACTTTGTCGGTGAGAAAGGCGGCGCTTGAGAAAAAGGCGGACTATAATGAATCGCCGTGGGAAAAATACGCCGACGGCAGAAGCTTCGTATTTGTGGGATAATCGCCATATAAAAAACAGCCCCTTTGCAAAAAATGAAGGGGCTGTTAATATTTTCGGTGATGATTTATTTGGTGATTTTTATGGTAAAGCTGCCGAGCTCCTGCCATACCTTGTCGGAGCCCTGCGTTTTGACGCAGAAGGTGCGGCTGCCGGAGGAGCCGACCGAGGCGGTGAACACCCATGTAATCGCGCCGCCGTTTACGGTTTTTGACACCTGCTTTTTAGATATGCCCGAGCCCTTCTCGTTGAACAGGCCGACCTTTTCAACGTTAGTGTCGGTAACGACGGTGAAGGTGAACGGAGCGTTTACCTTTCCGGCAACGTCGGCAGTTATGGCACCTGCGGCTGCAGACGGCTCGAGCGGATTCACCGATCTCCTGACTATGGAAATATTGACCCTCAATCCCGTGTCGGCAAGGCCCTCGCCGTAATCGGCGTATATGCCGAAGGTGCGCTGACCCTTGCTGCCGACTGACATGGCTATCATCCATGTATCGCTGCCATCGCCGTTACTGACGCAGCCCTGGGACTTCTTGCCCATCCACTTGCCGTTTTCGCTCAAAATGCCTATCTTGGACGCGCCTGCCGGGATTGTGATCTTCACGACAAAGTTCTCGTTCGCGCCTGCTGACGGAGGATTGACGACGCTGTATTCTGTCTCTCCCGTCGTGCCGCCGAAAACGATCGCGGCGTTAAGGAGGTATTCGTTGCCGGCTTCGATGCCGTTTTCAACGAGATCCTGCCATTGCTCCGGCGAGCCGAGGAAATAGACCTTTCCTAAGTCAGGACAGGCGGAGAAGGCGGCTCTCTTTATGCTCGTTACGCTATCGGGAATGACGATCCTCGGAAATGCGCATTTGTTGAACGCGTATGATCCGATAACTGCAACGCCGTCCGGTATGTTGATATCGGAAAGGTTCGTGCAGTTGTAGAACTGGTATTGCCGGATTTCGGTCAGGCCGGTCGGCAGAGATACGCTTTTAACCCCTGCATTATAATAGAAAGCATACTGTCCGATTACGGTCACGTTATCGGGAATTACTACACGGGAAGGATTTGAGATACTTGCGAAGGAGTAGTTGTCAAGGGTATTTACCGTGTCCGGAACGGTAAATTCGGCACTGGCCTTTCCTCCGGGGTACTGCATCAGCACGGTGCGGTCCTTGTTGTAAAGTACTCCGTCAAGCGAGCTGTAGTTGGGATTATCGTCATCGACGGTTATTTCCGCAAGATTGGGACAGCCTCTGAACGCGTGCGCTCCGATACTTACAGCTCCTGCGTGAATGGAGACCGACTCAATACTGGTACCGCTGAACGCGGAGGCGCCGATGCTCGTTACGCTTTCGGGCATATCGACGTCCTTGAAGCATGCGCAGCCGGAAAACGCATACTCGTCGATGGTTTTGACCGTGCCCGGTATGCTGAAATTCTCAAGGCTATTGCAGCCGAAAAACGCATACCTTCCTATGCTTTTGACGTTTCCGAGAATGTTGACGGTTTTCAGCGATTTGCAGTTAAGGAAGGCGGTGCCGTTTATGGCGGTGACTCCGGCGGGGATCGTTACGCTTTCGAGACTGCTGCAGTTGGCAAACGCGCCGTCTCCGATGCTTGTAACGCCGCCAGGAATGCTGACGTTATTGAGCTTATAGCAGCCGACAAACATATCTTCGGGAATTATCTTTAAGTCTGACGGCATTCTGACGCTCTCGAGACGGGAGCATAATGCGAAGGCTTCTTTGCCGACGGTCGTCACGCTGTCGGGAAGAACGATGCTTTTAAGTGACATGCATTCATTGAACGCGAACTCGCCGATAGTAGTCACGCCGTCTGGGATGTTGATGCTTTCGAGATCTACGCAGTTGCTGAAAGCACGTTTGCCGATAGTAGTTATGCTGTCAGGGAGTACGATCTTGGTTATTGTGACAAGCAAATCATAAAACATCCGGTCGGCGATCGCCGTGACAGGTTTTCCGTTGATTTTTGCGGGGATCGTCACCTCGGAAGCCTCACCGGCGTATCCGGTCACGCGGATCGTTCCGTCAGCGAGGGTTTCGTATCTGAACTGGCCGCTTACCTCTGCTCCCGCGGCAGGCGCGACCGCCGCCATTGAGGCGACGAGAATGACCGCGACAAGCAGAGCGATAATTCTTCTTAATCCTGAGTTTTTCATAAATAAAACTTCCTTTCAACATTAAACCGATATACCGAAATGAATGAGATTTTTACATTATGTACCACATATCGTATAATCCTTTTCTTATAATTTCAGTATAGTATTTATGATACATAATGTCAAGCAGCTTTGCGCGTCTCCTTAGCTCTTTAACGCTGAATAAATGCGGAGAAGCAAGGCGGATTTAAATACAATGTTTTCCCGACAAATCATTGCATTTTTTCACAATATAATGTATAATAAAAATATGCTTGCTTATATTGGGAAGTATGCGGCACGGAAACGGTTAACAACAGCTTTATATATATTAAATATCAAAGGATGTGCATTAATTTGTTCAACGAAATGATGGATACCATCGGATTTGTCACACAGTTCGATAAAGAGGTCGGACAGGCAATGCAGGACGAGCTCAAAAGACAGCGCAGAAACATTGAGCTTATCGCCTCCGAGAATTTTGTCTCTCCTGCTGTTATGGCAGCTATGGGAAGCGTTCTCACAAATAAATACGCGGAGGGCTATCCGGGCAAGCGTTACTACGGCGGATGCCAGTGCGTTGATGTCGTGGAGGACCTCGCGAGAGAAAGAGCCAAGAAGCTTTTCGGCGCTGATCACGCCAACGTACAGCCCCATTCGGGCGCGAACGCAAACGAAGCCGTTTATTTTGCCCTGCTCAACCCGGGCGACACAGTACTTGGCATGAGCCTTGCCCACGGCGGCCATCTTACACACGGATCGCCCGTCAATATTTCCGGCAAGTACTACAATTTTGTATCCTACGGAGTGGACGACGTTACGCACAGAATAGATTACGACAAGCTGGAGCAGACGGCAAAGGAAGTTTCTCCGAAGCTGATCGTCGCAGGTGCGTCCGCATATCCGAGAATAATAGATTTTGAGAGAATAAGCGAGATAGCCAAGTCTGTCGGAGCGCTTTTCATGGTTGATATGGCGCACATTGCAGGCCTTGTTGCGGCGGGACTTCATCCGTCTCCCGTACCCTATGCCGACATCGTGACAACCACAACGCACAAGACCCTCAGAGGTCCGAGAGGCGGCATGATACTCTGCAAAGAGCAGTTCGCAAAGCAGATCGACAAAGCCATTTTCCCGGGCGTACAGGGAGGACCTCTTATGCACGTCATCGCGGCAAAGGCGGTTTGCCTCGGCGAAGCTCTTACGCCCCAGTTCAAGGCATACCAGCAGCAGGTGGTCAACAACGCAAGTGCTCTTGCCGACGGACTTGTCGCAAACGGCATGAAGCTGGTTTCGGGCGGCACCGACAACCACCTTATGCTGGTCGATCTCAGAGATACCGGCGTCACAGGCAAGGAGCTGGAGCACAGGCTTGACGAGGTTTTCATTACAGTCAACAAGAATACCATTCCGAACGAGCCGCTCAGCCCCTTTGTAACAAGCGGTATCAGAATCGGTACCCCTGCAGCCACATCCAGAGGCTTCAAAGAGGACGACATGACCGAGATCGCGGGCTTTATCGCAAAGGCTGCGTTTGACTTTGAAAACAGCGCGGACGCCATCCGCGAGGGAGTCACTGGCCTCTGCGAAAAGGTTAAGCTGTACGAATAATACGCCTTACCGTATAACAGACGCAGCTACGCGGCATAGATTCATATAAGATCCGGCAATCGGAGGATTTGCTTATAATAAGTTGTCAGCCTTAGCTGACAACTTATTTTTTCTGACGATTTGCAAATACACTCCATAACGTGTATAATAAAATATAACGCCTGTTAAGATCTGACCAGACGAAACGGAGGTGAAAAATCATGCAGATACCGCTTGCCGACAGATTGCGTCCGAGAGAGATTTCTCAGATGGTGGGGCAAAAGCACCTTCTCGGCGAAGGCATGGCCATGAGCAACATCATAGCATCCGGCGTGATCCCCAACATGATTTTTTACGGTCCGTCCGGTATCGGCAAAACAACGCTGGCACGCATAATCGCCGCCAAAACCGACCGAAGGCTTTATAAGCTCAACGGCACAACGGCAGGCACCTCGGACATAAAGACCATAATTTCCGAGCTGGACATGATGGATAACCTGAACGGCGCGCTTTTGTATCTGGACGAGATACAATACCTCAATAAAAAGCAGCAGCAGTCGCTTCTGGAGTTCATCGAAAACGGTCAGATAACGCTGATTGCTTCCACCACCGAAAACCCTTATTTCTATATATACAACGCCATTCTGAGCCGCTCGACTATCTTTGAGTTCAAGCCGATCTCCGCCGAGGAGACAAAGCCGGCGATCGTCCGAGCGTTCGGGTTTCTGCGCGATGAAAAGAACGCCGAAATAGATTACAGCGACGAGATCGTTGATTATATCGCATACGCCTGCGGAGGCGACGTGCGCAAGGCGGTCAATGCCGTAGAGCTGTGCTTTCTGGCGACAATGCCCGCTGACGGTCGTTATGTCATAACGCTTGACACGGCGCAACAGGTGACCCAAAGAAGCTCCATGCGCTATGACCGCGACGGCGACCGGCATTATGATATTTTGTCGGCCTTTCAGAAATCTCTGCGCGGCTCGGACGAAAACGCCGCGCTGCACTATCTGGCCGAGCTTATTCTGGCCGGCGATCTGCCCAGCATATGCCGCAGGCTCATGGTCTGCGCCTGTGAGGATATGGGCCTTGCCTATCCCAACGGAATAGCCATAATCAAATCGTGCATAGACGCCGCCCTGATGGTCGGCCTGCCCGAAGCGAGAATACCACTTGCCGACGCCGTGATCCTGCTTTGTACCGCGCCGAAATCCAATTCCGGCATTATGGCGATAGACGCGGCCATAGCAGATATAAAGAAGGGCAAAACAGGCGATGTGCCGCAGCACCTGAAGGATAATCATTATGGCGGTGCAAAAAAGATGGGCAGGGGTCTCACTTACAAATACGCCCACGACTATCCTGACCACTACGTTGAGCAGCAATATCTGCCCGATGAAATAAAGGACGCCGTCTACTATGAGTTCGGGGACAATAAAACCGAGCAGGCTGCCAAAGCGTACAGGGATAAGATAAAAAACAGATAACCGACAGCGTAAAAAAGCGTCGCCGCCGGCGGCGAAAACCCTTTCGGAAGGAAGACCTGCTTCCTGCCGAAACCTTTACCAGACAAACATTATGAACAACACAAAACACATACTGGTAGTCGGCGGAGGAGCCGCCGGACTTATCGCCGCGGGATTTGCCGCGCGGCGCGGACTCAGCGTCACAATACTGGAGCGCAATGACAATGTTGCGCGCAAGGTGATGATAACGGGCAAAGGCCGCTGCAATCTGACAAACAACTGTACGGTCGAGGAATTTATGGAGAACGTGCCGAAAAATCCGCGCTTTCTTTATTCGTCGATAAACGGTTTTACCCCGCATGATACAATGCGGCTGATAGAATCGCTGGGAGTGCCGCTTAAAACCGAACGCGGGCGCAGAGTTTTCCCGCAATCGGACAAGGCGGCCGATATAGTTGACGCGCTGAGGCGGTTTGCCCTTAAAAGCGGAGCAAAGATACTAAAGGGCAGGGCCGTGTCTCTGACAATAGAAAACGGAGAGCTTAAAGGCGTTGCCACCGAGAACGGCGGCTGCATTAAAGCAGACGCCGTCATAGTATCGACCGGAGGCAAAAGCTATCCGCTGACCGGCTCGACCGGCGACGGATATGTGATGGCGCGTCAGGCCGGACATACGATAACAGAGCTTTCCCCGTCGCTTGTGCCGATCGTTACGAGCGACGCCGACATAAGACAGGCTCAGGGGCTCTCCCTCAAAAACGTCACCGTCACGGTTAAATGCGGCGACAAGACGATTTTCAGCGAGTTAGGCGAAATGCTGTTCACCCATTTCGGCGTATCCGGCCCGCTGATTCTAAGCGCAAGCTCACATATGCGCGACATAGGCAAAAAGCAATACGCCATCAGCATTGATCTTAAGCCGGGGCTTGATATGCAGCAGCTGGACGCGCGTATACTGCGCGATTTTGAAAAATACCGCAACAGCTTTCTGCAGAATTCATTGGGCGATCTGCTGCCCAAAAGCATAATACCGGTGATAATCGGAAGATCAAAGGTTGCCGGCGACACGGTAATAAACCAGATTACAAAAAAACAGCGACAGGATATTGCTGACGCCATAAAAAATCTGACGCTAAGCGTAACGGGATTTCGCCCGATCGAGGAGGCCATTATCACCTCCGGCGGTGTGAGCGTGCGTGAAATCGACCCAAAAACCATGCAGTCAAAGAAGCTGCCCGGCCTGTACTTCGCGGGAGAGGTCATCGACGTGGACGCTTACACAGGAGGCTATAACCTGCAAATAGCCTTTGCAACAGGCGCGGCGGCGGGCAAAAATGTGTAAAATATTATATTCGGCGGGAGACCTTCCCGCCTGATGATTTCATCAAGGGGAGTAATCACTGCCGGTTCTGCCGGGACAGCATCCCCGATATCAACTCTTTAAAAACCGGAGGATTAACCATGTTCAACATCGCAATAGACGGCCCGTCAGGCGCGGGGAAAAGCACTGTCGCCAGGGCGGCGGCAAAACAACTCGGTTTCATTTATGTGGACACCGGCGCGCTTTACAGAGCCATAGGTCTTTTCGCGGTCCGCGCGGGCGCCGACACAAAGGACGCCGGGCAGATCGTCCAGCTTCTTGACGGCATTGAGCTGTCGTTAAAGATTGAAGACGGCACGCAGCATGTGATAATGAACGGCGAGGATGTTTCCGGACTTATCCGCACTCCGGAAATCTCCATGGCCGCGTCCGACGTTTCAAAGGTTCCCGAGGTCAGGACATTCCTCCTGCAGCTTCAGCGCGACATCGCGGCGCAAAACGACTGCCTGATGGACGGCAGGGATATAGCCACGGTCATCCTGCCCGACGCGCAGATAAAAATATTCCTCACGGCGTCGGCGGAGGTTCGCGCAAAACGCAGATATCTCGAGCTTTTGGAAAAGGGCGAAAATGTCACATACGGGGAAGTTCTTGACGATGTGAATAAAAGAGATTATCAGGATTCCCACCGCGAGATAGCTCCGCTTAAGCCAAGCGAGCAGTCGGTCATCGTCGATACCTCCGACATGAGCCTTGAACAGTCGACAGAGGCGGTAATATCCATAGTGAGAGAAAAATACAATAAATGAAATATCAGTTGTCGCACAACCGACCGAGGAGAATCAGGCATGAAGCTGTTTAAATTTCTGCGCGCAATAGTTGCCGCGGTCTGCAAGTTAATTTGGTTTGTCAGGGTGGAAAATATAGAGGCTCTGCCGGAAAAAGGATCCGCCGTAATGGTATCCAATCATATATCCGACCTTGACCCGGTTTTCTATCTTGCCTTTGTAAAAAAGAGACACATTCATTTTATGGCAAAGGCCGAGCTTTTCAAATATAAAATCGTCGCCAAGTTTCTGCGTTACTGCAAGGCCTTTCCGATAAAAAGAGGAGCCGGAGACCAGGATGCTCTGGGTACGGCCATGAAGACTCTGGAGGACGGAAACGTGATGGGCATATTTGCCGAGGGCACGCGAACAAAGACAGGAAAGCTGCTCCCCTTCAAATCGGGCGCGGTCGCCATAGCGCAAAAGGCAAACGCCCCGATAGTGACGGCTGTCATCAAAACAAAAAATCAGAAAATCAGACCCTTCCGCAGGGTCACGATAAGGTTCGGCAGGGTATTTTGGCCGGACGAGCTTGGAATCGAGGGTGAATCGCTCCTGCAAATAAAGGGCGCCGTAAAAATGGTGCGTGAAAACGTGCAGGAGCTGCTGGGAGAATAAGCATGCCGATAATCGTCGCAAAAACAGCCGGCTTCTGCTTTGGGGTCAGCCGAGGCGTGTCTATGGTGTACGACCTTGTTGACAGCGGCAAAAAGGTCTGCACCCTCGGCCCCATAATACACAACCCCCATATAATAAACGACCTTGAAAACCGCGGCGTTTCCATAATCGATTCGCCTGAGCAGGCGCCTGACGGCTGCACGGTCGTTATACGCTCTCACGGAGTGGCGCAGTCGGTGGCCGATCAACTGAGCCGGATGAACATAAACTGCATCGATGCCACCTGTCCGTTTGTCGCCAAGATTCACAATATCGTCCGGCGGGAAAGCCGCAGAGGAAGAACCGTGATCATTTTCGGCGACGGGAATCATCCGGAGGTCCGGGGAATAAAGGGACATGTCGAAGGGAAATCGTTTATTATTTCCGGAGCGAAGGATCTGCTCTCAGACGGCGAAAGGCTGCGGAAATTGGGGAATATGCCCGTTTCTGTCGTTGCTCAGACTACTTTTTCGCTGAATGAATGGAAAAAAAGTATAGAAATAATAAAAAAGGTATGTACAAACGCCGAAATTTTTGATACAATATGTAATGCGACGTCTGTTCGACAGCAGGAGGCGCAGGAAATTTCCAGAAATGTGCAGCTGATGATCGTGGTTGGCGGCCGACAAAGCTCCAACACAAAAAAGCTGTTTCAGCTCTGTTCGGAAAATTGCCCGACCCTTCTGGTGGAGAGCGCAGACGAATTGCCATTGTCGGATATAAAGGCCGACAAAATAGGAATTACGGCAGGCGCCTCTACCCCTGCCGAGTTAATTAAGGAGGTTATTGTTGTTATGTCAGATATTATCAACAACAATGAGAACAACGAGACAGTAGAAAACAACGAAAGCACAGTTAAAAAGTCGTTTGACGAGATGACATTTGAAGAAGCTCTGGAGGAATCCCTCAAGAGTCTCATTCCCAGCGAAAGAGTAAAGGGAACTGTCATCCGCATTACACCGACCGAAGTTCAGGTCGATGTAGGACGCAAGCAGGCGGGCTTCATTCCGCTCGATGAGCTTTCCAACGATCCAAGTGCTAAAGCGGAGGATATCGTCAAGGAAGGCGACGTGCTTAACCTCCTGATTATGCGCACAAATGATGTAGAGGGCACCATCATGCTCTCCAAGAAGCGCGTTGACGCCGCAAAGAACTGGGAAGAGATCGTAGAGGCAGCCGAGGACGGCAGAATCCTTGAAGGCAAGGTTATTGAAGTCGTAAAGGGCGGCGTTATCATCCTTTACGGCAACTCCAGAATATTTGTTCCCGCTTCCCAGGCAACTCTCAACAGAAATGACTCTCTCGAAGATCTGGTAGGCAACACCTACAAGTTCAAGATCCTTGAGGCCACAAATAAGGGACGCAAGCGCGCCATCGGCTCCATCCGCACGGTAGCCCGTGAGGAGAGAAGAGAAGCTCAGAACAAATTCTGGGAGACAGCGGCAGTCGGCAACAAGTATACCGGCGTAGTCAAGTCCCTTACCCCCTACGGCGCATTCGTAGACATCGGCGGCATCGACGGCATGATACATATTTCCGAGCTGTCCTGGGGCAGAATCAAGCATCCGTCCGAGGTCGTAAACGTAGGCGACACGGTCGACGTATATATCAAGGAGCTTGATCCCGAGAAGAAGAGGATTTCTCTCGGATACCGCAAGACAGAGGACAATCCCTGGGAGATCCTCAGGAATCAGTATCCTGTGGGCACCGTCACAAAGGCAAAGATTGTCGGCATGACCCAGTTCGGCGCATTTGCCAACATTATCCCGGGCATTGACGGACTCATCCATATTTCCCAGATTGCCGACCGCAGAATCGAGAAGCCGCAGGATGTTCTCAAGATAGGCGATGAGGTCACCCTCAAGATCACCGACATCGACTTTGACAAGAAGCGCGTTTCCCTTTCCATCCGCGCTCTGCTCGAGGCTCCCGAGTTTGCCGATCAGCTTGCTCAGGATGAAGAAGCAGCCGAAGAAGCTGTCGCTGAAGAGGCAGCGGCAGTCGAAGAGGCCGCAGAAGCAGTCGAAGAAACTGTCACCGAGGAATAATCAATCAACCTGGCTTTATGTAAAAATCGGACGAGCGGTGTTGGCTGCTCGTCCTTTTTGCGGCAGACGCGCGTCTTTGTCAGCCGATATGACGCAGCCGTATGGCTGCCGGGCGCAGACCGGTTCTTCCGGAATACCGTTTATAAAACCGCTCAGGAGGATGCATGTACGATAAAATACGCAAAAACGCCTTTCCGCTTTTAGCCGCCGCGATCTGGGGGCTTGCCTTTGTCGCGCAGAAAAACAACACGACCGGCGCGTTTACCTTCAATATGTCGCGCTCTGCCGTTGCGTTTGTTTTCCTTCTGATTATAGTCCCTGTTTTCACCAAAGGTGATTTTAAGCATATTTTGTCGGAAAAGACATCAAAAGAAACAGGATCCCTGTGGTTCGGCGGAATTCTCTGCGGTATAGCTCTTTCGGCGGCGACTTTTTTGCAGCAGCTCGGACTTGACAGCGGGACAGAAGCCGGAAAGGCAAGCTTCCTGACCGCGATGTACATTGTCATCGTGCCCGTATTCGGCATCTTCCTGAAAAAACGCGTTTCGCTTACGGTGTGGGCAGGCATTGCTCTCGCGGTCGTCGGACTGTACCTTTTATGCGTCAGGGAGGATTTCACGATCAGCCCGTCCGATCTGTTGATTGTGGCCTGTTCGATCATCTTTGCCGCGCACATAATGCTGATCGATCATTTTTCGACCCGATGTGACGGCATGAAAATGTCCTGCATACAGTTTCTCACATCGGCAGTCGTTTCGGGCGTTTTCGCATTTATATTTGAAAACCCATCGTGGAGCGTGATATCGGAGAATGCGCTCGCCGTCTTATATCTCGGCGTGTTCTCATCCGGCATCGCCTATACACTGCAAATCCTCGCGCAGAAAAATGCGAATCCCGCGCTTGTCACTCTGCTGCTTTCGATGGAGTCGGTGTTCGGTGTGCTCTTCGGCGCGTTATTCCTCGGAGAAAGCCTGACCGCCAGAGAATACCTCGGCTGCGTGATAATGCTTGCCGCCGTCGTGCTGGCGCAGATACCCGTGGGCGAAATGATAAAAAAGCGCAAAAGGCGGAAGGCGGATGAGCCGCGGTGAGGCGCGGCCGGACAACAGGATTTGAAAAGCGGCATTTGCAGCACAAAACAAAAATACCGGCAGGTTAAACAACCTGCCGTTTTTTGCGTATGGATTCAGCCGCGTCAGAATTCCGCAAGGCTTTTTTTCATGCAGTAAAGCTTCATGACGGCTACCTGCGTCTTCGCATCCTTTATTTCGTTGGAGACAACCATATCGAACGCCTTCTGAAGAGGTACCCTTTCACATTCGAGAAATTCATCCTCATCGGGCGAGCTGTCACCGTAATATGTCACATTTGCCCAGAAAATGCGGATTATTTCGTCGGTATAGCCGGGAGTCGGATAAAGCTCTCCGAGGAAATGCAGATCATCCGCGTGCGCTCCGGTTTCCTCGATAAGCTCGCGTTTTCCGCATTCAAGCGGTATTTCCCCGCGCTCCAGCTTTCCTGCCGGTATCTCCAGAAGCTCCTGCATGTAGGGGTATCTGAACTGCCGCACCATCAAAAGTTCGTCCCTTTCGGTCAGCGCCGCGACGCATACTCCGCCCGGATGCTCGACAACCTCTCTTTCGGCAGTCTTTCCGTTGGGAAGCTCCACATTGTCCACGCGAAGATTTATTATTCTGCCGTTGAACCTATAATCGCTGCTCAGTTTCTTTTCCTTCAGATTCATTTTTAAACACCGGCAAATGCCGTCCTTTCGATTTTTTAATTCGTTACATATGTAATTATAATACCAAACCAACCAAATTGCAGCCGATTTAATAGAATATTAATAGAATATTAATTATGCTATAGTATAATAATTATGAATTTGCATTATTATGTAAGAAAAATTCTGCATTTGGCATTACGATATTTTCTTTGGGAAAGATGCCGGTAATTCTGACCGGAAAAGCGCTTTCACTCTTCAAAAGGAGAAGCATCTGTGAAAAAAATATGCAAATATGTTTTGCTTGCCCTGGCGGCTGTTCTTGCGATTTCATCATGCGGAACGGCCGGCGAAACGCAGGTAGAGGTTGAGACCGTACCGCATGAGCAGGTGGAGCAGCTTTTGTCAAACGTCATCACGCCGAACGATCCCCAGGACAATGCCAGGGACGCTGTAATAAACGGAAAGCTGTACAAAGCCGAAACCACGGAGCTTGACCTTAATTCTATGGAGCTGTCGGACATAAAGCCGCTCAGCTCGCTCACCAATCTGAAAAAGCTCGATCTCAGCTCCAACCTGATAACCGATCTTTCGCCGCTTTCGGCACTTGAAAAGCTCGAGGAGCTTCACCTGAACGGGAACCTGATAGAGAATGTTTCTCCGCTCGGTTCGCTGAAAAATCTCAAAAAGCTTTATATCGGCGTCAACAATATTGACGATCTTTCCCCGCTCGGTTCGCTTTCCGCGCTCGAAACACTTTCCATCCCCCAGCTCGACGTGAGCAACATTTCTTTTCTTTCGGGGATGAAGGGTCTCAAGGAGCTTGATATTTCGGTTAATTCGGCGGTGAGCGACCTTTCGCCTATCGGAGAAGCGACCAGACTCAGACGGCTTGATTTAAATCAGGTCAGCGCCCCGGAGGATTACTCCTTTTTAAACAATCTGCACGATCTTACCTTTCTCGACATCAGGGATAATCCGGGCCTTTCCGAAGTCAGTTGGCTTTCGGGTATGAGGAGACTGGAGCAGTTTTATATTTCCACAATGGCGGACGTTGACTTTTCTCCTCTTAAGGATCACAACGAGCTGACCGTGCTGGAGATAAACGCCGAACATTTCACCCAGGAAAATGTTGAAATGCTCAGCAGCATGAAAAAACTCAAGAGGCTTGTCATCCGGCATTCGGAATGCACCGATGTGGAGCCGATATCCCACCTGACCGAGCTTGAGGAGCTTTGCGTTACCAGCACGCAGGCGACCGATTTTTCCTCATTATCAGCCCTGACAAAGCTGAAAAAGCTCGATCTGGCATATTCTTATGCAAAGAGCCTCAGCTTTCTTGACAGTCTTACCGAGATAGAGGATCTCGATCTTTCCGGACAGGAGATCGACAGCTGGAAGCATGTCAAGGCTCTGCCCAAACTCAAAAGGCTCGTCATTCGCGCCATACTGACAAACAGCTATGACGAGATTGGCGAAATGACCGGTCTGACCGAACTTGACATCAGCATGATAACCAAAAACGAAAAACAGATGAGATTCCTGAGCCAGCTCGTCAATCTGCAGACCCTTAATGTTTCCCACAACAGGATAAGGAAAGATGCGGTTTTTGAGAACATGGACAAGCTGGAAACCTTGATAATCAGCAGCAACATTCTCGAAGAGCCGGTGTATATTCCTCAGCTTCCCAGCTTAAAGCATCTCGACATCTCCTATAACAAGCTTACCGATCTGGGCGAGCTTGCGCACATGGAGGGCCTCGAATATGTCAACATCACAGGAAACCGTCTGAGCGACAAGCAGATCAGCGATTTTCTCTCTGAAATAAACTGCGCCGTCGAATACCGCGAAACGGAATTCGACACCGAGGAAACTCATGAGCAGTAGAAATAATCGGTAAAAAAACCGCTTCCGGGTAACCGTAAGCGGTTTTTTGATGTTGGGACAGGTGCATAATAAAATTAAAGAGAATTATATATAATTAACAATAATTTTATTAATTTTTATTTAATTTCTAAAAATATGTTGCATTATTCCGGAAAATGAAATATAATAAACAATAGATGGAGAATCGAGAATCGGGGTTTTCGGCATGAAAAAAACAACCGTTACAATAGTCTGCGTTATTGCGGCGGCGCTTTTGCTGCTCACTCCGATACCCTCATTATCGAAGGAAAACGGCGCGCGAACCTATAAGGCTGTGCTTTACAGCGTGCAGGTTTTTGACAGAGCCGGACCTGACGGCGGGTTAAACGCCGACGCCGCGAAAGGCGTGACGGTCAGCATCCTCGGCAATGAGATTTATAACAGCGTCAATACAGCGGCAGATCATTCGGTTTGTTAGGTTTTCTTAAAAATTGGTTACACGGATATCACTGATTGTTACATTATTCGTAACAATTACGCGATATAATATTCTCATAAAAGTGAAGGAGGTGTTGCGATAAAAGACGCCGGATGTATCAGACATCATTTGAAAGGGGCGCTTTTATGGAAAATGAGCAACAATAGTTTTGAAAGAGTTCTTGTATGTATCACCGACCAGTATTCCTGCGAGAGGCTTATCAAGCGCGGAAAAGCCATTGCCGATTCGCTCGGCTTGCCCTTGCAGGTGATCAACGTCCAAAGCACGCAGAGCGGTATGGATATTAACGGGGACGCGATGGAATACCTTTATAAAAAGGCCGTCCAGAGCGGCGCCGAAATGATTATTTACTACAACGACGAACCGGCCCTGATAACTGCCGGACACATAAAGAAATATAATGTCAAGCATGTCGTGACCGGCATGCCTGCCAACGCTGAAAGCGGCGGATTTATTCAGTTTTTGCACGGGGTTTTGCCTGAGGTTCCCATAACCGTGGTTCCTCGTACGGAAAGCGCCGATCAATACATAACCATGCTCCCTGTTTACAGGATAAAGGCCGCTTTACGCAGCGAGTCAGGTGAATAAAACTTAATATGCATCAACGGGCTGCCGCTGTTTCGCGGCCGCCCGTTTTTTCATGTCAGCTCAATGACTTCGTTCATCTCTGTCGAGTAAATGTATTTTCCCGCAACGTCAAGGCCGAGGGTCCTTTTGACTGCCTGTTCGTAAAATTCCAGCTGTCTTGAATACCTTCTGCGAAATTCGCCGGCGTCGCGGCAGCGGTCCGATTTATAGTCAACGATACGGGCGGAGCCGTCCTTTATGCAGACGAGATCGACTATGCCCTCGACAACGACCGATTCACCGTCGATTTTGGGCATGCCTTCTATCCGGGAAAGCGGAACGGACAGCGAGAAGGGATATTCGCGCAGAATGCGGTCGGACAGAGAGATTTCGCGATAAAAATCGGAGCGAAGGAATCTTTCTACCGCCTTAAGGTCAATTTCCCCGAGTTCCTGATCGGTAAACACTCCTATATCCACGAGCGACCGGGCAAATTCATTGACATCTTCTATGGGAGAGATGAAATCTATGCACTGCATCATGCGGTGGATCAACGTGCCCCTGACGGCAGAATCGGGTCTTTGCTGAGCAAATCTGGGTTTTCTTACGGCGCAAAGGCTTTCAAATCCGTCGTTGTGCGACAGCTCGGAAACGGTCAGCTTGGAGGCTACCGCGCTGATGCTTTCAAAGGGATATTTTCTGGCGGCGTATCCCCTGATCTGCTCCGCCAGATGAGGATCCGGTTTCGCTGTCAGACCGTTTCCGTTTTGCGTTTCGGATACCTCCTCGGCGGATTCTGTTTCAAAATTCCAGTCTAAGGCCTTATCGCCGCCGGCCGAGGGTATAAGGGACGGATCGACGTCATATTTTTCCAGTATACCGCGCGCGCTTTTTTGCTGCAGGGCGCAGCATAAAATCCAGTCGGAGAAGCTGTGGGCATTCGAGAGGGCATAGGGCACTGCGCGGGAGTTTTCGTCAAGGATCGAAAGCGATCTTTCGCAAAGCTTCTGTATATTGTCGCTTGTTATTGTGAATATGATTTTTTCCTTCGCTCTTGTCATTGCGACATACAGAAGACGCAGGCCTTCGCTGAGAGAATCGGAATTTATCTTTGATTTCAGCATTTCCCAGACAAAGGGTTTCATTTCCTTCAGCGACTGCTCGTCGCGCCAGACGCACGCGCAGCCGAGTTCCTGATGGTAGAGCAGCTTGCTGCTGCCGTCCTTTTTCCTGAATTTGCGGTCATTGTCGGCGATTATGCATATGGGAAACTCCAGACCTTTGGATTTGTGTATGGTCATAATGCGCACGACGTCTGCTCCGTCGGATATTCCGTCGTTAGAATCGTCGCTGCTGCCGCTTATGTAATCCACATGCCGCAGAAACGCGCACAGACCGCGGCTGCCCTGTTCCTCAAATTCCTTTGCGGCAGCATGAAGCAGGCGGAGGTTGCTGTCGACAAGCCGGTCGTCGTAAACGGCGGACATTATCTGAGGATAGGAGGTTTCTTCGAAGAATATTCCAATGAGCCGGTCGGTAGGCAGAGTATAGGAAAGTCTGCGGTATCTGTCGCATATGTCGACGAACCTGCGGCATTTTTCGTCGCTGTCGTAATGTGATTTTATTGCGGAATAAAGGTCGCCCCCGTCGGATTCCAGTTTAATGCGGCATATATCGTCATCGTCAAAGCCGAATATGGGATTGTACATCGCGCAAAGCAGCTCAATATCCTGCATGGGATTGTCGAATACCCTGAGCAGTGAAAGAAAGGATCTCACCTCGCTTTGATCAAAAAGGCTGCCCGTGCCCTGGGTCCAGACGGGTATACCCATATGATCAAGCTCATTAAAGTATATTTCGGATTTTGATTTTCTTGTTTGAAGCAGTATACAGAAATCCCTGAAACAGCACGGACGCTCCACGCCGTTTTCGGTGACCGGCTCCCTGTTTTTTATCATGGACAGTATCTTTTTTCCGATGGCCGCGGCTTCATACCGGTCATATTCCGAGCTGCCCTTGTTTTGAGCCTGCGAACAGTCGATTAGCATCAGATCGACGCAGCTGCCGTTTGTCTTCGGGTAATCGGCTGCCGCGTTGAGGGCATGACCGTCGTTGTAATCAATGCCGCCGAACCGGTCGGACATGAGTCTTGTGAAAACGAAGTTGACGGCGTCGGTTATCCCCCTGCGGCTTCTGAAATTGCTGTCCAGCAGTATTTTTGCCGGATAGCAGCCTTTTTCCCTGTCAAAAAGCGGAAGGCTTGCCAGCTTTTCCATGAAAATCTCCGGAACGGCCTGCCTGAAGCGGTAGATGCTCTGCTTTGCGTCGCCGACAAGAAAGAGATTTTCACCGTTTCTTGAAAGCGCGTTGTAAATGGCGCTCTGCAGGTGGTTTGTATCCTGATATTCGTCTATAAGAATCTCGTCAAACCGTTCGGCGAGCTCGAAGGCGAGCTCTGTGCGGCAAATCTCTCCGTCCCGATCGGTTACAAGCAGCCTGAGCGCGAGGTGCTGGATGTCATTAAAATCGAGCATGTTGCGCGCCTTCTTGAGAGACATATACTTCTTTTTAAACAAAAGCGTCGCTTCGAACAAAAGTCCCAGAGGCTTGAGGATATGAACGGCCTGATCTTTTAGTGAATCATTATCCGGACCGATCATTTTTTTGGCGCTTTCTGCAAGCTTTTTGTATGCTTCTCTTATGCTCTTGATCTCATCCCTTACAAAAAGGTACTCTCCGAGCTTTCCTTCGGTTCCAGAAGGAATACTGCCGAGCTTGAATTCGACCCGGCAAAGCTCGTCCCAGTCGGCTGTCAGGCACATATCGGCAATATTGAGCATGTCCGATTTTTCCTTTGACAAAAAGCCGCCGTACAGCTTTGAGGAAGCCTCGCTGCACTGCGCCGCCCTGATCGCCCTGTCACACATGCGCGCGCTTTCCAGCAGCATATCCCTCGCCTTCTGCCTCGCAATATTGGTGAAGGCGGAAAAATCGCCGCCAGACAGATTGTTCAGACACTTCTCAAGCCATTTTTCCGGAAACGGGAGGGACATAACGAAGTCGTAAAGGCTGAAAATAACGTCGGCAAGAACCTTGTCGTCCTTTTTGACTGTCAGCGTATCGGCGAGCAGGTCGAAGCTGCCCTTCGAATACATTTCCTCAATGACCGCTTCAACGGCTTTGCGCCTCATAATGGAACTCTGCGCGGAGCTGCATACGGCAAAGTCGGGAGAAATGCCGAGAATGTGAAAATTATCTCTCACAAGCGTGTTGCAGAAGGAATCGGTCGTGCCTATTTTTGCGGTCGGGAGCAGCATCAGCTGACGTCTTATGTGGCTGTTGTGAGGGTCCTTTTTCAGCTCGTCGCCCAGTCTGTCGTTTAGTCTCATACGCATTTCGGCGGCTGCCGATCTTGTAAAGGTGGCGACAAGAAGCCTGTCCGCCGAACCGGGATTGTATTTATCGGTCAGTCGGTCTATAATCCGCTGGACAAGCACGGCGGTTTTTCCGCTGCCGGCCGCAGCCGAAACGAGGATTGTGCCGCCGCGCGAATTAATCGCGTCTTTTTGCGCGGCAGTCCATTTATTGCTCACAACGGCGTCCCCTCCTTTTCATCGGCAGAATATCCTTCGGCGCTTTCATCCGAAAGTGATTTTTGCATATATTCATAGCACTCGTCGTTTTTCATCGAGTTTCTTTCTCTTGGCTTCAGACCGCGTTTTGCGCACAGCGTTTTATAATCGCACCAGTCGCATACGGAGCCCCTTCCGGTCTCGATGGGATCCGGAGAAAAGTCACCGTTTTTTATCTTTTCCGCCATCAGTTTTATGTTTTTATCCACATAGTTCTGCAGCGTTGAAAGCTGCTCGGCGGTGAAAAGCGGAGCGCTCTCGGTTCTTTTTATTTCCCCCTTACTGTTTAGGGACACCGGAATAAACCTGCCCTTTCCGTCGTATTCCATCATAAGGATACTGTCCTTATCGTCAAGCAGCAGGCCGTTCATGCGCAGATTTTTCGAAAAAACCTCAAGGGCCTTCTGCTCGTCGAAGGATTCAAAACTGCTGGAGGCAGCTTCAGAGCTGAGATAAAGCACGCCTGCCGGTATTACGCGCCCGTATTTTTTGCCTCCGTTTTTAAGTATCGCAAACAGATAAATCAGCATCTGCATGTCCAGTCCGTCCACAACCGATGAAAGACTGAATATCTTCTGACCGCTTTTATAGTCGATAATCCTGAGATATTTTCCTCCGCCTGAGTCGGCAGTATCCACCCTGTCCACCGATCCGATGATCCTGACGCTCTCTCCGCTTTTCAGGGTTACTCTGTACGGCGGAATATCATGCCCTATCCTCAGCTCAAAATCGGTCGGACTGTAGTCGGATTCGGAAAGCTCACGCACTATGTTTGCGGCGACCAGCCGGCAGTTGTTTATCCATCGCCGGTAAAGTGCCCTGAACCGGGTCGGTTTGTCGTCGAGACCGCCCATATATTCGTCGCAGTACCGCTGCGCGACCTCGGTTATAACACGGTTTCTTTCGGCAGACGACATGCCGACCAGCTCGTCCTTGGCGCGTTCGCGCATGAGATGTTCAAGACAGTAATGCAGTATCGTGCCGAACATGAGCGCATTTATATCGCCGCTTTCGCGTTTTCTGATTTTCAGGCCGTGACTGAAAAGGAAATTATACCTGCATTTATAAAAGCTTTCGATTTTTGTGGAGGACAGAGTTCTGTTTCTCTCAAATAGCCTTGCTGCATTCTCATGGCTGAGCACACCGGGATTTTTGTTTAATCCGTTTTTTACGATGTTCAGCTTTCCGGCGTATTCCTCGTTGCCGGAAAGACAGCTGAGAAGCGACGCCGAAAGGACGGAATCCTCTCTGTAGGTCTCTGCAAACAGTCCGAATGCCGTTTTGTCATTGAAAACCGTCTTTTCCGGATCGCAGGAACGCGACTCGACGGAAAGCCGGGGAAACAGCCGCGTTATCTCGCTGACAAGAACCGAGGGAAGCATGATTTCGCCGGAAAGGCCGGCGCTCTGGAAGGAGACCGACAGCTTTTCGGAAGCGCTTGAAGCGGATTGATAGACGAGCAGATTTTCATATGCGATGTCCTCGGTCAGATCAAAATCCAGTCTCAGATCAGCGTCGCTGAGCGCTTTCCGTTCATATTCGCTGAAAAGACCGGCTGTGCTGACGGTTCTGGGGAAAACGCCGTCGTTTGCGCCTAGAATAAAAACCGCCTTCGGATTGTTGGGCTTCATGCGTTCGGCGCTTCCCGCCGTAACGCTGTCCAGAGTCTGCGGAATATGCCCCAGACCGGCGCTGTTTATCGCCGCGCGGATGATCTGCGCAAAAACCGAAACATCCATGGCATCGTCGCCGGATACCTCAAAGGCCCGGTCAAGGATGTCCATGAGCAGCTGCCACAGCCTGTCCTGCTCATCGCTGAGGGTCTTTTCTCCCTGCAGCGAGTAGAGAGCCGAAAGCTTTTGCAGGGCTTCCGGCACATTGAGATTAAGCAGCAGATCATATACAGCCCTGGCTATCTGCGAGCCGGAGGCGTCCGTGCAGCTTTGCCTGAACCGCAGCAGCGGAGCTATTATTTTTTTCCGCAGGGAGTTTATATACGAAAGTCTTTCGCTTGAATCTTCGTCTGCCTTTTTGCCGAGACCGTCGGGATGACCTTTGAAATCGCTCAGCCATTTTGAACCGTTGATGTGCCAGATGAGGGTATAATTCTCGATCAGGGAGATATCCTCGGTCGGCATATCGGTAAGACCGGACTTGAGAAACTTGAATATGCTGTCGCTGTCAAACCCATTTGAGGCTATGTCGAGGGCAGAAAGAACGAGAAAAAAGAGAGGAGTGCATTCGATAGAGGCACGCCTGTCCATGAAGACCGGAATATCATAACGGGCAAAGACCGTTTCGATCTCATCCTCGTAGGAGGATATGTCACGGGCCATAACAACCATATCGCGGTAACGCATGCCGTCTTCGGCAAGCCGCCTTATGCTTCTGGCGGCGAATTCAACCTCATCGGCCGCTCCGACAGCGGAATACAGAGTTATATCTTCGCATTCGCCGTCATATTCCGGCTTTTCACGGTCAAAAAGACCCTGCTCAAGATGGGCAAGAGCCGCGCTTTTGAAACGGGAGCCCGGGTTTGCCTCTACGGGAGCGGCACAGGAAACACCCTGCCGTTTTGCCGCGCCGATGAGATCCCTTGCTGTTTTAACGCTGGGGTAAAACAGCCCGAAGCGGTCGTTGAGGGAAAACGAAAGCCTGTCGGCCGTCAGCGCAACGTACATTTCATCACTCTGGCGCATAATCAGATCAAGTATCTGCGATTCCTGACAGGTAAAGCCTCCGAAGGAATCGACAAAAACCGTTTTTCCGCTGAAATAATCGAAGCGTTTCAGTATTCCGGCAAGCTGCTCAAGCATATCCTGCGCGTCCATGTAACGGTTTTTGAACAGCGCGCCGTATACGCCGTATATTTCGCCGAGCTCAGTCAGCTTTTGCCTGAGCACGCCCTGCCCCATGCGTTCGGCACAGACGGCGAGATCCTCCGGGCGTATGCCTGCGCTTTTGAATTCTGCGAAAATGTTTATGAGCTGCTGCATAAAATCGGTAGATCTTATCTGTCGGGCGAACAGACGCAGAGAGTTCTTTACGGTTATCAAAGCCCTGCTCATGAGCATTATTTTTCCGAAGGCGTCAATGCTTTCGGCCTGGGCGTCGTTATACGCCGGACGGCTGCCCTCTGCCTGAGAAAGCTTATAGAGCATGGGCAGACGCTGCGCCAGACGTGTAAAGGAGAAAACCTCCGCGCTGCCGTAGTATTTTTCTCCGAGCATTTTCAGGAGTTCGCGTTCATTATCAAAGGAGCTCTGTTCGGGGACTATAAGCACTGTCCGGCCGCCGTCTTCCTTGATTATTTTTTCTATCCGCGTTTTTATGAAATGGGATTTACCGCTGCCGGAGCGTCCCAGAATAAGTCTGAGCAAGGGGATACGACCTCCTTGAAAAGATTTTGTTCCGTAGAATAATAATACAATAATACATTAAAAAAGGCAAATGAGAGCCATAAGAATTATACTGCCGCAGCGCGCCGCGGTTTTGAGCAGAGTATACGGATTTTTTAAGGGCATCCGTTTGCGGCATGAACCGAAAGAAAAAAGTAAAACCTGCCGCAAAAAGCGACAGGCTTTTGGTACCCCCGTCTTGGCGTAATGAGCCGTTATTAACCTGCCTACGTGAAGACAGGTGGGTATCTGCCCTTGCGGTTCACGCTCCCTTCGTCTCAAAAGAGGAGGTCTGCAATTCACGCATGGAACGAGATTCCCTTTAATAATGTTGTAGGGTTAAAAAGGCGCAGTCCGCGCGCAAGACAGGGGTTATTGGTAAAAACAGTAGATGAGGGACTTATTCTTCTTCGTCGTCTTCGTAAAGATCGTTAAAGCGTTCCTCGAAAATGGCGACAACCTTATCAAACTCGGCGTCGTCATCAATGGTTGCGAGAATTTCTTCCCCGTCCTCTTCGACAACCTCAAAAACCACTGCCTCATCTGCGTCGTCGGCTATATCCTCATCAGGATCGATCAACGGAAGAAGGGCGACATAGTGCCTGTCGTCAATATCTATGGTGTCGATGATCTCGAATTCATGCTCGTTGCCTTCGTCGTCCAGAACAGAGATAAGGTCCGCCTCGTAATCGTGACTATCTGCCATTTACTTTCGCTCCTTTGGGTTTACGGTAATTATTATATGCACCGCGGCGGCAAAATATATCTCAACCAGATATTGTCCGCACCGGTGTATGCCTTGTTCTTTCATATGAAATTATACTATAGTTCGTTTAAAAAGTCAATAAATTCGGGATAAAACAGCTAAAATCAATTGTCCGGCCGGAAACACAACATGCATTGGCGACCATAAACAGAATATATGGTTTTTGCCCGTCGCAATGCATAAAAAACAAAACCGCGCCGGAGCATCAGGAAAAAAGCCTGACAAATAAGGTCAGATTATTGAATGTCAATATTTTTATATTGACATTCAAACCATTGTGATATATAATAATGTTGCCGGATCACAGACCGGTCAAAATAATGACCGCCTTAGTCGGTCAGTAAAGAGGTAAAGATGAGAAAAAGCAAGGCGTCGATCATCATATCGAAAATATCCGTCATAGTTTTGTTTCTGGGCCTGCTCGGGTGCGTTGTTTTTGCCCGGCAACTGTCCGGACTGTATCTTGATATTGTTGGACGTCAGGGCGAAGAACTGACAACCGCCCTGAGGATACTGATTTATGTCGCCGGAGTTATCGGCACCATTCTGCTTGCTCTGATGTACAAGCTGCTTGACAATGTTCACAGGGATATAATATTTGAAGACCGGAATGTAAAGCTCCTCAAAGCAATACAGTATATCTGTTATTGTTCCGCGGCGGTCATTGCGGTCTTTACGCCGTATTTTATCTTCGCTGCTGCGGTGGCGCTGGCGGCGGCTTTTGTCGGCCTGCTGATAAGGGTGATAACCAACGTATTCCAGTCGGCTGTTCAGATTAAGCAGGAAAACGACTTTACGATATAACACGTTCAGAAATCAATATCAGGGAGCATGTGCTATGGCAATAATAGTTAATCTTGACGTTATGCTCGCAAAGCGCAAAATGCAGCTCGGCGTGCTTTCCTCGAGGGTCGGCATAACGCCGGCAAATCTCTCAATATTAAAGACAAACAAGGCCAAGGCCATACGGTTTTCCACGCTGGAGGCCATTTGCCGCGAACTTGACTGTCAGCCGGGAGATATCCTCGAATACAGAGCCGACGATGAATGATCGCTTTGCGTCATAATATATAACCAAAAACCCGATACGGAGGTTTAGTGAAATGAACAATGGTTTCAGTGAAATGAACACGGGCAGCAGAAAAGCAAATCCGAGCCCGGAAGGTTCCCGTGCGGACGGCGCCGCGTCGCCCTATATCGGCTCATACGATCCTTACAGAACAGCCCGGGGAGGTCAGGCGCAGTATGCCCGGCCGCAGGCAAACGCTTCGGAAAACGGCGCTGGCTATCATCAGCCCGGTGCGCAGACGGCCGTAAAAACAAGGCCGGAACGAACCTACACCCAGCCGCAGTCGGTTCTGGCTGTGCTTTCGCTCGTCATCGGATATCTCTATATCCATATGTCGCTGAGTATAGGCAGCGGTATAGGCCCGACGGTATTCTTCATACTGCTGTCGGTATTTGCTCTTGTATTTTTCAAAACGAGCAATGTTCCGGTGTCAAAGGGCCAGTACGCGGCTCTCGGAGTGCTTGTGCTGTTCAGCCTGCAATTTGCGTTGTTTGATTTTTCCTTTGTAAGCAATCTCAACCACCTGTTCCTGACCGTGGGTTTTCTCTATTGGGCTTACACGGTTTCCGGCGCAAGATGCAACGGAAGAATAGACTACATGTTTTTCTTCGAGGCGCTGAGATCGGTGTTTGAGGCTCCGCTTGTCCGGCTCGGAAGGGTATTCGGCGCCATCGGCTCGGGTACAAACAAAAGGAAAGGCGGCAGAGGGGTTCTGGTTGCCCTGCTGGGTCTTCTTATCGCCATCCCGCTGACGGCGATAATAACATCGCTTCTTTCCTCTGCGGATATAACCTTCAAGCAGCTTGTTGACAGACTGTTTGAGAACATATTCGACCACATATTCACATTTATCCTTCAGGCCGGACTCGGCATCCCGGTGGCCATGTATCTTTTCGGCGCGCTCTATCACGCGGCGGAAAACGAGCATGCAAGGCTGAACGGCATACCGATAAGAAAATCGGCGCCGTACAAAACGAGCCGCCCGATTCCGCCGAGCGCGATCTACTTCAGCATAGGACCGGCGATAATCGTCTATATCGTATTTTTTGCGGTTCAGACGGGCAACCTTCTCAATGCGCTTATTTCCTCACAGGCGCCGAACGGCATAACTCCGGCGACCTATGCCCGCACCGGATTTTTCGATCTGTGCATAGCGGCCGCAATAAACGCCCTGCTGATATTTATTATCGAAACGTTCCAAAAAAGAAACAACGACAGTAAGAGCGTTCTGCAGCGCGTGTATATCGTTGTGATGTCGGTTATAACGATACTGCTTGTTGTGACCGCTCTGGCCAAAATGGGAATGTACGTCAGCTATTTCGGCCTGACCCACGCGAGGATTCGCGCCGCTTGGTTTATGGTCCTGCTCGGCCTTCTTTTTGTCGCTGTGATTGTGAAGCAGTTTATCAAAAAGCTCAACTTCACAAAATTTGCCGTTGTAACCTTCTGCGTAATGTTTGCTGTTCTGGCATTCGGCAATGTTGACAGACTCATTTCAAATGTCAATGTGAATATGCATCTGGCGGGTTACACCGAAAAACTGGACACCGCTGTTATCCGAAGACTCAACTGCGGAGCGGTCGAGGACGTTATCAGATACTGCGAGGCGCAGCAGGGCAGGGACAATATGACGGCAGCCGAAAAACGTGAATACTATATGGCTCAGGGATTCCTGTGCAAGAAAGCGTATATGCTCGGCGCGATAGACGATTCCCGGATCGAAGCCATAGCAAAAAAGCTCAACGATAAGCTCGACAGCTATTATTACGACTACTTCTACAACGATTTTGATCCGTATATTGAAGACAATCCTGATGACTACCAATACGACAACAGTGATGATTATTGGGAAGATTACTACGATACGGATCTGTTTTTAGGCATCCTGACAGAGCTGTTCGGCGGAGGAAACACGAATAAATACGTCATACGCAAGACGAGCGTGGAAAGCGTCGTTGCCTCCAGCGCGCTCAGAAGCTACTATGAGAGGACAAATTACGAAGCCGTAATAAAGTAATCACGTCCGGCGCGCGTACCTGTCCGATTTAACAAGTAAAAGCGATTGACAACGTGCTTTGGTTATGCTATACTTTGTAATATACCAAAATCATTACAAATATACGGAGGGCTTATCCATGAAGCATATCAGCACCATCGAAACTCGCAGCCTCTGCGAAAGCGCAAAAAACGGCGGCTGCGGCGAATGCCAGACATCCTGCCAGTCTGCCTGCAAAACAAGCTGCGGTATCGCAAATCAGAAGTGCGAAAACAGCGAGCAGAAATAATCCGCAATTAAGCTCACCTTTAAATGCCGCCTTTGGGCGGCATTTTTGGCATAAAGGAGTTTTTTCATGATACATCAGTACAAATCGGGCGGCTTCAACATTGTGCTGGACGTTTGTTCCGGCTCGATCCATGTCGTGGACGAGGTTGCCTACGATATTATTTCTCTTTTTGAGACGGCCGGAAAAGAGCGGATAATCGCGCAGATGCAGCAGAAATACGGCGGACGCGATGATATGGACGCAAAGGAAATAGAGGAGTGCTACGAACAGATCGTTGAGCTGAAAAACGCCGGAAAGCTGTTCAGCGAAGATACCTTCCGGCCGATGGCGGGTGAACTGAAGACACGCACCTCCGGCGTTGTCAAGGCTCTTTGCCTGCACGTTTCCCACACATGCAATTTAAATTGCGCATATTGCTTTGCCAGCCAGGGTAAATATCACGGCGAAAGGGCTGTCATGAGCTATGAGGTCGGAAAACGCGCACTGGATTTTCTGGTTGAAAACTCCGGCAGCCGCCGCAATCTGGAGGTTGACTTTTTCGGCGGAGAGCCGCTTATGAATTTCGACACGGTAAAGCGGCTTGTCGCGTACGCGCGCAGCATCGAAAAGAGCAAAAACAAAAATTTCCGCTTTACGCTGACGACAAACGGTATGCTTATCGACGACGACGTGATCGATTTTGCCAACCGCGAGATGAGCAACGTCGTGCTTAGTCTTGACGGGCGGCGCGAGATACACGACCGGTATCGTGTGGACTATGCCGGCCGCGGAAGCTGGGAACAGATCGTGCCGAAATTTCAGAAGCTGGTAAAGGCCCGCGGCGGCAAAGACTACTATATACGCGGCACTTTTACCCATGCGAACCCCGATTTTTTGGAGGATATAAAGGTTATGCTCGACCTCGGCTTCAGCCAACTGAGCATGGAGCCGGTGGTTTGCGCAAAGGACGACGGAGCGGCATTGACGCAGGATGATCTGCCTGTAGTTCTGGAGCAGTATGAAAAGCTGGCCCAACTGATGATAGAGCGTGATAAAGAAGGCAGACCCTTCACCTTTTACCATTACATGATCGACATAAAGGGCGGACCGTGTATCTACAAGCGCATTTCCGGCTGCGGCTCCGGCACCGAATACATGGCGGTAACTCCGTGGGGCGACCTTTATCCGTGCCATCAGTTTGTCGGGGAGGAACGCTTCAAGCTGGGCGACATATGGAACGGAGTCACGAATACCGGCGTGCGGGAGGATTTTTTAAGCTGCAACGTCTACGCCAGAGAGGAATGCCGAGATTGCTGGGCGCGGCTCTACTGCTCGGGAGGCTGCGCCGCAAACGCGTTCCACGCGACCGGCTCCATCAGGGGCGTTTATAAATATGGATGCGAGCTTTTCAAAAAGCGTATGGAGTGCGCCATAATGGTTGCGGTTTCCAGAGAGCTCGCGCCGGAGGATCGTTAAAAGATGAAAACTCCCATTTGCGATTTTATACGCGATTATGCAAAGGATAATCCGGTGCGTTTTCATATGCCCGGACACAAGGGAGAAAGTTTTCTCGGCTGCGAACCGTTAGACATAACCGAAATCGACGGTGCGGACAGTCTGTTCGAAGCCCGCGGAATAATCGGGGACAGCGAAAAAAACGCCGGAGAGCTTTTCGGAGCCGACACCTTTTATTCGGCCGGAGGTTCGACGCTGTGTATTCAGGCAATGCTGTATTTAGCCGTGCTCCGGGCAAAGAACAGCGGCATGCGTCCGCTCGTCTTTGCGGCGAGAAACGCTCACAAAGCGTTCGTCAACGCTGCCGCGCTGCTCGATATTGATATAAAATGGCTGTACGGCAAAGGGGAGTCGTATTTGTCCTGCGGGATCGACGCCAAGACGCTTGAAAGCGAGCTGTCTGCGGCGGAGAAAAAACCGGCTGCCGTCTATCTGACCAGTCCCGATTATCTCGGAAACATGGCGGACATAGGCGCGATGGCCGGCGCGTGCCACCGCTTTGGCGTGCTGCTGATCGTCGACAATGCGCACGGCGCCTATCTCAGATTTTTGCCGCGCTCCCTGCACCCGATCGACCTCGGCGCCGATATCTGCTGCGACTCGGCGCACAAGACCCTGCCGGTCCTTACCGGAGGGGCATATCTGCACATATCAAAAAAGCTGCCGGATTTTTTTAAGGATAACGCCAAAAACGCCATGGCTCTTTTCGGCTCGACCAGCCCGTCGTATCTGATACTGCAGTCGCTTGACATGGCAAACCGCTATATTGACGAGCGGCGCGATGAGATAGCGCATTTTGCCGAAAAAGCTGCCGCGCTAAAATCACGGCTTGCAGCGTGGGGGTATGAGCTGACCGGCGACGAGCCTTTTAAGATCACTATTAACGCTAAAAAATACGGCTATTACGGCAGCAGGCTCGCCCATTCTCTTGCTTTAAAAAAAGTCATATGCGAGTTTGCCGACCCGGATTATGTCGTGCTCATGCTGTCACCGCAGCTGAAAGACGGGGCGTTTGAAGCTCTGGAGAACGCTCTGCTGATACCGAAAAAGCCGGAAATCGACGAAAAACCCCCGGTTTTCAGCCCGTGCCGAATGGTTATGACGGTCAGGCAGGCGGTGTTTTCGCCGCGTGAAACGATTCCCGCGCCGCAATGCGCCGGTCGTGTGCTTGCCGCCGCAAACGTTTCGTGTCCGCCGGCGGTGCCGATAGTTGTTTGCGGCGAAATGATAGATCAAAACGCCGTACGGTGTTTTGAATACTACGGTGTGAGAGAATGCAGCGTGGTTATCAGCTCGGAGCCGTAGTCTTTCCTTGAGCGGATATTTGCCGCGGTCTGCAGCGCGGAATCCTTCTGCTTTTAATTGAATCTGAGTTGCCGAGACGATTGCCGTCCGCGCATTTTTTTACAGAGCTAAACCCCGGAGCTAAAGCTCCGGGGTTTTTGTTTCCTCGTTTGCCCATGCCTGAACATCCTCGTTCTCTCCCTCTCTCATCCTTCTAGCTGCCACGACAAAGCGAACGTCGTCGCTTTCGTATTCATATGTGCAGGTGGAAAGCAGGAGAATTTTATCGTCAGGTTCTATATCAACATCGGTCTCAAACAGCGAGCGTCGGCATATCTCATTGACCATGCCGGCAAACTCCTCATCAGACGGGTTCGGCTCGATATAGTTAAAGCCCGTATCGGTTATCATGCAGGCGAAAATTTTCCAACGGTCTTCTCCGTCGTCAACGGCGAAGTTGATAATCGGCTGCTTTTGCAGAGCAGACAGTCTTTTATATACAAAAAGCTGGGTGAACATGCTGCCGTCCTTCATCGAATGACCGTATATAACCGTGTTTTTTGAAAGATCTCCGTCAAAGCGGCAGCGAAAATCGGCATAGAGCGCGCCGCGCGAGCTTTTCTCCTTTTGTTCGTTGCGCTTTAAATAGTACTCATTGTCGTCCGACTGCATGACTGCATAATCGCATTTAGTACCTTTAATACGCAGCCATCCGACCGTGTCGGGATTGTCCTTTTTGGAAATGAGCAGCTTTTTGTATATGCCTGCCGCCCGTGCAATTTCCTCAGGCTCCTGCGATGAGGGCTCTGCTGCGGATGAAGGCTCAATCAAGCCCGGTCCGGTGAGAACGACGCTTGTTTCCATTTCGCCGGCCGGAGCAGAAGGCGGTTCGGACGACGGCAAAACCGGTGACGTTGCAGATGTCGCCGCATACGCCGCTGGCTTTGCCGGCGCTCTGCTGCCGTCAACGGGAGTATAAAACGCCGCTTTTGTTATGGCTGTGCCGCCCAGGACAGCAGCGCAAGCAATTGCGGCAATATAGGGCAGTTTTTTCATGAAGCGCATCTACACGACCGTCCTTTCAGAAGGCTATGTAATGCAAAAACGAAAAACGGAGGCAAAGGAAGCGTGACGAAAAAATTATTTGCCGCATGCCCCTGTTTTATACCTCTCAAACAGACCGATGACCAAAAATAATAAGACCGCAGCTTTGCCGCTGCGGTCTTTACGCCCGGGACGAATAACTACATCACTTCAGGCGTATCAATATTGAACATGTGAAGAATGTTGCCGATTACCTGCCTTGTCGCGAGGCAGAGGGACAGCCTTGATTGCATCAAAGGTTCGTCGTCGCATTTGACGCGGCGCGCGTTGTAGAATTTGTGGAAGAGGGTTGCAAGGTCTATGCAGTATCTTGTGACCGCCGACGGATTGTTGCCCTTTGCGGCGGAAAGTATCTGCTCCGAATATTCGCCGATGAAGCGGATAAGCTCTCTTTCCTCGCTCGTATTGAGCAGTTCAAGCTCTTCACGGGTGCAGGCTCTGGGAGAAATGCCCTCGGCGGCTAAATTTTTGACTATAGAGCAAATCCTTGCATATGCGTACTGCACATAGTAAACGGGATTCTGCGACGACTGCTCGACCGCGAGATCGAGGTCGAAATCAATCTGGCTGCCCGGTTCACGCAGATTAAAGAAAAAACGCGAGGCGTCGACCGGAACATCGTCCAGCAGATCGGAAAGGGTTATTGCCTTGCCTGTGCGCTTGGAGACGCGGACGGTTTCGCCGTTTTTAATGAGGTGGACAAGCTGCATGAGGAGGATCTCCAGCTTTGAGCCGTCCAGACCGATGGCGTCCATCGCGCCCTTGAGCCGCGCGACGTGACCGTGATGGTCGGCGCCCCATATGTTGATGCATCTGTCAAAGCCGCGAAGCTGGAATTTGTTCCTGTGGTAGGCAATATCGGCGGCGAAATATGTCGGGTTGCCGTTTGCGCGTATCAGCACCTCGTCCTTTTCGGCGCCGAATCTGGTCGCGCTGTACCAGAGGGCGCCTTCCTTTTCGTAAGTAAGACCCTTTTGGGTCAGAATGTCAATGGTTTCTTTGAGTTCGCCGTCGTTGTGCAGAGTGCTTTCGAAAAACCATGTGTCGTATTTTATCCTGTAACGGGCGAGATCGGTTCTGAGCCCCTCGATGTTTTTTGGCAGGGCGTAATCGATCAGCGCCTTTTGCCGCTCTGCGCTGTCGGCTTCAACAAATCTGTCGCCGTTTATTGCGGCAAATTCCTTCGCGCGGTCAATAATGTCTGCGCCGTGGTATCCGTCCTCTGGAAATTCTATCTTGTCTTCGCCCAGATAAAGCTGCAGATATCTCGCCTCGAGCGACTTGCCGAATTTCTCGATCTGGTTGCCGGCGTCGTTCACATAAAACTCGCGTTCTACATCATAGCCCGCGCAGTCCAGAACGGCGGCGAGACAGTCGCCAAGCGCTCCGCCTCTGGCATTTCCGATATGCATGGGGCCGGTGGGATTTGCCGAGACAAACTCAACAAGCACTCTTTCGCCATTGCGGCCGGCTCTGCCGTAGTCTTCGCCCTTATCAAGCACATCGGCGACGATGTCGGCGTAGAAACTGTCATTTAAAAAGAAATTGATAAACCCGGGTCCCGCTATCTCGCATTTTTCGATGTATTTGGAATCACCCGATATATTTTCAACTATTGCTTCGGCTATTTTTCTCGGCGCCGTGTGAAACGCTCTCGCCGAAACCATTGCGGCGTTGGCGGCAAAATCGCCGTGCTGGCGGTCGGCAGGAATCTCAACGGTAAAATCGGGCAGCGGCGCATCGGCAAGCTGGCCGTTCCTTACGGCGGTATCGACTGATTTTTTGATAAGCTCTCTGATTTCGTTTTTTGCGTTGTTGATGACAACTGACATTTTGAAGTTCCTTTCCCTATCCTTCCGCTTCTTTCACGGTTATTTCTATTTCGTTTCTGGATATGAGCGATGAATTAATATCGAGAGTATAGCTCAGCGCAAGCGTTCCCCCGCTTTCGTCCAGGTCGGACGAGAGTATATCGGAGAAAACTCCCATCATGAGCTGCATACCGCCCATTTCATAAGAGCAGGTGTGGCGCTTTCCCTTTTCAAGAATCAATCGTGAAGTCACATCGCCTGCGCGGGTCAGCGTTACCCTTCCCGCTCCGTCCCATGTCAGCGTGGTGACAACATCGACCATGCCCTCGTCCTGTTCGCGGTATGTTATATAATACTTGCCGTCCACCTTCGTGTATGTGCCGTATGTCGTCAGCTCCACAGTGTCGGTTCCGGCTTCGGTGCAGTATTTACCGTTTATTGTGATAACAGCCTTATTCTTCAATAGCTTCTCCTTTTTCATTCACAAAGGCATAAAGCACCGTCAGCCGAAGCTGACGAGCGAAACGTCCTCGTGAGTGTCGGTCGAGAGGAATATCTGCGACAGCCTTGCAAAGGACTCGGCGCTGTCGCTGACGAAAAACTTCCGCGCGCCGCCGCTGTCATTGAGCGCGCTGTTGGCGCTGAGTATTTCGCGGGCCCTTAATGCCGCGGCAGCGCCGGTATTGATAAGAGTTATTTTTCCCTCCAGGTATCTGTCTATGACCGGCTGCAAAATCGGAAAATGTGTACATCCGAGAATGAGCGTGTCAATGTTTTTTTCTTTAAGCCCGCACAGATACCTTTCCACCGCCAGAGCGGCGATTTCATCGTCAATGCCGAACCAGCCGTTTTCGACGAGCGGCACCAGCATGGGACAGGCGACGCCGAAAACCTGAGCGCCGGGCATCAGCTCATGTATCTTATTTTTAAAGGAGCCGCTTTTTATTGTCGCCTGTGTTCCGATGACGCCGATGCGTCCGTTTTTTGTGGACTGCGCCGCCTTCATAGCCGCGGGAGAAACAACATCTACAGCGTCCACGCCGCAGCCTGCCAAAACATGCGGAGCGGCCGAGCTGACCGTGCCGCAGGCGGCTATGACCATCTTGACATCATGCCTCAGAAGAAACTGTATATCCTCTTTGGCGTAGCGTTCTATCGTTTCAAACGAGCGCGTGCCGTAGGGGACTCTGCCCGTGTCGCCGAAATAGACGATGTCTTCATTCGGCAGTATCTTGATAAGCTCCTTTACTGCGGTCAGCCCGCCGAGACCTGAGTCAAAAACGCCTATCGGCCTTGCGTCGCTCATTTTTGATCCCTTTCAAACGCGAGGGAGATTATTCTGTCAAGCAGTTCGCTGTAAGGAATGCCCGAATAGTCGAACAGCTTGGGGTACATGCTGATGGAGGTAAATCCGGGCAGGGTGTTTACCTCGTTGAGCAGTATGGCGTTGTCGCTTTTTCTAAGAAAGAAATCAACCCTGGATAAACCCGCGCAGTCGAGAGCGCGGTATGCTTTGACGGCTTGCCTGCGGATGTCCTCGATGATGCTTTCGTCAACCTTTGCCGGGATGTACAGAAGACTCTGCGCGCAGGAATACTTTGCCTCATAGTCGTAAAATTCCTTGCCCGGATCTATCTGCCCGACGATGGAGGCTATCGGCTGATCGTTGCCCAGAACGGCACATTCCAGTTCAAGTCCGTCTATGCCCTCTTCGACAAGGATCCGTCTGTCGTTTTCGGCGGCAAGTCTGATGGCGTCTGCCAGTGCTTCGCGGCTTTTTACCTTGGTGATGCCGACCGAAGAACCCGCGTTGGCCGGTTTTACAAAGCAGGGAAATCCCAGCTCCTTTTCGATTATGTCATCGTAGTGACCGGCATTTTTGAAATAATCATATTTTGTAAACCACAGCCACTTTGCCTGCGCTATTCCGTTTTGCTCCAGAACGGTGTTGGTAAATATCTTGTCCATGCAGACGGCGCTTGAGGCTGTTGCACAGCCGACATACGGCAGCTGTGCCATCTCAAAGAGTCCCTGTATTGTGCCGTCCTCGCCGTATTTGCCGTGAAGAACGGGAAAAACAGCGTCGATATAAAGCTGCTCGCATCGTCCGTTATCCATTACGCACAGACCGTGGATCGAAGGATCGGGCGCAATAAACGCCGAAAGATTATCCTCATCGTTTTCCCATTCGCCGGAGGCTATCTGTTCGGTGGTAGCGCTTGTCAAAAGCCATTCGCCGTCCTTTGTGATTCCGACGGTGAAAATATCATACTTGTCCTTCGGCATGTTGTCTATAACCGACGCTGCCGACACGCGGGAAACCTCATGCTCGCTTGACGCGCCGCCGAAAATGACGGCGATTCTTTTCTTATGCATTTATATCATCTCCAAAAGACAGTTTTTCTTAAAGAAAGCAAACGCTTGTCATATAATAATATCACATTGTATGGCGGCAAGTCAATAAAAATGAACGCGGTAAACGCCTTTGACAAAAATAAACCCGGTCCATTCGCCTGCGGCATTCCCTGATCGTTCTGCGGCCGGGCGGCATGACGGCGTTCCCTGCGGACGATGAATTCCTTCACGCACGGGGGGAGAGCTTTATTGATGGGAATTACATCCGGCGAGGACATCGGCGTTTCGCCCGGCGACCGCTTAAAGCCGCCTGCACATCACGGGCAGGCGCATGCCAAAATAGATATAAAAACAATCATTTCGAAAACATATAGGTACAGTTCGATGGTTATCATCCTCAGAGCGACGGTTTTATTGACATTATTTTTATTTTCCTTATAATTAAAGTATGAACAGGAAATAAGAAAAAGCGTTTTCGCGCTGCCGGGGCAGCGCTTTTTGAATGCCCCGAATCCAGAGGAGGTTTAAAATAATTGAACAGCGACGTATTTGAAAAATACAGCATACCCAAAGCGGTTTTTACTCTGGCTGCTCCGACTATGCTGAGCATGCTGGTGACAATACTTTACAATATGGTTGACACCTTTTTCGTCGGACAGACGGGAGACTATAATCAGGTTGCCGCGGTTTCGCTGACGACTCCGGTTTTTGTCATGTGTCTCGGGATCGCCCTTATATTCGGCGTGGGCGGAAGCACATTTATTTCTCGTTCGCTCGGAAGCGGCGATGACTGGCGCGTAAAGCGCATATCATCATTCTGCTTTTATGCAGGCGCGGCTACCGGCTTTTTGCTTATGGCCATATTTCTTATTTTTATGCCGACCATTCTCGATCTCATCGGCTCGTCGGACAATACGAGAGCTTTTGCCGGCGATTATCTCAAATATATCGCGCTCGGCGCGCCCTTCATAGTCGTATCCAACGCATTCGGAAACGTCGTCAGAGGAGAAGGCGCCGCCAGAGTCTCCATGACCGGTATGATGCTGGGCACCATAGTAAATATTGTGCTTGATCCAATAATGATTCTGTCGATGGGAATGGGGGTTGCCGGCGCCGCGATAGCCACGGTAATAGGCAATATATGCTCGGTAGTCTACTACATCTTTTACCTGACCGGTAAAAAGACCATGCTATCCATTTCCCCGAAGGATTTCAGACCCGGCCGCGCTATAGCAAAAAATGTGATAATGACCGGCGTTCCTGCCAGTCTGAACAATCTTCTGATGAGCATTTCCAACATAGTCCTCAACAACTTCCTTGTGAAGTACGGCGATATTCCTGTTGCCGCGATGGGCGTTGCCATGAAAGCGAACATGCTTGTGATAATGCTGCAGATGGGCCTGGCAATAGGCGTGCAGCCGCTGGTTGCCTATAACTACGGCGCGCGGCGTATGGGGAAGATGAAAAAGGTCATGAAATTCTCCGGAATAATAAACATTATAATGGGAGTTACGCTGACCGCCGCTTATATTGTGCTGGGCAGGACGATAATAGCCGTATTCTTCGGAGGCCAGACGCATCTGGCCGCCGGCATAGATATGGCAAAGGTCATCGACCTGGGCACACAGATGCTGAATGCCCTCATGATTTCCGGGCCGTTTATCGGGATATTCTTTATTTTCTCCTTTGCAATACAGGCTATGGGGAAAATATGGGCGTCGCTTACCCTTTCCATAGCCAGGCAGGGTCTGGTTTTCCTCCCGGTACTGATAGTGAGCAATATGATATTCGGCCTCGACGGAATAATCTTTTCTCAGCCGATAGCCGACGTCGCATCGCTGATTTTGTCGGTAATACTGTTTTTCGTCGTCACAAGAAAGCTGCCAAAGGGTGACGAGCAGGCGCTCAGGCCGTCCCCGAGCGACGGCTGACAGTTAAAACGGAAAAAAGAGAATAATCAGCCGGATTATTGATGAAAAAGCAATTTTGATATTGATATCCCATATAAAATAGTGTAAAATAAATAGGATATAATGCACGCAAAAGCCTTTGATAATCGGTGCGGCTGCTTCTTGAAGAACATAAAGGCGATTCTCAGGGCAGCTTGATTGATGAGGGGCCATTGTTTTACGGTGCAAATGAAATGGTGAGGTAGTAGCAAAAATGAAAAGAAAAATCCTGTGTTTTTTTCTTGCCGCGATGATGCTTATGTCCGTCGGCTGCGAAAAGGTCGGAGAGATTTTCGGCGGAAAGCCGCTGCAGCTCATATCGCTCAATCTCAGCCGCGGTGAGCTTACGCCCGAGTTTTCCTCTGATGTGTTCGACTACACTGTCGAGGTTCCTAACGACTGTGAAAGCATTGATCTGTTTCCGCAGGTAGGAAAAGACATCAACATGAATATCGACGCGCCGAAAAAGCTAAGCGTCGGTCAGAACATGATCACTATATCCCTTTCAAAGGAAAACAGCGACGAAACGGTCACATATCATATCAACGCCAGGAGGCTTGCCAGCGACAACTGCGAGCTTTCCGGACTTTCTATTGGCGATATCGAGCTTACGCCGGAATTTTCCGCGGACAATCTCGAGTATACCCTTGAGGTCGGCAACAGCGTGGAAAGCCTCGATATCGACGCGACGGCCGTTGAGCCGGACGCTGAGATAAAGATAGAGGGCGCGGACGGTCTCGAATTGGGCGAAAATACCGTCACGGTTTCGGTCACGTCTCCGAGCAAGCTCTATTCCAAGCAGTACACCATTGCCGTAACGAAGATCGACGACACGCCGTGGTGGATGAAGGAGATCGAAAAGGGCAACGACAAGTTCCTTGCCATAACCTTTGACGACGGACCCAGCAGACATACCAGAAAGCTGCTCGATATTCTCGACAAAAACGAAATAAAGGCGACCTTCTTCGTCGTCGGAGAGCGTCTGAATACCTATTCTGACATACTCAAGGACGAATACGAAAGAGGTCACGAGGTAGCCAACCATTCATGGGATCATTCCTACATGAGGGTTGCGTGGTCCGATGATGAGAAGTGGGAAAACATCAACAAATGCAACGAGGCCATCAGGGAGATCATCGGCGTCACCCCGACCACCTTCAGACCGCCCGGAGGAATCTGGATCAAGTCGGTCAGGCAGTTCCATGATATGAACGTCGTTTACTGGGATGTTGATCCCGAAGACTGGAAATACCGCGACACCGACACGGTGGTAAGAAACATAATGAACAAATACGGCAACCGCAAGATAATTCTGCTGCACGACCTTTACGAGACCTCGGTTGACGCCGCCGCAATAGTTATTCCCAGACTGAAGGACAAGGGATATCAGTTTGTCACTGTTGATGAAATGCTCCAGATAAGAGAATACTACAGATTGCTTGAGGAGCAGCAGGAACAGCAGGCGCAGCAGGAACAGCAGGCGCAGCAGGAACAGCAGGAGTCCTCCCGGAACGAGGAATAACCGGAAAAACCAATAACACAAAGAAAGACCATGCTCTGATTGAAGCGGAGCATGGTCTTAAAGTTTGCTTTGAAATATGTTTTTTGTGTCTTACGGGACAAAAGCCTGCGTCGATGATCTTTGATCCATGAAGAAAATGCCTGCAAGTCCCGGGACCAAAGGAAAACGCCGCGCAGGGATTACCTCTGCGGCGTCCCCGCTTCGAGCTTTGCCCTGTCCCACAACTCGTCAAGCTCCGCGAGGGTCATGTCAGTCATATCGCGCCCCGCTTCCCTTGCCAGCCTTTCCACAATGATAAATCTGTTGAGAAATTTATCGGTGGAATCGCTCAGAGCCTTTTCGCTTTCGGCGCCGATAAACCGGGCGACATTGACGGCGGAAAAAAGAACGTCTCCAAGCTCGTCACTTTGCTCCTGCGCGCCGCCGTTTTTTATTGCCTGCTTTAATTCGGATATTTCCGATTCAAGACGCTCAAGCGCACCCGAAACATCGTCCCAGTCAAAGCCGACCTTTGCCGCTTTGTGCTGTATTTTCTGCGCACGCATGAGAGCGGGAAACTGTTTGGGAACGCTCAGCATGGAGTCGCTCTGCTTTTTTTGCCCCTTGGTGCGCTGCTTTATTCTGTCCCAGTTGACGAGTACCTCGTCGCTGCCGTTTACTCTGACGTCACCGAAAACATGGGGATGGCGCTCGATCAGTTTTTTGCATATGCCGTCGGCAACGTCGGAAAAATCAAAAACTCCCTTTTCGCGCTCGATTTCGCTGTGAAAAACCACCTGCAAAAGAACGTCGCCCAGTTCCTCCTGAAGAAGCACCGGATCGTCGTTGTCTATGGCCTCTATGGCTTCATAGGTTTCCTCGATGAAATCCTTTCTGATGCTTTTGTGATCCTGTTCGGCGTCCCACGGACATCCTCCGGGAGAGCGCAGCGCCGTCATAATCTCCAGAAGGTCGTTTATATCGTACCTGTCTTTGAATGTAAAATCCTTAATCATATGTTTCTCCGGCTGTTTAACGATTATTTATGCCAACGGTCATCCGGAGCAGCGAAAACGCCGGTTTCCCGATGACCGAAATGCGTTTTGGTATTAAGCGCTGAATAAATACGGACAAATACAGAGTTCAACCCTGATTTTATCCGAGCAGATGCCTCTTCTCCAGGAATGCCGCCAGCTTTTCACCCTTGGGCAGCATTACCACATCATCCTTTGTTATGGCTCTGATGAGCAGCACGGCAATAATATATACGATGACCGCTGCAATGATTGCTCCTGCGACGCAGATGATGCCGGTCACGTTGCGTCCGGCAATCTCGATGACCCTGTCGCCGATGACGCGCTTTAAACCGAAATTGACGACCCACGCCGACGCAGCGCAGATAATGCCGGCGATGAGCGGTTTGACAGAAACAGAGAACTTGTTTATCTTTATTCCTGTAGTGGATCTTAGACACATAAGATCGGCGCCAATGAGGAAAACATAGCTTACAAAGGTGCCTATCGGAGCGGCGTTTATATTGAACTCGGGAACCGAAACAAGGAAATAATTGAACAGGAATTTTATCACGGCGGTTATGAGCAGCGCCTTTACAATAAAGGACGCCTTGCCTATTGCCTGCAAAATGGCGTGTATCGGAGTCGCCAGAGCGACAACGATGACGGTTATGCCGAGCATTTGCAGTATGGGGGTCGCCACCTCGACGCCGCCGGGCGTTCTGCTGAACAGCAGCGAGAGAATCTCATTTGCAAGCACGGTGAGTCCCAGACCGCAGGGCACGCCGACAAGGGTTGTTATTCTGAGGATGGATTCGATGCTCTTTTTTGTTTCTTTCGTATCTCCGACCGCCCATGAAGAAGTGTCCGCCGGCAGGGCCGAAACGCCGAAGCTGGAGGTCAGGGTCGGTACAAGGTTGAACATGGTCATCGCCAGACCGGAATACGCGCCCCAGATAAAGGTGAGCATATCGCCGCCAAGTTCGACATACTTTCCGTAATACTGCTGCATTTTGTCAGGGCTGTTTTCTATGAGCGATTTAAGGCTGCCCTGTATTGTAAAGGTGTCTATCAGAGTGGAAAGATTGTTTGCCAGCGCCGCCAGAGCAACCGGGATGGCGAGGGCCAGAAGCCCCTTGAAAATCATTCTGTCGGGAGCGGGCAGAGGAGAAGCCGTTATCATCTCGTGGGTGATCTCGTTTCTTGATCTGCGCTTTCTGAACATGAGAAACGCCGTTCCGACCATCGTACCGATGGTGACTGCAAGAATGGCGGCAGCGGAGGCGTAGGGAAGGGTCGCGATATTGGCGTCCTCGGGATTGGTGACGGGGGTTCCGAAAACGACGCCGGTTTCGGCGTACTGGTTCATGCCGATCTTTATGATCGAGCTTGCGAAGAACAGACCGAGCAGCAGCTTGCACAGAGCCTCGATGACCTGCGAATAGGCTGTCGGCTTCATATTTCTCAGGCCCTGGAAATAGCCCCTGTTTACGCTCATCATACAGCAGAAGAAGACGCAGGGACACATGACGAGCAGTGCGGGAAGATAGTTTACGTTTTTGAGGAATACGTTGGCGTAGATAAACGATCCGATGAACATGGCGACGGTACATACCGTGCCGGTAACAAGGAAAATCTTCAGCGCGACGTTATAGATCCGGTTTACATCCCTGTAACGCTTCTGCGCGACAGAGCTTGCCACCATTCGCGCAATGGCCGAAGGAAAACCCGCGACAGCTATGGTTTGGAATATTACAAAGAAATTATAGGCTAACGTAAAATATCCTATGCCTATTTCTCCGAGCATATTGGTCAGAGGGAGCTTGAACAGCGCGCCTATGACCTTTCCGATGCCCATGGCTATGAGAAGCACTAATGAGCCCTGTAAAAAATTCTGGCTGGTCTGTTTGTTCTTTTTTGCCATATATGTCAGTCATTCCTTTCGTACTGTCGGCCACGACCGCGACCGTCTGACCGCATTGCGCCTTCCGACTGAAGGCGGGCGTTCAAAGCAGGATACAGCCCTTTTTACAAAGAGCGTCAAAGAGGATATTGGAAAGGTGCTGTTCACGCCTTTCGTTCATTTCGCGGTACTGATCCCTGCAGTCGTCGCTGTCGTCGCTGACCTTTCTGACCGACTGAAAGGGTATGCCAAGCTTGTGGCATACGCAGGCAATGGCGCCTGTCTCCATATCGAATGCGGCAATATCAAAATTGTCGATATAAAACTGTTTTCTGTCTCCGGCGAGGAAAAAATCTCCGCAGCCGATGGGGGCGCAGACGGCGTTTTCAACAGTATCCCTGAACATGATAAGCGCGTTTTCATCCGTGCCGTAGATGTTGGTTTTTTCTCCGGGCTTGATTCCGACCTCAAGACCGAGGGGAGTAAGATCCATATCGGCCTCGGTGTAGCTTGTACCGACGACTATATCGCCGCGTCTGACGCCCTTGACGGCGCCCGACAGACCGACATTGAGAATGATGTCAACTCCGCAGACGGCTCCGAGAACGGACGCCGCGAACGCGGCGTTGACCTTTCCTATTCCGCAGCGCACGGCGGCGATCCTGAAAACGCAGCCGTCGCCCTCGGGAGAACTCTCCCCCTCAAAGGAACATTCGCAGATCCTGTTGTCATCAAAGTAGTCGCTCAGAGTATCGAAGAGATACCCCTTTTCGACAGCCGCTCTTTTTTTGGCGGTCTCGCAAAACGGCTCAAATTCCATTTCATCGGCTATGATAAGTCCGATAACAAGCTCGTCAGTCATATCATTCTCCATTTTTTCTGTAATTCAATAAATAATTATATAGTAACAGGATATATAATGCAAGTAAAACAGGCAAAAATTAAGATAAATATAAGGCCTATCCGACGAATTCGTGCAAAAGGCAGTCTTGCGAAAGCACATCGCTTCCGACGCAGGCAAAACGGCCGAGGGCGTCCAGCAGCCTGCGGGTCGACGGGTTTTCCGGTTCCTTCGCGGCGCCTTTCATGACGAAGTTTTTCATCAGGCACGGCTCGAAGCAGTGAAATGTGTCTATAATAATATCGGCTTCCCCCTTAAACGGAAATATGCCGACATCCTCTGAGACGGAAACCTGCCTCCACATTTCGTGAGTATTGGAAAAAGATGAGCCGCGGAATTTAAGATCGCGCACAAGGCGGCGGATGAGACGGATATCCTTTGGGGAAAGTATCTGCCGGCCGTTGTCGAAAAAGCCCCTTTCAACCGATATGAACAGATTGAGCGTATTCACTCCGGCAACGGCGTTTTTCAGCCTGGGATTCTGCGCGTGTATACCCTCTAAAATAATAACGTCATTCGGATCTATATCCATTTGCCGCCCCTCTTCCGACGGCATATCGGCAATAAAATCAAATACGGGAAGCATGGCCGTACCGTCGCGCAGAAGCGTGCCGATGCAGTTATCAAGTCCGGCCAGGTCGAGAGCATCGACCGACTCATAGTCATAGCTGCCGTCAGGCAGTCTGGGAGCCTTGTCAATGCCGAAATAGAAATTGTCCAGCGAGATTATTTCCCCGTGGAGCCCGTGTCGCTCCAGACTCTTTGCGATGTTGTGCGCAGTAGTTGTCTTGCCCGAGCCGGAGGCGCCGCCGCACAGAACAACGCGCCTTTCGGGAAAGCTGCCTGCGATTGAATCGGCCGCAGCGGTGACCTGAGAAAAATAATAATCACGCGCCGCCGCCGCGAGAGAAAACGGATCGCGCAGCAGCATTTCATTAATAAGATTTACTTCATTTATTTTCGATATTGCTGAATCCTTCATAAAACCCGGTTATCTGTTCCTTTCGCTGCATAAGAATGTCGAATTTATCGTTATATTCATATGGAAACTTGTAATTGAATATGCGCTCGATGCGGTTTGCGTGAGGCTGTCGCAGTTTGGTGACGGCCGACGCGCCGCAGGCCAATATAGTATGGGTTTCATCCATGATGTAGATGTTGTAAAGACATTCCTTTCCGGGAACGGTCCATCCTGTGTTTTCCTGATTGCCCAGGATCCTGCTCTGACGGTAGAGATAGTACGGATAGAATCCGGCGGCGTCGAGCCTGTCCGCCGCGCTGTCGAGCATTTGGCTAATCTGCTCATCGGAGGGATGGGCGCCCGATTTGGTGAGCGCGGAGGACCGCTTCATGCTCAGCGTATGCACGGTGAGATTGTGCGGCTGCATGGACAAAAGGGTATCAACGGTGTTTCGGAAGCTGCCGAGGGTATCGAGCGGCAGGCCGGCGATAATATCCATATTAATGTCAAAACCATATTTTTTCGCCAGAATAAATGCGTCTACCGCCTGCTGCGCGGTATGACGGCGGCCGATCGCCTGCAGCACCTCGTCGCTGAGTGTTTGCGGATTAACGCTTATCCTCCCGACGCTGTGATCCTTGAGAGTTTGCAGTTTGTCGCCGGTGATGGTGTCCGGCCGTCCCGCCTCTACGGTGTATTCGCGCAGACGGGACATATCAAAGCTGCGCTCGACGGCGAGCATTATTTCATCAAGCTGGTGCGCCGTCAGGCTAGTCGGGGTCCCTCCGCCGAAGTATACCGTTTCCAGCCGCAGTCCAAGCTTTTCCGCAATGCTTCCGGTTATCTCGATCTCCCGGCAAAGCAGCTCGACATATTTCGGTATCAGCCGCGCCGCCTTTTCTATCGACTGGGACACAAAGGAGCAATAGGCGCAGCGTGTGGGGCAAAAGGGAACGGAAATGTACAGGCTGAACGAATCGGGTCGGCTGAGCGCGAGGACGGGCTTTTGCTTTTCGGCGGTCTTGCGTGTCAGCTCGGTTTTCTCCCGGCTCACAAGCAGTTCATTCTGAAAATACCTTACAGCGCCCTCTTCGCCGTTTTCGGTGTCGAGCAGAGTAAAAAACAGCTTGACGGGACGAACGCCGGTGGAAATGCCCCATTTGGGTCTTTTGCCGACCGCACGAGTCAGCACGTCAAACATTGCCTGAGCCAGAACAAGCTCGCATTTGTCGCGAAAGGTGTCCTTTGCCTTGTTGTGAAAGCCGCGCGGCTTTGGCGCGTCTGCGCCCGATTCGTCGGACAGGAAATCACACTTTTCCGGCGCGGCAAGACGCTTTTCGCTGCAATACTCTCCCTGCGGAGTTATCAGTTTTGCCTGCAGGAAAATGCTGTCATCCCGCTTTTTTATTGAGGTAAAGCAGGTGATTTTGTCATAATCCGAAGGAATATTACTGTTTGTATTATTATTGTCGATCTCCTTGAGGGATTTTACCGTTTTTATGTTCTCATACGGATAAAACGCCCTGCAAAGATTCTCTGTCTCATATCTGAACGGATGATTGTCTGTGATTAAAAGCATGATCTTTTTTCTTTGCTGCGGTTTGCAGGTTTATTTCGATTTGCAAATGAATAATGAAGAGCGGAAGGAGGCGACGCCTGAAACCCGGATTTGTCGCCCGCGGCAACCCGCTTAATAAAATGACGCGTGTTTTTATTCGATAAATGCGTCCGATTCGCGGATGTAAGGGTTGAATCTTACTTCATACGATAGCCTGCTGCTGTCCCCATGTCCGGGAAACACCTCCTTGTCGCCCTCGGCTTTGTACAGTTTCTTCAGCTTCGCGAGCGATTTGAGCATGATTCCGTAGTTTCCGGTCGGCAGGTCGCAGCGGCCGATGCTGTCTTTGAAAAGGCAGTCGCCGGTGAAGACAGCGTTGCCCGCGACAAAGCAGCAGGAGCCTTCGCAGTGACCCGGCGTATACATGACGCGCACTTCCAATGATCCGACCCTGATTATCTGACCGTCGGTGAGCGGTATCGGATTCTTTACCGGCGGAGTCGGTCTGCGGATGATTTCGTTTATCGTGTTGTCCGAGCCGTCGATGAACCTTACGGCCGTTCCATAGCAGTAAACGTCGGCGCCGAGCAATTGGCGCAGCTCCTCGCAGGCGGTGAAATGGTCATAGTGCGGATGGGTGAGGAGTATCATTTTTACCGTGTAGCCGCCCATTATCGAGGCGGCTATTTTGCCGGAGTCAAAACCCGGGTCGATTACCGCCGCCTGCCTTGTCTGCTCGTCGTATATTATATAACAGTTGGTCGGCATAAAGCCGACGTATATTACCTGTACCGTCATTTTTCAGCCTTTCTGCGACTTTGGCTTAAGTTCGTCGGTGTCCAGTATTATCGTGACAGGACCGTCGTTATGTATCTCCACCTGCATGTCCGCGCCGAAAACGCCCTTCTGCACATTCCCGATGCCGTTGGCTCCGAGACATTTGCAGTAGTATTCATATAATTCGTTTGCTGTATCCGGTTTTGCGGCTTTTATGAAGGAGGGCCGTCTTCCGTGCGATGCGTCGGCGTAGAGCGTAAACTGTGATATGACGAGAGCAGAACCGCCGACGTCGTTTACCGACAGATTCATCTTGCCGTTTTCGTCCTCGAATATGCGCAGTTCGGCGGTTTTTCTGGCTAATAATTCCGCTTCGCGTTTTGTATCGTCATGGGTCACACCCAGAAGGATGTTCAGCCCTTTTTCGATTTTTCCGGTTATTTTGCCGTCCACGGTAACTGCCGAGGACGCGGACCTTTGAAGAATTGCTCTCATGTCTGCTCCTTTTTTGGCGGGAATGGAGGCTTAAAAGCCTGCAAAAGCTAACTTCGGCGGAAAACCGCTTTCAGTCGGGCCCTGACGGAATCTCAACGCTGCCGGAGCATTGCTGCGGGCTTCCGCGCGATTTTATCCTGCGGCGGCCGAATCCGCGTGCCGAGCTTTTATTCCCTCTCGATTCTGGTAACGCCCTTAACCTTGCTCAGTCTCTGCATTACGCTGTTGAGATGGTCGAGCCCGCTTACTACTACGGTTATGTTTATTCTGACCTCGTTTGGACTGGGCACCCTTGCGTTGAAGGAGGTCATCATAATGTGCATTGCCGAAAGCTGGGTCGAAACATCAACTATTATTCCGTCACGGTCGACGGCTGTTATGCATATGCCGGCCTTAAATTCCGAATTGACGTGGGCGTCCCAGTGACATCTGACCCATCTTTCTGGATCCTCACATTTTTCTATATCCTCAGGCACGTTGGTGCAGCCGCGCTTGTGTATGGAAACGCCGAAGCCGCGCGTGATGAAACCGATAATATCGTCGCCGGGCAGGGGATTGCAGCAGCGCGAAAATTTGATGAGGCAGTTTTCCAGCCCCTCGACTATTATTCCGCCGTTGGATTTTATATTTTTTTCGTCCTTGATGGTTTTTTCGAGATCAAAGCTGTTTGATTTTACAAGCCGCGCATAGGCGTCGCGCACCCTGGGCATGAGCTTTGACAGCAGCACGCCGCCGTAGCCGATGGCCGCGTAAAGATCATCGGTATTGTCAAAATGGACCTTTTCGGCAATGGACTGCAAAAATTCCTTCATCTGCTCCTCGGGCAGACGGATCTGGCAGCGGACAAATTCCTTTTCCAGCTCTGATTTTCCGACCTCAATGTTTTCCTCGCGTTTTTCGCTCTTGAACCACGCTCTTATCTTGTTTCTGGCTTCGCTGGTCTTGACTATTCCAAGCCAGGCTCTGTTGGGTCCCTTGTTCGCGCCGGTCGTGATTATCTCGACTATCTGTCCGGTTCTGAGCTTGTAGTCGAGCGGAGCTATCTTTCCGTCGACCTTTGCGCCGGTCATGCGGTTGCCGACGGCGCTGTGTATTGCGTAGGCAAAATCTATTACGGTTGATCCGTTGGGCAGCGTCTTAACGTCGCCCTTGGGCGTAAAGATAAAAACCTCCTCCGGACCGAGGTCGTTTTTGATGGTATCGACGATATCCTCAACGTCCTCGCTGTCCTTCTGGTTTTCTATCATCTGTCTTATCCATGCAAGACGCTCTTCCAGATTGCTTTTGCCCTTGAGGCCCAGCTTATATTTCCAGTGGGCCGCGATGCCGTATTCGGCGGTATAGTGCATTTCCCATGTTCTTATCTGCACCTCAAAGGGCGTGCCGCGGCGGCCGAGAACGGTAGTGTGCAGCGACTGGTACATATTTGCCTTTGGTGTGGAAATATAATCCTTGAAGCGTCCCGGTATGGGTCGGTACATATCGTGGATTATGCCGAAGATGTTGTAGCAGTCGTTGACCGTGTCCACTATTATTCTGACGGCGTAGATGTCGTATATTTCCTCAAACGCCTTGCCCTGAATATACATCTTGCGGTAAATCCCGGCGACGCTTTTTACCCTGCCGGAAATGTAGCAGTGCTTGAACTGGTCGCCGAGACGCTCCTTTATATGGGCGACTATTTCGGTTATTGTTTTTTCGCGTTCGTCCTTGTTGCCCGCGAGGAGGCTTTCTATTTCCTTGACGGCTACAGGGTCGAGATAGTGGATGGACAGATCCTCCAATTCTTCCTTCACGGCGCGGATACCGAGTCTGTGCGCTATCGGTGCGTAAACGTCCATGGTTTCCTTCGCCTTGTCGCGCCGCTTTTGTTCGTCCATAAATTCCAGCGTGCGCATGTTGTGGAGCCGGTCGGCCAGTTTTATAATGATGACCCTGATATCTTCGCTCATGGCAAGCAGCATTTTGCGGACGTTTTCCGCCTGCTGCTCCTCGCGCGAGCTGTAGGGTATCTTGCCCAGCTTTGTGACTCCGTCCACAAGGTTTGCTATGGTTCGGCCGAATTCTTTGGCGACCTCCTCGAGGGTAACCGGAGTGTCTTCAACAACATCGTGAAGCAGAGCCGCCGCTATTGATTCGGTGTCCATTCCGAGATCGATGAGAATGACCGCGACTTCCACAGGATGAAGCAAATAGGGCTCGCCCGATCTGCGCTTTTGCCCCTCATGAGCACGGCTTGCCAGATCGTATGCTTTTTTGATCGTTTCATAGTTGTAGTTTCTGCCTGTGCTTTCGAGCTTGTTTTTGAGGTGCTCAAAGCTTATATCCATTTTGCTTCACCGCCTTTCCTTTATTTATTACGCTTATGTCCTGCCGTAAACGGCTTTTACATGACCGAGAACCGCTGACTTTTCCAGATCGGTCTTTGCTTTTACGTCTATTATTTCAGCACATACCATGTCGTCTTCGCGTTTATATGAGATAAGGCCCAGCTCGCTGAGAATATCAAGGGAAAGACACAGCCTCGTCATGTCGGTCTGTCCCCTGAGTCTGTGAAACAGAACGCTCATTTCGGTATTTACGGGATTATTCTGCCTGAGATACCTGTAAACTGCCGCGATGCAACGCCTGTCGGGAACGAATCCTGCGCCGCCGTCCACCGGCTCGCCGCGGAGCATGTCCTCGTATCTGCTCCTGCCCTCTAAAAAGCCCTCTTCATCGAAACCGCTGGGGCGCATATCCTTGACGATCACAGAAAGATTTTTTTCGCCTCTGAATTCGCTCTGGCTGAGAACAACGGCAAAATCCACAAGATCGCCCGGCTTGTACGGGAAGCACTGGGCAGGATAGTTAAAGCGCACCATCTGCAAAACGGCTTCACGGCGCTTTGCCGTGAGCTTTAGGTGCTTGCCGCCGGAAAGGGGCTGCACAGACTGAAGCTGCATTTTATACAATCCGAAAACCGGAGTCGGATTGCCGCTGCCGAATGGCTCGAGCAGGTTTATATCCTCCAGTATGTTCATGTTGACGGCCATCGGGTTAAGTTTGAAATCAAGGTTCAGCTGGGGCACTGGCATGTGCCCGACCGTCATGGCGTACTCGTTTATCATTTTCCGCAGGACAGGGATCTGAGCGGTTTTGATGTTTAGTCCCGCTGCGAGAGTATGTCCGCCGAAGCGTATCAGGATATCCGAGCAATACTTTATTGCTTCATACAGCGAGAAGCCCTCTATGCTGCGTCCGCTGCCCTTTGCGTCCTCTCCGTCCGAGGATATCATTATGCATGGCCTGCCGTATTTTTCACACATGCGTGTGGCGACTATGCCGGTTACGCCCCTGTGCCAGCCTTCGCCGCTGAGTACAAGAACCCTGTCGCGCAGCAGCGAGGGATCGTTTTCTATCTGCTCCTGCGCCTGTTCGAAGATGTCGTGCTCAACCTCCTGCCTGCGGCGGTTGTCGTTTTCCAGCTCGTTGGCAAGCTCGACGGCTTCGTCCTCGTCGTTGGTCAGCAGCAGACGTACTGCCCGCTCGGGGCTGCCCATGCGTCCGGCGGCATTTATCCGCGGAACAAGAGAGAACGCCACGTTCATGCCGGTCATTTTTTTGCCCGTCATGCCGGAAACGTCTATAAGGGCGCGAATACCTATTCTGCTTGTGTTGACAAGCTCGTCGAGTCCTCTTTTTATTATATTTCTGTTTTCGCCTGTAAGGGATACAACGTCGCCTATTGTTCCCAGCGTGAACAGGTCGGAATATTCCTCCAGCAGCATCTGTTCGTCGATATCGCCCTCAAGAGCCTGTATCAGCTTGAAGGCGACGCCCACTCCGGCATAGTGTTTGAACCCCGACGGGCAATCGCTTCTGTGAGGATTCACCACGCTGACGGCGTCGGGCAGCGTCTTTTCGGGAGTGTGATGGTCGGTGACAATTACCTCGATTCCGAGGGAGTTGATGTATTTTACCTCTTCTATTGAGGATATGCCGTTGTCCACGGTTATAATGAGCTGCGTACCCCTTTGCAGAAGGGTGTCTGCGGAGCTGACATGCAGACCGTAGCCTTCGCCCTCGCGCTCGGGGATATAGTAATCCGCCAGAGCGCCTCTGGCTTCCAGATAGGAAAAGAGCAGCGCCGTCGCGGTGACTCCGTCCGCGTCGTAGTCGCCGTAGACCGTTATATGCTCGCCGCGTTCAATGGCGCGGTTGATTCTTTCGGCGGCCTTTTCCATTCCGGCAAAGGTGAACGGGTCTATAAGCGGCGCGTCGCACGCCAGGAAATCCCGCGCCTCATCAAAGCTGCCGATTCCCCTGCCGGAAAGCAGCACCGACAGCGCGCCGGAAAAGCCTGCCTGCGAGCAAAGAGCGTTGGCGATGTCCCTGTCGTAGCTCTTTATCACCCACTTTTTAAAGCTCAATGCAAAACATTCCTCTCAAATACGTTTATATGTAAAAAGTCTGCGCTCAATCACAAATTCGCTATTTTATCATTTTATCATTTTTAAGGCAAATACACAATACATATTTTATTAAAATTGCGGCGTGGCAGGAAACGGGATAATAAAAATCCGGGAGCGGATCGGCTCCCGGAAAAAAGATGCGCTTAATAATTGCAAACGATGTATCTGAGTCCCGCGGTGTTTGACAGCGCGCGGCGTATATCATCCGGCGCGCCGTCGGTTACGGTGGACTTATCGACGATAATCGCGCGCATTTTGTCCTGAAAAATGAAAAGATAGTCCGAGGTTTCCATTGCTTTTAAAAATACGGAATAATTCATCCTTGAGGAGCTCTGGAAACTATCCGAGCCGGATGAAACGCAAAGGCAGTCGTCGGTAAATACAAATCTGTTCTGCGCGCCGCCCATGCGGCTGATATTTTTATAGGATATCCTCGGAGCCATAAAATATATACACAGGAAAAGAGAGTACAATACAACCAGAACGGTTATGCAGGCCCAAAGCACAAGATCGCTCCCGAAGACGATCATCGCCGCGGCAGCGCCCAAGACGGCCGCGGCCGCGAGAACGGAAATGGTTATCAGCTGCGTTTTGGGATCGGATTTTCCGAACATGATGGCATGATTCAAAGCCTTGCACGCCTTCAGATCATAAACCGAGCTTGCTTTTACCTGCATAATGCCGCTTCCAATCGTTGCATTGTCAGCCTGTTCGGGCTGCTATTCGCCAAGAAGTCCGTGTTTGTCGAGGATCCTTGCGATTATATCCATAGCCTCGTCGAGGATTTCCTCGGTATGCGTCGCCATATAGCTTGTTCTGAGCAGGCAGTCGCTCGGAGCCACGGCGGGAGGCAGAACGGGATTGACGAAGACGCCCTCGTCATAAAGCTCCTTGCCTATAGTAAGGGTGGTGACCAGATCGGAGGTGTAGATGGGGACGATAGGCGTCGCCCAGCCGCCGTCCTGAGGACGGATGCGGATGCGACGCTTGTGCATGCCCTCGCGCACATATCTGGAGATGTCGTTGAGCCTCTGCACTATCTGCGGATTGCGCCTGAGATAATCGAGTGCGGCCAGGGCCGTCGCACAGGAGGCGGGAGTGATGGATGCCGAGAAGATGAACGGGCGAGAGTTGTGACGGACATAGTCTGCGACGACGTGATTCGCGACCATGTATCCGCCGAGGCTTGCCAGCGACTTTGAGAAGGTGCCCATCGTTATGTCGACCTGATCGGTCAGACCGAAGTAGCTCGCGGTGCCTCTGCCGCCTTCTCCCAGAACGCCCAGGCCGTGAGCGTCGTCGACCATGGTGCGCGCGCCGTACTTTTTGGCGAGCTCGACTATTTCGGGGAGCTTGGCGATATCGCCGCCCATACTGAAAACGCCGTCTGTGATTATCAGCTTGCCTGCGTCTTCGGGAACGGTTTTGAGGACGCGCTCGAGATCCTCCATATCGTTGTGCTTGTAGCGAAGCATTTTACCGAAGCTGAGCTTGCAGCCGTCGTAAATGCTGGCGTGGTTTTCCCTGTCGCATATCATGTAGTCGTTGCGGCCGACCACGGCGCTGATTATGCCGAGATTGGTCTGGAAACCGGTGGAGAATGTTACACAATCCTCGTAGCCGACAAATTCAGCAAGCTGTTTTTCCAGTTCGACATGCATCCGGAGGGTGCCGTTGAGAAAACGCGACCCGGAGCAGCCGGTGCCGTACTGCTCGACGGCCTTTTTGCCCGCTTCGATTATTTCATCGTTGGCGGTAAGGCCGAGATAGTTGTTGGAGCCGAGCATGATGCGGCGTTTTCCTTCCATCGTTACGGCGATGTCCTGCTTGGACTCGAGCTTATGGAAATAGGGATAGATGCCCATTTTTCTCGCGTCATTCGCTGTTTTATAGTTTTTGCACTTATCAAAAAGATCCATATTATCTCCGATCTGCCCTTTGGGCTAATACGCGTATTTAATTCCGGACCGGAACGGCCCTCGTTTCCCTGGCTTCTATGTGCAGTATCCGGAAAAACCGCACAGTTTTACATTTTTATTTATTATACATCATTAAAAACCGAATGTACAGAAAAAATCAAAAAAATATTGTCCGTATGGATCTGCCTGCGCTTATTGAGAGATTAAAACGATTAATTTCAGAGCGGAAAACGGAAAACCGGCTTTATTTTGCAAAAGGGTGGAATTTATAACCGGAAGATGGTATTATTTTATAAGAGCGGAACAAAACCTGGAATAAGGGAAGTATGTATATGATCGCCATTATAGATTACGACGCCGGAAACGTGAAAAATGTTCAGAAGGCTCTTGAGTACCTCGGCTTCGAATGCTCGCTGACTGACGATGCCGGGATCATCTCAGCCGCAGATAAAATTGTCCTGCCGGGAGTCGGCAACTTCGGAGACTGCATGGAAAAGCTGCGCGCCAGAAGGCTGGACGAGCTTATATGCGAGCTTGTGAACAAGGGGAGACCATTTGTCGGCATATGTCTCGGAATGCAGCTGCTTTATGAATCGAGCGAGGAGTCGCCCGGCGTAAAGGGTCTGGGGCTGCTTAAAGGCAGCGTAAAAAGATTTCCCGAGACGGGACTCAAAATACCGCACATAGGATTCAATTCCATCATGCCGACAGAGGGCTGCACGGCTTTCGACGGCCTGGGGGCCGACCCGTTTTACTATTTTGTTCATTCCTATTACTGCGATACCGAGGACAGGAGTGCCGTCGCGGCAAGGGCCGTCTACGGAATAGAATTCGACTGCGCCGTGCAAAGGGACAATATTTTTGCGAGCCAGTTTCATCCGGAAAAAAGCGGAGTTACCGGTCTTAAAACGCTGGAAAACGTGCTGAGATAGTTTACCGCCCGCTTTCGGCGGTTTTGTGAGAATTTTATTAATTATCCGGTCTTTTTATTTACTCTTTCGCTTCCGTTATGTATAATTAAATCTGCATTTACACTAACAAGCGGACGGAAAGCCGTCAATGCGCACTGAACTGCCGGAGCCGATCCCTGCATTCCGGCCCGGTCCGGGAATAAAAAGCGCCGTCCGCAGAAAATAAGTGTTGCAAATCATGTGCGTTTTATAGTAAAATATTTTTGCTGTCGGATGCGGCTTCGGATGATCTGATCCGGCCTGATTCAAACCTGCTTCAGGCTTCCTGCTATGCGCCGGCGGTACACGGCAGGTTATATATGACTGATTTTTTTGTATCCGCGGCACGTTTTTTCTCGCGCTTTCTGTCGAAGGAATGGGCTGTATTCATTATTTCGCTTTTCCCCGTTCTGGAGATACGGGGCGGCCTTATAGCCGCTCATTTTCTTGATATACCGTGGCTCAACGCGTTTTTTATATGCCTGACGGCAAACATACTGCCGGTGGTTTTTATACTGCTTTTTACGAAAAAGCTGCTCAGGTGGATGAAAAATACGAAGCTCTTCAGCGCCCTGGCCGTCAAACTCGAGAAAAGGGCGAAAAAAAAGAGCGGCTCCATCGAGGATCCATGGGTGCTCAGAGTAATGCTGCATACCAAGGGCTTCAGAAGAATGGGCGAAAGGCTCAAAGAAGATGAAAAATACCGCTCAAAGATACTGCTTCGCTGCAAACTGTTCGCGTTGTTTTTGTTTGTGGCAATACCGATTCCGGGCACAGGGGCATGGACCGGCTCGATAATCGCGGCGCTTGCCGACCTCAGAATAAAACACGCTCTGCCGGTCATTACGATCGGAATAGTGACGGCCGGATTCATAATGGCGCTTCTGACCTACGGTCTTCTCGGCTCACTCGGAATAGGATAAGCGCAGCAAACGGTTATTATATCTATATATACAGGAGAAGCTTATGAATGCTTTTAAACAGTCGTTTTTTAAAAAAGACGGAAAGCTCAACATTTCGCTTATATTGCTCAAGCTGGCGTTTATAGCGATGGGGATAGTCTATATTCTGATCTTCGTGAAGGCCAAGGACATCTCTTTCGGGGGATATGCGTTTCCTCCCCATCCGTTCACACTGTTCCACTGGATAATGCTGATACCGGCAGTCGCGGCATTCGCGTTTGCCGTGCTTGCCGTCAATGAGCGCTGGCTGAGGATCGTCTGGCAGCTTGCCATTGTAATGGCAGCGCTGCTTGTTATTTCGGCGGTCGTCGGAGTTTTCACCGGAATGCATTCGGAAACGACCGACAAAAACAATTATCTCGTTCTTGACGGCCATTTCAAGGATACCGACGCTCCCATGCTGGATCCCGACAGCGATATCGAGCCGGAAATAACCTTTGAGGAAACGGTTAAAAAACTCATGCCCGAGAGTATTCCGGAAAACGCTGGAGGTGTTCACTACTACTATTATTTCAAGAATCTTCCTGTTTTGGGCGGGAACTTTGACGTTTTCGCTAGATGGCAGCTTGATGAAGGATCATTTTCAGCCGAAAAGGACAGACTGAAAAAACAGTATCCCCTGGCGAAGGTCTTTTCCGAAGAATCAAAGAAGAACGATCCGGAAACCGAGTACTATATTGTGAGAGGCGACGACGACAACGGCGAGTATTACTATATTTTCTATGGGGTGAACGACTCCAGAAAAGAGATGACATACTGCGTTGCCTACTCTGACAAGGACAGCGCCAAACCGTATTTTGAAAGGATCGGAATCGACCTCGGAAGAATCGGGAAGATCGAAGATGAAGAATCGGCCATTGCCGAGCTTCCCGAAGAGCAGCCAGATACGGATTAGTTTTGATAAAAATATGCCCGGCATTTTGTCCGGGCTTTTTTATGTTCAAATTGCGCCGCCGTCAAAGGTATTTGGCTATTTTCCCGTATTCCTCGACAAGAGTTTTGGTTTTGACGGCGCAGTTTGCAGGACTGGGCGACGGCAGGCATATGGCTTCCCGCCGCGTCTGCGGAAGGATCAGCCGGTTGTAAAGCTCAAAAGCGCGCCTTCCGGTCGTGAATATTGCGCGGATGTCCGCACGCTGCAGTATGGGCAGAATATCGTTGGCTACGGGATTTTTTATGCTCGCGTCGCTCCCGCCGACTATATCGCAGCCCTGAAGCACATCCCAGAGCGCGATCCGCCGCCGAAGCAGCATGGCGGTCTTGCCGGCGTTATCCCCGCAGAGCGGCTCGTTCAGCACTCTGCACAGCACCGGCCAGAACCTGTTTTGCGGATGGCCGTAGTAAAAACCGTTTTCGCGTGACTTTGGCGACGGCATTGTGCCCAATATCAGAACACGGCTGTTTGCGTCAAAAACCGGCCTGAATGTATGAACAATATGCTCATATTCATTTTTCATATATAATTCTCCGAAAAAATATGCTATAATTTAAGTTGGATTTTTATTTTGACTTACTAATATTCTATCATAACCGTCAATCGGGGAAAAGCCCATGCTGAAAAAGAACGAAATATATAAAACCGAAATATTGGATATATCCAACGAGGGCAGCGGAGTTTGCCGCATAGACGGCTTCACGGTATTTGTACCCGATACCGCTGTCGGAGATATTGCAGACGTGCGTATAGTTAAGGCGCTCAAAAGCTACGGCTACGGTATTATTGAAAATCTCATTGTGCCGTCGCCGTATAGGGCGGAAAACGACTGCGGGGTTTACAAAAAATGCGGAGGCTGCTGTTACCGTCATATGACGTACGAAGAAGAATGCCGCGTAAAGTTGAAGCAGGTCAAGGACGCGTTCAGGCGGATCGGCGGCTTTGATATAGAGGCAGAGGGAATTTTGGCGGCGGAAAGCATATACGGTTATCGCAACAAGGCTCAGCTTCCGGTTTCTGCGGGCGAAATGGGCGCAGCAGCGGGATTTTTTGCAAAGCGCAGCCACAGACTCATTGAGTGTGCCGACTGTGCGCTTACCCCGAAAATTTTCGGTGAAATAACAAAAGAAGTTCTGCGCTTTTTAAATGAACACAAAATAAAGCCATACGACGAGCAATCGGGCAAGGGACTGGTGCGGCACATTTATCTGCGTACAAGCGGCGATTTGAAGAGCATCATGCTCTGTCTTGTATGCACGAGCGAAAGGCTGCCGGAAAAAGAAAAATTTGCGGCGTGCATTACAGAAAAATTCCCCGAGATAAAAACCGTGGTTATTAACGTAAACTCCAGACGCACAAATGTTATTCTGGGCGGCAGAAGCATTACCCTCTGCGGTGAGGGGTATATTACCGACACCATGTGCGGCAATAAAGTCCGCATTTCGCCGCAGTCCTTTTATCAGGTGAATCTCCGTCAGGCGCAGCGGCTTTACAGAAAGGCCGAACAGTACGCCGGACTGGCCGGAGGGGAAACACTGCTCGATCTCTATTGCGGCATCGGCACGATCGGGCTGTCAATGGCTAAAAGTGTGAGAAAACTCATCGGAGTCGAGATAGTGCCTCAAGCGGTGGAGAACGCGAGGATAAACGCTCGGATAAACGGTATAGAAAACTCGGAATTTTTCTGCGGCGACTGTTCTGATGCCGCGAAGAGGTTTGAAAGCGAGGGTCTTTCGCCCGACGTGGCAATCCTCGATCCGCCGAGAAAGGGCTGCGACGGTCAGGTTATAGAGAGCGTTGCAGCGATGGCGCCGAAAAAGGTTGTGATGATATCCTGCAATCCGGCCACCGCCGCAAGAGACTGTAAGCTGATTTGCGGGAAGGGATACAGGCTGGAAAGGTTCGCTGCGGTGGACATGTTCCCGAGGACGGCGCATTGCGAATGCGTGGTATTGATGACACGAGCCTGAGTTGAGGCTACAGGTTGAATGATAATTCCGGCTTAATACCGAAAGGAGAAACTTTATGAATATTAAATACATTGAACTGAAAACCGGTTATAGCAATGACGGTCCCGCATGGATCGGTAATGTCAAAGAATCAAAATCGGGAAAAACGGTTTACTTCAACAACCATGCTTTTCAAAAGTGCAATGGCATAGAAGGAAACTATTATGACGTAGAAACCGGTGAAGAGTATTGGATTTCCGGGGTGAAACGAAACGGGCAAGACCGGCATTGGGCAGGCAGCGGGAAGGTGACTATTGATAGAAAATGCATTGATGAGTATCTTTCCGTCGTTTCCATGCCTTCGCTTCCAACCTCCGGCTTTATCATCGAAGACATAGAGGATTCTTTTCCGGTTGAACGGATAAATCGGCTGCTCAACGAGAAATGACCTGTTGTGAACAACGGCATATTCCTGACGCCGATGGTCGTGTGGGCAGCGCAGATAACGGCATTTTTATTCACGCGATTGTCTCAAGGCATCGAGAATGAGCATTTAGGCTGCTACGAAGCAGCGCATATTTCTGGCGAATGCGCGATGCAAGCGATCATATATATCAAACTGCCTGAGCATTTGCTGTATAACGCTGACATGACGAAAACATCACTCAACACCGCCACGGAGAACTCAATGAACACAAAAATACACCTCATACAGACCGATGCCTTTAAAATGCAGTATTTCCGCTTCGGCGCTTCGGGCAAGCCGCCTATAGTCATAATCCCGGGCCTGAGCGTCAAAAGCGTCTGCCAATCGGCCGACGCTATTGTAGATGCCTACCGGATATTTGACGACGATTATGACGTGTATCTGCTGGACAGACGCTCGGATCCGCCCGAAGGATATACCGTGCCCGATATGGCGCGCGACACAGCCGCCGCGATGAAAGCCCTCGGCATCTACGGCGCAAGTATAATAAGCGTGTCGCAGGGCGGAATGATAGCGCAGATACTTGCCGCGGAATACCCGGAGCTTGCGCGGGCCGTTGTGCTCGGCTCGACCGTGTCGCGGGTCACGGAGCGATCGGCAGACCGCATAAGGGCATGGATCGACCTGGCGGAAAAGGGCGACCTCGAAGCGCTCACGACGGCCTTTGCCGAGGATGTATACAGCGAGCAGACGCTGAAACGGTTCATGGATGTGATCTCGGCCTCATCGCAGGGAACAACAAAGGACGATCTGCGAAGATTTGTGATTTTTGCAAAGGCTGCGGAGGGATTCGATTTTTCCGGCAGGCTCAGCGGGATAAAATGTCCGGCGCTGGTTTTGGGCGGAAAAAAGGACAAAATATTCGATGAGGACGAAATCCGCCGGCTGGCGCAAAAGCTCGGCTGCGAAGCGTATCTGTACGAGGGATACGGCCATGCCGTATATGACGAGGCTCCCGACTATCTTAAAAGGGCGTATGATTTCTTCAAATCGTGCCGATGATCTGCACTGCGCGGCAAACACGTTTTTGATCCGGCCAAATATCCGCGCAACGGTATATCCGCGCTATACCATACGCCTCCGGCAAAACAAAAGGAGATGATTTTTTATGGAGCTGAAAAACCTGCTGTTCGTCACATCTGATATGGATAAATCGGTGGAGTTTTATAAAAACGTGTTGGGACTTCAGGTCGCCGCCGATTTCGGCGCGAATAAAATACTGACCGGCGGCCTTTGTCTGCAGACGCTGGAAACATATACGGGTTTTATCGGTACGGAGAATATTGTGTTCGGCGGAAATGACAGCGAGGTTTATTTTGAGGAATATGATTTTGACGGCTTTGTTGAAAGGCTGAAGAGGTTTGATATAAACTATGTCCACGGTGTGAAGGAACATTCGTGGGGACAAAGGGCGGTACGATTTTACGATCCGGACAGGCACATAGTCGAGGTCGGCGAAAGCATGAAGGCGGTGTGCGGCCGCTTTCTGGATGGCGGCATGACGCCGGAACAGACCGCAAAACGCATGGATGTGCCGCTCGAATATATAAAATCATTGATGTGAAAATATGCCCAGGCGGGCAAAAAAGGATCTGATTCAAGTGAGACTGAAAAAGGACGAGCAGGCGCGGTTTGACGCGCTCGCGCAAAAATACATTTCCGATCCGACCGTACAGTCCATGAAAAACTTTGTGCAGCACGGCGATACCTCCACATTCGATCATTGCGTCAGCGTGGCGCAGACCTGCCTTGCCTTAAACGAAAGGCTTTCGCTCGGCGCCGACGAAAAAGCGCTCGTTTCCGCCGCTATGCTTCACGACTTCTATCTTTATGACTGGCATGAGAAGGCGGCGTGGCATAAGTGGCACGGCTTTCACCACGCGCACACGGCGGCAGTCAACGCAAAAGAGATTTTGAATCTGGGCGACACCGAGTGCAGGGCCATAGAAAGCCATATGTGGCCGCTTAACATAACAAAGATACCCATGAGCAGAACGGCGTGGATAATCTGTCTTGCCGACAAATGCTGCGCCGTTTCCGAAATGTTTAAGACTGCGGGGAAAAATGACCGATGTGGATAAGCAGATACCTTGTTGAGTTTATATTTTTCAGCTTTCTGGGCTGGACATGGGAAACTGTCTTCTGCACTTTAAAGGGCGGAAAATGGGAGAGCAGAGGATTTTTGTTCGGTCCCGTCTGCCCGATTTACGGAGTCGGCGCGACCGCCGGAGTCGGGCTGGTCGAGCTTCTCAGAGAAAGCGGCTGCCCTGCGCTTTCATGGTGGCAGGTGCTCCTGATAGGCTTTTTCGGCAGCATCGTTCTGGAATATTTTACCTCATGGGCGCTTGAAAAGCTGTTCCACGCCTATTGGTGGGACTACAGCCGCATGCCGCTCAACATAAAGGGGCGGGTTTGTTTTCCCGCGTCGTGCGGCTTTGCGCTGGCGGGTCTGCTGGTCGTATATGTTCTGGAGCCCTTTTGCGCCAGAGTGACCGCTGCGGTCGAGCCCGCGGTGATGGAACTGCTCGCGCTGATATTTACTGCGCTGCTGGCGGCCGATCTGACGCTGACGGTATCCGCGCTGTCCGGCTTTGACAAAAAGGTATTGTCATTTGACAAAGCGTTCAACGAACGCATGACCGACGCGGTCGAAAGTATATATCAGACTACCGGAGCGCTGCACAAACAGGTGCTGAGACGGGTCAAGGGCTTCAGATACCCCAAACGCTCCCAGGAGCTTATGCAAAAGCTGATAAGCAGGATAAAACAGAGATAAGACCGATACTCTGAATATACGAAGGAAGCAATGAAAAAATGGGAAACGAAAGCATCATCTACAGCGACAGGCACGATTTTACCGCCGAAGAGTTACAGGAACTTTTCTTATCGGTGGAATGGTCGTCCGGCCATTTTCCCGAAAAGCTGGTCCTCGCCATGCGGAATTTTGAAAGCGTGTTTTCTGCATGGGACAAAAACAGGCTCGTCGGCCTGATTTGCGCAATGGACGACGGCATAATGACGGCATATATTCATTATCTTCTGGTCAGGCCGGAATACCAGCATACTGGAATAGGACGGCGGCTGGTGGAAATGGCAAAGGAAAAATACAGCGATTATCTCCGCGTCGTACTGATCGCCTATGACAGCGAGGTTGGATTCTATGAGTCCTGCGGATTCAAAAGGGCGCAGGGCGCAGCCCCGATGTTTATTACCGAGCTTTGGACATAGAGCATATTGATATACAAACGGAAGGAAGGGAAAAGAATGGCTTACGGAGAAAGTGCGTTTGACATAATATACCTGGCGCTGGCGGTATTCTGCGGCATAAGGGTATTGCTGAAGGCGCAGAACCGCACGGAAAAATATATGGGTCTCGCCGTGCTCATTCTGGGACTCGGCGACGCCTTTCATCTTATTCCGCGCGTACTCAATTATTTTACAGATTCGGATCTTACCCCGGCTCTCGGCACAGGAAAGCTCGTAACGTCGCTGACCATGACGGTTTTCTATGTGATGATGTACAGAATCTATGTCGGGCACTATGGAGTGAAGGAAAACGGAGGGCTGTCAGCCGCTGTTTACGCGCTGACCGTTCTGCGCTTTGTCTTGTGTGCCCTCGCGCAGAACAACTGGCTGCAAAATGAGAGTTCGGTAACATGGGGCATAATCCGCAATCTTCCGTTTGTTGCGCTGGGAACTATTATAGTTGCGCTCTATTTCAAAAAGCGAAACGAGACAGGACGGTTCAGATTTATCTGGCTTTATGTCGCGCTGTCGTTTATCTTCTATATCCCCGTGGCGGTCGCGGCAGGACTGCTTCCGATACTTGGCATGCTCATGCTGCCAAAGACGGTATGCTACATACTGATCATTCTGACCTTTTACAATCATGTCGTCAGGGAGAAAAAAGCGTAGGCGAAAAGAATATTTTTCTTTCCGGAACATCGACACGTTCAAAACGGAGGTACACATGGAAAATCTGCACATTGTGTCGGAACTTCTGAGCGGTCTGGGCAAATATCCCGTGCCGGACAAGGCGGAGGACGGCATTATCATCAGAGCGTCGGGAGACGAAGTTGTTATGTCTGCTACGGCGGACGATCTTATCGAGCTTGCCGATCTGCTCGTATCGCTTGCCCTGTCGGGAGAAAATGCCGGTCAGCACTGGCACTTAGACGGGTATAATTTGCTGAGCGATGAAAGCGATCGAGAAATAGTTATATGCAGGAAATAACACCGTCTGACGCGGCGGAAAAACACACCGGCGCACGGGTTATTCAGCGCGTCTGCGGCGGTAAACCGAACAAACAAAACCGAAAGGAGAAAGAGCCTCTATGCAGGGAGGAAGAGGAATGGGAGGGCCCGGACGCGGATACCTCACCGAAGAAGAAAAGGCAAACCGACCCAAGGTCACATTAAAATTACTAAAGCGCATTTTTTCCTATCTCACGCCCTACTGGAAGCAGATGATATTTGTACTTTTCTGCATCATACTTTCGTCGGTATTGGGGCTTCTGCCGTCGGTCCTGACGGGACGCATTATCGACGAGGGCCTCATCGGCAGAGACATGAGGATGCTCATCATCCTTATCGTCGTGTCGCTGGCGGTGACGCTCGGCTCGAATCTCATCGGCGTAGGGCAGAATTATCTGAACAACTGGATAGCGCAGCACATTACCTTCGACATGAGAAACAGCATGTACAGACACCTGCAGAGCATGTCGCAGAGCTTTTTTACCACCAATAATCAGGGAGATATAATCACCCGCATGACAAGCGACATCTCGGGTGTTGAGCGCGTTGTTTCAAGCACCTTCGCTTCCATACTGTCCAATACGATAACCCTTGCAGCCGCAATCGTCATCATGTACCGCCAGAACTGGATCCTGGCGACAGTCGGCATACTTATTATACCGCTTTTCACAATACCGACTCGCTGGGCAGGCAAGACCCGGTGGACGCTGACGCGCGAGGCGCAGGAGTGCAACGACGAGATAAACGGCATTCTCAACGAAACGCTTTCGGTCAGCGGTCAGCTTCTTGTCAAACTGTTCGGACGCGAGGATTACGAATACGGACGCTACAAGGATGTAAACGGCCGCATGATAAAGCTCAACATTCGCGAGAGCATGGCAGGCAGATGGTTTTTTGTCATAATCAATACCTTTTCCAGCGTCGGACCCATGCTGCTCTATCTTGTCGGCGGCATACTCATGATGAAGTACGATTCCTCGCTCACCGTCGGAGACATCACCGTTCTGGTCGCGTTGCTGGGAAGGATGTACGGTCCGGTCAACCAGCTTTTGAATATTCAGGTGGAATGGATCCGCTCCATGGCGCTGTTTACAAGAATATTCGAATATTTCGATATGCCCTTGGACATACAAAACCACAAAAACGCCGTTATCCCCAAAGGAGCCAGGGGCAACGTGGAGTTTTCTCATGTGGATTTTTCCTACGACGGCGAAAGACAGATACTTAAGGACGTCAATTTCAGGCTCAAAAGCGGACGCAGCATCGCCATAGTCGGCCCGTCGGGATCGGGCAAATCCACCCTTATAAACCTGATACCGCGTCTGTATGACGTGACAGGCGGAAAGGTGCTGTTTGACGGGATCGATGTGCGCAGGCTCGATCTTCATTTCCTGAGAAGCAGCGTCGGCATAGTCAGCCAGGAAACGTATCTTTTCAACGGCACGATCAGGGAAAATCTCCTGTACGCCAAGCCGGACGCCACCGACGAGGAGCTGCTTGAAGCCTGCGAAAAGGCAAACATCAGAGATTTCATCGAAAAGCAGGAAAAGGGACTTGACGCAATGGTGGGCAATCGCGGACTGAAGCTGTCCGGCGGCGAAAAACAGAGGATATCCATAGCGCGCGTGCTTCTGAAAAATCCTGCGCTGCTCATATTCGACGAGGCCACGGCGTCGCTCGATTCAATATCAGAGAGCAAGATCCAGGAGGCGATCGAGCCTATCATCGAATCCCGTACGAGCATCCTGATAGCTCACAGACTGTCCACGATCCTGGCGGCGGATGAAATACTTGTCGTCAGGGACGGAACCATCGTTGAGCGCGGCATTCATGCAGAGCTTGTCAAGGCCGGCGGCACATACACCGAGCTTTATGAGACCCAGTTCAGCAAGGCTATGGAGAAGGCCGCCGAGAAGGAAGCCGAACAGCTTCGGGATATGGTGGACAAAAAGGCGAAAAAGCAGAAAGAAAGATTTACCCGGGCAAAAGCGGCCGACGAGCAGCGCAGACAAGAGCAGGAAGCCGCCGCGGCCGCCGCAAAATAGAACAGCCCGCAGAAAGAGGAAGAAATGAAGCTTTCATTCAAAAAAGAATTTGACGGAGATTTAAACAAACTGCCTAAACGCGAGGTTGAGGGTTCAACACCGTTCAAAGAGCCGAAAAGCCTGACCTCGCTGAGCATTATCGCCAATATAATCGGCGGCGTCCTGATGATTGCCGCGCTCATTCCTGTATTTGTGATACAGGGAGCAAACGATTTTTTGGGGGATAACTTTTCAAACAATCTGTTTCAGATGGTAATAGGAGCGGTTCTTTTGCTTGTCTCCATGCCGGTGCACGAGCTGCTTCATGCCATATGCTTCAGAGAGCAGGTGGATTTTTACACTTATCTTAAAAAGGGCCTGCTCTTTGTCATCGGCACCGAGGACATGACCAAAGCAAGATTTATATTTATGTGTCTTCTTCCCAATATCGTTTTCGGGCTTGTGCCTTACGTGCTGTTCTTTATTTTTCCGACGCATCTCTGGCTGGGTTTTTTCGGCGCCGTCAGCCTCGGAGCGGGAGCGGGCGACTATATAAACGTGTTCAACGCGCTTACCCAGATGCCCAAGGGCAGCGTATGCTATATGAGCGGAACCCATTCATATTGGTATATGCCCAAAAAATGAGACGATAAAGGAGGTTGTCGGAATGGCATTCGACTTTAAAAAGGAATACAGGGAGTTTTACGTTCCAAAAACAAAGCCGTCTATTATAAATATTCCTCCGATGAACTTTATTGCCGTGCGCGGAAAGGGCGACCCAAACGCTGAGGACGGCGACTACAAAAGGGCGCTGGAAATGCTGTACGGAGTGGCCTACACGATAAAAATGAGCAAAAAGGGCGATCACAGGATTGAAGGGTATTTCGACTATGTCGTGCCTCCGCTCGAAGGGCTTTGGCGGCAGGACGGCAGTGACGGGATAGACTTCTCGCGCAAGGATGACTTCGGCTGGATATCCCTCATCCGTCTGCCCGGATTTGTAACCGAAGCCGACTTTGACTGGGCGATCCGGCAAGCGGCGCTAAAAAAGAAATCGGATTTTTCAAGGGCGGAGTTTTTTGCTTATGACGAGGGCCTTTGCGTTCAGTGTATGCATATCGGTCCATACGACGACGAACCGGCGACGGTCGCACGGATGAACGAATTTGTCAGGGAGCAGGGCTATGAAACGGATATTTCCGGCAAAAGATTACACCATGAAATATATCTGAGCGATCCGGGAAGAACAGCGCCCGAAAAGCTCAAAACCGTCATAAGGCACCCGATCAGAAGGACAAAATGATGCTTTTCGCCCAGATGCTACGATAAGTAGCATAAAATCCGCCTTTTGGCAATGATGATTGCTTGTTTTGCGAACAGTTATACCCTATAATCGCGGCATAACAAAGGCGGCTTCTGATGCCGGCGCAAAACGGAGGTAAGAAATCATGACATTTGCAGAAAGATTAAAGACATACAGAACACAGTCGGGCATTTCACAGGAGAAACTGGCCGAGAAAATAGGCGTTTCCAGACAGGCTATCACAAAATGGGAAACGGACAGGGGCATGCCTGATATAGAAAATCTGACCGCGATAGCCAGGCTTTTCGGCGTGACTCTCGACAGGCTTGTGACGGGTGAAAAAACCGTACAGAACAGCAATGACTTTATCTATGAAAGCCGCACCGAATACGATATAAGCGGAAAAAAGCGCTACGATATCAAAATCGGTTCGGCAAAGCAGATCGGAATATCGGCGCATGACGGCGAAAAACTGACCGTGCGGCTGGCGTCAGATCTCATTTACGATCTGCAAAGAGATCTGAAAATCAGAATTGACGATATCAGAGGCAGGCTGGACGTGAATCTGCTGCTCTCCGGCGACATGACAAAGACCCGGTGCAAAGAGGACCTGTCGGTATTCATAGGGATACCTCGGAAATATGTCAGCGATATCGAGCTTGCCGCAAACTGCGGCGAGCTGAAGATCGGCTCTTTGGAATGCGAAAACCTTGAATTTGACGGCAAGGCGGACGCCGTCATCATAGACGGCTTCAGCGGAGAACTGGAGCTCAACTGCAATACGGATTTAAGCATCGACTGCAGGTCGTTTAAAGGCGCCGTCGGAATAAATCAGATAAATTCCGTCTCAAAAATTATTCTGCCGGAGGTTATTGAATTCTCCGCCGTCAAAAAGGGCATAGGCAACGCTGTTTTTTTCGAGCGCAACGGCAGTACATGCGAACCCTTTGACAAAGAGGATGCTCAAAACATAATAGAATTAAACGGCATGAAGAGCGAGCTTTATATCATAAAAGGATAGGCCCGCCGGCTTTGCCGGGGAAAAGAGGACAACACATGCAAAGAATAAAGGAAAGCCGCAGCTTAAGCTTTTTAGTTGTGACGATGGTTTACGTTGCGGCGGCCGCCGCCGGAACAGCCTTCTTCCTGAAGCTGCCTTTCGAATACTGGCTGAATCTTCTCATCGCCGATATCGCCGCCACCGTCGTTGTATTTGCCTTCAGCGTTATTTTCGGCAACGCTTCGGTCTACGATCCCTACTGGAGCGTGCAGCCCATAGTTATCGTGACGGCGTTTGCGCTTTCCGCAAGACTGACGTCCGCGCGGGCGCTGCTGATCGTCGCGATATGGTTCTGGGGAGTAAGGCTAACGGCAAACTGGGCGTACACCTTCGGGGGCTTGAACCATCAGGACTGGCGCTACACCATGCTGCGCGAAAAAACAGGGAAGTTCTATTTTGCGGTAAACTTTTTCGGTATTCATCTTTTCCCCACGCTGATAGTTTACGCCTGCGTGCTGCCCGCTGTCGTCGTCTTCAGACATGAAACCGTCTCCAACATCGGAAGCGTCGTTTTCTTTCTGATGTCGGTCGGGTCGGTCGTTCTGCAAACAATATCCGATACTCAGATGCACAGGTTCAGAAGGCAAAAGACCGGCGGTCTTATAAACGACGGCCTTTGGAAAAATTCGCGCCACCCCAACTATCTGGGAGAAATACTCATGTGGTGGGGCGTTGCGCTGTCTGCCGTTTCGGTTATGCCGTCCTATTGGTTTCTATGCGCCGGCGCGCTCGCAAACACGCTTATGTTCCTGTTTGTCAGCATACCCATGGCTGAAAGACGTCAGGGCGAAAAGCCCGGCTTTGCCGAATACAAGAGCCGCACGAGAATGCTGCTGCCCGTACCGAAGGCAATCGCGCGCGATGCCGCCGCGCCGAAAAGGAGCTGATGAGAATGACCGGCGATTCCGGCGTCTGCATGAATCGGCAGAAGGATAAACCCGCAGTCCTCGTCAGCGCATGTCTGCTCGGATTTCCATGCCGATACGACGGAAAATCAAAGCTCAACGAAGAGGTTGCGGCGATGTCGGAAAAATATGAGCTTGTGCCCGTCTGCCCAGAATGTCTCGGAGGACTGCCGACTCCGAGAAGCCCGAGCGAGCTGAAAGACGGCAGAGCGATTACCTCCGACGGCGAGGACAGAACCGAACAATTTGTAAACGGCGCGAATGAGACTTTGAAAATCGCGCTGAAAAGGGGCTGTCTGGTTGCCGTCATGAAGGAAAGAAGCCCCTCCTGCGGCAGCGGAATCATCCACAACGGCAGATTTGACGGAGGCCTTACCGAAGGATGGGGAGTTGCCGCGGCCCTCTTGAGGAGCAGCGGAATATGGGTGATAGGGGAAAGCAGTATCTCCAAACTCAAAAAAGATCACTGAAAGAGGCGAAAACAATGAAAAGGATAACCTACGTTATTCTGGCGCTGATGCTGTCAGTCATGTGCGTTTCCTGCGCGCCGGATCCCGTGCCGGATGAATTTGCGCGTTTTTTTGACAAAGGAACAATGCTGAAGCTCTCAGAGGAGCTTCTTAAGCATGAGTGCGACATAAACTGCTGCTATGTTTTTTACGATACGCGCAGCTCGCAGGTATGCTTCAACGACAACGAAGACGCCGGCTGCTCCGTTTGCCCGCAATCGGATTCGCTGGACAGGGCCTATGAGGACTTTGTGAAAAAATGCGGCGAGAGGGGAGTTGCCGATTTCCTGAAGGACGTCTGTTTTTATCCGTTTTACACAGAAGAAAACGGAGAGGCAAACATAGAGGAGGTTTTTATCCGTTTTCGCTTTCAGCAGCCGGTCGACGGCGGCATAGACGAATGCTGTATTTACTACTGCCCGGACGGCTCGATAGAATTTTTGCAGATGACCGGATTTCTGCCCTATGAGCCGCTCGACGGGGATTTTTACGGCACCATGGACAGGCTCGGGGAAGAATATCTGCTGCATATCGCAGACCCCAAGGGATATTATCTCAACAACGAGGACAAAATGGAGGCTCTGGTCGAGGCTGCGGGCGCTCAGGGAAAGAAAAGCGGCGGCTTCAGACTGTCAAGGCTCGCAGGAGACAGCGTTATTTCGGACGATTCAGATACGGATAACCCGCAGCCGATTTCCGATCAAACGCTGAAAAAGGCCTTTGACGATTATTACGATTCCGCCGCGGTAAAGCCGTGGTATGTTGAATGTACGGCTGACGGGGATATTTCCGACGGCGTAAGGGTCGATTTCTATTATCAGGAGGATTTCGACCTTGAGACATACCACCCGGTCGTTTTGAGCAAATGGTATCCGGGCGGCATTGCGCCCATGTTTGTCAAAGATCTGCAAAACGGATGGTACATAGCCTACGGAATGACATAAACGCAGGTCGGCTAACGGGCAGACCCAGGCGGATGCGCACATTTTTTACGGGAGGGAGGCCTCTCTCGATGTACCCTGCGCGGTCCTTCCCGACATAGAGGGGCGCAGATCAGGAAATATGTTACGACTGAGGCTGCCGGCGCCAGGAAAATATCCGGAGGCATAAAGGCAAAGCTGCTTTACAAACCGGACAGGCGTCCCGGAAGAGGGACGCCTTCGAATTTGTGCTGAAATATATTATTTTATTGTGACGTTTGCCGTTTATTAATAAAATGTAAAACTAAAGAAAAAAACCGCGGCATAGAGGAAAAAGTGGAAATAATTCACTGCTTTTAACTTGTATTTAATCGCTTATGGGTTTAAAATCTAATGGATACGTTGCGTCTTTTTTCTCGGGACACGTATATAATAATCAATCCCGGCGTAAAAACCGGGCGGAAGGGAATTTGATCGCTATGAAAAAGGTCAGAAAAAAAGTATCACTTTACAGCATAATCCTCTATATCTTCGGACTGCTCCTTCTCGCGTTTGCCGTCTGGACGACAATTAAAAACTATGATTATGTCAAGAATGCTCTTGACGCTGGAATGCCTGTCAAAGGCTACGAATACGAAATTGCAAACTATATGATCTCCGGCAGCGGAATTTACTATGCCGCCGGCCTCGGTCTTATCGGAATCGGCATTGCCATCCAGAAGATCACGAATGCAGTTGTTCCGGTTCTCAGAGCCATGAGGGAACAGGATAACAATGCCCAGACAACTGCGGCGCAGACATACGACTATTCTCCCTATTACGATCCCGACGCCGATTACGGCGCAGTTGAGGAGCCTGTTCAGGATGCCGCCGCGCAGACGGCTGAAGCGGTTGAACAGACGGCCTACGACGCAGCCGAGTATACCGGCCAGGCTGCCGATCAGGCTGCCGATCAGGCTGCCGAAGCGGTTGAAAAGACAGAAGAAGCCGCGGACACTTTTATCGAACAATAAAATCTGACAACCGGCGGAAATGCGGCGTTGGTCTTGCCTGCGCCGCATTAAAGATTGCTGCCTTGCCGCATTATTCTGCGTGAATTGCAGGAATGTCGCATCACCGCGTCTGCCTGCTGTGAAGGTTTTGTCATTTTATCTAAAATAGAATTGCTGATACCATTAAAATACAGCATAAGTTCTGCAAGTTTTTTTCACTTAAATATGGAAAAAAACCGTCGCTTTTGATATAATATAAATAATATATTGGTCTAAAAGCGTATGTTAGTATTACGTCAATCAATCCAATCAAAAAATTTGGAGGTAAAAATATGAGCAAAAAGTACGTATACCTGTTTTCAGAGGGTAACGGCTCCATGAGAGAGCTGCTCGGCGGCAAGGGTGCAAACCTTGCTGAGATGACAAATCTCGGCATGCCCGTACCGCAGGGCTTCACGGTTACAACCGAAGCCTGCACGCGTTACTACGAAGACGGCAGACAGATCGCCGACGATATCAAGGCAGAGATCAACGAGTACATCGCCAAGATCGAAAAGATCAACGAGAAGAAGTTCGGCGACGTCCAAAACCCGCTGCTCGTTTCCGTTCGTTCCGGCGCGAGAGCTTCTATGCCCGGCATGATGGATACCATCCTCAACCTCGGTCTTAACGATGAGGTCGTTGAAGGTCTTTCCGCAAAATCAAATAATCCCCGTTTTGCATATGACAGCTATCGCCGCTTCATCCAGATGTTCTCCGATGTCGTTATGGAGCTGCCCAAGTCCGAGTTTGAGAAGATCATCGACAAGGTCAAGGAAGAAAAGGGCGTCAAGTACGACAACGAGCTGGACGCCGACGATATGAAGAACCTTGTAGTTCTTTTCAAGGCCTTCTACAAGGAAAGAAAAGGCGTCGATTTCCCGACCGATCCTCAGGTACAGCTCATGGAAGCTGTCAGAGCTGTTTTCCGTTCCTGGGATAACCCCCGCGCAAACGTATATCGCCGCATGAACGATATTCCGTACTCCTGGGGTACAGCTGTCAACGTACAGCCCATGGTATTCGGCAATATGGGCGATACCTCCGGCACGGGTGTTGCCTTTACACGCGACCCGGCCACAGGCGAAAAGAAGCTCTTCGGTGAGTTCCTTATGAACGCTCAGGGCGAAGATGTTGTCGCCGGTATTCGCACACCGCAGACAATCGACCAGCTGGCCGATGTTATGCCTGATGTTTACAAGCAGTTTGCAGAGACAGCTCAGCGTCTCGAAAACCACTACAGAGATATGCAGGACATGGAGTTCACCATCGAAAACGGTAAGCTCTATATGCTCCAGACAAGAAACGGCAAGCGTACAGCTGCCGCTGCTCTCAAGATCGCCGTCGACCTCGTTGACGAGGGAATGATCACAACTGACGAAGCGGTTCTCAGAGTTGAACCCAAGCAGCTTGACGCCGTTCTTCATCCGCAGTTCGACGCCAAGGCTCTCAAGGCAGCAAAGCCCATCGGCAAGGGCCTCGCAGCTTCTCCCGGCGCAGCAACAGGTAAGGTCGTATTCACAGCCGACGACGCCAAGGCATGGGCAGCAAACGGCGAAAAGGTCGTTCTTGTCCGTCTTGAGACCTCTCCCGAGGATATCGAAGGCATGGCGGCCGCTCAGGGTATCCTGACAGTCCGCGGCGGTATGACATCTCACGCTGCCGTTGTTGCCCGCGGTATGGGTACATGCTGCGTTTCCGGCTGCGGCGATATAACCGTATTTGAGGAAGACAAGTACTTCACTCTCGGCGGTCAGACCATCAAGGAAGGCGACTACATCTCCATCGACGGCTCCACCGGCAACATCTACGGCGAAGCCATCCCGACGGTTTCCGCTTCCATTTCCGGCGATTTCGGCCGCTTCATGGGATGGGCTGACGCTGCCCGTACCCTCAAGGTCCGTACAAACGCCGACACACCGCGTGACGCTCAGCAGGCTGTCGATTTCGGCGCCGAGGGCATCGGTCTGTGCCGCACAGAGCATATGTTCTTCGAGGGCGACAGAATAAAGGCTGTCCGTGAAATGATCGTCGCTGAGGATGTCGAATCCCGCAAGAAGGCGCTGGCAAAGATCCTTCCCTATCAGCAGGGCGACTTTAAGGCTCTCTATGAAGTTATGCAGGATCGCCCGGTAACCATCCGTTACCTGGATCCGCCTCTCCATGAGTTCCTCCCGAATAAGGAAGAGGATATCGCCGAGCTGGCCGAAGAACTCGGCATGACAGCTCAGAAACTCCGTCAGGTAGTTGATTCTCTCCACGAGTTCAACCCGATGATGGGTCATCGCGGCTGCCGTCTGGCTGTTTCCTATCCGGAAATCGCAGAGATGCAGACAACAGCAGTTATCAACGCCGCTATTGAAGTTACCAAGGAGCATCCCGAGTACAACATCGTTCCCGAGATCATGATCCCGCTCGTGGGCGACGTCAAGGAACTCAAGTATGTCAAGGATATTGTTGTTCGCGTAGCTGACGAGCTCATCGCTCAGAGCGGTCTTGACATGCATTACAAGGTCGGAACAATGATCGAGATCCCGAGAGCTGCAATCACAGCCGACGAGATCGCCAAGGAAGCAGAGTTCTTCTCCTTCGGTACAAACGACCTCACCCAGATGACCTTCGGCTTCTCCAGAGACGATGCAGGCTCCTTCCTCGACGACTACTATGAGAAGAAGATCTTCGAATCCGATCCCTTCGCAAAGCTCGATCAGGACGGCGTTGGCAAGCTCGTTAAACTGGCTGCCAAGCTCGGTCGTGAGACAAGACCCGACATCAAGCTGGGTATTTGCGGCGAACACGGCGGCGACCCCTCTTCTGTAGAGTTCTGCCACAATGCAGGTCTCAACTATGTATCATGCTCGCCGTTCAGAGTACCGATCGCAAGACTGGCTGCAGCACAGGCCGCTATTAAGGCAAAGCAGGACTGATCTGAATCTGATTCAGGTTTATCGTCCATCGGAATAAATTCATAAACCAGACCCCGAAGGATTGCCTTCGGGGTCTTTTTACGTCGTGAATAAAAAGCCATATCAGCCTATCGGCCTGATTCCCTGCCTGCAGGCGGTCGGGATGTATCCGGTTCAGCCGGCCTTTTCTATTTCGGTTTTCAGTTTGCCTATTATGCGCTTTTCCAGACGCGATATATAACTCTGCGAAATGCCGAGCCGATCGGCAACCTGTTTTTGCGTATGTTCGCGATTACCCAAAAGCCCGAATCTAAGCGCCATTATCTCGCGCTCGCGTTCCGGCAGAGAGGTTACTGCCTTCATCAGAATATCAAGTTCAGCCTGCTGTTCGAGTCGTCTGTCCACCATATCGCTGTCGCTGCCCAGAATATCCGAAAAAAGCAGCTCGTTGCCGTCCCAATCGACGTTGAGCGGCTCATCAATGGATATTTCATTGTGAAGCTGAGAGGCCTTTCGCAGATGCATAAGGATTTCGTTCTCTATGCAGCGCGAGGCATATGTTGCGAGCTTTATATTGCGCGAAGGACAGAATGTGTTGACTGCCTTTATTAGACCGATCGTACCGATGGAGATAAGATCTTCTATGTTTGTTGTGCCCGATTCGAATTTTCTCGCTATGTAGACAACCAGACGCAAATTGTGGGTAATAAGCGGCCGGCGCGCACTTTCATCCCCGCTTTCTATGCGCAGAAATATCTCCTTTTCCTGTTCCGGCGTCAGAGGAGAAGGAAGCGACTGGGATCCGTTGATGTAGTGAACGGGGTTTTTCAGCAGCCTGTCAAGAAGCCGCGGCAGACGAAGATTAAAAAAACTGCTGATCATTAAGAGGTTTTTCATGTTTGTCCACCTTTTCTTTTTCTGATTTTATGTACTCTGTCCGGTAAATCGCCGCCGCAAAGCAGCTCAGGCGGTATCAATGCGCAGCAGCCGTCCTTTGACAGCGATTTGTTTTTTACCGCGACGATGCAGCTGACCTTTTTGCCACCGATCATAACTTCATCGGGACGAAAGGCAGGGAGAAGACCTTCACCTCCTACCGAGTCATATGAGATCAGGCGTATTCGTTTCGCCCAGGATCTGTTCAGCAAATCTGCGCGAGAAAGATCTCCGCTTTTCATAAACCCGGCGGCGTCATCATCAAAAAGTCTTTTTATGCTGTCATATTCAGCGACCGCGCAGGGCAGACCGGTTACAGCGTCGCGAAGGCGGTTGCCCGAGTCGACAAGACCGTTAAGTCTGACGGAAGCTCCGCCGACGGTGACGACCATTTCAGTCTGTCTGTCTCCGGAGAGTTTTTTGGAAAAAAGCCGCTCTGCGAGCGAAATCAATCCGTAGCAGACCGCAGCAGACACAGTAAGAAGGACAGGGGAGATGTCGAGATAGACAATGCTGTTGCGGTATTGCAGCCCTACCGGAAGCACAAAAAGCCACAGCGCGGAAAAAACTCCTGCAAAAATAAAACTGGCGGTGAAGAATATAAGAAGCATTCGCATAAAGCGGGCAATGCCGCAAAAGCCGAATGAAGACAGAATAATCAAAACAGCGCACACGCCCTTCAGCAGCAGAGAGATCACAAGGCCCATTTCCGGCAGAAATATAATGAGCGAGGACAGCGCTCCGATAAAAGCGCCGAGCAGCAGCCGGACGAATCCCGCGCCTCCGGACATTATACCGTTGGTGATCTGCAGGATAAGAAAGCTGATAAAAAGGTTTGTTATGATGAGGATATCGACATATACTGTCAAAGCGCGTTTCCTTTCACAGAGAATACTAGCGCGGTTATCTCCCGCTGTTTTTGGATCCGTCCTCAGTATAACTCTCCGCCTGATTGATAATATGTCAAACCGCAGGAAGATATTACATATTTTTATTGAGATAACAGGTCACTCCAGAGAGCAGAGAAAGATTCTTGTGAAAAAAATTAACATAAATGATAATCGCTTGAATTAAAGCTGTGTATATGGTAAAATATCGTGTAATATATTTGCCGGTGTGGTGGAATTGGCAGACGCCCGGGACTCAAAATCCTATTCGCCGTTTCCCGCGTCCGGAGCCGGAAACCCTTGATTTTACTGGGTTTCTGAAAATCGAAAAACACGGTTTTTTCGAAATCGACCTCCAAATCGACCTCCGATTTCCAAAGAGCATTTTTTGGGTCTGTTTTTCGGAAATATACTTGCCGGAATGATGGAATTGGCAGACGTGCTGGACTCAAAATCCAGTGGTAGCGATACCGTGCGGGTTCGACCCCCGCTTCCGGCATCACCCCGGAAGCCTTGATTTACAAGGCTTCCGGGCTTTTTTTGTGCTTCTTCGGAGGTCGTTTGCAGTTGCGTCCGCCACTGTTCGACGACTGATTTTCAGCATTTCATCCGGATTATTGATGTGCCGAAAGCCCCTGTAAGCACCGGCTTTTCCGAACCTTGCGAGGTCGCTCGAGGTCGTTTTGCGCATCGGTGAGCGCACCGGATCACATTTTCAGGTCATATCCGGCGGAAAAAGTCCCATGATCGCCTGCGCGGACGCCACCTTGGAATTGAAGTCAAGATGCGTGTATATGTTGCTCGTTGTGGAAATGTCGCTGTGACCGAGCCACTCCTGAATATCCTTCAGCGCCACTCCGTTTGCATAAAGCAGAGTCGCGCAGGAATGGCGCAGATCGTGGAAGCGGATACGGCGCATCCCGCGTTTTTCGAGAAATTCCGGAAACGCCTGCGTCAGATAGCCCGGCTTTATACGTTCGCCCATGGCGTTGACGTAGATATAATCCTTGTAGTCGTAGTTGTAGCAATCGCCGCAAAGCATCTTGTTCAATTCCTGCTGTTTCTTTATAATACACAGGAGCTTTTCAAACGGAGGCACCAGCGGCAGACTGCGGTTTGAAGACTGCGTCTTTGTGCGATCCTTTTCAATGACCGTGCTTTTGCCGTCCACCGTCGCCTGCGTGACCGTATGACGAATCGAGATCGTCTTGCTCTCGAAATCGATCGCATCCCACCGAAGTCCTACCACCTCACTCCTGCGAAGTCCGTAGAACGCCGCGAGGATTACGCCAAGCTCCAGTTCCGTACCCTTGACCGCCCTGAACAGTTCGTCAAGCTCCGCCTGATTATACGGCTTGGACTCATACTTGATCTTCTTCGGGCGCTGGATCTTATCGGCGGGGTTACTGTCGATCAGTCCGGTCTTGTAGGCGTACTGAAACGCCTTGCGGATGTTGGCGTGGCGATGGATCACCGTGTTTGCGGAAACGCCGCGTATCTTCATTTCGTAGGTGTAATAGTCCTGAATGTGCTTGGGTGTCACATCCTGAAGGAGCAGCTTCGGAAATCTGCCGTTAAAATACGGAATGATCTTGTTTTTGACCGCCATTTCATATGCTGAATACGTCGTTGTTTCAACGCTCGCTTTCATCATATCGAGCCAGTCGTAAAGAAAATCGGTGAACCGCACCTTGTCCGGCAGGATCGTCATACCGCTCTTTTTACAGCGAGCGCGGTATCTCAGCTTTTCCTCCATTTCTTCGCGGGCCCTAATGAGCATCGCCTCTGCCCGCTTTTTATTGCCCTTCACGGGCAGCTTCGTTGATTTGGACGGCGTATGCCGTTTTCCGTTCTCATCAATATAGCTTAAAATGATATGATAATAACCGTCTTTTTCTCGCAGATGTCCTGCTACCATAACTAAAAACTCCTTTCGTGCAGCTTGTATTCATCTGCCATCGACGCGGACAGTATAGCATTTGTCCGCATCGATGGCAATTATGCTGCGTGTTACGCACCGGTTTTTTCGAGGTCGGTCAGATATTCGACGACGAAAAGCTTGGGTATTCTATATCGCTTGCCGAAATACAGACTCTTGATTTTTCCGCTTTTCAGCAGGCGATAGACCGTCTTTGTGCTGACGCCGCCGAGCATTTCGCCGAGCTGCTCCGCGCCGACAACGTCCGGATAATCCGTGAACATAACCCTGTACAGGGCGTTTATTTCTGCTTTTGTCATTTTGCGTCCTCCTTATCTTTCCCGGTCGTCTTCCCTTTGCCTACGTTGTCTCTCCATATGTCTGTTGTAAAACTCCACAGCCTTGACAATGGTCTCTGCCATATGTTTAATGGAAGCATCCGGTTTGAAATATCCTTTCAGTCTGTCCACCGGAACCTTCACATATTCCTTCTGATTGCCCTTGACTTCGGAAAGTATTTGCATAGCGTTTTCTTCTGTAAGCTCTCCCTTTTCGCTCATGCGGCGCAAACGCTGAGCCTGAGATAATGACGGTGTTACTTCATCGCATTCCATTATGGAGAAGAGAGCTTGCTGCTCCGACTCTTGCAGATATGACAGCTCTACCGCCGGAGTCAGGGCAATCTTTCCGTCGTCTACCATCTGGAGAATAGATGGGATAAGATTGGTCAGGCGGATATAGCGTTTGACCTGTGTTGCGCTGTCGCCAGTTTTTTCACCTACGATCTCCGCAGATCGCAGTCCCTTAAAATTGGGACCAACTTGGTCCCGATTTTTCGGACGTCCCAGTTTTCTATCCATAGCCTCCATTTTCATCTTGTAGGCGAAAGCTTTCTCACTCGGCAGGATATGTTCTCTTTGCAGGTTACTGTCCACCATCGTGATGACGGCTTCTTCATCGGTGAGCTTGCGGACTATAACAGGCATGGTCTCCAATCCCAATGCCTTGCATGCGGCAAGACGCCGATGGCCTGAGATAAGCTCATAACCTTCGCCGTCTTTTTTCGGTCTTGCCAATGCAGGTACTAACACGCCTGTCTCTGCTATGCTTCTCTTGAGGTTGTCCATTTCCTCATCGTCCTTTACCTTGAAGGGATGGTTTGAAAAGGGAGCGAGCTGTGTGAGCGAAATGTCCTCTACTTTAGGCTTTCGGATATCCGCCCGCTCCTGACCGGTCATGAACAGCTCGTCATAGCCGGTTATGCCTAAATCGATGTGTTCGTTTTTGCTCATGTGCTTTTTAATCCTTTCTGCTGATATCAGCGTTCATATTGTGTTTCTTTACGTTCGGCAAAGATATGCCTTTGCCCTGCGTCCTGTTTTTCTTTTTCTGCAAAGGCCTCCTGCCTTATTACTCTTTTCTCCCTCTCGGTCAAATAAGGGTCATTCTCCAGCCTTGCTTCAAACTCACTCTCCGCAAGCTCTCTCAGTCTCGGACTGTCTTCGATGATGTTGCAGGCCGTTTTCTTTCTTTTCCTCAAATCAGCCAGTACGGTCGTACATGCAGAACACTGCTTTTTCAGCTCCTCCTTTTTTACTGCGTCAGTACAGTTTCTCTGCTTGTTTCGTATCTTGTTTCTGGCAGCTGTTGCTTCATCTATCTCGGTATTCATCCTTGCGATAAAAGCCTGAATATCCTCGACCGTTTCAAATCCTTCCCTGCATACCAGGGCTACTTCATCGGAATACCTGTCCAGTCTCCTGCAAGCCTCGCGGCATTCGGGAGAAAGAGGCTTCTGATACTGTCTTTCGTATAAGGGAGCTATGCCCAGTATTATGGCGATACATCGAAAGAGGCTGAGATATCCCGTAACATGAATAGCGTTAAAGTAAAAATCCCTCCTTCGGTAATACATCTGCGAAGGAGGATTCTTTCTTGCGTATTCTCTCGTATACGGCCTCAGAAAAGCAAAGTAGCTTTCCGTAACTCTGAAGTCTCTCTGGTTATCCAGTATTCTTTCTGTCATAGCCTCCTTATCATACTTTGGACCTAATCTGAAGGTTCTGGTACATTTCTTAGAGTGCAACGGTCTTATGGTAGGATATTTCCTGTAGACGTCACAATCGAAGATATACCCCAGCTTTCTGAGCACTATTGTCATCTCATACCATGAGGAGGACAAAGACAACGCCTTATCCAATGCTTCTCTCATAAGATTAAACCGAGTAGGCTCACCTCTCTTTTCCGCAAAGTAGACAGAGCGCGCCGTTTTGTGTCTTTGTGGGTTATTTACCACAGAAAGACCGTGTTCTTTACATATACGGTCGGACATGGATCTGAGACTGTAATACAAGCTGTATCTGGCTTCAAGCTTTTTGCCGTTCCACATGTTTACGGGACATAGTACCAGATGATTATGATATGTTCCCGTATTGAAGTGGGTAGCTACAAGCACCTGATGGTTTTCTCCCCATAATCTTCTTGCCGTTTCCACTCCTAAGAGATGACATTCCTCTGCGGATACTTCTCCCGGCCTGAAGCTCTGGTAGGCATGGTACAGAATATTGCCGCTTGTCTTGCCGAATCTTCTGAGTACATTCTCCATTTCCCTTGCAGCTGTATCCGCATTGCAGTTTATTCCGGTGACTGCGCAGAACTCTTCTGATTTTCCTCCTTCTTCTCCTTCTTCTTTCTGTGTTGTCTTTTTCTTATCGGAAGCATAGAGGATGATCTGCTCCAAATCCTTCTGTCTTGTCTTATCGGGATTGCTGCAATACTCCACCACGCGGGATATGCTGTCATGGATCGCCCATATCTTTGTCACCGCCATCTGTATCATCCTCCTCTCCGTGGTATGCTTTCAGAAGAAGGTCTTCTGTTTCGGACAGCGCTTTGCTGAGCTCTGACATGGAAACCTCATATCTGATGCTGTCATGCAGCTTTATAAGCTTCTGATAGGCGAGCATAAGCTCCTTCTTCGGAGCTTCCTTGACTGTATGACCTGTTCCGAGAGTGCGGAGATACTCAGATATATTCATGCCGCATTTTCTTGCTTTCTTTCTTATGATGTTCTTCTCGGTCTTAAAGACCCTTACATTGATTTCTTCCGTTCGCTTGCGCATTGTGTTTTGCCTCCTTGTGAGTATGTTTAGGTTGGTTAATCGGGTTGCGATTCTGCTTGTGATACAAGCTGGATTGATGGAGTCTGAGATTTTGATGGGTTAGGATATGGATAATCAGCTTTAAACATCTGTGGGTTTAGATATTAATTAGATTGACTGCATTAATGCTTTGGGTTTCGATAAGCCCCGATATCTGCAAACTACAAATATCCATAATACAGACCATCACCGTCTCAAAGGGGTTACAGGGGAAGCCTCCCCTTTCGTATCTGTGGATACGTTGGGATTGAAAGCCGGACGGCTTTACAAATCCCATGCTCGTTACACCTGCGGATATTGAATAGGGCGTATAGCCTTTTGATTTGGCGGATAAAGGCGTGTATAGACTTTTGAAGCTTTTGGATGAAGATATGCCGGCCGAAAAGAGAAATCTTCGGCACAGCTTACCGCCACGAATAGCAGCCTGTATGCAGCTTCAATCCTACGGACAAGTAATCTGCGTGCAGCCTGTCAGCATTTAGGATAAACAATCTGCGTACAGCCTGCCAGCATTGCCGGCAAAAGTCATACCGACCGAAAAAGGGAAACTGCTGCGTGGATTTGCTCCTCCGGTTGAGAATCCACACATTCCTCCGCGCTAATCAAACGGCAGGTATTCGGTCAGTTCTCCGCTGAAGCTGCCTGCATACTCCTTTGCGCTAATCAAACGGCAGGTCTTCCGGCAAGTCCTCCGAGAAATCCTCCGGTATGTTCCCAGACGTATTCTTTTCGCCCATTTCCTCTTCACTCATCTTCTTCTCATCCTCGTTCGCCCTCTCCGATGACGGTAATGACGATTGTGACGATAAATAGGGGAGCAAGGCGTAATCGTCATCCGTAATATACGGCAGAGGATTTCCCTCTTCTTTGAAAGGTATGCTTTGCTTTTCATACGATGAAGGTTGCCTGTCGCTCCCCGAGTAACCGTCATTACCGTCACAACCGTCACTGATGTTGATGCCCTCGCCGTCATCATGCAGCTCAAGGATTATTGTCCTTGCCGATGCTGTTTTGCGGTATTCGTAGCTGATGCCTATCGGGGCCAAGAAGTCGCCGTAGTATCTTGTAAGATACTTGCTGGCTATGTTGGGCTTTAACTCCGTATTGCCTACAGCAGAGAGCAATTCGGATATCGTGCCCTTAAACTGTTTGTTCTTAAAGACATATTCCGCAATCTCAAACACGAAATCGGGTACTCTCTCCTTACGAAGATCATCTGCGTTAAGCTCCTCTGTTATCTCCCATCTGACTCCCTGCATCTGCATTCTGAGCTTTCTTTCCTCTACGTCTCTTCCGGTGATACTCAATGTGGCATTGTCGCCGAAGCGCTCATCCCTGCGCAGTATCATTACGGTATCCGATACGCCCATTATTGCGGTAGAGCCGGTAATATCATTGAAGATGTTTCCGCTGTCTCTTTCCTTTCTCGTGTGATGTACAAGATAGATGCATATACCGTGATTATCTGCTATTCTTTTCAGCGATGATAAGTCTCTGTAGTCCTGAGCATAGGTATTAACCTTAGAGGAAACATTGTCTCTTACCATCTGAAGGGTATCTATGAAGATAAGGCCTGTTGCAGGGCGATCTCTCAGCACCTCTTCTATCTGGCTCTCCAGCTCCGCTCCTATCTGTCCGCAGGAGAAACCGAAGTGAAGGTTGTCCGGAGGCATATCGGTTAATTCCTGCATTCTCTGCTGTATTCTCCATTCCCTGTCCTCCAATGCAAGATATACAACGTCTGTCTTTTTGACGGGAAAGCCCCATATCGGCTGTCCTTTGCTTATCTGCAAACAGAACCACAGCACCATCCAGCTCTTGCCTATCTTGGAGTCTCCTGCCATAACGGCAAGACCGTCCGAAAGAATGCCCTCTATCAGCATCTTGGGATGGATAAGAGGCTTGTAGTAGAGCGTCTCTGCGTCGATAAGGTTTATCTTGTTCATGCGGGTGTTGTCTCCTTTTGAGTTGGTATATTTGGTTGTGTCTGTCGCTTGGTCCGATCCCGATAATCTATTGGAAAAACGAAGCGATATTCGGTTTGTATTTCTCTCCGATGACGGTAATGACGATTGTGACGATAAACAGGGGAGCAAGGCGTAATCGTCATCCGTAACTGACTGCCGGCAAAGGGCGTTGTCATTCTCTTGGCATTTCCCTCATCTCCAAAAGAATTATCATCTCTGTCATACGATGACGGTTGCCTGTCGCTCCCCGAGTAACCGTCATTACCGTCACAACCGTCATCAATGGGCAATGTCGGCTATTCTGTCACGCTGTTGCGTTATCTCTTTGGCGCTGACTTATTGCTTACAGTGCTGCTTTATTGCTCACGTCGCTGCGGCATCTCTTATGACATTGCCTTGTCCCTTACAGCGCCGCCTTGTTGCTTTCAGCACTTTCTTACTGCTCACAGTATCACCCCCATATTTGTATAGACACATGGCATCAATTCTGATGCCATTGCAGAATCGGCAAATGAAAACCGGCATCAATTTTGATGCCATAGAGCATTTTGCTCCTGCCTTTTTCTTTTCTGAGCCGGTAACTCGGTTACCTGTTTTCTCTTGCGTACTTGCTCTTTTGTTTCCGCACCGTTCTCCCGATATTGTTTCTGTATCCCTGCCCCTTGTCGTCGCGCACTTCATGCAGTCGCTCATATCTGAACTTGCGGCGTCGCTGTGCTCTTGTCTAACACTGAGAAGGCTTGTCTTTTTGTTAAGCCTTCTGTGTGCCAGACCCTCATCGCACGGTCATATCCTTTTCGGTAACGGTTATTCAGTTGTAGGTGAGAGAGCCTCAGAAAAAAGTTCCTCTCAATAAGTAGGCAGCGAGAATGGCTGAAAATTAACCCCTGTGAAGAAGATTCTCAAAAGATTTACATTTGCTTTGGAATTGGCAAATGCAAACTCTGCGTTGCAGTTACAGGAAGTTAAGCCCAACACGGCAATAAAATGCTTCTTGTCTGTGCCGGCAATAGGAATGCTCTCTTGCATATAGGCTCTTTACTGTATTGACCATATAGACGAATAGTCTATAAGAAAAAAGTTCCTCTCACTTGGTAGGCAGCGAGAATGGTCAAAAATTAACCCCTGTGAGAAAGATTCTCAAAAATATTTTGTTTAAGCGGTTAATGAGAAAATCTGTCCTCAAGTGGTAGATCACGAGAAAGGCAAAAAATTAAGGCTTGTGAGAAAGATTTTCAAAAAAATGCGTTTGCACGGCTAATTCATATTTTTATATATTGCTGTACTTCAAAGAGCGCTGAAAATAAAAAACCCGGTTGCCGTGAACGGTAACCGGGCCTTAGAGTTAATACAGATTAAGATTTGTTTTGTGGGGACATCTGGCGCCAAAACGGAGCCAAATCAGAGAATGAATTTCAGCGTGGCGCCAAAACGGAGCCAAATTGTTAAGAGAATGTGAATAGGATGGGGTTGTGGATTAGAGCTTAGGTTTAACAGTATAGTAGAACAGGATAAAAGAAAGACAGCACCTGCCTCCTTAATCGGAAGCAGGCGCTGTCTTGGTGCTCTGTGTATTTTAGTTTGTTTGGCGATTCTCAGTTATATATCAAATCATGAAATACAATCTCCTGTGCTCGGTTATGGATGGAATTCACGGATTGTACCCATGCCATCTGGTCTTGCGCTTTTAGCTGTTCGGTTATGCCTTCTGCTTTTTTCATCTGATTGATAAGGGTTTCTAACATTTCCTCTGCTTGTTCTCCTATGTCATGGAGATATCTGTTTAACTTTCCGGAAAGGAACAGGCTGTCATATGTTGCTTTGCTGTGAGATTTAAGATATCTTGCATGTAACTGACCGTAGAGATTAATAGAGACTTTTTCCTCTTCGGCAATGTCAAGATCGGGTAAGAGATAATCGCCGTGTCTGGTGTAGGTTATGTCCATAATAAGTACCTCCGAGAGTTATTTGAGACTATTGTAAGGGAAGGAGAGGGAATCGGCAAAGGTGCGAGAGAAGGGAGAAGGAAACCTGCACAAATATGTGGAAATGTGGCGATTGTTCTGGTATAATTATGTTTGTAATGCTTTTGATAAATTGACAATTACTATAAACGGATTAACCGCAAAACCGCTGTTACTGAGGACCTTGTCCTGAGCAAGTCAGTCGCTTAATAAAGGAGATTTATTGATATGCCGAACGATAGAATCAATGCTGTCGGAACGAATATAGCAGAAAAGGCCACCATGATCTGGAACGTGGCCGATATGCTGCGCGGCCCGTTCAAGCCCCATGAGTACGGACTTGTCATCCTGCCGATGACCGTTGTTAAGAGATTCCACGATTGCCTGCTTCCCACATGGCAGCCCGTTCAAGATACCTATGACAAGGTGAAGCACCTTGCCGTCATCGAAGGCTTCCTGACGAAAGCCTCTGGCTATCAGTTTTACAACACCAGCAAATTCACCTTTGACAAGCTGTTGGCCGACCCTGAGAACATAGAGCCCAACTTCCGTGACTATCTGGCCGGTTTCTCTCCCAATGTGCAGGACGTTCTTTCCAAGTTCGATTTCGATAACGTCATCAAGCGCATGGTTGAGAGCAACACCCTGTATCTGACCGTCAAGGAATTCAACAGCCCGAAAGGCTACCTCGGTCCTGACAAGATAAGCGCAGTGGACTGCGGCTATATCTTTGAGGACTTGGTACGCCGTTTCTCAGAATCGTTCGGTGAGGAAGCAGGAGCGCATTTCACCAGCCGTGACATTATCTATCTGATGACCGACCTGCTGCTTTCCGACGCTGACCTGACCCATGCTGGAAATGTCACCGTTTATGACATGACCATGGGAACGAGCCAGATGCTTTCCTGCATGGAAGAGCGCATTCACGACCTGAACAGCGATATCGAGGTCACCTGCTTCGGGCAGGAGTTCAATCCCTCAACATTCGCCATTGCCAAGGCTGACATGATGATTCGCGGCGGCGACCCGAACAATATGCGGTTCGGTGATACGCTTTCAGACGACCAGTTCAAGGGATATACCTTCCAGTATTGTATCAGCAATCCGCCCTTTGGCATTGACTGGAAGCGGGAGCAAAAGGCGGTTGAGGCAGAAAACAAAAAAGGTGAGCAGGGCCGCTTTGCACCCGGTCTGCCGAAAATATCTGACGGACAGCAGCTTTTTGTGCTGAACGGTTTATCTAAACTGGCTTCCGGAGGGAGAATGGCTATCATACAGAACGGCTCGCCACTTTTCTCCGGCGACGCCGGAAGCGGACCCAGTGAGATTCGGCGCTACATCCTCGAAAATGACTGGCTGGATGCCATCGTGCAGCTCAGCACCGACCAGTTTATGAACACAGGCATTTCGACTTATATTTGGATATGCTCTAAAGACAAACCAACTCACCGAGCTGGAAAAGTGCAGCTCATTGATGCCAGCCACTGCTATGAGCCGCGTCGCAAGAGCATTGGCACCAAGCGAAACGACATTACCGATCTGTGCCGCAATCTGATAGTAAAAGCATACGGTGAATTCCAACAAAACGCTGTTTATGGCGATAAAGGCGGCATATACTGCCAGAGCAAGATTTTTGACACCGAGGAATTCGGCTATTACAAAATCGTGGTCGAACGTCCGACGCTGGATGAGCAGGGAAATCCTGTTTTGAAAAAGGGCAAGCCCGTAGCAGATTCCAGTTTACGTGATACAGAAAATGTACCGATGACACAAGACATAGAAGAATACTTCCAGCGGGAAGTGTTGCCTTATGTTCCTGACGCTTGGATTGATACCAAGAAGACCAAGGTTGGGTATGAAATTCCGCTGACACGCTATTTCTATGAGTACCAGATGCCTGAACCAGTTGAGGATATTATGGCGCGTATAACTGGCTTAGAATCAGATATATCATCCAGCTTACAGGCGCTATTCCACAAGGAGGCATGACAATGGGACGTATGATGAAAGATTCAGGTATTCCATGGATTGGGATAATGCCTGCTAAATGGGAACTTCATAGAATGAAAAGCTGTGTGGAAGACCGAACATCTGGAGCATGGGGAAATGAAGCAGCAGATGATGATGGCGATACAATCTGTCTAAGAATTGCAGATTTTGATTATTCTAAATTTAGATTTAAGGATACTCCTATCGATGAACTTACTATAAGAAATTATGACGGTGAAACTATAAGGAAACTCTTACTTAAAAAGGGAGATATTCTTATTGAAAAATCTGGCGGAGGTGAAAAAACACCTGTAGGAAGAACTGTCATATTTGATAAAGATTATCCTGCTCTTTATGCAAATTTTATGGACAGAATTAGATGCTCTGACCTTGTGACGAGTGATTGGATGCAATATGTATTTGTCACTTTTTACAAGAATGGATACTCTAAAAACTATATCAAACAAACAACGGGTATTCAGAATTTAGATTTAACCTCTATGCTTGCGTGTGAACGTATTCCTGTGCCGTCTACTGAAGAGCAAAACAAGATAGTTGATTTCCTTGATTCTGAGTGTGACCAAATCGATGCTGTTATCGAAGAAACTCGAGCATCTATCGAAGAATACAAGAAGTTGAAACAGGCTGTAATTACAGAGGCAGTCACAAAGGGAATTAAAAAGAACCGTCCACTAAAGGACAGTGGCCTTTTGTGGGTTGAGGATATACCTGCAGACTGGAATATTTCTCGGATAAAAGCACTATTCAATTTTGGTAAAGGATTGCCTATAACGAAGGACAATTTATTAGCGGAAGGGATTGCCGTTATTAGTTATGGCCAAATCCATTCAAAAACAAACACTGGGGTAAAGCTTCAAGAAGATTTATTTAGATTTGTTTCAGAACAGTATCTGATATCAAATCCGTCATCACTTGTAAAGCAATCCGATTTCATTTTTGCAGATACATCCGAAGATTTAGAAGGATGCGGAAACTGTGTATATGTAGATTCCGATATGGAATTATTCGCAGGGTATCATACCATTATATTCCAGTCGTTAGATAGAGCCGACAAGAAATACCTTGCTTATTTATTCAAGACTGACGCTTGGAGAAGCCAAATCCGTTCAAAGGTGTCGGGAGTAAAACTATTTAGCATTTCACGTAAAATACTTAACGATGCCACAGTTTTGCTTCCCAGCGAAGAAGAACATCAAGAAATAGTTGCATTTCTTGATGAAAAATGTGCAGGAATCGATGCTTTGATTGCCAAAAAAGAGCAGTTGATTTCCGAGATGGACATATATAAAAGAGCTTTAATCTTTGAGTATGTCACTGGAAAGAAGGAGGTGCCAGCATGAGTATTGATACAACGAACGAAAAACGCTTTGAATCCGATATCGAAGCGTCGTTCCTGTCTCCCGCCGGCGGTTACGTCAAGGGCACAGATACATATGACCCGAATCTGGGATTGTATGCAGATACGCTGGTTACCTTCATTCAGAAAACCCAGCCCAAGGAGTGGGCACGGTTTGAGAATGCCAACAAGATTGATACCGTGCGGAAGTTCTGCGTGGCGTTCAACAATGCCTGCGACATGAGCGGCCTTGTCTCTGTGCTTCGGCATGGCTTCAAGCATCGTGGCATCACCTTCCGTGTCTGCTACTTCAAGCCTGAATCCTCTCTGAACCAGACGGCGGTGGAACAGTACGCGCAAAACCATACCGCATGTTATCGTCAGTGGTATTACAGCGCCGACACCAATAAAAGCGTGGATATGGTGCTCGTCCTGAACGGCATCCCCGTCTTTGCTTTTGAGCTGAAAAATCAGTACACAGGTCAGACGGTTGATAATGCCAAAACACAGTGGATGTATGACCGTGACCCGCGCGAAGTCTGCTTCCAGTTCAATAAGCGTATTCTGGGCTACTTTGCCGTTGACCATACGGAAGTCTGGATGACCACGCAGCTTGCAGGTAAAGATACCTACTTCCTGCCGTTCAACCAAGGCAGCAGCGGCGCAGGCCGTGACGGCGGCAAGGGCAATCCTCCGAACCCGAACGGTTATCCTACTGCCTATCTCTGGGAAGAGGTATTCCAGAAGGACAGCATGATGGATATTTTGCAGAAGTTCATCCATCTGCAAGTTACAGAGGAAAAGAAGCTGCAACCTGACGGCACGGAAAAGGTTATCAGGAAGAAACGCCTGATATTCCCGCGCTACCACCAGCTTGACGTTGTGCGGAAGCTGATTGCTCACGTTTCCGAGAACGGCGCAGGCCATAACTACCTTATCCAGCACTCCGCTGGCTCTGGTAAATCGAATTCCATAGCATGGACGGCCTATCGTCTGGCCTCTCTGCATGACAAGGATAATAATGCAATCTTCTCCAGTGTCGTTGTCGTGACCGACAGAACGGTACTGGATGCACAGCTGCAGGAAACCATTTCTGGCTTTGACCATACGCTGGGCGCGGTGGAGACTATCGGTGAAGATAAAAACAGCCGTGACCTGCGGGATGCTATCAACGCTGGTGTTCGTATCATCGTGACCACATTGCAGAAGTTCCCCGTCATCTATCAGGAAGTGGACAGCGCAAAAGGCAGAAATTATGCCGTCATCGTGGATGAAGCGCATTCCTCCCAGACTGGCGCTTCCGCTTTGAAGCTGAAAGCAGCTCTGGCCGATACCGAAGATGCTCTGCGGGAGTATGCAGAAATCGAGGGCAAGGCCGAGGAAGATATTGACCCGACTGATAAGCTCGTTCAGGAAATGATTGTCCACGGCAGGCACAAGAATCTTTCCTTCTTTGCCTTTACCGCTACCCCGAAGGGAACAACGCTGGAGATGTTCGGCACGGAGTATGAGGACGGCAGCTTCCATCCGTTCCATATCTATTCCATGCGGCAGGCCATTGAAGAAGGATTTATTCTGGATGTTCTCCAGAATTACATGACCTACGACACCTGCTTCAAGATTGCCAAGACCATTGAGGACAATCCCGATGTGCCTGGCTCTCGTGCTGCCAAGACAATCCGTAAGTTTGAAGAGCTGCACCCGTACAATATCAGCCAGAAAGCGCAGATTATCGTGGAAACTTATCTGGGAACGACACGGCACAAAATCGGTGGGCGCGGTAAGATGATGGTCATTACTTCTTCCCGCCTGGCAGCCGTGCGCTATTACCATGAGTGCAAGCGGTATATCGAAGAAAAGGGCTATAACGATATCGGCGTTCTGGTTGCGTTCTCTGGCTCAGTCAATGACGGCGGCGAGGAATACACCGAACCGAAGCTGAACGTCCGCAAAGACGGCAGCCATATCGGTGAATCCCAGACCAAGGCAGAATTCCATGAGAATTTCAATGTGCTTATCGTGGCTGAGAAATACCAGACGGGCTTTGATGAACCGCTGCTGCACACAATGATTGTTGATAAGAAGCTCCGTGGTGTAAAGGCTGTTCAGACGCTTTCCCGCCTGAACCGTACCTGTCAAGGCAAGACCGACACCTTTGTTCTGGACTTCATCAATAAGCAGGAGGATATTCAGGATGCATTCCAGCCGTTCTATCAGGAAACCATGCTGGAGCGCGAGGTCAATACCGACCTGCTGTATCAGGTGCAGAAGGAGCTGCGGGGCTACTCCATCTATTCCGATGCTGATATAGAAGCATTCGCTGGAGAGTATTTCAGCTACGGCAGGCAGGATTCACGTTCTATGGGACGCATGACCAGCATCTTGAAACCTGTTGCTGACCGTTATAACAAGCTGACCCCTGACGAGCGTTACCAGTTCCGTCGCCTGTGCCGCAATATGATTAAGTGGTACGGCTATATCTCCCAGGTGGTGCGTATGTTCGATACGGACTTGCACAAGGAATATGTGTTCCTAAGCTATCTGCTGGGACTTATCCCGCCCGAAACAACACAGATGATTGACCTTGAAGGAAAGCTCCAGCTTGAATACTATAAGCTGCAAAAGACCTTTGAAGGGGCAATCACGCTGAAAGAAGAAACTGGCGTCTATACGCCTGCCAGCGCCAAAGGTGCGGTGAAGCCCGAAGAGAAGCAGCCGCTGGATGAAATCATCGAGAAGATAAACGAGCAGTATAAAGGCCAGTTTACCGATGCCGACAAAGTACTGTTGACGGCACTGAGGGCAAAGCTCATGAGCGACACCAAGCTGCAGACCATGGCAAAGACCAGCGATCCACAGATTTTCGCAGAGAGCATTTTCCCGAAAGCGTTTGGAACGGCAGCGCAGGACAGTTATATGGAATCGCAAGATACCTATACTACGCTGTTTGAAGACCAGGCCAAATACAACGCCATCATGCACGCGCTTGGCAGCATCATTTATCGTGAAATGCGGATGAATGCTTGAATTTGAAAAGGTAAGGAGCAAGAATTATGAAAACAAATGATAGGGCAATAACAGATTTGCTAAAAGCGGTTGACGAAGGAAAAGCCCAGCTTCCTGATTTCCAAAGAAGCTGGGTGTGGGATGATGATAGGATTAAGGCTCTGATTGCCTCCGTGGTACATAATTATCCTGTTGGTGCTGCTATGTTCCTGACCTATGGAAATGAGAACATCCGATTCAAATACAGGACAATTGAAGGCTCTGCATCAGAAGGAAAAGGCATTGTGCCAACGGATCTGATTCTTGATGGACAGCAGAGACTTACTTCTTTGTATTCTGCTTTATATTCACAGAATCCAGTGAAGACTTGTACAAGGACTGACCGTAATAAGACAATATACAGGTACTACTATATTGATATCGAAAAGTCTCTTGACCCTGATGCCGATGACGAAGACATAATAATCTCCATTCCTGAAACAAAACAAAAAACCAATGATTTTGGTAGAAGCATCGACCTTGACTTAAGCACACGAGAAAAAGAATTTGAGAACAAGGTATTTCCGTTAAATAGCATCTTTGATTTGAGTAAAGTCATGAGCTGGCAGAATGGTTATCAGGCATATTATAACTTTGATGCTTCCGCCTCTATGCTGTTCAACAAATTTGTTCAAGAAATCGTGACAAAGTTGATTGGCTATCAAATTCCTGTTATCTCTCTTGATAAAGAAACTCCCAAAGAGGCAGTGTGCCGCGTCTTTGAAAATGTTAATACTGGCGGTGTGCCGCTGACAGTATTTGAGCTTGTCGTTGCTTCTTACAGCGCTGATGATTTTGAGCTGCGTAAGGACTGGGATATACGTAAGGAGAAGTATTTTGATGGTGATGTCCTCGATGTTGTAACGGCTACTGATTTCTTAACAGCAATTACTTTGCTTTCAACCTACAAGCGGAAGCTGGCTGATGATAAAGTTGCCGTGTCCTGCAAGAAAAAAGATGTTCTTAATCTCCCGCTCTCAGAATATAAAAAATATGCAGATGACTTAACAAAGGGATTTGTTGAAGCCGAAAAGATTCTTCAAGAAGAGCGCATTTTTACGAGCAGAGACCTTCCGTACACTACACAGATTATCCCGCTTGCAGCAATCTGCACAGTACTGTCGGAGGGAAACCAGATTAAGGTTACGAATAATAGGAATAAAATCAAGCAATGGTACTGGAGCGGTGTTTTCGGCGAACTGTATGGCTCTGCAAACGAAACTCGCTATGCAAATGATATCGTGCAGGTCATTGATTGGCTTAGAGATGATACTTATGTTCCGAAAACAGCTCAGGATTCTTACTTCAATCCTACACGTCTGCTTGGCCTTCAGACCAGACAATCTGCAGCGTACAAAGGCATTATAGCACTTATCTTAAAAAATCATAGTCAGGACTTTATAAGCGGCAGAGATATGGATTTCACAGTCTATAAATCAGAGAATATTGATATTCATCATATTTTCCCGAGAGCTTATTGTGAAACTAATAATCTGCCAAGAGCAAAGTGGAACAGCGTTGTAAACAAGACGCCGATTTCCTACAGTTCAAACAGAGAAATAGGCGGTGTGGCTCCGAGCAGGTATTTGAAGAAGATAGAGGAAAAAGGACAGGTTTTCCCGTCTACACTTGATGGTTACCTCGAAACCCACTGGATTGATCCTGCGCTTGCAAGAACAGATGACTTTGACAAGTTCATCATTGACAGGGCCAAGAAGCTCCTTGATGCAATCCAGATTGCGACTGGCAGAACAATTGCTGGCAGGGATAGTGAAGATGTAGTGGCCGCATTTGGAGACGTATTGTTATAAAAGTGTTTAAAAGGACATAAAACAGAAGCAAAATAGCTTCAAAAATAACTCGGCGTCCTTGTTTTCACCGAGTTATTGGAGTCCATCCCATAATTTGTGTAAACCTCTGATATGGTGTAGAATAGAAGCATCATATTGGAGGTTTTATTATGAGCAGCAGCAGAAGAAAGCGCAGTCCCGAAGAACAGGCCCGTCGGGAAAAGATTCGGGAACTATTGCAGGACAGCGGAGTCAGCAGCATGGAGGACATTCAGAATCTCTTCAAGGATACCATCGCGGAATTCATGGAGAACGGTCTGGATGCCGAGCTGGATGACGAACTGGGTTACAGCAGGTATGACTACAAGAACAAAGACACGGACAACAGCAGAAACGGTCACAGCAGCAAAACGTTGCGCACCAGCTTCGGCGATGTGGAGGTTTCCGTTCCCAGGGACAGAAAGGGCGAATTTGAGCCTCAGCTTCTGAAGAAGAACCAGACCAGCATCAGTCAGGATATCGAGGAGAAGATACTGTCCATGTATGCCAAGGGCATGACTACCGGTGATATCGAAACACATATCAGGGATATCTACGGTATAGAGGTCTCTGACACGACAGTAAGCCGTGTCAGAGATAAGATACTTCCTATTGCAAAGGAATGGCAGCAGCGGCCGCTTGAGTCCGTATATGCCGTTGTATTTCTTGACGCCATCCACTATCATGTGCGCAGCGAGGGACAGATCGTTAAGAAGGCGGTATATATCGCCATAGGCATTGATTTAGACGGCAGGAAGGATGTTCTCGGAATGTGGGTCGGAGAAAATGAAAGCGCCAAGTTCTGGGCAACGGTTCTCAATGGCTTGAAAAACTGTGGAGCAGAGGATATTTTGATTGTCTGTACGGACAATCTGACCGGATTGTCTTCCGCAATCGAAGCGGTATTTCCCAAAACAGAGATTCAGAACTGCATCATACACCAGCTTCGTAATTCCGGTAAATATGTATCCTACAAGGACATAAAGGCACTTATGGCGGATTTAAAGGCAGTATACGCTGCTGTGGATGAAGCTGCAGCATTGGACGCTCTGGAATCCTTCTCGGAGCGCTGGGATAAGAAATATCCCAAGATCTCGCAGTCATGGAGGGATAACTGGCCGAATCTGAGTACCTATTTCAAGTATCCGCAGGAGGTACGCAGGCTGATCTATACCACCAACACCATCGAGGGCTTCAACCGTCAGCTCAGGAAGGTAACCAGATCCAAATCTGTCTTTCCCACCGACGACAGCCTTTTCAAGATGCTTTATCTGGCCATGATGGATATTACAAAGAAGTGGACTGGCAGAAGGCAGGACTGGAGTATCATCTATGCTCAGCTGTCTATCTTCTTCGGAGACAGAATCACTGAGTAGCAGAAACCGGCCTGCAGGTCAAGGGTCTGCGCACCGCTTACGCGCTGCTCCGATGAACGGCGGCAAAAGCCGCCGCCCTTGACATGCATTCCGTTTTCCGCTTATACTGTAAACAAGGGAGGCCGGACAGGCCGCCCTCCCTTGCATATTATTATCGCTCTGTTTTACGCCATGATTTGGAGTTTACACAGAATACGGGATAGAGCCAGTTATTGTAATAATTAATTCTATTATCTGTCCTGTTTATTGCATACGCCGCTTTTTATTTTTAACCAGCTCTTACATCTCCAATACCATATTCTCCAACGCAATCTTATGCCTTTCTTCCGTCCGCAGGCTCAGGTGTTCGGTTTAGTGCGCGACATTCAATAGTTGCTGCAACGAAACGATTAAGTAGTTCTCATTAAGATTGTCATCTCGTACAGATGTTGTTCTTGGGGTGATATAAACAATCATTCTACTGAATCCGGAATGTCCACCTCCTGTATATCATTCGGATATACAGAATCAATAGAATCTGATAGAATCGGAGCAACAATAGAAACCTTGTCACTCATAGTAATGTTTGCATAATCAACAGTGCTCTGCGGGGTTTCGATTCCAGGAATATCTGAAACATCAGGACCATAGGTCACATCTCCTTCTCTGGAATATATCGAATTTGAGTGGGCAGATGTATTTGCATGGGATGTATGGCTGGCATGGCTGGCATGGTCGCTATGATTTGAGTGTGAACCATGTCTGGAATTTGAACCAGATACATGGCTGGAGTGCGAAGTATGGCTAACATGCCCTCGATAATAAGAAGTTGACGAATGCGAAGAATGGCTTTTATGCGAGCTATGGGCAGCATAGGCTTCAATGCCGGCAAAAATAGTCATTAGCAAAACCATCGAACCAATACTGATTAATCTACTTCGCAAAATGCTGCCGTCCTCATCATTAATGAAATCATCTATCGCCTTTTTGATCTTTGGGAATTGATTCTCTTTGCTAATCATAGACTACTCCTCCAGCTTAGTACACTTGCCGTCCGTCCAATACGTGATATAAGATTTTGTTTTCGTTTGGTAAAAAGTGCATTTCCCTTCGGGCTTATTATCCTTAAAATTCCCGTCAAGTTTATATGCGCCGGGTATCAGCGTATAATAATATACTCCGTGACCATTCATATTATCATTCAACCAGTTTCCCTCATATTTAGCCCCTGATTCTTTCCAGGTATATATTCCTTCTCCATTGCGCAACCCGTTTTTAAAATTGCCTGTATATGAATCTCCGTTTTTATAAGTAAAAACGCCATTTCCGTTGAATGTATTATCTGAATATGAGCCGTCATACTTTGATTTGTCTGCAAACTCAATTTCTGCGTTAACAACGTCGCCTTCTTTATATGTAAAAGTATAGGAGGCGTTTTCGTTTTTAATAAAGCCGATACCTTCAATTAGGACATTATTGTTAAAAGTTCCTTTAAGATAAGCTCCGTTTGGAATCTGCAGATCTCCTTCACCATAGAAATGGTTATTGGAAAAGCTGCCGGTATAAGAGCCTCCATTATTCCATTTGAAGACGCCGTCTCCTGAAAACTGATTCGATGACCATTCTCCTTCGTATTTATCCCCATTTGCAAATTCCAATAAGCCAATGCCTTCAAATTTTCCGTCAACAAACGAACCTGAATACTTATGTTTGTCGTTAAAGGTTAGTATACCTTCGCCGGACAGCTTGTTATTTTTAAATTCACCGGTATAAACCGAGCCGTCAGCCCAAGTCATAACTCCAGTGCCATTGATCTTATCTCGAGACCATTCGCCTTCATAAAAATCACCGTTTTCCCAGACAAAGGTTCCTCTGCCTGAGCGTACAGAATCTATGCAATCGCCTTCGTATTTTCCGAGTCCCTCAAATTCCAATATTACTTTTCCTGACAATACTCCATTATTCCATATTCCCGAAAGCGATTTTCCAGAATCAAGTTCCAACACACCCCGACCGCTAAATACGCCAAAATCAGTATCTCCCACATAGTAACCGTCGGTAGTGCTGATTCGCCCTGAGAATTGATGTTCAAGTTCTTTTATTGACCTTTCTCCAATATCAGAAAAATATAAAATACCGCTAAGACCTGCAATAAACAATAATATGCCTAACGCTTTTTTCCATTTATTGCTTTTTGTGCTCAAAGCTTTCTCGCTACTATCCAACGGCATATCAAAAACTAAATCCACCGTCTCTTTGGGTTTTTTATTCTTTAACCGTTTAGATTTCGCTATATTTTTATTATTTTTTACTTTCATTCTATCCAACTCCAGAATACATCTGTGATCGCTTTATCATTATAATAAAAATAGTCAAAAATGCTATCAAGCATGCCGCTGTAAATTCTGCATCTATACTCATGCGGAGCGTTTTCGTAAACGCTGTTATTTACTGCATAATTAATCACAGGACATACACCACAGTATGGCTGATATACGCAGTCGCTGCATGATGGCAGGGATTCTAATACACTTGATTTTGAAACGAGTGCGCTGATTTTTGAATCAATAATAGAATTATAATCCGAACAATTTACATTTCCCACGCAAAAAGAACCATCACCCATCTCAAAAAGCATCCGTGCTTCATCACAAGTGAAAACATTGCCATCATAGTAATAGGCAAGTTGACCGAGTGCTGCTCCACAGGGCGATCGCAATTCCATATAGTTGGGTGATGAACCAGAAAGCAGCTTGGTAAGGAAGATTTTTGCATGGCCTTCATCGAGATAATAACCATCGCAGTTTTTTGAAACAATATAAGAAAGAATATTTCTATAAAAGGCTGTAAACTCCAAGGCGGAGTATCCAATATCTTTCCAATGCTCTTTGGCGCAGCCCAATGGAGTCAACGGTCTTATGAAAATAGAATGAAATCCTAGATCAATATAAGCGTCGACTACCTCTTTGTAGTATGGCAACGAAGCTCTTGTAGTGGTTTGAATTGCGCTGACATAAATATTGTTTTCTCTTAATCTCTTTATAGATTCTGCGACACAGGAATATGTATCTCCGCCGTCCTGATAAGGTCTATTGGTATTGTGCACAGAAGGATTGCCATCAAGCGACGTTGATACGCTAATATTATGTGAAACGATAAAATTGATAATTTCATCAGTTAAAAGAGTTAGGTTTGTTACGAGTGAAAAATTTATATGTTTATTGCAAACTGATGTTGCGTAATCAACGATATACTTTAATACTTCAAAATTCAATAACGGTTCCCCGCCTTGGAATTCAAAATCAAGATATTCCGTGGGTGATTGTATTGCGATGTCAACTGCCTTTTTTGCGGTTTCTTTGCTCATAAACCCTTTGGGACGATTAGTGTCACTGTGCGCTTGACAGTATACGCATTTTTGATTGCAGGCAGATGTTAGCACAAAAATATGAAGACTGGTGCTTTTATAAAGGTAGCTCTTAATACTGAGCATTTCAAAGGAGCTGCCGCTCGAAAAATCCACAATATCGCCGCTGTATGTAAAGTACCTCTCACATAAGTATTTGTCTGTTTTGTCGTCAAGCCTCTTATTATTCAACAATAAATCTTTAAGCTGAAAAGGAGTTAAAAAACTATATCTACCAAAATCATTGGTTATCAAGTATTTATCTCTATACTTCTTAAAATTAAAATAGTTAAACATACTATCTCCAAGGCATCACATTGTTTTTTGCAAATCTAATGGTTCCTGCAAAAATGCCTCCGCAATTTTGTTTTTTCTTACAGTCATCGCATTTTTCAGTAAATCTGATTTTATAGTCAGTGATACTCTTTTGGCAGAGAAGATGGAAATTATTATCAACCGCGCACAACGGAAAATTATACAAGCCAACATCAATGCCTCGATTGATTAGATTTATGATTCCTATTTTTGAGTATTCAAATGCAACATCATAAGGGATCCATATGTCCTCTGCATATTTTGCAGCACTCCCAAGCATTTCCAACCCCATAATCTTCACACTGCCCACATGAGGGAATTCATTGATGATTAAATCGGCAATTCTGCTGATAAACTGGCAGTTGAGCTTGCTGACGACAATACGGATTTCAACATTAAAACCTCTGAATAATAAATTTTTAATGCCTGAAACGGTTTGATCAAAGCTCCCTGCGGTCTGCGTAATTCTGTTATGAGTATCACTATTGTAGCCATGAAGCGGAACGCCAACTATTAATCTTTTGGGTGCGCAGAGTAAAAGTCGGTCGGCATAAGGAATATATCCTAAGGCTCGTCCGTTGGTAAGTAAAAGACAGTCTGTGTCTGGCAACCGATTTTTGATTTCATTAAACAAATCAAATATTCTATCTCCGACAAGAAACGGCTCTCCTCCGGTAATTGTCAGATGTTTTGCATCACTAGGAATATATTTAATAAGTTCAATATTATAATCAATACAGAGAGCGTTCTCTTTTTTACGCACCGATACAGAAGTAGGGCACATTAAACAATTTGAATTGCATCGCTGAGTTAGAATTAATGGGTTATCATCTTTTTCGTTTGCGAACTGTACCCAACCGTCTCCTTGCTCATTAACATATAAAACATCATAGTTTTCACAGATAGAAAGTTTTTCTAAGTTTTTGCATGTAAGAGGAAAGGACTCTTTTTCAGGGTAAAACATTAATGAAGGACCAAAAAGATGTGCCGTATTCAATCCTTTGCCTCTCAGCTTTTCGAGTGCATCTTGATTATGTGCTATGGAAAATAATTTGCTTCCAAGGCTATAATTCTTTATATTAAATTGCAAAACTGTAACACCCCTATAAAATAGTACATAATCGTGCCAGCTGAAATAAAAGCGGCAAATGGTATTTATCTTACGATTAAAACCTGTGTTTTGCCATATTTTGAGTTTCCCCATTTTTTTACATTCTTAGCTTCTTCAGCAGTGAGTCGTGAGCTTAATGTTTCATCGGAAATATTCGGCAAACCATGAATCCGAGAATTATTCATTATAATCGTATCGATTTTTGACAACACCATACCTTCTGAAACATCGGATGTATTAATTGCTTTATAGTTGTGCAAATGCATGAAAGCTCTTAATAACATTAAAAATAGAATCAATATATAGACGCCCCAATAATTGAACATGGTAAGATTACGGGTGAATATTATCATTACTAAATCAAAGGCGACGCATGCGATAATAACCCATATATTCCCGAGGATTTTTATTCTGTTTACCCCATAAACCAGAATGAAACTCACGAAAAAATATGCTATGTTATTAAGCCGGAAATACGGACTTATAAAATACGTGTATATCTGATTTAGCGCAACTAAATAAACAAGCGATCTCAGATACATAATCAAAGATCTTTTAAAATGCTGAAATATCTGCTTTTTATCAAAGAGGCTCTTTTTGCTTATTGTTTCAATGACAGAGTCTATTATTAAATAAATAAATCCGATTATAAAAGCTATTATTAGAATGGACCAAAGAGTCACCCTATTTTGATTGTAATTAACATAGAATAGCGTTGGATAGGTAATTGCTATTAAAGCAATCAATTTGCAATCTCCGCCTGCCCAAAATTTGACAAGATACCCCGCTACACTAAACAGCAACATAATACCTGCGGTCTCAAGATACAAAAATAAGTCATCATGATTAAAGATCAGTATCTTTATTAGCAAAATAAACAATGAAAATACCCCGGAAAATGTAAGCGCTTTATTCGCTACTTTTCCGGTTTTTATATCGGATATCATAGCATAAAAACAGACCGATAAGGTGATAACCGATAAGGCTAAATCCACTACAAGCATGACTTCATGCTCCTAAAGGTCAAATCAATCAAATAATTCTCAAATTCGCCTGCAGTTTGCTTCTCATCAAATTTAGGTTCAGACATTTTAATATAATACGAATCTGCTTTATCAAGGATATCAAATATTGCGAGGCTCGAGAAATCATGAATGCTTTTTTCGATATCTTCTCTTGAGTACAATTCTTTACATAGCTTCAGTGTCATCATATTCATCAAACCAATCTGTCAATATGTTTGCGATATTATAGTCGTTTTCGGGAGGAGGTTCAAGGTCGTCTTTTTCAATGATTGTTGATGAAAAAGCACGCGCCAAAATCAACTCTCTGACATTTTTTGTTCGGTCGGATATATATAATCGAACCATTTCGGCAAGAATCGCATTTTTAAACTCCTTTTCGGTTATATGGTTTTCTTGGCTTTTGGCCTCAATATCGACATAAAAGTTGTTTTCATCAGCGTCAAGATGTATATATGCTTTATCGGTATATCTGTATGCTGCTTTAATTAAAGCTTCTTTTTGATAAATCTCTTTTGAAAACCGATATTTCATGCCTACCTCCAATGTAAACATATAATCAATATAATTATACTAAATTTGGAATAAAAATCAATTAATTTCTATTATTATAAACAGCTTTTCAAGGAATACTAAAAAACGGACCAATATGTTTTAAAAAATGGTTTTTAGTATAAAATAACAAACTGAACAATCCCAAATCCAAATCAGTTTCCAGTTTTAATCACTTTTTCTCCCCGCAATACACCTCAATCCCCTTCGACACAAACTCCGCCGTACCGTCGCCTCCGGCCTTATCGATATTCTCCTTAAATCTCTCATCGGCGCAATACATTTTACCGAGTCCTGCAAAAATCTCATCGGTGCACTTGTAATAATGCTCTGTGATATATTTTTGCAGCTTGGCGATCTCGTCCTGCACGGCTTTATCATACGGCGGCAAATGCTTTAGTTTGCCTATTTCAGCAAATATCCGCATCATTCCGTCTGCCGAAGACTTCCGTTCCTCCGTAGTGTCAGACGGCAATCTTTCTTCATATTCGTGCCAAGCCTTTGTATTACCCCAGCGTTGTTTTGCCTCCTCGGTGTATTGCTCTATCTCCGTTTTATCGAATGCTTTAAAACTCATTTTATCATTTTCTCCTATCATTTTGCTGACGAGCGAAATAAGCCCGTCTATGTGTTCGCGTCGCAGCTGCAGCAGATGTATTTGCTGTTTCAGTGCCTCTTTTTCGTCATAGTCGGGATTGTCCAGTATAGCCTTTATGTCGGCAAGAGGAAATTCCAACTCCCGAAAAAGCATTATTGCTTGCAGACGGGACAGCGCCGCGTCGTCATACAGCCGGTATCCCGCCGGCGTTATCTGCGTCGGTTTGAGCAAGCCTATTGCGTCGTAATGGTGCAGAGCGCGCACGCTGATACCTGTCAGCTCGCTGACCTCATGTACTGTTTTCATTCAGAACAACCCCTTTCGGGGATATTATACACTATGACGCAGCGTCAGAGTCAATAGGAATTTTACCAGACAATAAGAATAGCAGATCCAGCAGCACAGCGACTTTACCGCTGACTCTCCCACATTCCTTTTTGTAAATTTCGCTTCAACAAGGCCATCTGCACGGAGAAATAAGGCCACCGTCACGGAGTTTTAGGGCCACCTTCACGGGGTAGAAGGCCACCCATCCTGTATAATAGTCACGGCACGTTTCTGAGCATATTCGACTGGTTCAGACAACGTGACTATGAAACAGGAGGTGGTCACATGACTGACTACCGAGAAATTCTGAGGCTGCTCAGCCTCGAACACAGCCAGCGAAGTATTGCAAGGGAAGCAAAATGCTCGCGTGATACGGTCGCTGAGGTTCTCAAGGCTGCTGCCAAAGCCGGAATCGCCTGGCCGTTGGATGACGATGTCACCAACAAGGACATCCGGGAGATTTTGTTCCCCGGGAGGTATGCGTTTGCTTCTCCGTATACCGTGCCGGACTTTCAGTACATCCATGAGGAGCTTGCCAAGAAGGACGTAACGCTCACGCTGCTGTGGGAAGAGTACTGCCAGAGGGTACGTGCTACCGGCGGCGTTCCGTACATGTACACGCAGTTCTGTGAGAAGTACCGCCGCTGGGCTCGCGTGACGAAGGCCACCATGCGCATCTCTCACAAGCCGGGAGACGCCATGCAGGTGGACTGGGCCGGAGATCCGCTGTTCATTACGGATTCTGTTACCGGCGAGCTTGAGGCAGTTCCCATCTTCGTGGCCGTCCTGCCCTGCAGTTGGTACACCTATGCGGAAGCCTGCTGCGACATGAAGCAGGAGCGCTGGCTTCTGTGCCACGTACATGCTTTTTCGTATTTCGGCGGCGTTCCCCGGCTGCTCATTCCGGATAACTGCAAGACAGCAACGACGGCCAACACCCGGTACGAAACTGTGCTGAACAGGAGTTACCAGGAGCTTGCCGAGCATTTCGGAACCTCCATACGGTGACATACCCAATAGGCTGAAGGGGCCGGTTTGGAAAACCGGTAGACGGGCTTGACCCGTGCGCAGATTCAAATCCTGCTGTCGCCGCCAATATGGGTCAGTAGAGCGTAATT
>JAFYGK010000026.1 GCA_017543285.1 Clostridia bacterium | reverse complement strand
TTCGGTTTTTCTCAAAACCGTTCCCAAAAGAATCTCTAAGGGTTTGTTATCGTTACGTTGTTTAATTTTCAAGGTTCGATTTTTTACCGCACGGTTTGGCTTAACATTCATATTATATGTCTGTTTTGACATACCGAACAGCAGATTTTTTGTTGCCCTTTTTTACGGGACAGCTTATTTATATTACCATAAGCTGAGGCGTTTGTCAAGAGGTTTTTTGAGAAAATTTTAAAATATTTTATTCTGTCTTTTCTTGTTTTTGCCTCTTTTTCCGGACGACTTTGTTATTCTATCATGTCTTTATTTAATTGTCAACACCTTTTTTCAAATTTTTTTCAAAATTTACCCATATCATCTTTTCATTGAAAAAATGTTCTTTTCGTGATAATATTAATGTATAATTTTTACTCAGGTGGACTATGAAACATCTCAATCTTTTACTTAATGCTCTTGAAAACAGCCGCGACGATGCCATTTCTATTCCCGAATCTTGGAATACCTGTGGCTGTCCTTCGCTTGCCGTTTCTCCCGGCCAGGGTGAAATCAAAGTATCCTCAAAGCAGTTTTTTATCCGTTCCGTTAATAATATATTGTCTCGTCAGGCTGTCGGTCTGTCCGACAGTCTTTCCTGCTCTGTCGTTTATTCCATGCTTCCGTCGGTTCATACGGCATGGGATCATCACGGTAACGGAATCTGCGGCGGGACTTTTCTGAAATGCATTGCTGTTTTGCCTCTTTTGAAAAGAATGAATGTCGATATCGTCTACCTGCTGCCTGTTTTTGAGGGAAGCGAACTTTTCAGAAAGGGCGAAAAATCCAGCCCGTACTCCATTAAAGATTATTTGCGCATCGACCCTTCTCTGCACGACGAGCATTTGCCCGGTATCACTGCCGACGAAGAATTCTGCGCCTTTGTGGAAGCCTGTCATCATATGGGCATGCGGGTCATGATGGATTTTGTTTTCCGCACATGTGCGCGCGACAGCGTCTTGCTGACCGAGCATCCGGACTGGTTCTACTGGATTAAGGCCGACCGTGCCGATTCGATAGCCGCGCCCGGCGTTGATGGTCTGGGGCACTGCAGCGTCGACAAAAAGAACGTGTCTTTGCTGTACAGGAGCGCCGACATGCCGGCTTTTATTGACAATTTTGTTTCTCCCCCCACCAATGAGCAGTGGAGCGGAATAATAAGCGGCTGCGGCGGCGACAGCTCCAGGGCGCTCTGTGATATTACGGACAGATACGGCATGTGCACCATGACCGGCTTTGCAGACACTATAAACGACCCGCAGCCGCCATGGACGGACGTCACATATTTAAAATACTATTTTGACAATTCTCCATATGCCGCTCAACTCGGAGACGATCTTCCGCCTTTTATCGCACAGGACGGAATAAAATGCAGCCTTTTCCCGGGAAATGAGCCCAACCATACTCTTTGGGAATATATAAAGGGCATTATTCCCCATTATATAAAAATGGGAATCGACGGCGCGCGAATCGACATGGGTCACGCACTGCCGACCCAGCTGAACAAGGCGATTACCGAAACGGCAAAAGCAATGAAACCCGATTTCTTCTTCTGGTCGGAACAGTTTGATCCGGCAAACGCCGAATCGGCAAAAAACGAAGGCGCGAGCTTCATAACCGGCGACATGCTGTTTATGTGGAAAGACAGGACGACATGCAGACGCTCATTCGGCGTGCGCAGATGTACAGAAGCTCCTCTGCCCTTCACCGCCTGCTGCGAGACCGCCGACACGCCGCGCGCAAGTATTCTGCTGAAGAGCATCAAAAATGTCAAAGCGGCTGTTTTTCTCTGCGCACTGCTGCCGAACTCTCTGTTTTTCATCAACAGCGGATTGGAGCTTGACGAAATTCAGCCGATGAATCTCGGTCTTATGAATGATGAAAGCGGACGGTATGTGCTGGACAAAAGCCATCCGATGTACGGAAAGCTCGCCTTTTTTGACAATGTTGCGTTCGACTGGAGGCGCCTCGGAGCTGCAAAGGGCTATAAATGGATCGGAGAAGCCGCGGCGATAAGAAAAAAATACTCGGAGCTGATTTGCACTGACAATCTTGACAAAAGCCTGTTTTTCCGGCGCGACGCTCTGCAGATACTCCGCTACAGCGATCCCGGACGCATGCTGACCGTTTTTCTAAATCAGTCGGCAAGGAGCATAGATCTTGGCAAAAGGCTGAGCGACAGAAAGTATACCGGTTTCGGCCTGCCGGAAGTGCCGGACGGATATGTCCTTGAGCGCGGAGACGTATGTATTTTTGAACAATAGGATAAGGAGACGGCAACACATGAACGTAAGAGAAATCAACGCGGGTGAAATCACCGAAAATGTCGCGCTGGCCTGCGTCGACGCCAACAAGATCCTGCCCGCCGATCTGCGCGGGCTGATCGAATCATCCTGCGATACCGAAACAAGCGAACTCGGCAAAAGCATAATGCGCGATCTGTGCCGCAATCTTGACGCGGCGGCCGAGCTGGATATACCCATCTGTCAGGACACAGGCATGACGGTCGTCTTTGCCGAAATAGGTCAGGATGTGCATATAGTCGGCGGCAGCTTTGAAGCAGCAGTCAACGAGGGAGTACGCCGGGGATATGAAAGGGGATATCTGCGCAAATCCATTGTCGGCGATCCGCTTCGCAGGGTCAATACGAACGACAACACTCCGGCGGTTATTCATACATCCATAGTCGACGGCGACAATATCAGGATCACCGTGGCTCCAAAGGGTTTCGGCAGCGAAAACATGAGCCGTATCAGAATGTTTACTCCCGCGGCAAGCGTCGAAGATATCATCGCCTTTGTAGTTGAAACGGTGAACATCGCCGGCGGAAACCCCTGCCCTCCCATTGTCCTCGGCATTGGAATCGGCGGAGATTTTGAAAAATGCGCTTTGCTTTCCAAAAAAGCGCTCTGCCGCAGCGTGGGCCGCGCCAACGGCGACAAGTATTACGCCGCGCTGGAAAAACGTATACTGGATGCAGTCAACAAAACGGGCATAGGTCCTCAGGGCTTTGGCGGCGATACGACCTGCCTTGCCGTCAACATCGAAAGCTGCCCCACGCATGTCGCAGGACTTCCCGTAGCCGTAAACGTCGGATGCCATGTGACAAGGCACGTTAGCTTCACGCTGTAAACCGATACGCGACCGGTTTTATAAAAAATTAAATAAAAAATAACAATTTACTTGAACTTTTGTATAAAATATGCTATATTATAATTACAAAGGGAAGCGGGTGATTCCAAACGATGGCCTTGCCCCGTTCTCTTTGTTCCGACTGCAGGGCATGCCCCTTCCGACTCGGAAAAACTCGACAAAGGAGATACGCATATGAACATTAAATTTACAGGCAGAAAACTCGACATTTCCGATTCCTTTAAGTACAGAGTGGAGAAGAAGCTCAATAAATTCAACAAATTTTTTGACGACGATGCGCAGGCAAACGTTACTGTCAGCCTGGAGAGGAACAGGCAGACCGTTGAAGTCACAATAAAAAGCCGCGGCATGATTTTCCGCGCGGAGGACACCGCGTATATGATGGAGGATGTACTGGATAAGGTCGTCGATTCTCTCACAAGGCAGATCAGAAAAAACAAGACCCGTCTTGAAAAGCGCCTGCATGAGGAAATCGTGCTTGACACCCCGCAGGACAGCTTTGACGAGGAAGAATACAGAGTCGTCCGCTCCAAGCGTTTCCCGATTAAGCCGCTCGACATCGAGGAGGCTGTCCTTCAAATGAACATGCTGGATCATGAATTCTTCATGTTCAGAAACGCAGACACAAATGAAATCAATGTTGTCTATCGCCGCCACGACGGCAATTACGGTGTGCTTGAGCCGTATGACGAATAATTTAAATATATTCAAGACGTCAGGAGATGGTAAAAATCAAAAAGCTTCTTGCAGCATTTGTTGCGCTTGCTCTTCTGCTCTCGATTTGCGCGCTGTCCGGATGCAGGGGAAATGATAAGCCCGCAGACTCCTCGTCTGCAGCAGATATATCCGAATCCTCATCGCAGAATGAAACGCCGCCGGTTTCATCCGATACTGCCGAGCCCGAATCCTCCGAGGCTCCCGTAAAGCTCACCGAGGCCGAGCTTTCCCGCTGGGCATCCGTGCAGGTCGATCCCGACACCGCAACGGTAGACAAGTTTAATATCACCGCGGCGGACGGAGGCTGGTCGATAACAATTCACCTGTGCGATGAGGATGATTTGGAGGAGTACAGGGGATATTATGAAAACGCCCTTGCAAGCGAAAAAAATGCCGATATAGTCACCGGCGAAAAGACCCTCGGCGGCTATACCTATAAGACCGCAACGTATACTGCCAACGGACAGTACTTCGGCGCATATTTTTCCGCGTTTGACTCGCCTGTGATTCTGCCTGACGATTTCGGAGAATTTACCGGAATCTATTGCTACATATGGATGGGGGAAAACAGCGAGGCGGTAATCAGCGCCATTGACGCAGTCATAGACACGCTTCAGATAAAGGCGTAGCCGATCGTAATATAATATAATAAGACGCACCCGAAAGAGTGCGTCTTTTTTTGTTATCGTGCCTGTTTTTTTGCTTTATTAATCCTGTTGTCTTGCAAGCTCAACCAATCTTCCCAGCAGAACATACCGCGCATCCCTGTGTTCGTAGGAGCAGGTTGACATGGTTATGAGCCTGTCCTCTCCGGAAACCTCGACTCCGGAGACAAAGGTCGATTTATCCATGGCGAAGCGGACAAGTCTGTCTCTGCCTTCCCGGTCATTCGGTATTTCGTAGATCTCGGAATCCGGATCGGTGACCATTCCGGCGACAATCTCTATCCTGTAGTCTCCCTGCGGCGTAAGCAGATAGAACACCGGATGCTCATCGAAATACTCCTGTTTTTTATATTTCATGAAGCTGCCGAACATCTTGCCGCTGTTCATATTATGGCCGTATACAACATTGTTCAGATCGTAAAAATCACAGGTATTCCTGTAATCCATGAAAAGGCTGCCGTTGGCGTTTTTCTTCCCGTTGTAAAGGTGGTTGAGATAATACGAGTTGTTGTCGGTCTGCATTATCGGATAGTCTATTACCGTATCCTCGCAGAAGAGCCAGCCGACGATCTCCGGGCTTTCGCTTTTAAGCTGTTCAAAATCCACCTGAATGGGGGCATATTCCGCCTTTTCGGTCGGTTTGCCGGGATCGTCCGTATTCTTTATCTCTGTTTTTGTTACGGCTTTTTTTATCAGCGTATCAACGGCTCCGTCGCTCTTTTCCGCTTCAAGCATATACGATACGATCTTATAGCCGGAAAATACGAATACTCCCAGCACAATTACAAAGGCGCACCAGAACAGCGCTTTTCTTGCTTTCATGCGTTTTCTCCTGAAAAAAGAATCAGCAGGCAGTCAATAAACCGCCTGACCGCCTGCTATAAATATTGCCGTATTAATAATTACTTGACGTTGACAGCGTTCTTGAGAGCTGCGCCTGCCTTGAATGCGGGAACTGCAGCCGCTTCAATCTGGACAGCCTCGCCTGTGCGGGGATTCTTGCCTGTTCTTGCCGCGCGGTCTTTGGTTTCAAAGGTGCCAAAGCCGATGAGAGCAACCTTCTCCTTGTTGACAAGGGACTCGGTGATCGTTGCAAGAATAGCATTGAGCGCTGCTGCTGTATCCTTCTGAGACAAACCGGCCTGCTGTGCAGCCTTCTCGATTAATTCCTTTTTGTTCATTGGTTGTCATCCTCTTTTCGTGTTTTTTAATAATCTGCACATTTGTTGAAACATTATGCAAAAACTTAAGTCATCCCGATGGCAGTCATTTTGACCGGGATGAATAATCCTGGGTTTTGCCCGAAAAATAAGTCATGTCGGGTGTATTTCCCTCAGTATACTACAAAGGAATGAAAAAAGCAAGGGCTTTGAACGGTTTTTCCCTAACAGACAAAAAACCCGTTTCACCGGCGTCAAAAACATCCGAAATGCCGATGATTCAAGACTTTGTAACATCTGACGCACTCTTTCGCGCGGCATATGTCCTCACAATAACCCGCATTTGACCGTTTATATACAAAACTCCCGAAAAATACAAAAACGTATAATAATAATGCTTATTGGCAAATACACACTTTTGTGGTATACTTTAATAAACTAACGCGACAGAGCAAGGCGGTGATGGGGTGCAATTTCTGATCACCTTTCTTGAAGGAGTTATTTCCTTCATCTCCCCGTGTATGCTTCCGATGCTTCCGATCTATATATCCTATTTTGCAGGCGGAGCCGACAAAAAACGAGGAGTTTTCGTGCGTGCGCTTGCCTTCGTGCTGGGATTTACCGTCGTCTTCTCTCTTCTCGGACTTTTTGCAGGAGCTCTCGGCTGGCTTTTGTCCAGATACCGAACGGTCGTCAACATAATCTGCGGCCTGATTGTGGTTTTATTCGGTCTGGGCTATCTTGATATTATTCCGCTCAGTTTCTTCAAGGGCGTAAAGGGTGGCAGAGAGATCGGAGGTATATTTTCCGCATTTGTCTTCGGCGTTGTTTATTCGGTATGTCTAACGCCGTGCGTCGGAGCCTTTCTCGGCTCGGCTCTTATGATGGCTGCCGTATCGTCAACGGCGCTGCGCGGCGTCGCGCTGCTCGTCGTTTATTCTGCCGGTCTGGGGGTCCCTTTTCTTCTGTCTGCGCTGCTCATAGACAGGCTCAGTCATGCATTTGATTTTATAAAAAAGCATTACAGGGTAATCAATACCGTCTGCGGTATTTTTCTCATTGTCGTCGGCATACTCACCGCATGCGGTCTCCTCAGCTCGCTCATGTCTCTGTTTTCCTGACGGCGCAAAAGGAGGATAACAATGAAGCAGGGTACGAAAATACTTATCATCATTCTGTCTCTCGCCCTTCTCATCGCTGCTGCGTATTTTGGCTATAAGACCCTTTCTGATATGTATTCGCCGGATGACGGAAATCCCGTAACGGATGATTCCGCCGCTTCCGCAGGCGGAGACCCTTCGGCGCAAAGAACAGCCGCGCCTGATTTTACCGTTCTCGACGGCGATCTTAACGAAGTTTCCCTGTCGGACATGTCGGGCAAGCCTGTCATAGTCAATTTCTGGGCCTCATGGTGTCCTCCGTGCCGCTCTGAGCTTGAACTGTTCGACGAAGCGTATAAGCATTACGGCGACCGGATAACCTTTATGATGGTAAACCTCACCGACGGATCAAGAGATACGGTCGACAGCGTAAAGCAGTTTGTCGCAGACTCAGGCTACAGTTTTCCGGTATATTACGACACGTCCTTCAGCGGGACTGTGGCGTATGCCGTAAACTCCATTCCGGAAACGGTGCTCATTGATAAAAACGGCGATATCGTGGACACGCAGATCGGCGCTGTCAACGAAAGGATTATGAGGGATTACGTTTCAAGGCTGACCGGATCGGAATAGCTTAAATCTTCCATTTTCCACACGCCGGAGCAAGAAAACGCATTACGATAAATGATTTTACAATTAACACAATTTTGTCTCCGCGCGGCTTTTAAAATGGTATATCCACGCGCGGGACTCCAGAAATACTACTGCAAAGGAGCGCTTGAATCATGGCCGAAATCATCATCACCGAACAGAATTTTGAAGCCGAAGTAGTCAGTTCCGACATCCCCGTTCTCGTTGACTTCTGGGCGACATGGTGCGGGCCCTGCCGTATGCTGGCTCCCATAATTGAGGAAATATCCGAGGAACAGTCGGGCAAGGTCAAGGTAGGAAAAGTAAATGTTGACGAGCAGCCGGCTCTCGCCGCCAAATTCGGCGTAATGAGCATACCGACCGTTATGGTGTTCAAAAACGGCGCGGTCACACAGACGAGCGTCGGTTATCGCCCCAAGGAAGAAATAGAGGCTCTTCTCAGATAATCCGGACAAAACAGCAAGGCGCGCAGAGCTTTCGCTCAGCCGCGCTTTACATACCAGACCAGAAAGGACAGATGCAAAATGAAGAAAATCCGTATTGGCGTTCTGGGCTACGGCAATCTCGGCCGCGGAGTGGAAAACGCCATCAGGCAGAATGAGGATATGGAGCTTGTTGCGGTATTCACACGCCGTGCGCCCGAATCTCTCAAAATAGCCACCGAGGGCGTACCTGTTTATCCTGCGGCAAGCGTCGCGGATTACAAGGACGACATAGACGTTATGATACTCTGCGGAGGAAGCGCGACCGACCTGCCGAAGCAGACCCCTGCCGTCGCGGAATATTTCAACGTCGTAGACAGCTTTGACACTCACGCCAACATACCGCAGCACTTTGCCGATGTTGATGAGGCAGCAAAAAAGTCCGGCAAGCTGGGCGTTATTTCGGTCGGATGGGATCCCGGTCTGTTCTCTCTTGCCCGTACATATTCCGGCGCCGTTCTTCCCGACGGACGCGATTACACCTTTTGGGGCCGCGGCGTAAGCCAGGGGCATTCCGACGCCATTCGCCGCATTGACGGCGTTCTTGACGCGCGCCAGTATACCGTACCTGTTCCCGCCGCGCTCGATGCTGTCAGAGCGGGAAATAACCCCGAACTGACGACAAGACAAAAGCACACCCGCGAATGTTTTGTCGTCGCCGCCGAGGGTGCTGACTTGGCCCGCATCGAAAAGGAAATAAAGGAGATGCCCAATTACTTCTCCGATTATGATACCACCGTCACATTCATTTCTCAGGAGGAGCTCGACCGCAACCACAAAGGTATTCCTCACGGCGGAGTCGTTATTCGCTGCGGAAAGACGGGCGCCTCGGCCGAGAACAAGCACATATTTGAATTCAGGCTCCAGCTTGATTCCAATCCGGAGTTCACCTCCAGCGTTCTCATTGCCTATGCAAGAGCGGCCTACCGGCTTAATCAGGAGGGTCAGACCGGATGCAAAACAGTGCTCGACATCCCGCCGGCATATCTCTGTAAAGAGGACGGCGGTTATCTGAGATCGCACCTGCTGTAAAAGACATCAAAGCAGAGTCCGGCCGGTTTTGTAACCGGCCGGACTTTTTTTGAGGCATGCGGCGTATGCCGGATCCATGATTGATTCAGACGCGATTTTCGCCTGGTTTGCTATAGTGATGCGGCACAGCAAAAACAGCTTCTGACGAAGCTGCGGAAAACGCCTAAAACTATTCATCTCTGATAAAAAATTTCAAGGTTGCATTTGAAAGGACTTCTTCTATTTCGTCCTGTATTGTTTCCAGTTTTTCTCCGTACCTTCTGAATAAGCCGTTTTTCTTGTCAAACACCGCGAAAAGCTGCGCAGTATTCTCGGTTGTTTCGATGATTCCGAGCAGCGACTGGTTTTTGAACTGTCCCGAAGGATAGTAAATAGTTTCGGATCTTCTTTTTCTTGATCTGATAATTCCCTTTTTCAGCAGTTTTTCGCAAAGTCTGTTGGCGGCCAGCTTCGGAACTCCGGACTGCATGCAGATCTCCGGCAGAGTCAATCCGCAATGAACGACGCCTTTTATGCTGAAGTTTTTTCCTATACAGTATAAAATGCGAAGAGCGTAGTCAGTATCACGTTTCAGCTGCATATTATGCACCTCCGGCGGTATTTTTCTTTCTTTTTTGCCTTGTTGAAATGCCTTGACAATATACCATGAATTGCAAAAATAATACTCGTCCGGCACTAACAAAGCACAAATAGGAAGCGCCCGGAGAAAAATCCGGGCTAAAATCCATATTATTCAACTTTGGTATATAGGCCTACGTTTCATTGAGTATATTTGCCAGAATATACTCTCCCCAGGAATACTCGGACATAAACTCTCCGTCAAACCGGTCGCGTGAATCCATATTCTTGTCCTGCCATGCATAGTAGTCGCAGTCGAACATGGAGGTGTTTGCCATCTGTCCTCTGGCGGTCGATCGAAGAAGGTCGCCCACGCCTTCCTTTTCAAGAGACTGCTTGAGTCTTCTGAGCGCGTTGTAATAGACGCCCATACTGGCGTTGCAGTATTCTCTTTCCTCCCAGATTGTGCTGTAAATTTCCTCGTTGCTTATCTCTTTTCCTCTTTTTGTCACCACAATGGCAAGTATCTCCTTGGCCTTTCCCGTAAGGTTGAGGGGTTTTCCGTTCCTTAGGACGAGAAATCTTCCGAAGGTCTGGATATAAAGCTGTTTCTGCTGGCGCTGAGCGATCAGCCTGATCCGCTCCATCACCATATCAAGCGTTTCCTTGGTGTACGGTTTAATAATGAAATAGTCTCCGCCGATCTGATTGAAATCCCAGACATACTCCTCATGCGCTGAAACAAAGACGATAAGAATATCCTTGCGTATCTCCCGCAGTCTTTTCGCCAGTTCGATTCCGTTTGCTACCGGCATTGCAACGTCAAGGAAGGCAAGCTCTATCGGATTGTTTTGAGCATAATCCAGAGCTTCGCCCGCTGTTTCAAACTGACCGACTAATTTCAGGTCCGGTATTGATGAGCTAAGACGCACAAAGCGCTTTATCATCAAAGGTTCGTCATCAACAATTATCGCCCTCATTTATACTTCCTCCTTTCGGTATGGATACTGTGACCTTTGTACCTTTTCCTATCTCGCTTCTTATGCAAACGTCGGCATTCATCACCTTATCCAGCCGGAAAATCAGGTTTTTCAGTCCCGTCGAATCCTTTTTGCCTGATGCGCTTTCTCTGTGACTTTGCTCAACGTCAAACCCGACTCCGTCATCTTCCACCTCCACTATCCATGCGTCAGACTGCTCCCGACTGCGCACGGTAACGGTTCCTCCTTCGGCTCCCCGCTGATATATGCCGTGTCTTATGGCGTTTTCAACAAGCGGCTGTATGCTGAGCGGAAGTATCTGAAAATCCGTTTTCTTAAAGTCATAGACCACCCTGAGCTTTTCGCCGAACCGCATTTTTTCAATATTTACATATGCCCTGATATTGGCTATCTCCTGATCGAAAGGGATAAGTCTGTCGCTTGCCATCGCGCGGATGCAGCTTCGAAGGTGAACGGTAAAGTCGCCTATCAGATCGGAGGCGTATTCCGGATCGTCCAGCACTATTTCCTGAATGGATCCGAGCGCGTTATATAGAAAGTGCGGCTGCATCTGGCTGGTAAAGTTCCTTATCCTGCTCATTTGCAGCTCTCTTTCCAGCTCCTGTCTCTCCTTTTCCCGTCTCTGATGCTCTGTGAGGTCGTAAATGACGCAAAAGGACATTATATCTCCGGAGGCATTATCTCTGTATAGATAAAACAGCTCTTTGCACGGCAGCGTACCGTTCTCCCCTTTTTTGAGCGAGAAGGAAACAGAAGCGCGCTTTTCGCCCTTTTCAAAGCACTCGGTCAGGTATTCTACCGAGCCGATAACCGAATATCTTTCGGCATTCTCAATAATCTGTTCCCGGCAAAGCCAGTCCTTGAAAAAGCTGTATCTCAGCCTGCCCTCCGAAGAAGGAACTTCAGCCGTTGCAGATCCGTCGCTCGAGACAAGGAATCTGGTTATCTCGATTACCTCGTCGCGTGTGAGATTCACCTCAAGATACCCTGCGGCGCTGCCCAGGATCGCCTCCATGTGATTTTTCTTCTTTTGGTGCATGGACGCCAGCTCGTCCAAATGCATCTGTTCCTTCCGCATGAGTTCGTCGACATCACGGACGCCGAGAAAAATGTGCGGCTTTCCCCCGATAATACCTGTTGTGGCGCGTATCTTGTAGTAACGGGGTTCGCCGTCCTTGATCAGCCTGTAAACAAAGGAATAGTATTTTTCCTTTTGCAGCGTGCTGAGCATGAGGTCCCTGTCAAGCATCTTCGCGACATACTCCTGATCGTCCTTATAGATCAGCTTTGATATGATTCCGGACAAAGCGGCAAAAAAATCACTGCCCTGACTTTCCATCTTCATCTCTCTGAAGGATTTACTTTCGTGGTAGCACTGATATTCCGAAGTTTCAATATCTATATCATAAATACTCTCATATTTGATAAACAGAGCTTTCCGGATCGACTTGTTTATAAGGATGCTGCGTCTGCTCAACGGACGATATTTTGTCATCATTTTCCCCTTCCCGCAAATGGCCCTTTGCTTTTATTTTACTTTATTGTTCGTCCGTTTGCAATCAAATGTCCGGTATTTTAATAAGCAGCCTGACAGATTAGATCAAACCCGCCGCAAGATGACCGTCTGTTGTGTATTTTTGATATTTTACCACGGCAAAACTAATAATCCACTAACGCAATTCGACATCTTTTTGGATAGTTTTTATTTTTCATGCATATTATTTCAATTATCGTTCTGTTTTTTTGCTTTTTCACGTCATGCTCTGCTCATCGGTCAAGCAGCAAAGATAAGCCTTTGCTTTTGTAGCGGGCAGGGTCCGCTTTTGGTTTTATTACGCTTATCCTCTCAAATCAGACTTTTGCCGCTATACTTTATTTGAACTCCGGTTTATGGTATAACGACAACGCGCATGCTTAGGTTGTCGGGATTTATGAAGAAACAATGTATTAATATTCGTTCAGCAAATACTAACAGGAATATTGAGAAGGCATGCCTAAAGGGTTATTCGGCGGTTACGGTTTGACTTGCGCGCAGGATAAAAAAATCTGCCGACAACGCGGCAGATTTTCCAAATGGAGGCGAGGAGAATCGAACTCCTGTCCGAAAACAGATCCTCAAAAACTTCTCCGAGCGCAGTCATTCTTTTGAAATTCCCTCAGATGAACGCCGGATGACAGGCTTTCACCCTCGGTAGCTCTTGATTCATGGCAGGCTGCAAAGCCACTCACCTGCACACGTTCACCGCTAATCGACGCCCTTGTCCTGACCGCGGTACTTCAGAACAGGACGGCAAGCCAAATTAGGCTGCGAAAGCGACTCTGTTGTTGTCGTTTATTATTTAGAAGTTGCGGCTTTTAAGGTGATTCCGCAGCACCGCTCGCTGTTTAAGATTCTCCATCCCCGTCGAAACCATTACGCCCCCGTATATATAAGGCAGAATGACAACGGAAAATGCGTCAGTACCTTTCCTTTTGCTTCATGTTCTTTTCTATCTCGCGCGCGGCGGACTTCTGTGCCAGAGCCTCACGCTTGTCGTAATTCTTCTTGCCCTTGCAAAGACCAAGCTCCACCTTGACGAGATTGCCCTTAAGATAGACCGACAACGGGATAAGCGTCAGTCCGTCCTGCTTTACCTTGCCGAAGAGCCGCATTATTTCCCTTTTATGAAGCAGCAGCTTTTTGGGCCGCATGGGGTCCTTATTGAATATATTGCCCTTTTCGTAAGGGCTTATGTGCATGCCCCGGACAATAGCCTCGCCGTTTTTTATCTCGCAGTAGCAGTCCTTGAGATTTACCGTACCCGCACGCACCGATTTGACCTCGGTTCCGGCAAGAGAAATGCCGGCCTCAAGGGTCTCCAGCACGAAATAATCGTGATACGCCTTTTTATTGCGCGATACGGTTTTATTGGCGGTTTTTTTGTCCATTTATTTCTCCGTAATATCGTCGGGACCCTGCTTTTGGGTGTTTCTGAAAATGAGAAAGCGCGACGAAAGATAATTAAGCACCATGACTATAGCTGTTATGATAGCCTTGCTGATGTAATAAACAAGAGTATCGGAAAGGGCGGAGTTTGCAAAGATAACGTCTACAAAGAGTTTGGTAAGACCCATGTTTATCAGCAGCATTATAACGCCGTTGGCGAAAAATTTCAACATTTCGGCGCTGAAAAACTTTTCCTTTGTCTTAAATGTCCATCTGCGGTTGACTGTGTAGCTGAATATAAGCCCGGCGGCATAGCCGATGCCGTTGGAAAGCACCTCGGACAGCTTTATCAGCACAAAGCAAACCGAGCTTACCGCCCAGTCCACAATGGTGTTCATTATTCCCGTCAGACCGAATTTTACAATTTTAACTATCTCGTTTTTGTTTGTCTTCATTATTCCACGTTCCCGATTGTGTTCTTGAAGCTGTCACTGCGGGTGAAACAGCCGTCAGATACAAATTCCCATGCAAAATTGACATACCTTTATCGCTATAAAAGACTTCTGCCCTCGAGCGCTCTGCGCAGGGTCACTTCGTCTGCATATTCCAGACTGCCTCCCACCGCAATTCCGTAGGCTATGCGCGACACAGGTATTTTCATGGGCGACAGCAGCCGCTGGATATACATTGCGGTCGCTTCACCTTCTACGGTGGCGTTTGTCGCCATAATTACTTCATCTGCGCCGTCCCTTTTGATTCGTTCAAGCAGCTCCTTGACGGTCAGCTGTTCCGGTCCGATTCCCTCCAGCGGAGACAGCGCGCCGTGCAGAACGTGATAGGTTCCGTTGTATTCCCGTGTGCGTTCTAGCGCCATTACATCGCGCGGGCTCTCCACGACGCAGATAACCCTTTTGTTGCGCTCGGGCGAAGAGCAGATTCTGCATATTTCGGAATCGGTGAGATTCTGACAGCAGGAGCAGCGGTGGATTTTTTTCTTTGCGTCAATAATGCTGTCGGCAAAGGCCTTGGCTTCCTCCTCGGGCAATCCGAGCACATAGAAAGCAAGGCGCTGCGCCGTTTTTTTGCCAATACCCGGCAGTCTTTCAAATTGTTCGATGAGCCGGGTAAGCGGCACGGCATTGAATGATGACATAATGATTCCTCTTTACTCCGTTCTAAGCCTTGACCTTCGGTCAAAATTCAGAACAGTCCCGGAATATTCAGTCCGCCGGAGACGGCTTCCATTTTGTCATTTCTGTCTTTTTCGGCAGTGCGAAGCGCTTCGTTAACCGCCGCTACCACAAGATCAGACAGCATTTCTATATCCTCGGGGTCAACGACTTCGGGCTTTATTTCAAGAGATTTAAGCACCAGCTTTCCGCTTACCGTTGCGGTTACGGCGTTTCCTCCCGACGAGGCTGTATAATCCTTTTCCTCAAGCTCCTGGCCTACTCTTTCCATTTCTGCCTGCATTTTCTGCGCCTGACGGATCATTCCCTGCATATTTCCGGGAGCTCCGCCTCCCATTCCTTTAGGTAATTTTGCTTTCATATCGTTTCCTCCGTATTATTGACATGCTGAAAGTGCTTTCATGCTGACGGTTAGTATAATATATTTAAGCTCATATTTGATTAACAGCGCGTAAAGTCTTTGTAATAATTTCCGCACTGCTTTATTCAATAGTTACGTCCACTCCGTTGTCCTTCATTTTTTTTGCAAGGCTCTCAAGAGGCGACGGTCCGGATCCGGCGCTCTGTCCGATACTTTTGTACGGTCCTATGGCGAATCGTCTGCCGGTTTTGTTGAGTATGGCGGTGCGCAGATGATCCTTATATCCGGGCTGATTGATCAGATTCCTGAACAGGCTGTTTGGAGCGTCGATAAGGACGTAGTTTCCGCTGATATAGGCAACCGAATCATCCAGCACAGCGTAAAGCGGCATGCACAGATTCCTGAGTTCCTCCAGTATTTCGCTCCAGTTTGACACCGGCTGGATCCGGGGCTGCGCCGGCTGCTTTGCAAAAGCATTTTCCGTCTCTGCTTTGGCGGCGGCCCGGGTTTCATTCGTGGTCTCCGTATCGTTAGGCCCGGCTTTTTTATCGTCCTGCTTGCCGTCATCCGGAGCGCCGGGGAGAGTAAAATCTCCCATTTTTATTTTTCCTTCAAGCGCGGACAGCCTTCTGGAAATCGCCTGCAGGCCGTCGTCAATCGAAGGATCGGCGGCTTTCATCAGGCAGAGCTCCATATCTATCCTCTTATTGGAGGAATACGCCATTCCGTCGAGCGCCGTTTGCAGCAGCTTTATTATGTGTATAAGCTCGGGCACAGAATACAGCGGAGCGCATTCGGACAGGGCTTTTATCTGTGCGCCGGACATTTTCAGCATGGACTGCGGATTTTTTACCGTCTTTATCAGCATAATGGCGCGGTAGCTCTCTATAAGCTCCTCGCACAGCCGCGTGAAGCTTTTGGACGAAGTGTATATATCATCCAGTATGGAAATAACATCGGAAATCTCGCCGTTTTTGACCGCCCTCATAATCCCGGTAATATATTCCCTCGGGGAAAGGCCTGCCGCTCTGGCAACGGTCTGTTCATCAACATGATCGTTAAGCGTTATACATGTGTCCAGTATGGAAAGGGCGTCTCTCAGCGCGCCGTCGGACAGACTCGCGATCAGCTCGGCCGCGTCCGCGTCGAGGGACTTTCCTTCCTGCCCGGCGACATACTGCAATCTGCCGACCATGTCCTTTGAATCTATTCTGCGAAAATCAAATCTCTGGCAGCGGGATAATATCGTTGCCGGAATTTTGTGAACCTCGGTCGTAGCCAGAATAAAAATGACGTACTGCGGGGGTTCCTCCAGTGTCTTCAGGAGAGCGTTGAAGGCGCTCTGCGAGAGCATATGCACCTCGTCAATTATAAAAACGCGGTATTTTGCACTTGCCGGAGTATATGCCGTTTCGTCGCGCATCGCGCGCACGTCGTCAACGCCGTTGTTGCTGGCGGCGTCGATTTCCGAAACATCGGTAACGGACGCATTGTCTATTCCGCGGCAGATCTCGCATTCGTTGCACGGGTTGCCGTTTACCGGATGCAGACAGTTGACCGCCTTGGCAAGAATTTTTGCGCAGGTGGTTTTCCCTGTTCCGTGCGAGCCGGTGAAGAGATACGCGTGCGAGATCCTGTTGGAGGTCAGCTCATTGCGCAGGGTTTGGGTTATGGCCGACTGACCGCAAACGTCGTCAAAGGTCCGCGGCCGCCATTTCCTGTACAGCACCTGATACATGATACCCTCCATTTCGCCGCGTTCAAGAGAGCAGGACGACAGCCCGAGCGGCAAAGGGCAGCGTCGCCTTATAAAAATATGCAAACCGGTATGCGGACAAACAGACTTGCTGCGGCGCGCAGAAAATCCTGCTTAATGCTGCTCGCTTCCACGCCTGACATGGTTCACAGGCATCTGCCGCACAGGGTCCATTCGACCGCATACCGGTTTGCACATATCCCATTTGGACATAGCAATTCTTCAATCGGCAGCGCCGATCGTTAGCTTAAATATTATACCAACTTTAAAGATAAAAGTCAAGGAATATTGAAACGGATAAAAGCCGCTCCGAAAAGCGTCTTTGCCGCTACTCCGTCATGTCCGCCTGTACTGCAAGCACAAAGGAATACTCCATGCAAAAGTCCTCAAACTGTGTTTCCAGCTTAAAGCCGATGAGCTGACCGCCGGCAAAGCCGCCGTCCCTTCCGGGCGTCTCAATAGTTATCGCTTCGCCCTCGACGACCGCCGCCGCGTCCTGCCATTCCCCGCCGGCAAACTCTCCGTTTTCATCGAGGCAGGTCCAAACCGCCTTCACGGAAACAGGATATGGCTCGCTCGTGAATCTTACCGTGACCCTGTCGCCCGGCAACGCCTGTGCGGCTTGATCCTGTGCCATCGCAGCATAGTCAGGCTCCTGATCGTTGTCCCTGCCGAGGGAATAGACCACGTTTTGCCCGTTAACTGTGATTTCCGGCCTCGGTTCAGGCTGCTCGGCAGCAGGCATTTCGGGATATTCATCATTATGCGGAGAGGCATTTTGTTCCGCTGCGCCGCTCTGTGAGATTTTATCCGGGCCGCAGCAGCCGCAGGCGGCAAGCAAAGCTGCCAGCGTCAGCACGTAAACGCAAAACAGTCTCAATATCATTTTCATTTCCCGTCACCCTTTTTATTCAGCGGATCAGAATTTCACGAACCTTTTTGATAATCCCTTGGCTATCTTATAAACGGGGGTTTCCAGTTCTTTTGTGACCTTTTTTAGTTCCTCCCTTATCTGTATGCCCTGCGGACAGTGCCTTTCGCATTTACCGCAGCCGATGCAGTTGGAAGCGATCGAAGGGTCTCTGCGCATTGAGGTGCACATGAAATATGTCTTCATGCCCTTGAACCAGCCTTCTGTGTGCAGAATATTGTAGCTGGAAAAGCAAACGGGTATATCCACTCCCTGCGGACATGGCATACAGTATGAGCAGCCTGTGCAGGAAATACGCATGGCGCTTTTTATAATGTCCCTGACCTCGTTTATCAGCCGGTGTTCAGCTTCATCCATGCAGCCGACCGGACTTGAATCGGCGACGGAGATGTTCTGGTCTATCATCTCTGTTGAGTTCATTCCGGACAGCACCACCGTCGGCTCAGGCTGGTCAAACAGCCAGCGAAGACCCCACTGCGCCGGAGTAAATTCACTCTGCTCCCTCTCAAATCTTTTCACGGCTTCACCCGGCAGCTTTGATGCGAGAGTTCCTCCGCGAAGCGGCTCCATAATCATGACGGGAATGCCTTTTTGAGCGGCATATCTAAGGCCTTCTACACCTGCCTGACTTCGCTCGTCCATATAATTATACTGGATATAGCAGAAATCCCAGTCGTAGTCGTCGATAATCCTTTTAAATTCTCCCGTGCCTCCGTGATAGGAAAAGCCGATATTCACGATCTCGCCCAAACGCTTCTTTTCGGCTATCCAATCCTCTATCCCCAGACCCTTGAGTCTCTCCCACTGCTTCATGCTGGTCAGCATATGCATCAGGAAATAGTCTATCCGGTCGGTCTTCAGGCGGCTTTTCTGCTCTGAAAACTTTGCTTCGATGTCCTGCTGTTTTTTTATCATCATGAGCGGCAGCTTGGTGGCGAGCTTTATTTTCTCTCTGTAGCCTTTGGAAAGAAACTTTCCCAGAAAGGTCTCGCTGCCGGGATATATATAGGCCGTGTCCAGGTAGTTTATCCCGCCGTCTATCGCGTGGATAAGCTCCTGCTCGGCCTTTGCGTAATCTATGGAACCGCCCTTTCTTGAAAAACGCATACAGCCGAAGCCCAATGCGCTGAGCCTGTCGTTATTCTTCGGATTTATCCTGTATTGCATATATGCTCTCCGTCGCGGCGCTCCCGTTTTTGAGGCGCTTTGTTTTGTACAGTCGGTAAAATCTGAAAAGTCTTGCGAAACGCTTAAAAGAGTCGGAAAAAACTTCTTTCGTGTCCTTTCGTTCGAAATAGGCCTGATCCGCTGTCTGACACGCGCCGGCAAAGTCCTTGGTAAAGCCGCTGAAAAACAGCTCGTTTTCAAGCATTCTGTCGAGCCTGCGAATCGAATAATGCGCCTTTTCCTGCGGAAGATAACCGGACGCCTTCATCATATGCGCGACAAACCCAACGCATGTGAAGCAGTGGTCGTTGCCGAGAAACCTCAAACCAAGAGCGCCGAAGCTGTCATAAACATATTCGTCCGGATTGCTGCTCATACGGTCAAGTATGGCGCGCATTTTCCGGATCTCGTCCGACGTTGCGTAAAGCCTGTATACCTTTGCCAGCGAGGGTTTTTTCGTTTTAAAGTCAAAACGCTCGGCACTCTCCTCGATAAATCCGCCTGCCAGCGGCGAATGGTAATTGTATCGGGCAAAGGAATAGATTCTCGCCGGCTGTTCGTCAAGAGAAATAGAGGCGTGATTAAAGCCATATCCGGTAAACAGCCTGATTATCCCGGCGAGCGCCGTTGATGTTCTGGATATGATGACGTAATAGGGCAGAAGATCTTGCTCCTCTTTTTTCATATCGGCTTTCTGCATGATAATCACCCGTTATTGTCAGGTTTTTGCGGTCAGGTCGGATATGCAAAATCAGTTGAGCGTCAGGGTCACGTCCTTGCTGTCGGGCAGCATGCGGGCGTAGATTCTTTGAAGCGCTCTGAAAGCCTGCTTTCTGTCGCAGAAGCCTCCGCAGGGCAGCAGGAGCACGTCGAGCTTTGTTGAGAACAGCGTCACGCTCGCGTCCATTTCCAGGCAGCCGTTTCTTTTGTAAAATCTCTGGCGGCGCATTCTGGTCCGGACGACCTCGTCGCTGTCCTCCGGCGTGACCGCCTCCGATTCGATCAGCATAGCGGTTTTTTCATCCAGCAGTTTTTTGAGCATGTAGAGAAAAAATTTTCCCATGCCCTGATTTCTGCGTTCTTCTTTTATCGCGAGATAATCGAGCAGTACATAACCGCTTTTTTCATCTTCGCAGAACATGGCGTAACCCACAAGCTCTTCCTCGTCGAATAATCCGCAGGCAAAGTATTCTCCGTTTTCATAAAGCGCTTTAATCACATCAAACGGTTTTATCTCCTGCGGCGGAAAATCATTCTGGAGCGCGCCGTTGTATATCTCGTCTATTTTCGCAAGGTCAAGGTATTCGATTTTCATATCATACTCCGTATGCCGATTCTCCATTTATAATAGAGACTAAAGTATTGCAGCAAAATTCGACTAATATCATTATAACAATTTTCAGACTCAAAAGCAACAATAATTCCAAATATTGTTTTTCGCGCCGCTGAAAGAAGGGATGATAAACCGTCGGATCGTAAAGCATACGGATCTGTTTGCTATTACACAGGTTCCGAAAATACCGCCTGCGGTTCCCTGCAGATTTATCATTCTGCAGGTCCGGGCAAATGCCGGAAACGCTGCGAAGCATTTTAGGCCTCTTTTGCTCTCTTATTTTTCGATTGTTTAATGATCGGGAGTCGGAATTATAATCAAAGACATACAATAAGCGCATTTATGGAATCAGCGGATATATCACTGCCCGCCGGAGAGCATCCGGAAAAAACGGCAGTACGAGAAAAGGCTCCGCGTCAAAAAGCGGAGCCTTAAAATCAATACATCAAGTCGTAATAGTCCTCGACCATTCTTGCCGCCGAAAACCTGTATGTTGACATTTTGACCGATGCCCTCATCATATCGGTCCACTTGGATTTATCGTTGTAATACGTCGGCATGACCTCGTTTATGAGGGTCTCATAGAGGCTGTCCGCGTCGTGCTCGTCCTGATTCTCGCCCACATAACCGCCGCCTATCTGCCAGCCGTTGATACCGTGCTCACAGCCTTCAGGCCACCAGCCGTCAAGCGTGGAGAAATTCAAAACGCCGTTCATGGCCGCCTTCATGCCGGATGTGCCGCAGGCCTCCATCGGGCGCACGGGATTATTGAGCCACACGTCGCAGCCTCTTGTCAGCATTGCGCCGATTTTCATATCGTAGTCCTGCAGGAAAACTATGCTGTCCTTATACTTCCGCGACATTTCATACATTTTGCCGACCAGGGCCTTTCCGGCCAGATCGTTGGGGTGCGCCTTTCCGGCGAAGACTATCTGCAGCTTTTTTTCAGCCAGAAGTCCTTCGATTATTTCCGGCTTGCTGAAAATAAGCTGCGCTCTCTTATATGGCGCCGCGCGCCTTGCGAATCCGATGGTCAGAACATTTTCGTCCAGCTTAACGCCGTTGCGGCGCGCTATCTCGTCAAGCATGCGTCTTTTAAGCACCATATGCCCGGCCATTATGTCTCCGTCGTGACAAGCGGCGGCAATAGCTTCATCCTGCCATGTCCCGTTGTGAACGCCGTTTGTTACGGCTATTATCGGAGCCGCTTCGCTGACATAGCTCCACATGTTGTTTGCCGTTTCTCCGTGGAGCTGAGCCACACCGTTCGCGGTCTTTGAAAGGCGCAGCCCTGCTACCGTCATATTGAAGGGATCGCCGCCGATGGATACGGCCTGACGCTTTGTCAATCCGTCATATGCGCCCATATACCGCAGCAGTTCATGCGAATGAACCTCGTTGCCGGCTTCCACCGGTGTATGAGTTGTAAAAACTATACTGTTTCTGACGGCCTTTTTAGCCTGCGCAAAGGTCATGCCGTCGGCCATTTTGCATTTGATGAGCTCAAAGCCCGCAAATATCGGATGGCTGTCGTTGAAGTGGTAAATATCAGTCTCAATGCCGAGAGCCCTGAGCGCGCGGACTCCGCCTATACCGAGTATCATTTCCTGAGCTATACGCTCCTCGCCGAACCAGCCGTAGAGCTGTCCGGTGATGAGACGGTCGGCGTTCTCCGGAAGATTCGCGTCAAGCAGATAAAGCGGCACGTTTCCGAAGCAATCGCACAGCCAGACCTTTAATTTTACCTTTCTGCCGCGTATGACAACATCCACGGCAACACCGGTGTCTTTAAGAAAATCATAATTATATTCGGGGAAACAGTCGGTTATTCTGTCCTGCTCGATGATCTGCCTGTTGTAGCCCTGCCGCCACAGAATACCCACTGCAACGAGCGGCTTTTCAAGATCCTTTGCCGCCTTCAGTATATCTCCGGCAAGTATGCCCAATCCGCCTGAGTAGATTTTGAAGTCGGAATCAAGACCGTATTCCATGCAGAAATAGGAAACTCTTTTATTGTTATTCATTATTTTCACTCCCTATGAATAACGAGCAGTCTTATGTCCTGCTCGTTACCGCTGCGTCTGATCAGGCGCCAATCTTTCTGAATTTCTTATAGCGCTCCTCAAGCAAGGCGTCGGTTGACAGCCTCTCCTTCCTTTTGATCTCCAGCGTGATGAAATTTTTCAGTTCAGAAATAATTTCGTCTGTAGTTCTGTTGTTTTCCTTGATTATTTTTTCGATTACGTGCCTTTCGAGAAGATCTCTCGACGTCAGCTTTAGCGCCTCGGCGGCTTCCGGAGCCTTTGTCGAATCCTTCCAGAGAATTGACGCGCATCCTTCGGGCGAAATGACCGAATAGATGGAATTTTCCAGCATAACGGCAGTATCGCACACCCCAAGGGCCAATGCGCCGCCGCTTCCGCCTTCTCCTACAACAACCGAGATTATCGGTGTCTTCAGCGTCATCATCTCATAAAGGTTTTCCGCGATAGCCTCGCCCTGTCCTCTTTCCTCTGCGTCTATGCCGCAGTATGCGCCCGAACTGCCGATCAGACATATGACCGGACGCCTGAACTTTTCAGCCTCCTTCATGAGCCTGAGAGCCTTTCTGTACCCCTCCGGAGTAGGACAGCCGAAGTTCCTTTTGATTCTCTCCTCTATCGTTCCGCCGCGCTCCATCGCAATTATTGTGACCGGTCTCTGGTTAAGGTAGCCTATTCCGCCGATTATCGCGGCATCGTCTCCGAAGCGTCTGTCGCCGTGAAGCTCAACGAAATTGTCGATCATGCGCTCAATAAAATATCCGCCCATCGGTCTCGAAGAATTTCTCGCCGCAAGGACCTTGTCATATGCTCTGTTTGTTTCACTCATATAGCATAATTCCCTTCAAATCGTTTGGCTCAAGGCAGTCTGACCTTTTGGCTATCTCAGCTTTCTTACCGATGAATAGCCGTGCAGCTTGAGCAGATTGGCAACGGTATATTTGAGTCTTCTTCTGTCCTCGATAATATCGACAAAACCATGCTCCATCAAAAATTCGGCGCGCTGGAAACCCTCGGGCAGCTTTTGTCCGGTCGTCTGCTCGATCACTCTGGCTCCGGCAAATCCGATGAGTGCCTTGGGCTCGGCTATGATTATATCGCCCAACATGGCAAAGCTCGCCGTGACGCCGCCTGTTGTCGGATCGGTCAGCACCGTGATATATAAAAGTCCCGCGTCGCTGTGTCTTTTAACGGCGCCGCTTGTTTTCGCCATCTGCATCAGGGATATGATTCCCTCCTGCATTCTCGCTCCGCCAGAGGTTGTAAATCCTACGACGGGCAGACCGTCTTTTGTCGCCTTTTCAAAAAGTCTGGTTATCTTTTCGCCGACAACGCTGCCCATACTGCCCATCATAAAATGTGAATCCATGGCAAAAACAGCCGTTTTGCAGCCGCTGATTTTCGCAGTGCCGCAAACAACGCCCTCGGGCAGACCGCTGGCTCTTTTTGCATTTTCTATCTTTTCGCTGTAGCCGGGAAAACCGATCGGGTCGACGCTTTTCAGCGACCTGTCGATTTCGTTGAAGCTGCCCTCGTCCACCATCATATTGATGCGCTCATACGCCCCCATGCGCATATATTTGCCGCATTGAGGGCAGATCATATAATTATTGATGAGCCTCGCGTAATCTGTCTCTGTACCGCATGTTTTGCAGGTTTTTGAAGCAGGCGCATTGCTTTTTTTCAGGAAGTCGAATATGCCCATGGTATATATTCACCCCTTTGAGTTGCTGATTCGGTATTTGCAGGACAACCGGTTTTACGTCCGGCTGCCTCATCGTGTTTTTCGTATATCAGTGTTGATCCTTATCCACTATCGCAAAGGAAAACTCAGCGCTGACGCAGGTTTTGCCGTTGACGCTGCCCACGCCCTTTGCAAAGTAAAATGGCTCGCGTACCTTTATTATTTCGCATTTTGTTTCAAACATGTCGCCGGGCTTAACTGTGTTTTTAAATTTTACCTTGTCGAGTCCGGTGAAATACGGCAGCTTGGAGTCGTCGATGACGCCGTTTAGGCAGACGCAGACCGACTGACCCAGTATTTCGCAGAGAATGACCCCGGGGACGACCGGATTGCCGGGAAAATGCCCCTTCAGAAACCATTCGTCTCCGGTAATGTATTTTTTTCCGTACGCCTTGCCGTCAATAAGCTCGGCTTCATCAAGAAGAAGCATATTGTCGCGGTGCGGCAGCAGATCCATAAGTTGTTCTTTATTCATGGCGCTCTCCGTAAACAAACTTCCGGCAGTCTGATTAAAGCTTTGCAAAGCCCACGCAGGCATTGTGTCCGCCAAAGCCCAGCGAACCGGAAAGGGCGGCCTTCAGCTCGGTTTCAACCGCCTTGTTGGGCGTGTAATCAAGATCGCATTCCTCGTCCGGCTCGACATAATTGATGGTCGGCGGCACGATATTGTCTCGCAGCGCAAGGATGCAGGCTATCGCCTCGACGGCTCCCGCGGCGCCCAGAAGGTGACCGGTCATCGACTTGGTTGAGCTGACATGCAGCTTGTATGCGTTGTCTCCGAACGCCTTTTTGAGGGCGAGGGTTTCGGTCTTGTCGTTCATAGGGGTGCTTGTTCCGTGAGCGTTGTAATATACCTTGTCAAACTCCTTTATTCCGAGAGCCTTTGCACAGTCTGCTATAGCTCTTGCGGGAGATTCGGCGGTCGGGTCGGGAGCGGTCACATGGTGAGCGTCGCAGGTCGAACCGTAGCCCTTGAGCTCTGCATAGATCTTCGCCCCTCTGCTTACTGCATGCTCATATTCTTCAAGGATGAGAGCGCCCGCGCCTTCGCCCATGACAAAGCCGCTCCTGCGCCTGTCAAAGGGCACCGAGGCAGCGTTCAGGTCGTCGCATTCGGTCAGAGCCATGCAGTTGGAGAAGGCGGCGATCGACAGATCACAAATTGCCGCTTCAACGCCGCCCGCGATTATCGCGTCGGCATATCCTCCGGAAACTGCGCGGAAGGCTTCACCGATGGCAGTCGTTCCGGTTGCGCAGGCAGTTGACACCGAGATACACGGTCCCTTTGCACCGAACTGTATGGCGATAAATCCCGCGCCCATGTTGGAGATCATCTTGGGAATGAATAAGGGAGAAACCCTTGACGGTCCCCGGTTGAGCAGATTGTTGTGTTCGGCAACGAATGTGTCAAAGCCTCCGATGCCGGAGCCGTAATAAACGCCGAGTCTTTCGGGCGCAACCTTACCGATAATTCCGCTGTCCTCTACCGCCTGAGCCGCCGAGCAAACAGCGAAATGGACGAACCTGTCGTTCTTTCTCACGTCGGATTTTGCCATATATCTGTAAGGGTCAAAATCCTTGACCTCAGCAGCGACCTTTGCCCGGTAGTCTGTCGTATCAAATTTTGTTATATATCCGATACCGTTGCGGCCGTTCTTCATCCCGTCCCACATGGTTTCGATGTCGCAGCCCAGCGGCGTGATGGCGCCGAGGCCGGTAATAACTACTCTTTTCATGTATAAGCTCCTTTTCAAAGAGTTTCTGGTTCATGCAAAGGACAGCTTTGCCGCCGGGCTCAAGATCCATTGGTCCGGGCTGCCGCAGTGATTGTCCTGCGATTTCCCGTTCTGTCCGGGCTGATGAACCCATTACATCGCATATCCGCCGTCCACGCGTATGACCTCGCCCGTTACATAGTCGGATGCCTCGTCAGCCAAAAAAGCGGCGACCTTTGCGACGTCCTCCGGGTTGCCGAGCCTGTTGAGCGGGATCTGGCTGAGGTATTCATCCTCCTTGCCCAGATCCTTGGTCATGTCGGTCATAATAAAGCCGGGAGCTATAGCGTTGCAGCAAATGTTGCGCGAACCCAGTTCTCTTGCCGTAACCTTGGTCAGGGCGATTATGCCGGCCTTGGAAGAAGCGTAGTTTGCCTGTCCGGCGAGTCCCTTCATGGCGGATACCGACGCTATATTGATAATCTTTCCGTATTTTCTCTTTAGGAAGTTTCTGCCGCATACCTTTATCATGTTGAAACAGCCCTTGAGATTTACATTGATAACGCTGTCGAAATCGGTTTCCTCCATTGTTACCAGAAGGCTGTCCCTGGTTATGCCGGCATTGTTGACAAGAATGTCAAAGCCGCCGAAATCCTCTGTTATCTTTTTGACAGTTTCCCTGCACCGGTCAAAATCGGACACGTCGCAATAATATATTTCGGCTCTAACGCCGTATTTTTCGGTTATTTCGTTTTTTACATTTTCGGCAATCTCCGGGCTGCCGATATAAATAATGGCAATCTGTGCTCCGAGTGAAGCGTATTTTTTTGCTATGCAGGCGCCTATTCCCGTTGACGCGCCTGTTATTACAGCCGTTTTTCCGCTAAGCATTTGCCTTCACCGCCTTGACAGTTTCGTTGAGCGATTTTTCGTCCTCAACCGAATATACATTAACCTGTTTCGATATTCTCTTGATAAGATTGCACAGTGTCTTTCCTGCGCCGACCTCAATAAAATCCGTGAAGCCGTCGGCTATCATATTCTCTATCGTTTCCTGCCATCTGACAGGGCTTTTAATCTGCTTTTCGAGATACCCGGCAAAATCGCTGCCGTATGGCCGAGCCGTAAGGTTTGCGTAGACGGGTATTTTTGTTTTGCTGAAATCCTGTCCGGACAGATATTCCCCGAAGCTCCCGGCAGCCGATTCCATAAAAGGCGAATGAAATGCCGCGCTGACCGGTATCGGCATACATCTGCCGCCCAGCTCCTTTATCTTTTCCTCAAACGCGGGCATGCTGCCTGACAGTCCGGAAACGACAGTCTGGCCAGGGCTGTTGAAATTAACGGCGTACAGTTCTTCAAGCTGCGAGGCCGTATCTGCTACCGTTTTGCTGTCCAGCTTCAGTACCGCGCACATGGCGGTGTTGCCGCTCTGCTCTGCAGAGCGCTGCATTAATTCGCCGCGCTTTGTTACTATCCTGAATCCGTCGGCGTACGAATAGGCTCCGGCATAGGCCAAGGCCGCTATTTCGCCAAGAGAAAAGCCTGCGGCAGCGTCGGCATAGATGCCGTTTTCATTCAATGACAGCGCAGCCGAAAGATCGACAAGATACAGGCAGGGCTGAGTGTTTTTTGTCTGCCTTAATTCCTCGGCGCTGCCTTCGAAAGACTGCGCCTTTGTACCCGGACGATACCGCTCGGCTTCATCGTACAGTCTCTTTGCCGCGCCGTTTAAATCATAGAGCGATTTTCCCATGCCGCTGTACTGCGCGCCCTGGCCGGAAAAAACAAACGCTATTTTACCCATTTCTTTGCTCCGTTCAATGCGTTCTCTGCGCCGCTTACAATATCTCTGATGATTTCGGCGGCGGTCTGTTCTTCTCTCACCATACCGGCTATCTGTCCGGCTAAAAAGCAGCCTTTTTTGTCGTCGCCGGAGAATGTTGCCGCGCGCAGCGAACCGACTGCCATCTGCTCTAAATCTTCATCGCTTATGTCGGAATATTCAGCCTTCGCGTAGGCTCTTGAAAACGGCGATTTAATGCTGCGCACCGGATGGCCCAGACGTCTGCCGGTGACAATGGTGGAGGTGTCGTTGGCCTTAAGCACCTTTTTCTTGTAGTTTTCGTGAATATTGCATTCTGTTGCGGACAAAAAACGTGTTCCGATCTGAACGCCTACGGCGCCCAGCATGAGCGCGGCGGCCATTCCTCTGCCGTCCGCAATGCCTCCAGCGGCAATTACGGGAATATCAACAGCGTCCACGACCTGGGGCACAAGAGCCATTGTGGTCATATCTCCCACATGTCCGCCCGACTCGCCGCCTTCGGCAATGACCGCGTCGGCGCCCGAACGGGCGCACAGCTTGGCCAGAGCTACCGAAGGAATGACCGGTATAACCTTTATGCCGGCCTCTTTCCACATGTGTATGTATTTTTCGGGGTTTCCCGCTCCGGTCGTGACAACCGATATTCTTTTTTCAGCCAGCAGCGCTGCAATCTGATCGACATTATTCCCCATAAGCATTACGTTGACGCCGATGGGCTTTGCCGTCATTCCGCGCGCCATATCGATCTGCCGCTCCAGCCATTCGATATCGCCGGATGCGGAGGTTATAATACCCAGACCGCCGGCTTCGGATACGGCCGCTGCGAGAGAAGCGTCCGAGATGTGAGCCATGCCGCCCTGGAATATGGGATACTCTATGCCTATCAAATCACTGAGAGGTGAAGTAATCATGTTATCACGACCTTTTGTTCTGGATAGTAGATTTTCAGATATCAGACGCCGACAGACGCGGCGCGTGAGGCGGCCTTCATCCGGCCAGCAGCGGCAATCCGCTTTTAACAACGGCTCTGCTTTGCCTCCGGATGCGATTTGCCGGCTGCGTCGCGTTTTGTATTTTATGCGAATCTGGCGTCTATGATATCCGGCGTCGGAAGCGATGCCCTTTAATCGGGCGTCAGCGGGGCAGATATTACAGTTTTGCCTCGATGTACTTTACAAGCTCTGTGACCGACTTGCCGACCTCGGCGGGCTTGATCTCTACGCCGAATTCGTCTTCCATTTCCATCATGATCTCAACGGCGTCGAGGGAATCAATGCCGAGATCCTCAAATGTGGCTGTTTCGGTAACTTCGCTGGGGTCGATTTCAAGATGCTCCGCAAGGAGATCTCTTACCTTTTCAAATGTCATGGTTTTTACCTCCAAAAATTGTAATCAAATATGCAAACCCGCAAGAGCGGATTGTTGAAAGTGTTAACGGACGGTACCGCCGCCTGACGGCCTCGTCACGGAATCAATAATCTTCAGCCAAAGGCAGCTTTGCCTCTGTTCATCTTTTACCATCTTATGACGCATGCCGCGCTGGACAGTCCCCCGCCGAACGCAGACATTACCACTATGTCTCCTCGCTTCAGTCGTCCCGTTTCATTGAGTTCGGCAAGAGCTATCGGTATGCTCGCGGCGGAGGTGTTGCCGTATTTTTCTATGTTGACAAAAAACTTCTCCATCGGGATACCCAGACGCTTGGACGCGAAGGCGATGATCCTGATGTTCGCCTGGTGAACAACGACGTGATCTATATCGTCAAATGTAAGACCCGCTTCACCGACGACCTGCTTAATATCCTCGGTCATCTTGTTTACGGCAAACTTAAAGGTTTCCTGACCGGCCATGAAAACAAACGGCCGCTTTGTTTCGCCTTCGTAAAACGGAGAGCTGCCGAAGCTTGCCGGAATGTCTATAACATCGCTGCCGGCTTTCGTATATATCAGCGAGGAAAGATAGTTTTCACCCGGCGCAACAACGGCCGCGCCCGCACCGTCACCGAAGATAACGCATGTGCTTCGATCGGTCCAGTCGATTATTTTGCTCAGTCTTTCAGCGCCGATGACAAGAGCGTAATCCATCTTTCTGCGCTCGATAAGGGAAGCAACCGTCTCCAGCGCAAAAATAAATCCGCTGCATGCCGAGCTGACATCAAACGCCGGGCAGGTTGCACCCAGACGCTGCTGCACAGATCCTGCAACCGTCGGACAGAGAGAATCCGAGGATATTGTCGCCGCAACGATAAGACCCAGCCGGTCTGCGGTGATTCCCGCGTTGTCAAGGGCGTTTTTTGCTGCATTGACGGCAAGATCGGCGGTCGTTTCATTCACGCTGACATGGCGTTCTTTTACTCCGACTCTCTGAACTATCCACTCGTCCGAGGTTTCCACCATTTTGGAAAGATCGTCGTTGGTCACTATCTTTTCAGGAACATAAAATCCTGTTCCGAGCATCTTTATCGACATAAAACGGTTACTCCTGTAAATCGCGCACTGCATGCGGCTTTATTAAAACATGTTGTTCCGTCCGGCGGAATACCGCCGTAAACACATTTTATCATATACCGATGATGTATTCGGTCGAACAGACATTTTGCTGAATGCAAGATTTTCCGGATTGGATATATAATACAAAATATTGTGGTTGTATAATATCCGTAATCCAGATTATGTTACCACGCTGTTACAAAATTGTCAATCCATTTAACGAAACTGAGAGGAATTATATAAAAGTGTTTGATCGCAGAGCAATATTTTAGAGAAATATCCTTATTTAAGCCGCGCCAAATAACGCAAAAATCCGCCGCCCCGAAAGAGCGGTGGATAAATACTTCAGATTATGCCGCCATGTCAATGTCCCGAATTTTTTCTGGAGTATCCGCCGCTTCTGCGTGAATCCACGGATTTTTTCATTCCGGAAATTTTTTCATTGCTTGTCTGTTTGAATTTCTGCATCATTTCTTCAAATGAAGCCTGCTCGGTCTTCGGGCTTCTCCATTCAAAGCTGCCCGGTCTGCCCGGAGAATCATTTTGCCGGGGGCGCTGTTTCTCGGGCTTTTCCGCCGCCTTTTTAATGGAAAGACCTATTTTGCCGTCATCACCGACACTGATGACCCTGACCCTGACGGTCTGCCCTGTCTCAAGATGATCTCTGATATCTCTTACAAAGGTATCGGCCACCTCGGAAATATGCACCATGCCCGATTTGTTTTCCCCGAGATCGACAAACGCGCCGAAGTTGGTCATTCCCGTTATCCTGCCTTCGAGAATATCTCCCAGCTTTAATTCCATAAACGCTTTTATCCTCCGTAAAAATAGCTCTCGCTTTTGTTGGATCAGGCGATCAGTCGCCTGCGATTTCCTTGAACACCTGCTCGTCCGGATAGCCGTATCCAAGCTCCTTGCGGATAAGCCGCTCGTAGCTTTCCTTATCGTAGCCGGCCTCGAGGTACCTTTTCAGCTCATCGTTCGCAACCGTTTGCTCTCTCAGCTCGGTATTGATGGCTTCGAGCTTTTTCTGGTTTTCATTGATCTGCACCTGATACTGGATCAGCTGCACGGCAAAAATGACGAGGGCAACCAGAATGATTATTTTGAATATAATATTTTTGCGGAGCGGTTTAGTCTTTTTCACGTCAAACACCCTGCCCGTTCAATGCTGTATTTTATTTCACTTGAGCATTATGTATACTCCTACTTATGAAATATTATACAATACTTCTTAACACAATTTCAAGTGTTTTTATGTCTCTTTTTAAATATTTTTGATTTTCTTTTCCGTATATCGTTTTCGTCTTCGTTAATGATTTTCTCCTTTTTCCTCACCGGGCCGTCCGCGTTCCGCCTCAAACGGAGCGCGGCATTTTTCGCACGCAGTACGGCTGCGCCCGATATCCTTTTTATCCTCAGACTCAGCCGCGCAATACGGAATCTGATGCGCTCCGACGCCCTTTTCAGGACCGAAAACACGGCCCTTCCTATAGTGAAATAGTAAAAAAGAAAACCCGCTAGCACGCAGGCAAGTATATACGCGCGGACCTCGCCTTTGTTCAATGCGAGGATGTGAAGAAAAACGGCGTATCCGCTGACCGTCCAAAAAAGCACGTCTTCGATGAAAACGGCTATGCTTCCTCTGAAAAGCACAAGCCGCGTTATTCTGAACAGGTCATAAAATGCTCCGATCGCAACGCCCAGCAGCACCGAGCCAAGCATAACATTAAGCTGCGCTCCGCTGTAAACCTGAAATAGCATGGCTTTATCCGAAAAGCCGCCTGATCATTCCGCGTGCGTCCTGACGTCTGTCGTTGTAGCTTATTGCGCTTATGCTGCCTTCAATGAACATGTCGCCGGAGTCCATGTCCAGCCGCGATATGTGCAGCTCGCTGCCGGTTATTTTAAGCTCGCCCATGGATGTCAGCGCCACAATGCCGTTTTCGTCGTAGCTGTCCACGTCGGCAACACCCGATATGGTCATTTTGTGCCGGTTTTCCAGGGTCAGATTGTGCTGATTATTGCCTGCCTCATTGTTCATGCCGCTGCTCCGATCTGTGGTTTTTGTAAATATATATGTCGGAGACGGTCGGTGTATTACAGCAGGGCATGCGTATAAAGCATAATAAAACCGCCGGGTCGTTTCGTTCGGCGGTTTTGCTCTTTATTCCATGACTTTATACATAAGCCCGGCGCTCTGCTTTGTGGCATTTTCACTGATGCTGACCACCTGATATTTCACAGTGTTCATGCCGAGGTTTATCTCGATTATATCGTTCGGCTTCACGTCGTATGAAGCGCGTGCGATCCTGCCGTTGACCAGCACTCTGCCGTTATCACAGGCCTCGTTGGCAACGGTGCGCCGCTTTATGATGCGGGAAACCTTTAAATATTTGTCCAGTCGCATGATTACCCCCT
>JAFYGK010000025.1 GCA_017543285.1 Clostridia bacterium | reverse complement strand
GACTATCTTTATTTCCGCGATCCGGCATCCTTCCCTGAAAGGATCGATAAATCAAATAATCTCCCGCGGAGCTGAAATCCGCGGGAGATTTTTATTGCATGCGACATCGGAATGATTCGGTCTTTAAAGAGATATAAGATGATTCATGAAGCCCGTTTTGTTTTCTATGGGCGTTGTCGTCGGTCTGCCGAGATCGCCGCGCGCTCCGATGGAACATCTGACTTCGATCAGGCTCAGTTCATTGCCCGACTTAGCCCTTTTAAGCTCATTGTCCAGATCTTCAAAATTATCCACACATACAGCATTTTTGTAGCCGCAGGCTTTTGCGGCGGCGACAATATCCATGCTGCCGGCAACCGTCGGCATTCCGCCGACCGTTTCATGTGCGCTGTTGTTCAGAATGATATGAATCAGATTTCCGGGAGAGTTGGCGCCGATAACCGCCATAGAGCCCATATGCATAAGCATCGCTCCGTCTCCGTCGATACACCAGACCTTTCTGTCGGACTTGTTGAGTGCGACGCCTAAGGCTATTGAGGAGCTGTGTCCCATCGAACCGACGGTCAGAAAATCATATTTATGGCTCTGCCCGTTGGCTTCGCGTATCTCAAAGAGCTCTCGGCTGGCCTTGCCCGTAGTGGATATTATGGGGTCGTCACCGGAAACGGATACAATATGCCTTATTATATCCTCACGGCTGATCTTATTGTCGTTGCGGTAGTCGACCTTTTTGCCGTATTCAAGAGCACCCTTGCGTATGACGAAGGCGACATTTTTACCCTCGCTCAAAAGCTCTCTGAACCGTTTCATTTGCTTTGCGACGTCGGCTTCTGTTGTGTCTGTACCGATAACGAAGGAGTTTATGCCCATATCGTCAAGCAGCCTTACGGTGATTTCTCCCTGATAGATATGCTGAGGCTCGTCGTGAACGCCCGGCTCGCCGCGCCATCCGATTATAAAAATCATGGGAATGGCGTAAACCTTGTCATTGAGCAGCGAAGCCACAGGATTTATTATATTTCCCTCGCCGCTGTTCTGCATATAGACAACGGGCGTTCTGCCGGTCGCCAAATGATATCCGGCTGCCAGACCAACGCAGTTGCCCTCGTTAGCCGCGATAATATGGTGCCTGCCGTCAATTCCATAGGTGTCTATCAGATAATCGCACAATGCTCTGAGCTGACTGTCGGGCACGCCGGTATAAAAATCCGCCCCTATGATTTCAGTTAATTTTTCAACCTGCATATTTTTCTCCCGCTACAGCTCGTCAATCAGGGTTATAATATCCTTGAACGGCATCAGCATGCTGTCCGCCTCAAGCGCTCTGTGGTTGCTCAATATCATTTCAGCCGCCTGCTTCATCGCCGGAAACGCAGCGCGCATCAGCTGATTTGCGTAAATTACTATATTTACGCCGTGATTTGCGAGCTCTTCCTCAGTGACGGAATTAAAGCTCGTAGGTACGACTACGATCGGTGTATGAGGGTCCTCTGCCCTGAATTTATCGCAGAACTCAAAAATTTCCGCCGGGTCTTTCTTTCGGCTGTGTATCATGATTCCGTCTGCGCCTGCCTTTACAAACGCGCGTGCTCTTTGGAGGGCGTCATCCATTCCGCGCTCAAGGATAAGGCTTTCGATGCGCGCTATAATCATAAAATCGTCGGTCAGCTGGGCTTTTTTTCCGGCAGTGATCTTCGCGCTGAAATTTTCTATGGAATCCTGAGTCTGTACAACTTCGGTGCCGAAAAGCGAGTTTTTCTTTAATCCGGTCTTGTCCTCGATTATTACCGCCGAAACGCCCATACGCTCCAGAGTACGGACGTTGTATACAAAATGCTCGGTCAGTCCGCCAGTGTCTCCGTCGAGGATGATCGGCTTTGTAGTGACCTCCATTATATCATTAATGGTGCGAAGACGCGACGACATATCAACCAGCTCAATATCGGGCTTGCCTCTGTCGGTGCTGTCGCACAGAGACGATACCCACATGGCGTCAAACTGGTCAAGCTTCCCGTTGTTTTCCACTATGGTTTTTTCCGCGATCAGGCCTGTCAACCCGCTGTGAGCCTCAATGGTTTTGACTGTCGGGCACATTTTGATAAGGTCACGCAGACGCTTTCTGCGGTATTCAGGCATGGACAGCTTTTCCTTGAGCCGCTGGTCTATTCTCTTGACATTTTCGTTATATGTATAGGGCACCTCGATAAGCCGGCCGCCGTATACGGAGAGCAGTCGGATAACATTGCCGCGTATCGCAGACTCCGGACCGCGCGACCAGTTGTCGCCGTGCACGACAAAATCAGGTTTTAAGACGGGGATCACGTCATCATACATCATGCTGTTCTGTACGATGACCCTGTCGACCCCTTCAATTTCTTCATAAAGTCTGACGCGCTCATCAAGACTTATCGTCGGAAACTTGTTGTAGCGAATTAGCACCTCGTCGCTCAGAGCACCTAAAATTACGCTGCCGTATTTTCTGGCCTCGTTTATGATATTCAGATGCCCGTCGTGTATTACATCGGTGCAAAAGCAGGAATATACTGTTTTCATTTTCAGCCTCTGTTATCTGTCTTTGTATTGAACGGGTATTTTTACATCGCAGGCTGTCAAAGCCTCTCTGAATACCTTGAAGAAATCGCGGATATCCTTATCGTTTATGGCGCCGAGGGCGCACAGACGGAAGGTGTTGGTTGTGCTGATTTTTCCGGGATAGATGGTAAAACCGCGCTCATAGCAGTAATCGTGAACCTTCTGAAAGCTCCAGTTGGGGTCGTCGGGGTATATCGCGGAAACAACAAGCCCGGCCTGCTCCTCACGCTTTATAACATCCTTAAAGCCCAACTTGTCAAGCCCGTCATGAATGGCGTTGAATACTCTTGTATGTCTTTCCCATTTTGCCTGTTCTCCCTCTGACCAGTACTCTTTAAGCGCCTGAATGGTCGCATAAATGGTCTGTACAGGCGGAGTAAAATGCATTTCTCCGGTGCGCTCAAAGAAATCATACTGCAAAAACAGATTGCAGTAATAGGAACGCTTGGGGTATTCGGCGCTCTGCTCGATAATCTTTCTGTTGCCGACGATGAAGCTGAGACCGGTAAATGCCATGATGCCCTTCTGTGCGGAGGCCATGCAGAAATCTATATTGTCTTTTTCGACGTCGATCGGGCGCATTGCATAGGTACTTGTGGTGTCGACCACGAAAACGGCGTTGTATTTATGCGCAATGGCTCCGATTTCTCTGATGGGGTTAAGTATGCCCGTTCCGGTTTCATTGTGGGTTGTATAAACAAGAGCAATATCGGGATTCTCTTTCAGCACAGTTTCGACGATATCAAGATCGGGTCGTTGGTCAACGGGAAACCGCAGATCAATATGCGGCAGTCCGTAAAATTCGCATATTTCAACCGCCCTGCTGCTGTATGCGCCATTATTGACCACAAGGATTCTGCGGTCCTTTGGCAGAAGCGAATTGAGACAGATATCCATATTAATAGTGCCGGAGCCGCAGAACAGAACAGAGGTATACTTATCCGTGTCACCGTGAACGATTCTGACAAGATCCTCTCTCAGCCCCTTCATAAGATTGCCGAACTCCGCTTCTCTCGGGCAAATATCAGGCACAATCTGTGCAAATTTAACGGTATCCGTTGTTGTAGACGGTCCGGGATTCAGCAGTACATTTCTCTTTACGCTGTAAGGTACATCCATTTTTCATTCATCCTTTATATTAAACATTGTAAGCAGGATCGATATGTTTCAGCTCGTCGAAGGTATCGATCTCGACTATATCCCCTTGGAGACATTCTCTGACGCAGACTCTGTATCTGTCCCTGAACACAACCAGCGGAATCTGTTCCCAATATAAATTCTTTCCGCCGGGCATGTCGAACGCCTTCTGAATATCTTCCGACAGCTTTGCGCCGTCCTCCGCGTCCCAGTAGGAAATTCCGACCATCTGCCAGCAATCGGCGCCGCCGATCTTCTCTTCGGTGATGATTCCGTCTTCTGCTTCAAAGCACCAGTCATCGGTCCGCTCCGTTTTGATGGAGAGAAAATTCGACCGGTAATGATACTTTGATATTATTGCGGGATTGCTGACAAGCAGATCGGCTTCAAGAACATAGGCGTTGGACAGAAGATCCTTTGCAGCGAGGGCTGACGAGATATTGTTGGCGGAGTCGTACAGAGGATTGTCGATAAGTTTTATCATGGGGTACTTGTACAACAACTGATCAAACTGTTCACCGAGATATCCTCTGACGATATATATTTCATTTATTCCCGCGTCAAGACATGCGTCGATAAGACCGTCAATCAGACGTTTGCCGTGAACGCGCACCAGCGGCTTGGGGGTATTCAGCGTTATCGGGACCATTCTGCTTCCGAATCCTGCCGCTAAAAAAACAGCTCGCCTGACGCGATAAGGCTCAAGCGCGGCAATGCCCTTTTCGGTGATTTTTCCGCCGCAAATCAAACCTGCGTCGTCCAGGCTGCGATGGGCGTCAGCGACGGTCTGCGGCGTATAGATTGTGTCTTTGGTCGCTTGGCGCCCGGAAAGGACGCCATTCGCGCCGGAAAGCGCCGACAGTATATCGAATTGTTCCTTTGACAGTGTTGTTTTCATGACCTTATTCATCTTCCGAAAAACCGGCAGATGAAATACTCCTTGAATAAAAATAGCGGTCGTTAAACCGAATCTGACTCGCTACTATTCTAATACATGAATCGTAGTTTGTCAATGAAATACGCCATCGTTCGACGGCATGCGGCATCGGACTCAGGAGAGTCCCGACGGTTTCAGGATATGACAAGAATCATTAAAACACGTCCGCGTTAAGAACCGCCGCGCGCATTTCGGGCAAAAAATAATAGCCAAAACATCACTGTTTAAGCTATTCCTGCATTATCGCACCATGTGCGATATAATAAAAATGGGCCTTCAGGGACTCGAACCCCGGACCAACCGGTTATGAGCCGGTTGCTCTAACCAACTGAGCTAAAGGCCCTTTTACAAAGGAAAAGTCATGTTTCGGATGCCTGGGAAAGCGGAGAGAAAGGGATTCGAACCCTTGATACGGTATTAGCGTATACACGATTTCCAGTCGTGCGCCTTAGACCAGCTCAGCCATCTCTCCATAGCCCAAGCATCCGCATGACACTTGTATATTATATACATTCGACGATAATTTGTCAAGCACTTTTTGAAAAAAGTTTTGGCTCTTCCGACCTTGAATAAAGTCCGTGTCCCGCATTTTTCAAAGCGCCGAAGCGTCAGCGTACTGTTCAGTTTACTCTGACGTATCCGATTTGTTCAACAATGCTCTGCCCTTGCTCGCCGGTCATCCATTCAACAAATTTCGGGACATTTTCATTCGGGTTATCCTTTACATAAATGGCATAAAGTTCCGTTGTCAGCGGATAAGATCCGTCGGCTATGGATTTTTCATCAGGATAAACGCCGTCAACCGAGAGCAGCTTTATGCCCCTCTCCTCTTCCTTTCCGGCCATTTTTGTCGCGAAGAACCTGAATGAATAGCCTATTGAAGAAGCCTTGTTCTGAAAACTTGCGACACTGTCGAGCACCTCTCCCATACCGCTGACATATGATTTCTTTGTCGGTTCCATAAGCTTTGTGTCGCCCATAAAATACTGCATCATGGTCTGCGAGCCGGAATTTTCCGGACGCTGAAACGGCAAAACGGGAATTCTATCGCCGCCGACTTCTCTCCAGTTGCTGATTTCTCCGGAATAGATTCCTCTGATCTGCCCGGAAGAAAGGCCGTCTACCGGGTTTTCGCTGCTTACAAAAAATACAAAAGCCTCCTTGCCGATGGGCGTCGCCACAAGCTCCCTGCCGTTTTGCTGCGCAAGAAGCTTCTGCGATTCGGAAGGACGCGCGCCGAAGAAGATATCGCAGTCGCCCTTGACCATATCCTCGAAGGCAATAACCGTATTGTTGAAAACAACGGGCGCCTTCAGCTTTTTCTTTCCCGAATCAAATTCGCCGTTGAAGCCGCCGTATTCATACAGCCTCTTTAGTTTGCTTGAATAGGCAAGCTGAATATCCCTTACACCTGTATAACAACTGTTGGCAAATGCGGCATAAACAGGATAAGCCGCCTCCGCTCCGTCAAGAACCGGCATATCCTCTTCGTTCCGGATGATGAATGAGGGCTGCCCGTCAGGCTTTGGCAGAATGTTTTTTACGTTTTCCGGATGATATGGTTCAAGATCGACGCTTGACATACCGTATTCATAGGGAAATCCGTAGCCGATGGCGTAAAACTCGCCGTAAGTGCTGTATTCGTTCTCATATCCGTTTGTGTCGGTAACGTGAGAATAGTAGTAGTCTTTTGTTATGCTTCCGATGACAAAGCTTATGATAAAATAAGCCGCCACGCTGATGAGGATTATCGCAGCCACAACTATAAGGATAATTATCCTCAGCTTTTTGTTTTGCTTTTTACCGTTTTCCATCATAACATCTCCTTTCATTTCTTAACACTTTTATTGCAAAAACGCTGTGCGTTTAATAGCCGAATACTTCAGCCGCCTTTTCCATGTTTTCTATGACGCCAACCTCAAACGGACATCTGTCCTCGCAGCCGCCGCAGCCTATACAGTCGCCTGCGTGCGCCGGCAGGGCGGCATAATGCTCGCGTACGGTCTCCGGCACAAAATCCTGTGCCCTTGCAAGATTTAAAAGCTTGGTGATAAAAGCAACGTCTATTCCCATAGGGCAGGGCGCGCAGTGTCCGCAATACATGCAATGGCCCTTCCAGCTGATTTTCGGGAAGCTCGAAAAAACTTCGGCAAAATCCTTCTGACTGTCGTCTGCGTATTCATAATTGAGCGACGCTTTAAACTCATCAGGCGAATGAGCCCCGCACATTACCGAGGCTGCCGCGGGTCTTGTCAAGGCATAATGCAGACACTGCTCGACCGTCAGAGCCTTTCCCGCCGGGGAATTGTCGCTGAGAAGATCGCCTCCTCCGAATGCCTTCATAACTGTTATTCCTATCCCGAGCTTCTGGCAGGTTTCATACAGTCTTTCACGCTTTGGCTCTATGTTGAAAAGCGGTTTCTCGTAGCTCTCCTCGGCCCAGAGCTTTTCAACGTCCTCGTCTGCCGGCAGAAGATCGTAGCAGGGATTTATGCTGAACATGAGCACGTCGATAAGACCGCTCTCCGCGGCAACCTGAGCAACATCGGGATTATGGGAGCTCAGCCCGACAAAGCGTATTCTGCCCTGTTCCTTTAATTCCAGCGCATACTGCATTATTCCTTCTTCGGTTATCTGCTTCCATGTGGACAGTGAATCGACATAATGAATCATGCCTATATCAATATAATCGGTGCCGAGGTTGTCAAGCATGCGCTCAAAACTGAGCCGTACCTCATCAAGGTCTCTTGTTGCCTCGTACTGGCCGTCCTTCCAGACAGAGCAAAGATGTGCCTGCAAAATAAAATCGCTTCTGCGTCCGGCTATTGCCCGCCCGACCTTTTGCTGCATATCCGGATTCGGGCTGTAAAGATCCATACAGTTGACTCCTTCACTGAAGGCAAGCTCAAACATCTCATCCGTCTGCTGCTGATCCATGCCTATAAAGCCTTCGCATCCGAGGCCGATTTCGCTGACGCTGATCCCTGTTTTCCCTAATGGCCTGTACCTCATAAGCCGCTCCTCTCATCTGACTATATATTGATAAACAATGTTTATAATTAGATTATAATATGATATTCGATTTTTTTCAATACAAAAGAAAAATCCGGAGATTACACATCCCCGGATTAAAAAGTGGACGCTAACGGACTTGAACCGCTGACCTTCCGCACGTCAAGCGGAAGCTCTACCAGCTGAGCTAAGCGTCCATACTGTCTCATGACTGCCTAAATATAATAATACATAAGATCAGAATTGTCAAGTCCTTCCCTGCAATTTACAAAATTTTAATATTTTTTACCCCGTCCCTCACATTTGCTTAAGGTTTCGTTTAAAATTTATTCTTGATGTAACAATAAGCGGGTAGTATAATGATATAATAATTCCGGCAGTCATTTAAATGCCGGCGTTAAGGGAGGCGAAAGGTTTGTCAGGTGTTTTTCAGACGGTTTCTTATATTGCCGAAGCCGCTTTTCTTTTGATATTTATTATTTTTATCATCGTCTGTGCTGCAAGACTGGTAAAATCAAGATCCATTTACGACGCCAGCCAGGATGAACTTCTGATTGAGCTGCGTTGTCTGACCGTTGCAAAAAAACACTGGTTCGGACAGACCAATGTCGAACTAAAGCCCGGAACCTATGCCATCGGCACATCCGCCTTTTCGGAGCTTAGGATCAAGGATACCGGAGTCCATTTTGCCGGAATGCTTGAGGTATACGATACGGGAGTATGTCATCTTTATATTAATTCCGGATCTTTGACCGTGCGTGACAGGATAGTCGGAGAAAAAACCTCAGGTTATATAGTATTGAGTCCGGGCGATGTTTTTTCCATTGGCAGCCAGACGCTTATGATAAACAGACTCACACGGCAATATCCTGCTGCGCAGTAGCGTAGATTATTAAATTGAAATGAAAAAGGAGGCGGTTTTTTGGGCGGTTTGTTCGCTGGCACGGGTATACTGATGTTTATCTGGACGCTGTTTTCCTGCCTGGGGCGGGATGCCGATTTTATTTCCTTTGCCTATCTTGCGGCATGCTTTGTCAGCGTTTTTATTTTCACCGGTATGTTCAAAAAGATCTTCAAAACCGTAAATATGATAATTCTATATATGTACGGTATTCTCAATATGATTGGTTTTTGTCTCAATTTCGGGGCGGATCTGACCGGCAAGGCATCCTTGCACCTGCTTTTTGACTATTCCGTATCTATGATTTTTTTTCTCGTTATTTTCCTTGTAACGCGATATTCCAGCCTTATGAATTCTGGGTTTGTCGCGGCGATATTCGCGGCAGGAAGCATACTGATGCTCGCCGCCGCAAGGCTTGTCGGCGATCGGATAAACGGTACCTATAACTGGATCGGACCGCTCCAGCCGTCTGAATTCATAAAGCTCGCAATCCCGGTCATAAGCGCGTGGTGTCTGAAGCCCAATGTCGGATCAAAACTGAAGATAATCGGTAATTCGAGCATGATTCCCATGCGTCATTTTGTTTTTCTCGCCCTTATGGTCGGAATAATCGGGCTGATGGGTGCGATCAACCGTGAATTCGGTACGGCGATGATTATTGCAATAACCATGGTCGTCTGCTTTTTGTGCATGTCTTCCTCATGGTTCTGGAAGATACTGCTTTCTTTTCTCGGCGCTGCCATTTCACTCGTTCTCATTCTTTCGATCAATCTGCTCAACGACAGAATACTGATTTGGGTTGATTTTTTCGGTGAAGGTTCAAAACTTCCCAACGCCGAAGTGTTTGTGCGGTTTTTCCGTCTTGTCAATACGACCGGATGGTACGGCGGTGGCCTGACGTCGGCGGCGACCGCAAATATCGGCGAGCGTTACAGCGATTTCGCTTTTATGACGGCAGTTCAGGCCGGCGGAATAATTCTGGGTCTTGCGATAACCGGAGTCTTCGTCGTTATACTTATATGCGGAATCAAAATAGCTTCACATCAGAAGGAGCAGGAATCGCTTATAGTTTTTACCTCTCTTTGTATTTTCTCCGTTTCGGCTTTTATACATATCGGCGGCAACCTGACCTCTCTGCCGCTTACCGGAATCTGCCTGCCCGGAATTTCCAACGGAACGCAGGCTTCGCTGTGCAACGCCGGGTTGTTGGCGTTTATTCTGGCCTATTCAGGCAGAAGGGTGCGTGTCTTGAATGCTGATACTGAAGGCTAAACGAAATGCGCGCCGTTTCGCGGCGATGCTTTTTATAATAATATTCGCTCTTATCTGGATCGTTTTTATTGTCAGAGCGGCAAAGGTCAGGCAGCTCGGCTGGAATCTGTCCATGTCCGATTATCTTTCGGTAATGAAATATTCAACTCCCGGAGATATGCTGGACAGGGACGGAAAAACCCTTCTGAAAGCCGAGGACGGGAAATGGACATGGAGCAGCCGCGCTGACAAACAGGCTTATTCGACCCTGATAGGACCGGATGTGCGTCTCTCCGCTTTTTCGAGATACACCATGCTCGGAGCGTCTGTGCCCGAGCTTCTGGGAGTAAATGAACGTGCGGTGTATAATCCGCTCAATCTGTTTAAGCCGACCGCGGTTAAAGGCAGCGATGTTTTGCTGACGGTGGACGGCGGCTTGCAGAACAGGGCGGTCGAGCTGCTCGAAGACTTTCCCAAATCGTCCATATTCATGTATAATTACATGTCCGGAGAGGTCTATACCAGCGTGTCAAAGCCCTTTTTCGATCCGGTGACTCTCGACGGTCTTGTTATGGATGAAAATGACCGATATATGAGCTTTTCCGAGCCGGACGGAGCAGGGATAAACAAAAATATAGCCTATCTCAGGCCGCCGGGCTCCACAATGAAGACCGTGACAGCAGCGATCGCCCTTGATTACGACAGCAGTTTAAAGGACTTTTCATGCGAATGTACCGGAACGGCTACGGTAAACGGAATAAAAATCAAATGTCATTCCACTCACGACACTGTGGAAAATATGGCTGAGGCGCTTGACAAAAGCTGCAATATATACTTTGCGACCCTTGCAAGCAAAATACCGGATGATGTTTATTTTCCGGCGCTGAAAGATTACGGTTTCAACGACGTCATCACCTACGGCCGATATAATGTTGCGGACGGAATCTTCGGAACGCCCGACAGAGAAGGCAGTATTTCAGACACCGACAAGCTGCTTGGCTCCTTCGGACAGGCAACGTGCCGCACAACTCCGCTGCAAATGGCCGTGATATACGGGCATATCGCCTCATCCGGAAGCTCTGTGCTGCCCTATTTCTTTACGGCCGACGGCAAGGAACATAAACCCGAACCGGTTCATTCGGTGTTTAACGCCTGCACATATAAAACCTGCGAAACTCTGGGCAAAATGCTTGAGGATTCGGTTGATGACGGTTCCGGCAGCAAGGCGTTTATCAAGGGAATGCATGTCATGGGTAAAAGCGGCACGGCTCAATGGGGCGATTCACGCAAGGATACGGCGTGGTTCATCGCAGCAATACAAAATGACAGCTATCCCGTGGTTGTTGCAGTCTGTCTTGACGAAACCTCCTCCAGCGGTACCAGCGCGGCTCCCATAGCACGCAAAATGCTCCAAGGCGCCATTGATCTTATCGATGCGGAAAACGCCGCGGAAAACGAATAAAACCCCTCTTTTTGGCGCATCTTCCATTTTGTTTGGAAAAATGCGCCATTGTTTACAATATGTTAAACAACAATTAAGTTATTATTTTAAAATTATAATGTAGAATTGACCTTGGCATATAGGGTATATTGTATATTAACTTTTTCGGAGGTTAAGATGGGTAAGGTATTTCAGCATTTCTATTCGTCAACTGCCGACGGCAGCGGTACTGTCGCCTATTCAGCAGAGCTTGGGGAATCCATTTGCACACATCTTGAAAAAACCGTTTGTGCGCTTAAATGCTTCGGCAAGGGCGAGGCATTTTATGCGACGCCTCTTACTTCCGACGCTATTGTAATCGGAAAATGTACCTGTTCAGATGAAAAGGAGTCGTCTGCTTTCTATCACAACTATATCATCTCCAACGCGGACGCCGCAAAAATAATCAACGACGACCCGTTTTATTTTACCTCAATAAAGTTCAGTTCCTCTCCCGAAAAGGAATTTAACGCAGGCAGTCTTGATTTTATGCCGATGTCAGATAAAAAAACATCGCGCGCCGCTAAGATAAGCGGGATTATGCTGCAAAACGCTTACTGCACCTTTATGGATATCGCTTCAAACGGCAAGATGAAATATCTCAATGCCGACGAGGGCTTTCTGCCGACCGAGATAGTCGGCATGGCATATTCCGTTCTGCCTATTCATCTCGCGCTCAGGCTTTCATTCACCACCTTCTCCGACTCCGTTCCCGCAATAAAATATAATCTCTGTTATGTCGGAAAGAACATCTTCCAGTCAATAAGTCCGCTGAACAAAATAAGCTCGGCCGCGCTTTTCTCGTCGGAACAGCCTATATCCATTGCTGCCTTTCCGCGTATGAGCCGTCTGTTGGAGCAAAGCTCCATTTCTCTTGACGAAATAACGTCATACCACAGATTCGCCTATGATCTGATCAATGTTGTAAACAAGCATTCGGGCAACCAGCTTGATATTTATCAGCCCGAACTTTACGAAGCTGTTCTTTGCATTTTTGCCTATGTCAATAATTACGCAGCCGCTCGGAAAAATGAGCTGCCCGACGATATAAAGTCCGCCGTTGACTGGCTCGACAATACCGTTCAGGTTCTTCCCGAAATGGAGCCTGAGATCAGAAGGCTTGTCCCCAAAAACGAAATAATAGAATCCGAAAAGAAGGATAAAGAAGTTTTCCGCGCAAAAAGAGTTGAGCGTGAAATGGCGACAAAAATAATCGGGCTTATCTCCGCAAAGCCGGACGATTTCAAGAGCTTTCTAGCAATAAAATATCAGGTCATGCGCGAAGCAAGAATGGAAACCATCAGTCTGGAGCTGTTCCAGGACATTCTGCGCAAATCGCTGATCAGTATGTTCCAGAACGAAATGGACGACAGCAGGATCACTATGGCAGGAATGGCGATCAGCCTTGCCTTTGAGGTCGTGGACTATAGAGTTTACGGCGCCGAATGCATTTCATATTCGCCGTACGATTACGACGGAATGCTTGAATTTGTTCTTTCTCTGCCCTGCGATTCACGCATTATGTATAATGAAATAATGTCGCTTCATAAAAAAGCCGATCTCCTTGCCATCGTCTCGGCAAACCATAAAAAACCCTCCAGACGCAAAAAAAGCAAAAAGGGCGATCAGGATCTTGTATCTCTGCCTGAAGATACGGCGGAGGAAAAAGACGAAGCGGAGGAAGAAACCGCAGAGGATTATGCCGATTCCTTTGATGATAATTTCGACGATGACGCCGGGGAAGACGACAGTGGGCATGACGAAACATCCTTGGATGAATATGAGGAAGGACCCGAAGACGATTCTGGAGAGGATCTGCCCTATTTCGGCAGTACACCGACAGTCTTCGGCGCAAGCGGTTATAATGCGGACTACGGCGCTGAGCAGAGCGATCTGACCGATTCATTTGATCCTCAAGCCGATCGGTATGAGGATGAATATGAAGAAGGCGGCGACTATCTATCCGATCTGGATGAGGAAATTCCGTCCGAAGAAGAAACCATGAAGATCGGAAAGGCCGAAAAAAAGGGGTTTTTCGGGTTCGGACGCAAAAAGAAATAATCTGTCCCGGTATATTTGAAATGCGCCCCGGAATTCAGGCAGTATGCTGTAATGCCTGACAGGGGCGCATTTCTTTGATCAAAGCCTTGTTCAGATTTTTTTAAAGCGTATTGGGACATTTAGGCACACACTGCTCAAAAATGAAAAACCCGCCGGTATCAAACCGACGGGAATATTCGCAAAAGCTCGACCGGCACGATCAGATAGCGCGGGTCACTTTGTTAGAGCGAAGGCAGCGTGTGCATGCATAAACTCTCTTGGGTGTGCCATCAACAACAGCCTTGACTCTTTTAATGTTGGGCTTCCATGTTCTGTTGGAACGTCTGTGTGAATGAGAAACCTTGATACCGAATGTAACGCTCTTTCCGCAAAATTCGCACTTTGCCATCTGTCCTACCTCCTTATTTTCTCGCTATACACATAAAAACTATATGAAAAAGCAAGCTTTGAATATTTGTTGCAGTTTATTTGACCGCGGCAAACGCCAGGCGGACAAAAGCTGCTAGGCAGATTCGAACTGCCGACCTCATCCTTACCAAGGATGCGCTCTGCCGACTGAGCTATAGCAGCAAAAAGCGACCCGGAACGGGCTCGAACCGTCGACCTCTAGCGTGACAGGCTAGCGTTCTAACCAGCTGAACTACCGGGCCATCTTTCTGTACAATAACTTTTACAACGAGAAATATTATAATAGAATTATGTTGAAATGTCAAGAGATATTTCAAAAAAATATCAATTATTTGCCTGTATTTCTATACCGGATAATCATTATGGCAGAGTTGCGGCTCTGTACTTTTATTTGTTCAAAAACTATTGCAATTATTCTGCAAACCATGTATAATATTCATGTTGTGGAAAAATTTCTTTTATACTTCGGAGGTAAGCCTTATGTATATGGTTATTAATTTATTATCAAACGCAGCCGCCGCAAGCGGAACAACCGCCGCAAGCGGCACACCCGCTGCCAATCCTCTCGGCGGATGGACTTCATATATTTTCCTCGGCGGCATACTGGTGCTGATGTATTTTCTGCTTATCCGCCCGCAGAGAAAAAGACAGAAGGAAGAACAGGCCGTAAGAGACAGCCTTCAGGTCGGCGATGAAATTATAACAATCGGCGGTCTTTCCGGTAAGGTAGTCAGCATAAAGGACGACAGCTTTGTGCTGGAGACAGGCTCCGACAAAAATAAGATCCGCATGATGAAGTGGGCCATTCAGGAAAACCTGACGGCTCCCAAGCCGGAAAAGCAGCCTCTTTTCGGCCGCAAGAAAAAGACAGAGGACGATTCCGCAAAATAATTTACGCTTTGCCGTAACCTGCAAGTAATAATACCTCCGTATCGGTCATATGCTCTAACAGACTGATACGGAGGTTTTTTTATGAGAAAACAAAAGGAAGCGACATCGCGTCCGGCAATGGCTGTCGCTGCGGCAGCGGAAGGTCTTGTCTCCGGAATTATTTTTATTGCGGTCGCCCTTTGCGTCGGCGCGCTTATAATGTCGCACGGCGCGGGCGTCTCCTCGGCGAATGTCATCACAGTTGCTACGGTATCGGCGGCCTCCCTGATCTCGGCGCTCATTTCTTCAGGATCGTTCGGCCACGCCGGTCTGATAATGGGCGCCGCGTCGGCGTTGCTGCTGTTTTTTCTGCTCGTTATCCTTGGTTTTGCCGTAAATTCCGGAGTGAACCCTTCGCTTTTTACCGATTTGATATTCATGCTCGTTTCGGGTATGATTGGCGGAGCCCTCGGTGTAAGGCGGGTTTCGCGCGGAAAAAGATAGGATAGTACAGATAAAACAGCTTTTATGCGCAAAAAAGCCTTAAGCCGTCCGAAAAACCGGACGGCTTATTAATATGCCGAGAAATGTCACTGCTTTTTGAGCTTTGCAAAGTTGGCCATGATCTTTTTTGTCCCGACCTTGTCAAAGCTTATCTCAAGCAGCATATCGTTGCCCATAGGTTTTACCGAAAGTACCTTTCCGGATCCGAACGTCGAATGCTGCACTAAGTCGCCCGTGCTGTAATTCTGCGAAGGTGAGGCGGACTTTTGGGACATACCGACGGATGATTTTGGCGGCGCAAAGGAGTGCTGCGCGCCGAAGCCGGAAGACCTGATACGTCCGGACCGGTTCAGTGAATAATCCGCTCCGGATGAAGACATGCCCTCATATCCGTTGTGAGCAAATGAAACGGTCGTTGTTTCTCCGGTTTCTTCAATAAGAGAGTCGGGGATGTCACGGACGAACCGTGATTTTTTTATGTAATTCTGCCGCTGCCCGAAAAGCATTCGGCTGGAACAGCAGGAAATATAAAGCTGCAGCTTGGCGCGTGTAATCGCCACATATGCAAGTCGCCGCTCCTCTTCAAGTTCGCCCGGCTCGGTTGCCGACCGCTGAGACGGGAAAATGCCCTCCTCCATACCGGGCAAAAAGACAAACGGAAATTCCAGACCCTTTGCGGCATGTATGGTCATCAGCACAACCGCGTCGGCTGACCGGTCGTAATTGTCCACATCGGTCATGAGGGAGATTTCCTCCAGAAATTCGGAAAGTCCGCCGTCACCGTCCTCCATAAAGCTCTGTATAGTGGATGAAAATTCCTCTAAGTTCTCTATCCTCGCCTGCTCCTTCGGATCATTCTCCGCCAGAACGCGAAGATTCGGCATGTAGCCGGTATCCTCCAGAATCGCCTCGTAAAGCTCCTCAAGGGTGGCCTGCCCGGCAATGTCGGACAGTGAATCTATCAGTTCGGCAAATGTCTTGAGCTGTTTTGCGCTTCTTTGCAGATCATAATACTCGTCCGCACGGCTTATTACCTCAAAAAGAGGTATTCCTTCTCCCGCAGCTATCGCCTGCGCCTTCTCGACCGTCGTTTGTCCGATGCCCCTTTTAGGCTCATTTATTATTCTCAGCAGATGAAGTTCATCCTCGCTGTTATTAATGACGCTCAGATAGGCCAGAACATCCTTAATCTCCTTGTGCTCATAAAAACGCAGGCCGGCCAGCACCCTGTAAGGTACGCCGCTCTTTACAAGCGCGCGTTCAATGGCTCCCGCCTGAGCGTTCATGCGATACAGCACCGCGTGATCGCTGTATTTTGCGCCCTTATTGACATTGTCCAAAACGGTATCGGCAATAAACCTCGCCTCGTCCTGCTCGTCTGAGGAATTATTCACTATCAGTCTGTCGCCCCTGCCGTTTGCCGTCCACAGCTTTTTATCCTTTCGATTTTCGTTTTTTCCGATGACCTTGTTAGCAGCGTCAAGTATAGTCTGCGTCGAACGGTAATTCTGTTCCAGCTTTATAACCTTTGTTTCTGGAAAGCTCTTTTCAAAGCTGAGAATATTCTCTATCGTTGCGCCGCGGAATTTATAAATGCTCTGGTCGTCGTCGCCGACAACGCAGAGATTGTGCTCCGGATTTACAAGCAGACTGATAAGCATATACTGAAGAGCGTTTGTATCCTGATACTCGTCAACCATTATGTAGCGAAAACGCTGCTGATACCTGCGCCTTATATCCTCGTTTTCACTCAGCAGCTTCACGGTATTGTAAATCAGGTCGTCGAAGTCCATAGCGTTTGCCTTTTTGAGCTTCTGCTGATAAAGGGCGTATATCTCTGCTATTTTTTTCAGTCTGATCTGGCTGCCGTATTTTTCGGCATATCCTTTAGGAGAAATAAAGTTATCCTTGGCATTGCTGATTTCACTGATAATGGCTCTTGGCGGAAAAATCTTTTCCGACATACTGAGCTGTTTCATACATTCTTTTATAAGACGCTTCTGGTCGTCGGTATCATATATGGTGAATTTGCCGTCGTAGCCCAGCCGGTCGGCGTCACGCCTGAGCATCAGAGCGCACATCGAATGAAATGTAGACGCCCATACGTCGTTTCCTTCATCTCCGAGTATATTGACAAGGCGCTCCTTCAATTCGCCGGCAGCCTTATTTGTAAAGGTTATTGCGAGTATCTGCCACGGAGCCGGAGCGTTGCAGCGCAGAAGGTCGGCAACCTCGTCGATACTGTCGTCCTCTATCGCCCGCATTATTTCCCCGATGTCTCTTTCGTTGATTTCGCACGGCGGCTTGGTGCAACCATAGGTATCTCCGAATTTTATCAGGTTGGCTATTCTGTTTACGATAACGGTGGTTTTTCCGCTTCCGGCTCCGGCAAGGATCAAAAGCGGTCCCTCGGTGCAGAAAACGGCCCTTTTCTGCATATCGTTCATATGTGAGAACTGTTTTTCTATCGCTTTTCTTCTCAGTAAAAGGTATTCGCTAAAAATATCCATTTATTATCTCCTTTATGAGGAACTGTCATTTTAAGCCGAATATATATTACACTAAATCACCGATTTTATCAAGACCGGCAAGTGTTTCCGCCTCGTTATCCGCCCTCATGTTCTGCGGTGTATTAATCGGGACCGGATAAAAGCCTTTTATCCGCAGACGTCATAGGCGAATTCGGAAAAAACCGCGGCGATCCTGGGCAGGCAATAGAACGCCGGGATAATAAAAACGCAGCCCAGAGCCGTCAGGCAGCATCGGGTGATAAGCGCAATCAGTACCGTCCTTTTCCCCCGCATCATTTTTACGGACATTTTTATACAGGAAATAACGCCGCTGCGCTTTTTCATAAGATAAATGCGCTCGCAAAAAAACAGGGATGAAACCGAATAAAAGGCGCCGAAAATGCCGATCATCAGTCCCGCGGCGGATATTGGCACACGAACGAAAAACGGCAGGACAACGCCGTAAATATCAGAGACATATAACGCCAAAAGCGGGGAAAAGCAAAGAAATATCATCGCACAGGAAATGATTATCGCCGATGCTTTCAATATCAGCAGCCTGAAAAATCTCCCCGAAAATAGAGAAAGCATATCCTTGACGGAAATATCGGCGCCCGACGACCTGAGTATAACCGATTTGTATATCGCGTTGACCGGAATAATCATTATAAAAAAGATGATCAGTGAAACAGCGGAATAATAATTATGGGGAATATCATACGCCTTTGGGATATCTTCAAGAAAAATCTTAAGAAGCGCGCAGAAAAAATACAGGACAAGCTGCAAAACAAGAAGCGATCCGCATATAACGTATTTCCCGCGTATATTTTCAGCCGACCTTCTGAAAATATTCATACCCGATCGGATGTCAACGACAAAATCCCGAACTATTTCTCTGTCGTGTGATAATCTGTATTCCTGCATTACCGGCGCCCCCTTTTTCCTGCGTTTGTTTTATTATTGCCTCCGCGAAGCAGGAAGATACCGTGCAGCGAAACGGAAAGAAATCTTTATTTTCGGCATCGTGTCCAAACGCCGTTAATGGCTGTGACGGATAATATATACAAAACATTTAGACAGTTCCAATGGCAGGTATTCTGAAACTTAAAAAATCTAAAGAAATTTTTATCAAACGGTTGACTATTGCAAATTGTTAGTGTATAATAATGTTACCAAGGTAAATGTATTTATCTGATACATTTGTTTTTTGATTTGCTTTCTACTTTCTATCTTTTTTCATTTCACTAACACACCAAAGACCGGCGACCGCAAGGCTGTCGGCTCTTTGGTTTTCATATGCCTTTTCACATGAAAAGGTGCGCACCAAAGGGCGGTTTAATCTGATCCTGCTTAAAGTTATGTGCAAAAAGGGCTCCCCGGATAAAAATGCGGGAAGCCCTTTATTTTTTAGCTCTTGCAGCAGATTATCTGACGCTTTCGATAAATGAGCCGAATGCCTTGTAAGCCATATATACATCCAGCTTTGCCGTGACCTCAAACGGAGAGTGCATGCCGAGCACGGGAACGCCCACGTCCACAACGTCAACATTCATGTTGGCGATATACATTGCAACCGTGCCGCCGCCTCCAAGGTCGGTTCTGCCCAGCTCGCCGGTCTGCCATCTGATTTGATTTGCATCAAACAGTCTGCGGATTCTGCCGACATATTCGGCGCTGGCGTCAGATGTGCCCGCTTTGCCTCTGGCTCCTGTGTACTTGGTCACAACGATCCCCTGATTGAGGTAGGCAACGTTCCGCTTTTCAACAACATCAGGAAAATTGGGATCAAAGCCGACGTTTACATCTGCGGAAAGGCAGTGCGATTTTGTCAGCACGTCATAAAGTCTCGCTCCCTGACAATCCGCAAGGTCTGAAATAAAATACTTAAGGTAGGATGAATTAAGTCCTGTGTTTCCGTCGGAGCCCGTCTCCTCCTTATCGGTCAGCACGGTTACAGCGGTGTATTCGGGACTTTTGCAGTCGAGCGTCGCCATGAGGGCCGTATATGCGCAAACGCGGTCATCCTGTCCGTAAGAGCCTACCATGCTGCGATCGAATCCAATGTCCTTCGCCTTGTGGCAGGGAACATATTCAAGCTCGGCCGAGAGGAAATCCTCCTCTGTTATACCGTATTTTTCAAAGAGCAGCTTCATGATGTTGAGCTTTACAAGCTCACTGGCTTCGTCGTCCCTGAAGGGCATGGAACCGATAAGAATATTCAGCTCCTCAGCCTTTATTCCTTCGGAAAGGGTCCGCTTCATCTGCTCCTGAGCAAGATGGGGCAGAAGGTCTGTCACGCAGAAAACGGGATCATTTTCATCCTCACCGAGAATTATATCCACGCTTGTACCGTCGCGGCGTACTATCGTGCCGTGCAGCGAAAGCGGCATCGCGGTCCATTGATACTTCTTGATCCCGCCATAGTAATGTGTCTTGAAGAACGCAAATTCATTGTCCTCATAAAGAGGATTGGGTTTTAAGTCAAGACGAGGGGAATCAATGTGCGCGGCGCAGATATTTAATCCTTCGCTGACGCTCCTTTTGCCGAATACGGTGAGAATAATCGCCTTGCCGCGGTTTACATAATAAACTCTGTCGCCGGCGTTGTATTTCTTGCCCTGTTCAAACTCGGTGTACCCTCTTTTTTCCGCCATGGCCTTTACGGCCTTTACAGCTTCACGCTCGGTTTTGGCGCAATTGAGGAATTCCTTGTAGCCCTCGGCAAAATCATACGCTGCCGCTATATCCTCATCGGGAAGCACCAGGCCGGCATGCTTTCTTTGATAAAACAGCCTTTCCTTCAATTCATTTGCTGCCGATATCTTTTTTTCATCCATTGACATATCCTCCGTAATCAGTTTCAGTGCAAGCGAAACGGCCTTTTCCCGCAAAGCGCGAATACAGCCGTCGTTGAGTATTATATGGCTGCATTTTTGGGTATAGTATTCGTCAGGCTTCTGAGCGTTAATGCGTTCCATCGCCTTTTCAAAGCTCAGACCGTCGCGCCGCATTATTCTGTCCGCGCGCGTTTTTTTGCCGGCGATAACGCACAGCGTATCCGTGCAGAGATTTTCGCCATGCGCTTCAAACAACAGCGGAGCGTCGATAATATTGCGGCCGCAGCCGCTTTTTATATTTTCATCGAGCTGCTGCTTGATGAGCCGCATTATCGCCGGATGAGTGATGCTGTTGAGGAGCCCGTTCGATTCCTTATCGGAAAAAGCTCTCTGCGCCAGAAGAGCGCGCTTGAGCTCGCCGTTTTTATCGATTATGTCGCCGCCGAATGCTTCGGCCGCTTTTTTAAGGCAATCGCTACCCTTTTCCATGACTTTTCTTGCAGCCGAGTCAGCGTCGATAACGCGAAACCCGAAACGTCTGAAAACATCTGCGACTTCGCTTTTGCCCGAGCCTGTCGGCCCGGTAATACCCAAAATAATCATTTTATTGTTCCCTTTTTAAAAAGCATCTCTCAGGGTTTAATAATCCGGTATCCTGCCGCTCTGATCAGCCTGTTATATACAGCGAGCGCCGCGCCGGTCTGCCCGGGAAGCCGGGCATAAACCGTTTTGACATTAAGCTCATCGGTCTTTCTCAGCGCCTCAAAAAGGTAATGTGCCTGGCTGTCATAATCCCCTTTTTTTCCGTAAACAACGGTAGGCACGCTGAAAAGATCCTGCTCCGACTCATAAATCATCGCGCCGGCATTATCGGCGTTTCGGTTGACGAAGCCGGCAAATTCCTCATCGTCCGCATCGACCAGTATTATTTCGGTCTTAGGAGAGTAATGAATATACTTCATGCCGGGCGAAGCTGCCTTTTCACCGTCTTCAGGCTTGTCGTACACGGCCTTGTGGACCTCAATAAAGCCGACGACCTTTTCCATTTCCTCTTTGGATATAATACCCGGGCGAAGCAGCAGTGGCACGTCTCCGGCAAGTGATATTACGGTGGATTCCACGCCGACCTCGCACTCTCCGCCGTCAAGCACCGCCTCGATCCTGCCGTCCATATCATCCATAACATGCTTTGCGCATGTAGGGCTTGGGCTGCCCGAAAGGTTCGCGCTTGGCGCCGCCAGTGGAACTCCCGCTTCCCGGATAACCTTTCGGGCGACCGGGTGCGACGGCATTCGCACGGCAACTGTATCCATACCGCAGGTAACTATATCGGGGATTTTATCGGATTTTTTTACTATCATGGTCAGCGGACCCGGCCAGAATGATTTAGCCAGCTGCATAAAGGAAAACGGGATATAGTCGGCGATATCCATAACATCGTCAAAATCAGCAACATGGACAATCAGCGGATTGTCCTGAGGACGGCCCTTCGCCCTGAAAATCTTTTCCACCGCCTTTGGATCGAAGGCATTAGCGGCAAGGCCGTATACCGTTTCGGTAGGAATGGCGACAAGCCCGCCTTTACGCAGGATCTCGGCCGCCTTTCTGATAACAGCTTTCCCGCTGGACTCATATGATAAAAGCTTAGTTTTCAAGTTGATTCCTCTTTTTTCGGGGCGTAAAGTTATTCCTCGCCTGACGCCTTGAGTTTTTCCGCTCTGTCCGCCATAATGAGGGCGTCAATCAATTCGTCCAGATCGCCGTTTAAGATTTGCTCGAGCTTATAAAGCGTCAGGCCGATTCTGTGATCGGTCATTCTGCCCTGCGGATAATTGTATGTGCGTATGCGCTCGCTGCGGTCGCCGGTACCAACCTGAGCCTTGCGGTCGGCGGCAATCTCGGCGTTCTGCTTTTCACGCTCGCCCTCGAGTATCTTGGAGCGAATAAGTCTGAGCGCCTTGTCCTTGTTTTTGTGCTGGCTGCGCTCATCCTGACACTCAACAACAATTCCGGTCGGAATGTGGGTTATTCTTATCGCGGATTCGGTCTTGTTGATGTGCTGGCCGCCTGCTCCGCTTGCGCGGAAGGTATCGATCTGCAAATCGCTGTTGTTTATCTCGACCTCTACCTCATCGGCTTCCGGCAAAACGGCTACAGTTGCGGTCGATGTGTGTATTCTGCCCTGAGACTCGGTCTCCGGCACTCTCTGCACTCTGTGAACGCCGCTTTCAAACTTAAATCGTGAAAAGGCTCCGTCGCCCTCTATCATGAAGCTGACTTCCTTAAAGCCGCCAAGCTCTGTCTGGTTGGCGTTGATTATCTCGGTCTTCCAGCCCTTTGAATCAGCATACATGGAATACATCCTGTAGAGCGCGTAGGAGAAAAGCGCAGATTCCTCGCCGCCTGCGCCGCCTCTTATTTCGACTATAACATTCTTGCTGTCGTTTGGGTCTGCGGGCAGCAGGAGTACTTTAAGCTCCTCATTTATCCGCTCCATGTCTTCTTTGGCGCTGTCAAGCTCCTCCTGAGCCATTTCCTTAAGCTCGCGGTCGGAGCCGGAATCGGATAAAATAGCCTTTGCCTCGTCGGCATTTGCCGCGGCTGCCTTGTATTCTCTGAATTTTTCAACTATCGGGGAAAGGGTCTTCTGTTCCTTCATCAGCTCGGTAAAACGCTTCTGATCGGAAACAACCTGAGGATCAAAGAGCTTCTGCTCGATTTCTTCAAAATGCGCTTCGATCTGCTGTAATTTATCTATCATATAATAAAGACTCCGTCGTTAGATTATTGTTTTTTATTTTTCAGCGGGACGTTATAATCCGTCATCTCTGATAATACTTTTGATATTGCGCTCAATCTTGCTGCGCGGGGTCATGAATTCATGTCCGCATCCTGTACAGCGAAGGCGAAAATCCATTCCGGAGCGCAAAACAAGCATTTCGCTGCTTCCGCAGGGATGCTTTTTCTTCATTTGAAGCTTGTCGCCGACTCTTACATCCATTATACCGCCTCCATAATATTGCACTGAATACCGCAATCAGCATTTTCATAATAGTATACCATAAATGCCGTGAATTGGCAACGCGGTAAAATGTCGTTTTTGATTATAACAGCGCAGCCGTTTGTCAGGCTCTTTGCAATTCTTAGGTAATATATGCTAAGCGGGCGGAATATAGATAGGGCAGAAACATTTTATAAGGAGCGAAAACAAATGGATTCAAAGGTTACAAACGACATTGTGATTTTAAACAGGCCGATATATAACGGCACGGTCGAATGTCCTGTCGACGCCGCGTTTAATCTGCCCGACTATTGCCCGGACATAAAACGTATTCTCAAATGTACCGCCGAGCCGCACATATTCTCATACGGGATAAACGGCGATACTCTGGAAATAGCCGGTACTACAGGTATAAATGTGCTTTATGTGGACGATGACGGCGGCGAAATCGCAAGCTGCGAGATCAACGATGAGTTTATCCAGCCGGTGAAGCTGAACGACATACCCGATTCGGCAAGAGTATGCTTAAAAACGCTGCCGGGATATATCAACTGCAGAGCCGTTTCCAGCCGAAAGCTGGATATTCACGGCAGCTTCACAATATCCGTCTGTATTGAAGGAAACAGGTCGCAAAGCGTTATTACCGGGGCTCAGGGCAACGGTATAGAGGTCAAGACCGTAACCAGACCGATGAGCGCGATTGAGGGATTTGCAGACAAAGCCTTTACGGTCAGCGAGGTTCTGGAAATGCCTCAGGCGAAACCTCCGGTGAAAACCATATTGAGATGCGGAGCCGTGTGCGACACCGCAGAGTACAAGACGATGCAGAATAAGATCATAGTCAAAGGCGATCTGATAATCACTATGCTCTATTGCCCCGACGGAGATGAAGACATCCAGCAGATGCGCCTCAGTCTTCCTGTCAGCCGCATAATAGATATTGACGGGGTGAACGACAACTCTCTGTGCGACGCGCGCCTGCGCGCTTTGAATATTGTGCTGAAGCCCATGGCCGACGCAAATAACGAAATGCGCCTTATATCCTGTGAAGCAAGGGTCATGGCGAGCGTATGCTGCTATGAACCAAGGGATCTATCTATCGTCACCGACGCATATTCCACCGAATATGAGCTCAACTGCGAGCGAACGCCCGTATCCACAACGCTTGTATGCGATATGATAAAGACCGAAGAAACGCTCAGTATTCTCACCGAGCTGCCCGACGGCATAGTAAAAGCATACGACGTGTGGTGCGACGAGCCGCAATTCAAATATAAGCAGGGCGACAACTGTATAATATTCGACATCACGATAAGGCTGTGCCTTCTGGGCCACAACAGTGAAGGAATCCCGGTATATTTTGAAAAGGAGCTGGAGGGTGAATACAGCTATGAAATTAATGAGAGCGGCAGGCTGACCTGCGACGCGGATTTTACTATACTTGACACAAGCTACAGCATGTCGGAAAACGGAAAGCTTGATCTTCGTCTGCTGATGAAGATAAGCGGGATAGTATGCAGAAGCGATATGGTAAATGCTATAAGCTCTCTCGAAGCAGATACACAGCGCAAAAAAGCAGTCAACCCCAGTCATGCAATCAGCCTGTATTTTGCCGTCGAAGGTGATGAACTATGGGAAATCGCAAAACGGTACAATACCTCGCCGGGATTTATCATGGAGGAAAACGACCTTGGCTCAGACAGACTCGATCGGGATCGGATGTTGGTGATACCCTTTGTTCAGGCCGCTGACCATTGAATCAAAAATATGGAGGTGCTTTAAATGGACGACAGGAGCATTTACAACGATATAGCCACAAGAACGCAGGGCGACATTTACATCGGCGTCGTGGGTCCCGTCAGAACGGGAAAATCGACGTTTATCAAGAGGTTCATGGACTCGCTCGTAATTCCCAATATCGATGACCGGTCCAAACGCGACAGGGCAATCGACGAGCTTCCTCAATCAGCTGCCGGACGCACGATAATGACCACCGAACCGAAGTTTGTGCCCGAATCGGGCGTAAGAATATCCTTTGAGGAAAACGCGGAGGCAAACATCCGCCTGATAGATTGCGTCGGATATATAGTGCCGAGCGCACTGGGCTACATAGAAAACGAGAGCCCGCGAATGGTGAAAACGCCGTGGTCTGATGAGGAAATACCCTTCAGCGAAGCCGCCGAAATCGGTACGCGCAAGGTGATCACCGAGCACTCAACAATTGGACTGGTCGTGACTACCGACGGCAGCATAAGCGATATTCCGCGCGAGGAATATGAACAGGCGGAGCAGCGTGTCATTAACGAGCTGAAAACCATTAACAAACCTTTCGCCGTGCTGCTGAACTGTACCGAACCGGCAGGCGAACAGGCAAAAGGCATGTGCCGTGTGCTTATACAGAAATACGGAGTGCCTGTGCTGCCGGTAAACTGTCTTGAGATCAACGAACGTCAGATTCGCGCAATTCTGGCTCATGTGCTGTTCGAGTTTCCCGTAAAGGAAATAAATATAGAGCTTCCCTCATGGGTCAGTTCTCTCAATAAGGATCACTGGCTGCGCTCTGCGCTGACAAACAGCATTAAAAGCAGCGCCGCCAATGTAGCAAAAATGAGACAGATAGAAGCGGCGGCGGACAGTATTTCCAATGGAGAATATGTTGAATCGGCGGCGGCTGTTTCGTATGATCTGGGTAACGGCGGCTGCGTAATAAGGGTGAATCTGGACGACGGCCTTTTTTACAGGGTCATAAGCGAAGGCGCGGGATTTGAAATTGAAAACGAGGGTCAGCTTATGCGCAGCATACTGGAGCTGTCGCAGATAAAGCAGCGGTACGACAAAATAAAGGCAGCGCTGTCCGAAACTCAGGCAACGGGTTACGGAATCGTCATGCCGACCATAGAGGAAATGGAACTGGAAAAACCCCAGATAATAAAGCAATCGGGACGTTTTGGCGTAAAACTGCGGGCAACCGCTCCTTCGATACACATGATGAGGGCCGATATTGCCGCAGAAGTCACTCCGATGATAGGAAACGAAAAGCAGTCGGAGGAGTTTTTGCAGTCTCTGCTTGATGATTTTGAGAGCGATCCCCATGCGGTATGGAGCACCGATCTCCTTGGAAAGTCGCTGCACGAAATGATAAGCGACGGTCTGCACAGTAAGCTGTACAACATTC
>JAFYGK010000024.1 GCA_017543285.1 Clostridia bacterium | reverse complement strand
CTTCCCTTGAGTTTTTTTATCATTTTTCCGGGATCGTCCGCATTAAACACCGCGCTTCCGGCCACAAGGACGTTCGCTCCGGCTTCGATTGCCAGGGCGGCGGTCGTCGGGTTTATTCCGCCGTCCACTTCTATATCGCAGCCGAGACCCCGTTTTGTTATTTCCTGTCTGAGCGATCTGATTTTCGGGAGCATATCGTACATGAAACTCTGTCCGCCAAAACCCGGCTCAACCGTCATTATAAGCACCATGTTGAGCTTGTCCAGATAGGGAAACACGCTCTCAACAGGCGTGGCGGGCTTAACGCAAAGGGAGGTCCTCACGCCGCGCGATTTTATCGCCTCTATCGTTTCCTTCGTACGGCCGCACTCGACATGAAAGGTTATACTGTCCGCTCCCGACGAACAGAAAATGTCTGTGTACCTCAACGGCTCGGATATCATAAGATGTACGTCAAAGGGCAGAGCGGTTGCCTTCCTTATCTTCTTTATCACCGGCGGGCCAATTGTGATATTGGGCACAAAATGCCCGTCCATCACATCGACATGGATCATGTCGGCTCCGGCGGCGTCAACCTTTTTTATTTCCTCACCGATTTTTGAAAAGTCGCAGGCAAGGATAGACGGTGAAATGTATATCATTTTACAGCTCCGAAATGAAATGATTGCGCGGTAAACGCAATTTAACCCATATAGTATAACATAAAAATACGTTTTTGAAAAGCGATATGTATTTTTTTAAAAAATACTTTATTTTATTTTAAAAGAGATATATAATATTAAAATATGGGTAAATTAGTTTTCGTATTTTAAAACAATCAGAACAATCCAATCCTTTGTCATACAGAAAGGAACAGATATATGAACCGTGAATTTGACAATATTCTTGACAGCGCAAAAAAGCTGCACTTTGTCGGCATCGGCGGCGCAGGCATGTGTCCTCTGGCGGAAATCCTGCACGGCAAGGGCTATGCTGTAACCGGCAGCGACATGTTTGAAAGCGACAACACCGAAAGGCTCCGCTCGCTTGGTATCACCGTTTATTCGGGACACGACGCAAAAAACGCCGAGGGCGCCGACGCTCTCATCCACACGGCGGCCGTTCACGCAGATAATCCCGAGCTTGTTTACGCGAGGCAGCACGGTATCCCTGTAATTGAGCGTTCAATACTGCTCGGCATAATCAGCCGCAGGTTCGACAACACCATTGCCGTCTGCGGCACCCACGGCAAAACGACCACTACCTCCATGATATCGCATGTGCTTTACGCTGCAAAAAAAGATCCGACCATCGTCATCGGCGGAAGACTGCCTTCGATCGGCAGCAACGGCAGAAGCGGCGGCAGCGACACTATGGTGTGCGAGGCTTGCGAATATGTGGACACCTTTTTGCAGATAGAGCCGAACGTCGCCGTTATACTCAACATCGATGAGGATCACCTCGACTATTTCAAAACACTGGAGAATATAATCAGATCCTTCAACAGATTTGCAAACCAGACAAAGTCCTCGGTCATTGTGAACGGCGATGATGAAAACTCCATGAAGGCGCTGTCCGGCGTTAAAAAAAGGATAATCACCTTCGGCCTGGAAAAAAAGAACGACTATTATGCCGAGAATATCCAGGTGAAAAACGGCTCCTACTACAGTTATGACCTGATGAAAAAGGGAGAAAAACTGTGCAGGATCGAGCTGGGCGTCCCTGGCATACACAACGTTTCCAACTCGCTCGGAGCGTGTGCAGCTCTGATAAACGCGGGGGTGACTCCCGAAGAAACAGCCGCATTATTGCCGACATTTACGGGCGCCGGCCGCCGGTTTGAGATATACGGCACTTATGAGGGCGTAACCGTCATCGACGACTTTGCCCATCATCCGCACGAGATAGACGCTACGCTTGAGGCCGCCTCAAAAATGCCTCACAACCGGCTTTGGGCAATTTTCCAGCCATACACCTACTCGCGTACGCAAATACTTCTCAACGAATTTGTGCGGTCGCTGTCGAGAGCGGATCGGGTCGTTCTCACCGAAATCAAGGCGGCAAGAGAGGAAAACATCTGGGGCGTTCATTCCTCGCAGATGGCCGAAAAGCTCGACAACGCAGTCATGATAGACGATTTTGACGAAATAGCCGATTACGTAGTAAATAACGCAAAGCCTGGGGATATTGTCATAACAATGGGCGGCGGCGATATTTACAAGGGGGCCCGCGCCATAAGAGCAGCATACGAACGCCGCGCCGAAAACAAGATTAAATAACCGCAGAAAGGGTTTTATAATATGGACTATGCAAAGGAATCACTCAAGCTTCATTATAAATGGCAGGGCAAGATCGAGGTCGTCGCCCGTCCGGAAATAAACGACCGGGACGATCTGTCACTGTGCTATACCCCGGGCGTTGCTCAGCCCTGCCTTGAGATACAAAAGGACGAAAGTCTCAGCTATAAGCTGACCCGCAGGGGAAATCTTGTCGCCGTTATAACAGACGGTACGGCGGTTCTGGGTCTGGGCGACATCGGACCGGTCGCCGGCATGCCCGTAATGGAGGGCAAATGCGCCCTGTTCAAGACCTTTGCCGACGTGGACGCCTTTCCGCTGTGCATAAAGTCCAAGGACGTCGACGAAATAGTAAACACCATCGCGCTGATATCCGGTTCTTTCGGCGGCATAAACTTGGAGGACATCGCCGCTCCGAGATGCTTTGAGATTGAGCGACGCCTCAAGGAGCGCTGTGACATCCCCATTTTCCACGACGATCAGCACGGTACGGCAATAGTGGTTCTGGCGGCAATGACAAACGCCCTAAAGCTCGCCGGAAAGGTAATCGGCGACATCAGAATCGTAATCAACGGCGCAGGATCGGCCGGCATTTCCATAGCAAGGCTTCTGATAAGCTCGGGCGCGAGAAATATTGTGATGTGCGACAGAAAGGGAATACTCAGCAGCGACAGGACCGATCTCAACGACGAAAAGATCAGCATAACAAAAATAACCAATCCGGATAATCTCAGCGGCACTCTATCCGACGCAATGAACGGTGCCGATGTATTCATCGGCGTATCGGCTCCCAACGTCGTAAGCGGTGAGATGGTGCGCTCCATGAAGGAAAACCCGATTTTGTTCCCCATGTCCAATCCCGACCCCGAGATCAGACCTGATGAAGCCAAGGCAAACGGTGCGTTTATAGTGGGAACCGGGCGCAGCGACTACGCAAATCAGATAAACAATGTGCTTGCCTTCCCCGGAATATTCAAGGGCGCTCTGAGCGTCAGAGCAAGCGACATCAACGAGGAGATGAAGCTGGCCGCGGCAAAAGCGATAGCATCGGTAATAGATGAGGACAAACTGACACCCGATTACATAATCCCCTCTGCTCTGGACAAGAAGGTTGCCGATAAGGTTGCAAAAGCAGTCGGACAGGCAGCGATAGACAGCGGCGTCGCGAGGATATAGAGAGAGGATTGATTTTATGAAAATAATTGAGATCGACTTCATGGAATACATGTTCCCCGAAGGGATAGACACAATAGAAGGCTTCATCGAATATCTTAATAACAACTACGGTTCCTTTATTCCCATATTGAAATTCCAGACAGAAAACTGCAAGTTTCCGTATCTGATAAAAGATGATGTAAAGACTGTTTACCTTAACGTATCAAAAATAGAAAGCGTTAATGAGGCAGAAATAGATGTGCTAAGCCGCGAAGAATACGATGCGAGGCTGAAAGAGGTCGTTGCCGAAAAATGCGTCGATTGTGAATACTATACCGAAGACACAAAAGGCGACAATTTAAAAGGACACAGAGAGAAGCTCAGCCTCGACGGCGAATGCAGATACTACAAAAAGAAAAGTGAATAGTACCGATAAATAACCTCATTCAAAGAGGACGGCAAAAGCCGTCCTCTTTTTCGTTTTCGCCCTGTTCCTATATCCGGAAAACCGCCCTGCCCCCTCTTTTCCGATCGGCGCCTTTCTTAATCACCTAACTAAATAAAACAAAACTTTTATATAATTGGCCCTTGTTAAAGCCCGCACGGGGTGTTATAATTTAATAAAATAACCGTATCAGAGGGAATCAAAATGAAAATCCAGATGATAAAGGAAGCGCCGCTTGCCGTGCGCGAATATCTCGGCTATATGGAAACCGTCAAGGGCAAATCGCCCAACACGGTCGAGCAGTATTTCACCGACCTGCGCATTTTCTTCCGCTATTATAAGATACTGCGCGGCATGTCAGGCGAAGACGTCCCCTTCTCCGAGATTGATATCAGCGACATAACTCTAGACGATATCAAATCGGTCACACTGATGGATACTTACGATTACATGAACTATCTGCGCGAGATACGAAACAACAAGCCGGCCGCAAGAGCAAGGAAGGCCGCCAGCCTGCGCTCCTTTTATAAATTCCTCTATATGCAGAACAAGATCGACGAAAACCCTCTTGACAAACTGGAAACGGCAAAAATCAAAAAATCGCTGCCCAAGTATCTTACGCTCGAGGACAGCATTGATCTGCTCAGCCTCATCGACGGCGACTACGCCGAGCGGAATTACTGCATTGTCACGCTGTTTTTAAACTGCGGTCTTCGTCTGAGCGAGCTTGTCAATCTGGATATAACCGACATTCGCCGCGATGACACCATGCGCGTTGTCGGCAAAGGAAACAAGGAACGCACGGTCTATCTTAACCGTGCCTGCATAGACGCCATAAACAGTTACCTTGAGGTTCGCCCGAAAAAAGTAAAGGAAAAGGACAAAAACGCCCTTTTCATCAGCCGCAACGGCAACAGGATAAGCCGCGAGGCGGTACAGCTCATGGTGAAGAATCTGTTTACAAAAATGGGTATAGCTCACGAGGGCTACTCGGTGCATAAGCTTCGCCATACGGCCGCCACGCTGATGTATCAATACGGACAGACCGACATCCGCGCGCTGAAAGAGATTTTGGGACATGAAAACCTCAATACCACCGAAATATATACCCACATAAGCGACAATGAGCTGAAAAAAGCCGCCATGGCAAACCCGTTGTCCTCCATGCACCGCAGAGGTAAAAAGGACGTCGAAAAAAAGAAAACCGATGTCCCCGATGGCAAAAAGAAAATCGCCGGCTCTGACGATGATCGGGAATGAAGACTCTGCCGAAGCTTTTCATAGATATGACGACCGCCGATTATCGGTAATATCATTAATCTTAAAAACAAGGCGCTCACCCTAAAGCAACGCCTTGTTTTTTGAGGTTGTTTTATTATAAGTTTCAAAAAAGCCCGAAAAGAGAGAAAAAACATGCGGCTGCATCTGTTCGCCTTGCAGCAGATGCAGCCCTTGCGATCAGAAGACAACAGCCGATCTTAATTCAGTGATTATGCCTTGAAAGAAATCGGGAAAATAAAAAACCGCGCGAAATAAAATCCGTGCGGTTTTGCAGTTGTTATGAACCGGCAGGTTCAGACCGGATTCGAGGAGTTAATGATTCCGATAGACATTTTTAAAACAATAAGCGCATCGGTACTGGTTACTATGCCGTCTGAATCAACATCGGCAAGTTTGATCTGCTCCTCTTTCAGCTTCTCGCTCCCTATCACAGCCTTCAGAATAAGCAGAGAGTCGCTGCTGGTTATTTTGCCGTCCATATCGCAGTCGCCCGCCTTGTATTTATCCCCGACCGGATCATCTTCCGCTTTGTATCCGTTGAGACCCTTCTTTTTGATAATTCCCGGATAATTGCGATAGGAAACGTCAAGGTCGACATAACCGGTGATCCCCTTTACGCTGCCTTTCGCCGAGTACTGCCACAGCCCGCAGGAATCGGACATATCCGAGTCCGGCTTTCTGCTGCTCTTCCACCACGCAGTCCAAATCTCATATCTGTCGGAAATTTTGCTTTTGTTGAGCTTGTCCCTGAAATATGAAGTTGAAGCGTAAACCCCGGTCATCCAGCCTTCCTTCGAAAGCATGTCGCAAAAGGCAAGACACATATTCGTGCGCGTGCTTGTGCTGAGGCTGTCAAGGCTCGGGTCTTCTATGTCAAAGTAAATCGGATATTCGAATTTTTTTCCCTTGATGAGGTCAAGCACCTTTTTGGCATCCTTTTTCGCTCCGTCAACCGATTTTTGATATGTATATATATAGCAGCCCAGATCAACTCCGGCAGCCTTGGCGTTTTTATAATTTATCTCAAACGCCTTATCAACAATGTTGCTGGTACCGCAGCGGATTATTGCAAAGTCAATACCGCTTGCCTTGACCTTCTTCCAGTCAACATTAAGCCCCTGCCATGAAGAAACATCAATTCCGTATGCAGTGATTTTATCCGTTGCGGCCGAAGATGCCTCAAACCCGACCGTGAATAAAATGCATACCGAAGCAAGAAGCATACAAATCATCTTCTTCAGCATTTTCATCCTTTTCAGCCTCCCAAACATGCTCTTTGACGTATTCTTCCCTGAAAAAACCAATTAGATTATACAATATATCTCAACAGAATTCAATAATAACTTTATAATACTATTAAAAAACTAACCTTTAACTGTTTTTTATAAAAAATCAAGACGAACATGATATCAAAAAGCCGGAATCAAAATGCGTTTTGTCTTATATTCATGCAAATTAATACAAAAGATACTATTTTTGTTTTCATTTTAATTGGCATCAGGCTATTGAAAAAACCGTCAAGATATGAGATAATATTTTGATTAATGCAGTATATCATTTCTTGCAGGACAATACCGGCCTGGTTTTGTTTTTTTGATGAAAGTATATACAAATCGGGTCAAACGAAAGGATTGATTTTCTCAGATGAAAAGATTAATGCAGGGCAATGAAGCTGTCGCTCGCGGTCTTTACGAAGCCGGAGTAAAAGTGCTGTCCAGCTACCCCGGAACTCCCAGCACCGAAATAAGTGAATTTGCCGCAAAATATCCCGAAATCTACGCCGAATGGGCTCCCAACGAGAAGGTTGCCTGCGAAACGGCGATCGGAGCAGCCATAAACGGCGCAAGAGCCTTTTCCGGAATGAAGCATGTCGGCCTTAATGTTGCAGCCGATCCACTTTTTACCGCTTCATATATCGGAACAAACGGAGGTCTTGTTTTCGGCGTCGCGGATGACCCGGGAATGCACTCCTCGCAAAACGAGCAGGATTCCAGACATTACGCCATAGCCTCCAAGGTGCCCATGCTTGAGCCCTCGGACAGTGCCGAATGTCTTAGCTATACAAAAGCCGCCTACGAAATTTCCGAAAAATACGATACTCCCGTTCTGCTCAGGCTCTCCACGAGAGTATCGCATTCCAGCTCTGTTGTCGAGCTGAGCGAGCGCACAGAGCTCCCGCTCAAGGAATACACCAAGAATCCGGGCAAAAACGTCATGATGCCGGCAATGGCAAAAGGCCGCCATATCGTTGTCGAGGAGCGCACAAAGGCTCTGCTTGAGCTGGCGGAAAACTGCCCGTTCAATACAGTTGAATTCAACAGCGCTTCGATCGGCGTAATCTGCGCCGGTATCTCATACCAGTATGCAAAGGAAGCTCTCGGTGAAAAGGCCTCCTATCTCAAGCTGGGGCTCATCAATCCCATGCCGGTGCAGATGATCAAGGATTTTGCTGCAAAATGCGATAAGGTGTACGTTATAGAACAGCTTGATCCTGTCATCGAAAACCACTGCAAAACGATAGGAGTCGATGTGATCGGCAAGGATGTGTTCTCGCTTCTCGGAGAGTTCAGCCAGTCCACCGTTGAAAAGAACATACTGGGCGAGCAGAAGGAGTTTTTAACCGTAGACGAAGCTATCCCCAACCGTCCTCCTGTAATGTGCTGCGGATGTCCGCACAGAGGACTCTATTACGCCCTTAAAAAGAAAAGGGTTTATGTCAGCGGCGACATCGGCTGTTATACCCTCGGCGCGCTTCCTCCTCTCGGCATGATGGACACATGCGTCTGCATGGGCGCTTCGGTCAGCGCTCTCCACGGCGCAGTAAAGGCGAGAGGCGATGAGTTTGCGAAAAAGGCGGTCGCTGTCATCGGCGATTCGACCTTTATCCATTCCGGCGTTACCGGTCTTATCAACATCGCTTACAACAGAAGCATTTCCACCGTGATAATACTCGACAATTCCATTACCGGCATGACCGGACATCAGCAGAATCCGACTACCGGCTACACGATAAAGGGCGATCCCACAGCGGCTGTAAATCTTGAGAATCTTTGCCGCGCTGTCGGAATCAATAAGGTTACCGTCGTCGATCCGTATAACCTCAGCGAATGTCTTGCCGCTCTTGACGAACACCTTTCGCTGGACGAGCCTTCGGTCATCATTTCCCGCAGACCGTGCGCCTTGCTCAAATATGTAAAGCATAATCCGCCGCTTAAAATTGACAGTGAAAAATGCCGCGGCTGCAAGGTTTGCATGGGAATCGGCTGCCCTGCCATCAGCATCAGAAAAGGTAAGGCCGTCATTGATTCAACCCAGTGTGTCGGCTGCAATCTTTGCACGGGTCTTTGCAGCTTCGGTGCAATATCCGACGGAGGTGATAAATAATGACAAAGAACATTATGATCGTAGGAGTCGGCGGCCAGGGAACCCTGCTCGCCAGCCGCGTTCTTGGCAACGCTCTGCTTTCACTCAACTATGACGTAAAAATTTCCGAGGTCCACGGCATGAGCCAGAGAGGAGGCTCTGTCGTTACCTATGTAAAATACGGCGACAAGGTTTGCTCCCCCATTATAGAAAAAGGCGAAGCCGACGTTATTTTAGCCTTTGAATCGCTTGAGGCCGCGCGCTGGCTGCCCTATCTCAAAAAGGACGGAAAGCTGATAGTCAACACTCAGCAGATAGATCCTATGCCGGTTATCACCGGCGCCGCACAATATCCCGAAAACATAATAGAAAAGATAAAGGAAACAGGCGCAAACGTGGACGCTCTCGACTGCCTCGCGCTTGCAGAGCAGGCAGGTTCGCCGAAGGCGGTTAATATCGTCCTCATCGGAAGGCTGTCAAACTATTTCGACATTTCGGACGACGTCTGGCAGAAAACCCTCGAGTCCACAGTGCCGGCCAAATTCCTCGAAATGAACAAAAAGGCGTTCAGTCTTGGCAAGAACGCCGATTAATCCATATTACCCGTGCGCGCCGTCTTTATAAACGGCGCGCATTGAGCAATAAAGCAGTCAAAATTCTTCTGCGGCATGCACATTGGGAACCAAATCATTTTTGTTCGTCTTGTTTAAAAGGCAGAAACGAACTATTTTTTCACAGCAGTGCTTTTTATAGTCAGACCGAACCGTACCGACCCGATAAGTATGGTGAAACAGAATGTTGACGCAAAAAATAAGAAAAGGAGTGTATTTTATGGAAAGATATTTTCAGCCTGAGATCGAATGTATGCCCCGCGAGGAAATGATCAAGCTGCAAAACGAAAAGCTGGTAAAACAGGTCAGACATGTCTGGGACAATGTCCCCTACTATCGCAAAAAAATGGAGGAAAAGGGCGTCACTCCCGATGATATTAAATCCATCGACGATCTGCACAAGCTGCCGTTTTTGTCCAAAGCCGATCTCAGGGAAGCTTATCCCTACGGACTGCTCGGCGTACCCCTCAAGGACGCGGTCAGAATACAGTCGACCTCAGGCACAACAGGAAAGCGCGTCGTCGCTTTTTACACTCAGAAGGACATCGATCTGTGGGAGGAATGCTGTGCCCGCGCAATAGTCGCGGCAGGCGGCACCGACGAAGACGTCTGCCAGGTTTCCTACGGATACGGACTTTTCACCGGCGGCCCCGGACTCAACGGCGGAAGCCACAAGGTCGGATGCCTCACAATCCCGACCAGCTCCGGCAACACAGACCGTCAGATCATGTTTATCAATGATCTTCATGCGACCATTCTCTGCTGCACTCCCAGCTATGCCGCATATCTCGGCGAGCGTATGAAAGAAATGGGCTACGGTCCCAACGATATCCCTCTCAAGGCCGGAATCTTCGGCGCGGAGGCATGGAGCGAGGAAATGAGACAGGATATCCAGAATACCCTCGGCATTAAAGCGTATGACATCTACGGTCTTACCGAACTTTCCGGCCCGGGCGTATCATTTGAATGCTCCGCCCAAAAGGGTATGCACGTAAACGAGGATCACTTCATCGCCGAGATTATCGATCCCGACACGGGAGAAGTTTTGCCCGACGGCACACAGGGCGAGCTTGTTTTTACCTCGCTTGACAAGGAGGCTTTTCCGCTTCTTCGCTACCGTACACGCGACATCTGCACGCTTTCAAGAGAAAAATGCACCTGCGGGCGCACCCATGTCAAAATGGCCAAACCTCGCGGCAGGAGCGACGATATGCTCATCATCCGCGGCGTCAACGTATTCCCGAGCCAGATAGAAACTGTGCTTCTCAACTACGGCTATGCCGCAAACTATCAGATTATCGTCGATCGCGTGAATATGACCGACACACTTGACGTTCAGGTTGAAATGACTCCCGAAATGTTCACCGACAACATCGGCGAGATCGAAGCCAAACAGAAGGAACTTGTTGACGGTCTCAAGTCAATGCTCGGTCTCAAGGCGAAGGTCACGCTCGTCAATCCGAAGTCCATCACCAGAAGCGAAGGCAAGGCCGTAAGAGTCATAGATAAACGAAAGATCTGACGCAAGACCGAAAGGAGAAACCAAAATGAGCATTAAGCAGATTTCCGTATTTCTGGAAAACAAGCCCGGCAGACTGGACGAAATGATCTCGCTGCTGGCAAAGAAAAACATTGACATCAGAGCGCTGTCTCTGGCGGAAACAAAGGATTTCGGCATTGCGCGCATGATAGTCGACGACGCATTCGAAACGGCGAATCTTCTGAGGGACAACAATCTCATAGCAAATTTCACTTCCGTTCTGGCCTTCGCCGTACCCGATGAACCCGGCGGACTTTCCAAACTGCTCTCGGTGTTCACCGAGGCAAAGGTCAACATCGAATATATGTACGCCTTCCTCGGCAACAACGGAGGAAAGCACGCATATATGATTTTCCGCGTGTCCAACACCAAGGAATCGGAAAAGGCTCTCGTTTCCAGAGGTCTCAGGCCGATGACCGAGGAGGACATTTCGAGAATTTAGTTTTTTTACCTTCGGCGCTGCCGGCTTAAGATCCATGGCAGGCAGTATCCCCGTCCTCTGCGAACAGCCCGCCGAGATAACGGCGCGGGAGCTTGAGGCATCGGGTTTACAGATTATCAAACAAAAGCAAAAAAGCCCGGGCATTTCGCCCGGGCTGATTTTTTGCGGTCGGTTACGACCATTGGAGAAAGGAAGAATATAAAGGAGGAGAAAAATGTATATAAGGAAAATTTGTTATCCTTTTGATGGTTAAAGTATATACCGTAAAAATTTCATTTTAATGAATCGTTCGTTAAAGTGTCGTATACGTTTTGTGAAATGAAAATGAATAGGCTTATGAGGTCAGCGCCAGAATATCCTCGGGAGCCAGCTGCGGCTGGAGAGCCATGTTGATCGCGAGCGACAGCACATAGCTCGCCTTCTCCACCAGAAGATCGACCTCCTTGGGCGTTACCATCATCATGTTCGACCGTTCGGGAAGGCCGCGCTTATCATCCCCCAGAATATCACGCACCATTGTTCCGCAGTCTACTACCGTCGGTATGCCTATGGCGATGACCGGCACGCCGAGGGTTTTACGCGATATCTCATTGCGGTGATTTCCGACGCCCGAGCCGGGCGAAACTCCGCTGTCGGAAATCTGCACCGTAGTGCCGAGACGTTCCATGCTCCTTGCCGCAAGGGCGTCCACGGCGATAACGGCACAGGGCTTTATCCGCTCGACAACAGATCCGATTATCTCCGAGCTTTCTATTCCGGTCTGTCCAAGCACTCCGAATGCCACGGAAGCGACGGGGCGCAGCGCTTCAAGACCGCCCGCGCGGTTCATCTCCCCGATCAAATGCCGGGTGGACAGTATGCGCCTGGCCGTGTTGGGGCCTATCGCGTCCGGAGTCGCAGCGGGATTGCCGAGCCCCGCTACCAGCACCATTCCTTCCTTTGGAATCAGCCTTTCAATCTGCTCGGATATGACCGAAACCCGGTTTTCTATGTCGTCGGCAGCCTCAGAAAAGGACTCCACCCGCATTGTCGTGTAGGTACCCTTTGGCTTGCCGACTATCCTTTCTCCGCTTTCGTCCAGAATTTTTACCGTCTCTATTTTTACTCCGCCAATATCATGCGTGCTTGACTCAACGCCGTAGCCCGGAGCGCTTTTGGAAGGATCCAGACACTCCACAGCCAAATCGCTTCTGAAAACCATGGAAACCTCCGTTTTGGATAGTATTGTTTATATTATTCCCGCAAAAAGGACGTTGATTCATGGGATGATTTCACAAACAAAAACGGCCGGAAAGATCCGGCCGTTTGAAGTATGGCGGGTATGTATTATATTACAGGTTGGGATAGAGTTCCTCAAAAATCGACGGATCGGCAAAGGTCGAAATGCTTCCGAAGGCTGTTACAAATATTATGATCAGCACGATGCTGACAATGATGCCCAAACCGCTGAGAATCACGCCGGTGATTGATAATCCGCCCTTGTTGCCTGCGCTGATGGCCATAAATCCGAGGATGAGTCCGACTATGCCGGCAGCGATACCTACGCCGGCAGAAACAAAGCTGAACATACAGCAGAGAATGGGAATAACCAGCGCAACTATACCGAGAATAAGAGAAGCGATCGCAAATCCCTGGCGGGGCTTCTGTTCCTTCACTATAGGCTGCTGATTGTAATTATATCCGTAGGACTGATCATTGTACTGGACCGGCGCATATTGCGGCTGACCGTAATAGGTGGTCTGCTGGTTCTGCTCCTCCTGCGGCTGCGCGTACTGCTGAACCTGACCGTACTGCTCCGTCGGCTGATTATACTGCTGCGCGTACTGCTCAGGCGCCGCGTACTGAGGCTGTGCCGGCTCCGGCTGAACATACTGAGGCTGGACGGGCTCCGGCTGTATGTACTGCTGGGGCTGGGCGTACTGAGGCTGTGCCGGCTCCGGCTGTATGTACTGCTGGGGCTGGGCGTACTGCTGAGGCTGGGCGTACTGCTGAGGCTGTACATACTGCTCGGCCTGCTGAACTACCGGTTCCGCCTGCTGCTGTACATACTGCCCGGCCTGTTGAGCATACTGTTCCGCCTGCTGTCCGGCAGCATCGGCAGCCTGCTGAGCATACTGCTGAGGCTGGAATGCATTTTCCTGCGGCGCGTTTACATTCTCGCTGCCGCTGTAGATATCAGTAAAACCGTCCGGCTGAACAGAGGGATACGGCTGCTGAGGAAATTGCTGTTCCTGCTCGTTGATGGGACTTTCGGGATAATAATTGTTGTTTTCGTTATCCATAATTCACCTCATAGCCTCCGCCGTCGGTAAAAACCGCCGGACGGATAAATTTTGTTGATATCGGCTCGGTATTAACCGGCCTTACGCTCATTTCTGCTGCGATCGTCAGCGTCGGGAAGAGAAAAAAGCACAACCGACTGCCGTCCCGTTTTTGCAGAATCTTCTTCAAGGCGCCCAATATAAAGAACCTGTTACCGGTTAATATTTGCCTTTTGTTAATTATATCAGTAATAATTATAAAAATCAACAATAAAGTATTACATTTTCTATCATCGGCCGCAAACTAAACAAACCGCTCTGCCGCACAGATGAAAAAACGGCATTACGGTCTGCTTAGCGCCCCTTTTTCCGCCGCCTGGCGTCAGACCGTCAGACGTTTCCGAGGGCGGGATCAGTTTATTTTGTTTATGATTTTTCCCAGAAAACTTTCCGGGTCGGCATTTCTTCCGTCGATCATTATTTCCAGATGAAGATGCGGTTCCATGTCCGCTTCAAAAGGAACCGTCCCTGATTTTCCTATTGTCTGTCCCATTTGAACCTGTTCGTTTTCAACGACGTTTATTTCAGCCAGCCCGCAATATTTTGCCAAAACCCCTCCCGGATGTTCTATTGTAACGCATTTTCCGAGCGTTATTTCTTCTGTCGCCGCTTTAACCGTGCCTGCGGCGATACTTTTGATTTCCTCGTTCTGATTGCAGGCAAGATCGATCCCGTCGTGACTGCGCCAGTCCTGCATCGTCTCGCTGTAAATCAGCTCGCCCTCACTGTACTTCCCTATTATTGTATTACCGCAGGGAAAGGCATATGACAGTTTTTCCGGTTCTTTTTCAGACGATTTTCTTTCCGCCTGCGAAACGGTCCGCGGTTTAGGTTCCTGCGATCGGGCGTTTTCATCTTTCTCCTCTATCACTATGCTTCGGGCGTTTTTCTGCACCTTCTGCGCTTCTTCGAAAAAATCATAATTCGACATTTGCGAAGATCCCGGCGCGTTGATCTCAGCGGGATTGATCAGGCCGGAGCTTTTAAAGGAATGAAACGCCACCGCTCCGACGGCGGCAAGGCAGGCTGACATTGCGATATAGAAGCCGGTTTTGTTGAAAAATCGTCTTATTCCTGTGTTGTCGAAGGTTATTTTTTTCATTATGGTACCTCTGAATAATCTATGTTTTTTATCTCAAAGGTATTTTTGACCGCATGAAAAAAAATATTCCTAAAAAACAAAAGCCGGGAAAATTTCTCCCGGCTCCGCTCTGCTGAAAACTAATGCTCAGCGCAGATTTTTTCATATTTCTGTTTTATTTTTTAGACGCCGGCAGACGACATGCCTGCATAAACTCCGGAATGGATATGATACGGTTTTGACCGGATCACAGATTCCGTTATTAATCGGATGTTGCTCTGCTCTTTATAGCATCAAAGGTCTCGTCGCTTATAATATGCTCGATTCTGCATGCGTCTTTAGCGGCAATCTCATGGTCCACGCCCAATTCAACAAAAAAATCGGTCAGGACATTGTGGCGCTCATAAATCTTTTCCGCCGCCCTTCTTCCTTCTTCCGTCAGAAGAAGATATCCGTCCGGATCGGTAACGACATAGCCGCCGTTTTTAAGCAAACCGACCGCACGGCTGACGCTTGGCTTTGAATATCCCATATATTCGCCCACATCGACCGATCTGACCGGTTTTCCTCTTCCGGAAAGTATCAGTATTGTTTCCAGATACATTTCGCCTGATTCCTGAAGCGCCATAATAATTCTCCGTTCCGTTTTTTATCAGGTTAACTGTTATGCCCTCGGATAAAGCAACCGCTGCCGGTATGATCTTATGATAACATATATCTTTAAATAAATCAAACGCAATGTAAAAGGTTTATCCTGCCTCCTGTTTATCCTCTATGCTTTCTGCCGCGGCGACGCTCTTTCTGCCGACGCCGGACGGGGGCTGAGCGTTTGCAAGCATCAGCTTTAATCTGTTTATCTGGTTTACCTGCGTCGCTCCCGCGTCGTAATCTATCGCAACAATGTTTACGTCGGGATTGCGTTCCTTTATTATGCGCATCATGCCTTTGCCGCATATGTGATTAGGCAGACATCCGAACGGCTGGGTGCATACTATGTTTTTTATTCCCGCTTCGGCAAGCTCGAGCATTTCCGCCGTCAGAAGCCAGCCTTCGCCCATTTTAGCGCCCTTCCCTATATAACCCTCGGAAAGCCTGATGGTGTCCTCAAACCTCGAAAAAGGCTCAAAACGGCCGTTTCGTATCATCACGTCCGAAACATCGTTTTTCTTTTTGCTCAAAAAATTGAACGCGAGCTTTATTACGGCGCAGCGCAGGGCGCTTCCTCTTTTATAGACGCGGTAGTCATTTATATTGTTATATACGCAGTACAGCAAAAAATCGGTCAGTCCCGGCACGGTAACCTGCGCTCCCTCGTCAACAAGAAACTGCTCAAGATTATTATTGCCGAGCGGAGAATACTTTACAAAGATTTCACCGACTACCCCAACCCTGACGGCAGGTCTCTCAGCCATCGGAATGCCGGCAAAATCCTCTACCATGGCTTTGTAGTTTTGTTTGATTTTCCTGTAGCTCAAGCGAGAGCCGCCTTCGCCCATTTCCTTGCTCAGGCGTTTTACCCAGCGTTCTGCAAGTATCTGCGCCTGACCGGAGTTAATCTCATACGGACGGCACTGATTGACGAGGCTCATAAGCAGATCGGCATACAGTATGCCGTATAGCATCCGGTGCAGCTTGGGTATGCTCATTTTAAATCCGGGGTGTCTCTCGATGCCCATGAAGCTGAAGGAAATAACCGGAATATAATCCAGCCCGGCGTTCTTGAGCGCCTTCCTCAGCAGCGAAATATAATTTGACGCGCGGCAGCCGCCGCCTGTCTGAAACAGCATGAGCGCGGTTTTGTGCGGATCGTATTTGCCGGAATTGAGCGCATTTATGAATTGCCCGATTACAAGTATGGCAGGATAGCAGGTATCGTTGTGAACATATTTGAGCCCTGTTTCCGCTATATGGGGTCCGCTTTCCTCCAGGAGCTCAATATTGTAGCCATATGTTTTCAATACGCTGATTATCATCCGAAAATGCATTGGCAGCATGGTCGGAATGAGAATAGTGTATTCATTTTTCATCTGTTCGGTAAATGGTATGTAGCTGTTCATATTATAGCTCCGCTGAGTTCAGAATTAAGAAAGAAACTGCCTGTGCCGTCAAGCAAAAAGCAATATGCAAAGTGTGGTTATGCAAACATCATCAAGAGCTTTGAGCGTGGAACCGACGTATCCTGCGCTGCCGTTCTCTGAGCTATTCGCTCTCCTCCAGCGCTCCTATAAGGCTCCTCAGCCTTATCTTGACGGCGCCGAGATTGGTGATCTCATCAATCTTGATCTGTGTGTAGTATTTTCCCGCGCTCTCCAGAATCGAGCGCACCTCGTCCGTGGTTATAGCGTCTATACCGCAGCCGAAGGAAACAAGCTGCACAAGCTGGACATCGCTGTTGTGCGTTGCAAACTGCGCTGCTCTGTAAAGTCTCGCGTGATAGGTCCACTGATTGAGGACGCTGACCCTTTTGAGCTTTTCAAGATGACAAACGCTGTCCTCGCTGACGACGACAAATCCCAGCGACTGCGCCAGCTTATCAATACCGTGGCCTATTTCCGGATCGGCATGATAGGGCCTGCCGGCTAATATCATAATGCGTCTGCCGTTTTCTCTCGCGAAACGTATGGCTCTTTCGCCTTCGTCGCGTACGCTCTGCATATAATTTCCGTACATGTCAAAGCCCTGCCTGACTGCCTTGCGTATCTCGCCGGGAGCAATGTCCGGATCGAGCCCTTTCAGGCAGTCGAACAGGTTTTTGGCAAGCACGCGCTTTTTATTGATATTGATATAGGGATAGAGGAAATGAATACCGTGGAGCTCGTCGATATTTGAATTTAGAAGCTCCGAATAATAGGCAACTATCGGACAGTTAAAATGGTTGTCCCCGGCCTTTTCATCTATGTTATATGTTATGCAGGGATAAAAGATCCTTTCTATTCCCTGATCCAGCAGCTCCTGGATATGTCCGTGCATTATCTTTGCCGGATAACAGACCGTATCCGAAGGAATGGTAAACTGTCCCTTTTCGTATGTCCGGCGGTTGGACAGCTTTGAAAAGACCACCTCAAAACCCAAAGCGGTAAAAATGCCGTACCACAACGGCGCCAGTTCAAACATTCCCAGCGCCATTGGCATGCCGATTTTGCCGCGTCTTCCGGCTTTGGGCGCAAGCGAAGAAAGATAATCCCTTTTAAAAGCATGCAGATTGGGTGAATCATCGGGTTTTTCTATTCCCAGCCCGCGCTGGCACTGGTTTCCGGAAATGTATTTCCTTCCGTCGGAAAAGATATTCACCGTCAGTCTGCAATGGTTTGTGCAGCCTTTGCAAACCGCCGTTTTTGACGAATGAGTAAAGCATTCCAGCCCGTTTTTGTCCAGCATCGAGCTTTTTTCAAACCGCATGGAGTGAAGCGCCGCTCCGTATGCACCCATAAGCCCGGCAATAGACGGTCTGATGACGTCGGCTCCCAGCTCCTTTTCAAAGGCGCGCAGCACAGCGTCATTGTAAAAGGTTCCTCCCTGAACGACAATATGTTTGCCGAGATCGCTCGGCGAGGCGGCTCTGATAACCTTATAAAGCGCATTCTTGACAACGCTTATCGATAGTCCTGCCGAAATATCCTCGACCGTCGCCCCGTCCTTCTGTGACTGCTTGACGGAGGAATTCATAAAGACCGTGCAGCGCGTGCCTAAATTAACAGGCGCTCTGCTGTGAAGCCCTTTTTCAGCGAATTCACTGACCTCATGATCCATTGATTTTGCAAATGTCTCAATAAACGAGCCGCAGCCGGAAGAACACGCCTCGTTAAGCATGATGGAATCTATCGCGCCGTTTCTTATTTTGAAGCATTTTATATCCTGTCCGCCGATATCAAGAATGAAATCCACGTCGGGTCGAAATACTTTGCCGCGGTATAATGTGCTAATGTCTCGACTATGCCCTCGTCAATGCTGAAGGCGTTTTTGATAAGCTCCTCGCCGTATCCGGTTACGGCGCTGCCGGATACTGTTATTCTGTCGCCGCAAAGGGAAAGAATTTTTTTGAGCTGCTCCAACACTATTTCCACGGGGTTGCCCTTGTTCGGGCTGTAGTGGGTATATATTATCTGCCGGTTTTCTCCGATAACGACCAACTTGGTTGTGGTGCTGCCGCAGTCTATTCCGATGAACGCTCTGCCGGAATATGTATTGATGTCCGCTATGGGAACGCTTGCCTTTTTATGGCGCTCCTTAAAGCTTTTATAGTCCTCCTCCGATTCGAAAAGAGGAGGCAGCGCCATTCGCTCGGAGCTTTTGCTTTCAGCACACTCTCTGAGGCTTTTCATAAGGGTGCTGAAGGTATACTTTTCCGAAGCGTTTTTTGAATAAATGGCCGCTCCCAGCGCTACGGCGTACAGCCCGTATTCCGGAAAAACGGCTTTGTCGTTATCGAGCTTAAGCGTCTTTACAAAGCGCTCGCGCAGACCGAGGCAGTAATGCAGCGGCCCTCCGAGAAAAAGCACCTTTCCCTGTATTTTCCTGCCCTGAGCCAGCCCGGCAATAGTCTGGTTAACGACCGCCTGATAAATGCTCGCGGCGACGTCCGACTTTGAGGCTCCCTGGTTTAAAAGCGGCTGAATGTCGGTCTTTGCGAATACGCCGCAGCGCGACGCTATCGGATAGATTCTTGTCGCGCCGAGACTTATTTCATCCATCTCGTCAACGGTCATATCGAGAAGAACGGCCATCTGGTCGATAAAGGCTCCGGTGCCCCCGGCGCATGAGCCGTTCATACGCTCATCAACGCCGTGGGAGAAAAATATGACCTTTGCATCCTCGCCCCCAAGCTCAATGACAGCGGCGGTATCAGGCTCTTTCTCTTTGACGATCTGCGCCGTAGCATAAACTTCCTGGACAAAGGGCAGTTCGGCGGCATTGGCAAGCCCCATGCCCGCAGAGCCGGATATTGCGACAGTAAACAATCTGTCTTCAAGATATGGCCTTATTTCCTCAAGCATTTCAATGGTCTTGGGTCTGACCTGGGAAAAATGCCGCTCATATTTACTATATACTATTTTATCGTCATTCATGACAACCACCTTTGCGGTGGTCGAGCCGATGTCTATTCCGAGCGAAAGGGTTTTAACGTTGCTTTGCATATATGCTCCTGTCGCCGTACCGCATGGGTGCGGTTTTTGTGCAAAAATAAAACATATCAAAGAATAATATAGTTAATCCATAATAATATATGTTACACCATTTCGGGGCATAAAGTCAAATTATAGAGTAATAATTAAGAATTCTTAATATTTCGTCGTTTTACTGCGGCTGAGATCGGCAAAAGGATAATCAGAGCATATAACCTGATCGGACGTCTGATTATATGCTCTGAAAAGTCAGAATATATCGCCGCTGCTTTTGTCTGGCTTCATTACCGCGCAGATTCGCCGCTTTGCGATTCGTTTGAATCTCCCTGACGCAGATACTCAGCGGTAACTCTGTAAAACCATCCTGCAGATCCCGTATACTGGCTCCATCCTCCGCGGCCGCTGCACATTTCGTTTGAGTAGATGTCCGCCGGTATGGAATAAGGCTCCAGCCCGAATCTTTCGGCTGTTTCGGCGTTTTGACAGCGTTTTGCGCTATTTATCATATCGAGCAGTTTTTTTGCCGTTTTTCTGTCCCCGGTCCTGAAAAATGCCAGAGCCAGCCAGCAGGCGGCATGAGTATACTGCCCGCCGTTTTCACGCAGTCCCGCCGGGTAGGACATTATATATCCCGGATTGGGGCGACTGTCGGCAAACGGAGGCGCAAACAGCTTTATTACGCCGTTTTTATCGTCCACGAGGTACCTTTTGCAGCTCTCCAGCGCCGTTTTGACCCTGTTGTCATTCAACCCGGCAAATACGGCGAAGCTCTGAGAAATGCTGTCTATTTTGCATTCCCTGTTTTTATGACTGCCAAGAGGCGTGCCGTCATCAAAGAATCCCCGCAGGAACCATTCTCCGTCCCAGGCGTGCCTTTCGATATTTTTCCGGAGCCTTTCAGCTTCATCGGCGTAGTCGGTTTTGATACCGACGCTGTCGCACAACAAAGCAAAGGCATCCAGTACCAACGATGCGAACAGCGCAAGCCAGACGCTCTCTCCTCTGCCTTTCACGCCTACACGGTTCATTCCGTCGTTCCAGTCGCCGTTTCCTATGAGCGGCAAACCGTGCGCGCCGATTCTTGACAGCATATATTCCGCGGCGCGTCCGCAATGCGATAAAAGATCCTCGCGCAGTTCCGATTTTGACGGTGAGAAGTATCTTTCCTGCTCGGTACCGTTCAGCTCTTTACCTTCAATATACGGAAGCCGCACCCGGAGAATATCCCTGTCTCCGGTTCTTTTTACATATTCGCAGACGGCATAGATCAGCCAGAGCATGTCGTCAGAGCATTTTGTTCTCACGCCGCGCGTCCCTCCGTCCTCTCCGGGCAGACGATGCCACCAGTGCATCACGTCGCCTTCGGGAAACTGCTTTGAGGCGCAGCGGAAGATCTGCCTTTTGGCGACAGAAGGGTCGACGCCCAGCAGGGCAACGCTGTCCTGAAGCTGGTCCCTGAAACCCCACGCGCCCGAACTTTGGTAAAACCCGATCCTGCCGTTTATGCGCGCGCCCATTATTTGATGAGGCACCCATACGTTCATCATGAAATCCACGGCGGCGTCGCCGGTATCAAAGCGATTTGCAGCGTTTTTCTTTTTCAGGCGTTTTGAAGCAAGGCTATCATGCAGTATATCATTCAGCGCAAGTTCCTTCAGCCTGCGTGCGGCAGCGCGGCCTTTCGCAAAGCCCGCAAGAAATGTGATCTCTTCTTCTTTTTTTGACGTATCGGCTGCGAATATGAGCATAACGCAGTCGCCGGACGGTTTTTTCTCATTGAACTGCCCGGGATCTGCGGCAAAAGCCGCAGCCCTGTCGAAAAGCATTTTGCAGCTTTTATCTGCCGTGAAAAAGACAGTTCCGTTTATCATGCTCCACGGGTTTTCGAAATAAACGGTCCCTTCGGATTCTTCGTGACGCAGATGCCGTGATATGCCGCGGTCCGCTCCAAGCACGGGCTCGGCATAAAAGCCGACAAATACGTTTTTTCCGGCAGGGCTTCTTTCCACGCCGCTGTTATGCAGCTTTGCGCTCACCTGTTTATACATGCCGCGTTCGGGCACCCGGACGCTGACCTCAAAGGATATATCCCCCGCCCTGCCGAAATATCGGCATTCATTCGGGCTGAATACCGCGCGCGAGCCTTTTATCATATCATAGGCCGTACCGTCGACGCAAAGCATAAGCATTTCGCCGTTATTGTCGCGGCACGGATCGTTGAACCATGGCGTCAGCTTGTTTTCGCGGGAATTAATCGCCCATGTGCAGCCAAGCGACAAATTTGAAGCCATTGTGCCGAATGTCGGATTGGCAAGGATATTTGTCCAGATTCTTTCAGGACGTGAGGTGATTTCAAATTTGTCCTCGTAAAAAACACCGTGAAGTACAGAGAGGCATTTGCCCCTTTTTTCCTGAGATCCGTCCGGACAGCATTCGGATATTCTTTTCATGACATACGGTTCGCCCGGCGTTTTCCTGTCGGGCGCATTCCGTGTGTCACAGTATGCAGCCGATTCGTTTATAAAATCCAGAAATTCCTTCTGATGAAATTGTGCTTCGATTATGAATATTCCTCCGCGCGCGCCGATTAGCGATCGCGATGATGCTCTCTCGATGGCCTCGTTGATTTCGTCGGCAAGCAAGGCTGAATCTTTTGCATTTTTGCAGCGGTTTATTATGACGAGCTCTGCATTGATCCCGCTTTCAAGCATGCGCTTGTGGAGCTGGACATATCCTTCGACAAGCTCGGTATCCGTCTTTTCATCGGCGTTCAGCGAGATCAGGGGATAATCGCCGGATATGCCGAAACGCCACAGATCCTGCCTTCGCAGACCCGTTTTGCCTTCGCTGCCCTTCAAGGCAAAATACACATCCGGCAGCACTCGCTGAGATAATGCCCGGCATATTCCACTGTCGCTGAAAATGCCGCCGGACAGCTCCCGGTTTGTTATCCCGCCCTTTTCGCGTATTGCTTTAAGCTGCTCTGCTGCCTGTTCTTTTGTGTCGGCCGCACATATAAGCAGCGTAAAATTCCGACGGGATCTCGGCTTTACCGTCAGCGTTGCCCTTATTGCGCAAGCGGTATCCGGAGGAGCTGTAGAACCGGTAAGCTTCCTTTCCGCAAACAGACCGTCCGATCCTTCCAGGCCTAAAATATTCTGCCTGTCGCATTCAAATTCAAATTGCAGCGGTTCGCTGAGGCCGACGGCTAAATATTTTTCTTTTTCGCCGTCCTTTGTCCACACGCCGAACAATAAAGAGGCGTCCATGCTGTTGTATTCTCCCTGCAAAAACATCCTCGAATAAGCAGGATGAGCCAGATCGTCGCGGAAGGGTCTGAGACATGGCTCAAAATAAAGCAGGGCTGACAGCTTCTTCTTTTTGCCCGAATGATTTGCAACAACTATTTTTCTTATTTCGCCGGTGTATTCCTTCAAAACCGCCGCCTGCATTCCGGCTTCAACATCCTTTTTTCGCGCATAGAACGCGGCATAATTGTCGGCAAACTCCGCACGTCTGTCGATGCCTTCGGTGTTTTCAGGGTAAAAGCACGGGCTCCTTGTTATGGAAAACGACGCTCCTTCTCCCTCGATTACAGCAAAGATCCCCTGCGGTCTGCGCAGGATATCCTCGCTCCTTCTGGTTATATCCAAACCGTCGCAGCAAGAAAAACCCGCGCCGCAGTCGCTGATATGAAGATTGTATCTGCCGTTGGAAAGGATGTGCAGCTTCGGGCTCATCGGGTCGGGATTCTCCGAAGTTGTTTTCTTTGCGTTCCTTTCGACCTTTCTTGCCAGAGGAGCGCCGGCGGCGCTTATCACGGCGGCGCACTGGGGCATTTTTTCATCCAATAGGCCCGCGGCGGCCGCTATTTCGCTGTCCGACATGAAGCGTCTTTGAAAGATATTGTCTCTCAGCGCGTTTGCCGCCGCGACAATACTCATCCCGACATGATGAGCCATATAACTTTTTATGACCTTGGGACGGTTTCCGTCTTTGCCGTAATCGACCGCTTCATACAGTCCGTATCTGCCCCATGCGCCCGCTTTATACAGCCGCTTGATATTCCTTATCGCCTGTTTTGGGGCAAAGCATACCGTCAGCATGGTCGAATAGGACGAGACCACAAGCGCATCGTCCCTGTTCTGCCGCAGCTTCAGATGACGCTCGCCGTGCGACCTGTACTGATAGTTCAAATCCATATCGAATGCGTGAAACCCACTTTCGGAAATACCCCATGGAGTTTTCCCGCCGACCGACGTCATCTGGCAGTAAAGGCAGTATCTCAACGATTCCCACAGCATAGAACCGCTTTTGCAGTCCAGAAACAGCATAGGCATGAAATACTCAAATACTCCTCCGCCCCAGGCAGCAGCCCCCGTGTATCTGCCCTTTCGGCTCATGGCGCGTCCGAGTGACTCCCAGTGCCTGACCGGTACAATACGTTTTGCCGCGGCATAATAGCTCAGAAGGCGCGATTCGCTCATCATAAGATCGTAATGAGCCTTCGTCGGGCAGCCGCTTTTTCCGTCGATCCCGATATAAAAAAGCCGGCGCGGATTGTCAAAAAATATGCTCAGATCGGTCTCGTCTGTCAGCCGGTCGATTTGCCCGGCCATCATGCGCAGTATTTCCTTGAGCTGTCGGTCGTTTTCCTTGTCGCTCATTACAATGTTTTCAGAGCAGTCCGACAGACCTTCTTTAAGGGCACAAAGACAGCATATGAAATTACCGCTGTCCACACTGGAAACAAATTTCGGCTCTAACGGCTGCAGTGAGCGTGTGTCGTACCAGTTGTAGAGATTTCCTTTGTATTTCTGCATTTTATTTACCGAGGACAGTGCTCCGGCCAGCATTTTGAGCATCTTTCCGACAGGGATTATGCCGAGATCGCACGCGGCCATTGCCGACAAAAGCATGAATCCGATGTTGGTCGGGGAAGTCCTGTATGCCGTGCGGCCGACCGGAGCGAATTGTATATTGTCAGGCGGCAGGTAATTATTCTCCGCATTGCAGTTTTCTTCAAAAAACCTCCACATGGTTTCCGCGTTCTCCGTCAGCAGTTTTCTGTCTTTCTCGGAGAGCAAGATTTTCCCGTTTGTTTTTCCTGACAGCAGCATCATCAGCGGTATGATAAGCAGCGTGACGGACGCCGCTAACTTCGGAATAAAAAAGGGCGAAATAATCAGCTCAAAAAGCGAAATGGCGTATGAAGCTGCCAGAAACGGAACAAAAGACAAAAATCCGCCGCCGGTTCCGGCGGACGTAACCCATTGCAGCATATTTCGTTTTGTTATCAGCATACGGACTGCGGCACGAAAAACCGCGTCAAAGGATATGACCGCATTGAGGGGTATGGAAACCATGGCAATTGCCGCCCTTCTCATACTGCCGCCAAAATCCGAAAGCGCACCGGTATAAAATCTTTTCGTAAACAGGTTTCCCGTATCGTGTGCAAAGGATATAAAGGCGGAGAATATATGCTCAAATGAGGCCGAGGCTATAGCCGATATGCTCAGACAGAGCGACGCCGGAAAGGGAACGAAAGCCGATAAAGTCAGACACAGCGCGGCGGCAATATCGGTCAGCGGCCGACGCACATTGTCCAGCAGCTTGAAGACGGTCAGACTGCCGATTCGGTTTTTGATCCCGCCGAATGCAAACGGCAGATTCTGCACGTCGCCGCGTATCCAGCGATGATTCCTTTTCAGAAAAGTTATCCAGTCGCCGGGAAAACTGTCGGTAAATTCCACGTCGGAGGCAACGGCGCACCGCATTATGCCGCTCTCGATGCTGTCATGGCTCAGGATTCGCTGCTCGGGCAGGCTGTTCATAAGCGCTGCGTAAACTTCAGCATCTATTAACCCCTTGCCGCAAAAGACGCTCTCTCCGAAAAGGTCGGTGTAGTATTCGGATACAGGTACGCTGTAGCCGCCTGTGCCTCCCGCTCCCGACATGACCGAAGAAAAAAGCGTGCCTTTATCGTCAAGCTCATTGCAGCTTTTTGGCGCGATGATTCCATAGCCGTTTATCACGATCTGCTTTTCTCTGTCAATCACCGGGCGGTTCATCGGATGCATGGCGCATCCGACCAAACGGCTTATTCCGTCAAGGCCGGTGTCGGTGTCCCAGTCGAGCGCGGCAATATATTTTGTATCTTGCAGCAGTGAAATATCGCCGTAAATATGCAGATCGTCCGGCCGTCTGTTTGTACCGGATGAAAGCTCCCTTATAAACAAAACCAGCTTTGTCAGCGCCCCGCGTTTTCTTTCCCACGGAGCGTACGCCCTCTGCGTTTTTACATAAACCCGGGGGCGGACCATAAGAAAAAACCTGTTTCCTATTTCCCCGTTAAGCTTCTCGATCTGTTTCGCCGCTTCAGCTATATCCTTTTTGTCCTTCGCCTCGTCGGGATTTTTTGATTCTTTCAGGTCGGCAAGAAGCATATAATTGATTTCTCCGAGCGGATTCCTGTAATATATGCTTTTTAGTTTTTCATAAAGCTGCCGCGAATGGTTTTTGTCCGGCAGCAGCGTGAATACCGCGACAAGCGTTTTACCTTCGCGCGGTATTTTTCCGCCGTTTTCAAATCTCGGGAGATATTCGGGCTTGACTCTGTTTTGCGCCGCATACATTATTACCGGCCTTATTATCTGCCACACCGGCAAGAGAATGATCGGAGCAATATAGGGCGCGCCGGCCCAAATCGAAAGAACAAGAGATATTATCGCCGAGAAAGCAGCCTGAAACAGGATAGAAAGCCGGCCTATTTTGCGGCGGCGTCTTTTTTCATTTCCGTTGAGAAGATAGTATCCGACATGCCGCTTTGATCCATGCGCCGCTCTCGCCCTTTTCAAAATGTTTTCCGCCGCCGTTTGTTCGCTTACACCCTCCTCTGTCGCCGACCTGCTGAGTTTATTGCAGTAAAGCGAACGGCTTGCCTCGTCCATTTTCGGATAGTCTCCCGATGGATCACAAAGAAATATCTGTTCAACGATACTGTTTTCCCTCCTCAGGCGCTCGAAATCTATGTTCTTGATTTCTTGCAGCGTTTTTACGGCGTGCGATAATCTGTTTGCGCCTTCATCCTCGTCAAACAGCTCCAGTGATGCGGCGGCATTATTTATCGCAGCGGCAACAAGAAACATCCTGATTGCGTTCAGCTCGGAATTTTCCATGTAGCGGTTTTGCTGCGCGCGCTTTATAGTTTTGTCCAACGCTTCCTGAGAGATTACCGAGTCATCTTTTTTTATCAGTCTTTCACACATCAGCCCTATGCAGCTTGTCTTATTGTCGATCGAAAGAAGCGGCGGGTATTTGCTCAAATCCCTGAAACATAGATTGCCCTCTTCGACAAGCAGATAATAATTATCACAGAGCCATTTTTGCTTTGCGGTTTTGCGCATTGTTCTGACGGCACGTCTGCAATGCCGTTTTATTGAATTCAAAGAGGACAGCAGCATTCTTTTCTGCCGGTTGTGCTTTATTCTTGTGTGGTTCTTTTTTGGGTCAAAAATGTCGTTCATTCCGTTTTCTCCCGAAAGATAATGCTTATGTTCTATTATTTCCCGTTATATCCGGCTTTAACCGGATTGAACATGCCAGATCAGCAAATATAACGGGACGGAAGCTTAAAATCTCTTGACAACACAATAAATTTGGTATATTATATTGCTTGTGGTTTTGAGTCGGCTTCATGCGCAACTCAAAGAATATGAGGGCCTATAGCTCAGTTGGGAGAGCGTTCGGTTCGCATCCGAGAGGTCGAGGGTTCGAATCCCTTTAGGTCCACCATATAGATTCGGGACGGAGATATAAGAAATATCTCCGTCCCGAACTATTTTTGTAAAGTGGAACATGGGGGAACAAACAGGCGT
>JAFYGK010000003.1 GCA_017543285.1 Clostridia bacterium | reverse complement strand
GTTCCGCCGGGAGCGAGGTCCATTGTGTTTTCCTTGGAAAGTCCCTGATTGAGTTCGTCTAATACTTCGTCAACGGCTGCTGCGTCTTCGGCTGCAACTGCCATGGAAGCAAAGGGGATCATCGAGATGATCATCAATGCTGCAAGAAGTATCGAGAGTATTCTCTTTTTCATTTTTGTGCCCCTTTCTTAAAATAAACAATCATCACGCTGATTAAATCCTAATTGTTTAATCAGTCGTCTGTGTTTGGCAAATTATGATAATAAATAGCGAGTTTTTGTATACCTTTCGGTTTTCTCCACTTTAGCCTCCTTGTTTCATTTTTTTATTATCATGATCCGCCGTTATTATATAAGCCGTTGGGCTTAATATAATCACATTATATAACATATATCATTAAGAAGGTTGAATTCTATTTTGGAATACGTCGCTTATTTGTGTCTGTCCGTTCTGTTTAACTATTGCAATTAAACTTTGCTTTCCGCCCTAAAGCTAAGACGAAATAAACGGCCCTGCGTTCGCACCGGGCTGTAAGACATACATATAACTAACGCTTAACAGCCAAAAAACGAGGCATTTTCTTGTTTCTTTGCAAACGGTATGCTTTACAGAGAATAATATTCCTCGTTTAAATATTCTTAATTATTTCTATATCAGGAGTCGTTTTTTAAAACCGTATCCTTTATTTTACCGATCAATAATAATGTATATCAACAAATATATGCTTTTTAAAATGTTATTATTTGCTTTTTAAAATTATCTCTTGCTTTTTCACTTGTTTTATTATATTATATTTATGCCGACAAATTCAATCGTCAGTTTTTTATAAAGTGTCGTATTTTTATTGACTATAGTAATATTTTTGATAGACAGTTTTTTAAAACCTGTCGCCGAAAATATTTATTGTTTTATCGTTATTTGCATTATTGATTAGTAATTTTACTGTAATGTGCTTATTTTGATATTAAGGGGAAGATATGAGTACCAAAAACAGTACAAGAAGGCAGGAAACAATAAATAAAATAGAGAGAGTCTTTATTGATTTGCTGCAAAATAAGGATATTTCCCAGATCACCGTTTCGGAGATCTGCAAAAAAGCCGAGCTTAACAGAAACACCTTTTATCTGTATTTTACCGATGTTTACGACCTCGCCGATAAATTCACGGACGGCTATTTCTCGAGATTTTTTGCGCGTCTTTCCGAAACAAAGCAGGACGGTAAGCCTCTGGCCGGGTTTTTCATAAAGGTGTTGGAATATATCGCTGACAATCAGGCAACATTCAAGGCCTATTTCAAGGTTCGGAATTCTGAGGAAGCTGTAAAAAAATACGGCGACGTTTATTATCAGATATTAGGTCAGAGTCCTGATTTTTCGCTGTTTCTTTATGGCCAGATCGCTGTTGTCCGGAAATGGCTCAAGGATGGCTGCAAGGATTCTCCGGAGGAGATGTCGGAGGCCTTCATGAAATATGTAAGTGCGGAAGGCGATCCGGATTTCGATTCCGGGCAGAGAGATAAAAATGTCCTCCGGAAGACCGAAACCACCGCAAAAATAGAAAACGCTCTGGTCGATCTTCTGCAGGCAAGGGAAATTACGCAGATCAGCGTCTCGGATATATGCGGCATCGCCGGCATAAGCCGGGAAGACTTTTATTCTTATTATCAGGACATATTTGATCTTGCCGACAGGTTTGCAAGAAAATTGCATGACAATAACTTTTCTCTTCTGTCCGATGCTGTTGAGAATAATAATCTGTATGAAGTCTGCATGGATCGGTTTGATCATGTCTACAGGAATCAAAGAGTATTCACCGCATTTCTAAAGCTCGGTGCTTTCAAGAGGTTTCTTGAACAGCTTTTTGTGAAATACTTTGATTACAACGACTCCGATCCCGTTCTGATCTATCTTATCAACGGTCAGCAAATGACGGTGCTTCAATGGGCCAAAAACGGCTTTGATAAGCCGCCCGAAGAAATCGCCGGTGATTTTATCACCTATTTGAAGAAAACGGGTATATGGTATAAGGAATTAAAACAAAGGGACAGCGACGCTGTTTAAGCATGAGAAAAATGTCTTTTTGAAAAGCGGCTTGACAACAGGTCGCTTTTGCAATATGTTTATATCAGGAGACACATTATTATAATATTATATAATAATGATCGTCTGTCGGCGGGCTGCAATATGATGAACAAGCACGGACACAGTCTCCGGCACCGGAAGCCGTCGCGTGCTTACGGAGCGCGCCTTGCAGCGTTTGTCCGGATAACCTTTCGTGATCGGATTTTCATGGATAAGACCAAATTTGTCAGGAGGTGTTCTTGTGAACAGACCAAAGGTTTATTTTACGAAGAGTATAACACCGGAAACCGTAATAAAAATGTATGAGCAGCTTGGAATAGAGCTGCCCGGCAGGGTTGCCGTCAAGGTTCATTCAGGCGAAGAGGGCAACCAGAACTATCTGCGCCCCGAGTTCCTGCGCCCGATGATCGAGCATGTGAAAGGCACCGTTGTGGAGTGCAACACCGCTTACGAGGGCGCACGCAATTCCACCGAAAAACATATCAGATTGATCCGTGAGCACGGTTGGAACCGCTACTTTACCGTTGATCTGATGGATGCGGAAGGTCCTGATCTTGAGCTGGCCGTTCCTAACGGCAAGATCCTGAAGAAAAACTATGTGGGCAAGAATATCGCCAACTATGATTCAATGCTGGTATTGGCGCATTTTAAAGGTCATCCGATGGGTGGCTACGGAGGTGCGCTCAAGCAGATCTCCATAGGCTGTGCTTCCAGCATGGGCAAGTGTCTGATTCATTCGGGCGGCGCGGATCCCAACCAGGAGACGGTTTGGGATAATCATGCGGAACAGCTTGTCTTCTGCGAGGCAATGGCGGACGCCGCTCAAAGCGTGGCTCATCTCTTTAAAGGCAGGATCGCCTTTATAAATATAATGTGTAACATATCTGTTGACTGCGACTGCTGCGCTATAGCGGAGGATCCCTGCATGAAGGACATCGGCATCCTGTCCAGTCTGGATCCGGTGGCGCTCGATCAGGCGTGCATGGATCTTATTTATTCATCCGGAGATCCCGGACGGGATCATTTTCTCCAAAGAGTTGAGTCCCATCACGGCACGCATACCATCGACGCTGCTGCCGATCTGGGCTTCGGAACGAAAGAATATGAACTTATACCGGTTGATTAATCCTTAAAAGGCAAGGCAGTATTTCCGTGAAAGACCGGACTGAGCTTAATCTGCGGCGCATTGGCTGAAAGCGCCGCGAAACCCCGTTGAAACAGGAGAAGAATATTCGCTGAAACGGCGTCTGCATCTTAAATGGGAGCAGACGCCGTTTTATTTGTCCGGATTGGAATGAATGTCGGAAAATCACAGCGCAGCATGCCGCGCGCATAATAGCGCGAGCCGGGACGGATTCTGCGAAACGAAAACCTGCAAGCGGATGAAATCGCTTGAAATCGCGACGACGCGACAAACGAAATGTGTTCCGTCGTGGAAGTTCGATGCCTGCTCCTGTAACTTCCGGCCCGACGTGAAACCGACGGTCGTGACTGGCAGTCTGGCTCTGTTTCCCGGCGCACCGCTTCCGGAAGAGGCACGGTGCGGAAAATATGATCCGCTTGCTGAGATAGAAATTCCGGAAAAACAGAAGACCTGCCTCTGACAGTGGATTGCAGCTTCATCACGCACCATACGGTTGCGGCGAATCTGACCATCCTCGCCCGCAGAGGAAATGACTGCCGGGTAGGTCTGATTTGCCGCACCGCAGGTACTGAACAGAATCAGAAGCCCTGACAGGACGGCGGCACCCTTCTCATATTTCTTCAAAGGCAGGCTTCCAGCCCGCAAACCGGACGAGCTGTTCATCGGTGCGGCGGTAGTAGCGTACGCCCTTGTCCAGCTTTGCGATCTCGGCCATTTCTTCATCGGCGAGCGTAAAGTCGAGGATGTCCAGGTTGTCCCTGATGTGATCCACATTACGGCTTCCGGGGATGACGGCGAAGCCCATCTGTGTATGCCAGCGGAGGATGACCTGTGTAGGCGTCTTCCCGTACTTTCTGCCCAGTTTTGCGAATACGGGCTCGTTCTGCAGGGACTTGTCGCCGTGGCCCAGCGGATACCAGCTCATCAGCTTGATGCCGAACCTGTCCAGGGTCCCCCGAAGCTCCTGCTGTGTGAAATAAGGGTGCGCCTCCACCTGGATGAACTGAGGCACAATCTCCCACTTGGCCTCCAGCTCTTCAATATATTTGCCTTCAAAGTTGGAGATGCCTATGGCCTTTGCTTTGCCTTCCTTATACGCTTTTTCCAGGTGACGATAGCCTGCCGGCCAGTTGCCCGCAGGCTGATGGATGTAGAGCAG
>JAFYGK010000023.1 GCA_017543285.1 Clostridia bacterium | reverse complement strand
GCTGTTGCTGTTGCTGTTGGAATGATTGCCGTTATCAGAGCCGACGCTTCCGAAGGAGCGATCGCCTCTGCTCGGCACAGAACCGGGGTTTTTATTCCGGTTGGAGGATGAATTCCGCTTAGCCAAGATAATCCACACCTTTACTTGTATTATAGGGGGAGTGAATACTCCCTGAAGGTATTATTTTCACTTATTATCCTTTTATTCAATGACATGAAAAACAAAATGAACATACCGTCAGAATATCTCCTGCGCATGAAGGAGCTTTTCGGCGCAGACGCGTCGGAATGGTACGACAGACCCGCATTCCGCGGCATAAGAATAAATCTGCTTAAAGCGGATGAAAGTCTTCTTGATATGCTTCCGTTTGAGACAAAGCCGTCTCCGTTCGCTGAAAACGGAAGATATATCGACAGCGGCCTTGAAGGAATCGGCGCTGATCCGTTTCATCACGCCGGAGCCTTTTATGTGCAGGAGCCGTCGGCATCCTGCGCCGTTGCCGCGCTCGACCCCCGGCCCGGCGAGCGGATACTCGATCTGTGCGCTGCTCCCGGCGGGAAAAGCGGACAGATTGCCGAAAGACTGAAGGGCGACGGATTGCTTATTTCAAACGAATATGTCCGCGGCAGAGTAAAGCCGCTTTCATCCAATCTCGAACGTCTGGGCGTGAGAAACTCCGTCATAACAAACTGCGCCGCCGATCTCCTGTGCGAAAGACTCGCCGGGTATTTTGACAGGGTGCTTGTGGATGCGCCGTGCTCCGGCGAGGGCATGATGAGAAAGGAAGCCGCCGCGCGCGACGGCTGGAGTATGGATAACATAAGGCTGTGCGCCGGACGGCAGAAGGAGATCCTGCGAAACGCCGCAAAATCGGTCAGAACCGGAGGGGTTCTCGTTTATTCCACATGCACCTTCGCGCCGGAGGAAAATGAGGAGGTAATATCGGATTTTTTGAAATCCGGAGAATTTGAGCTTACCGAGTGCGGATTTGGCTTTTCAAGGAGCGGTCTGGCGCAATACGGAAGGGAAATGTGCAAAACGGTGAGGGTATTCCCGGACGACGGAGGGGAAGGCCACTTTGTTGCCAAGATGATAAGAAAGAGCGAAGCCGGCTCCTTGCGCGAACCGTATCGCAGAAAGGACAATGCTCACGCCGATACCCTTAAGCGGGCGCAAAGCCTTTATGAAGAACTGACCGACGAGCCGATCTTCGGAAAAACTGCCGTTTTCGGCAGCACGGTCAGAATACTGCCGAATGAAATGCCAGAGCTTAGCGGAATAAACGTCGTAAGAGCCGGAGTTGATCTGGCGGAGATCAAAGGAAAAAGACTTGAGCCGATGCACGGCTTTTATATGGCCGCAAAGCCTGAACGCGTATTTAATCTGCTCGAAATGGATACAAGCGACAAAAGGATCGCGCATTTTCTTAACGGGCAGCAGATAGAATGCGGCGGCAAAAAGGGTTATTGCGCCGCAGCGGTCAACGGATTTATAATGGGCTTCGGGAAATGCTCGGATGGCGTAATGAAAAATCATTATCCAAAGGGCCTGAGAAATCTCAGGTAAAGCAGCTTTTACAACATAAGCACCGGCGGTGAGGTTCCTGCTGACCCATCGCCTCTTTTTTTTGGAAACAAAAAAGCAGAGGAACCGGCGCATTTTATCATTTTTCCGAAAAGAATGAATTTTATACTTGACAAACATGAGTATATCATATATAATACTTAACAGACTTGCAACACAAATGCGGCTTTAGCTCATCTGGTAGAGCGCCACCTTGCCAAGGTGGAGGTAGCGAGTTCGAGCCTCGTAAGCCGCTCTTTTGACCTCATCGTTTTGCGGTGAGGTTTTTGCTTTGTCTCCCAAAATTAATAAAAAGCTAACAAAAACACTATTTTATTATATCCGAAAATATATTATAATAAAAACGAAAAAGATAAGCGCCCGATCGTTTGGACGCCGCTTTATTATTCCGGTAAAGAGAGAAAAGCAATGGATATAATAAACATTCTTGTCGCCGACGATGACCGTGAGATCGCCGAGCTGGCGGAAATATACCTGAAAAATGAAGGCTATAATGTTTTTAAGGCCTACAGCGGAATAGAGGCGCTGGGCATCCTGGAATACGAGGACATTCACCTTGTGATCCTCGATATTATGATGCCGGGAATGGACGGCCTCGAAACCTGCAAAAGGATAAGGGAAAATCATAACATCCCCATAATAATGCTCAGCGCCAAATCGGGAGACAGCGACATTATAGAAGGCCTTCAGACCGGCGCGGATGATTATGTGACCAAGCCCTTCAATCCGCAGGAGCTTCTCGCGAGGGTCAATTCACAGCTTCGCAGATTTTTGAAGCTCAACCCCAATTCCGGACCGTCGACCGAAATCAGCGTAAGAGGACTGACGATCGACAAGATCAACCATCAGGCGCGCCTTTTCGGGCAGCCGGTCAGCCTGACGCCCATTGAATTTGATATAATATGCCTTCTGATGGAGAATCAGGGCAAGGTCTTTTCCACGCAGGAGATATTTGAAAGCATATGGAAGGAGAAATTTTTCGATTCCAACAATACCGTAATGGTACATATCAGAAACATCAGAGACAAGCTGGGAGACAACCCCAGAAAGCCGCTGTTTATAAAAACCGTATGGGGAGTTGGCTACAAAATTGAAAAATAAACTGTTGAGCAGGCTGTTTTACACCTTTCGGTGGAGGATGGTCGGATATATGATGCTCAGCGCGATCATTTCCATCGCGGCCTCGGTTGTTTTTGTGGTAATCATACTGCTGGTAAGACGCGTGTGGGATTGGCTCGATTCTGCCGTGAGGGTTATCTACAACACTATGGGAGCCGTGCTTCCTACGGTGCTGCTCATAATCCTGCTTACCATAGTACTCTTTTTCTATTTCTGCACAGGCGCCATCAGATACATAAACGAAATATCCCGGTCGGTCAACAGGATCGCAAAGGGCGACCTTGCCATCACCGTGCCGATAAAAAGCCACGATGAATTCGGCGAGCTTGCGCAGAATATCAATGATATGACCGAGCAGCTTCGCCGTTCCGCCATACAGCAGAGAGAGGCTGAGCAGACAAAATCGGAGCTTATAACCAGCGTTGCGCACGACCTGAGAACTCCGCTGACGTCGATCATCGGGTATTTACAGCTTATAAACGATGAGCCGGGTCTTTCACAAGAGACCATTCGCAGATATGTTTCGATAGCATACAACAAATCGCGCAGTCTGGAGCGTCTTATAGAGGACCTTTTCGACTATACTCGCTTCGGAAACAGCGAAATAGGCATACGGCACAACATTATCGACATGTGCGGCCTGCTGACCCAGCTTGCAGACGAATGTTATCCGCTGTTTCAGAACGCCGGCATGAAGTGCGTGCTGCATCTTGACGATCCGATCCTGATTTCGGGCGACGGCGACCTGCTGGCGAGAGTATTCGACAATCTTTTCAATAATGCCATAAAGTACGGAGAGGGAAAGGACTGCGATGTTTATGCTCAAAAGCAGAACGGCAAGGCGGTTTTCCGCGTTGTAAGCCATGGCAAGGAAATACCCAAGGACAAGCTGGACAGGATTTTTGACAGGTTTTACAGGGTTGAGCAGTCGCGATCATCGAAATACGGCGGAACCGGGCTGGGCCTGCCGATAGCACGCAGCATAATCCATCTGCACGGCGGAAGCATAAATGTAACGAGCGAAAACGGGGAAACGGCGTTCATTGTCGAGTTGCCCTGCTGAATAAAAACGTACAAGGACAAGAGAAATAAATGAGCAACAGTAAACGAAGAAAAAGAAGAAACCCGATCGGTCCCATAATTGCGGTGCTGCTGTTTATAGCGGCTATGGCAGGTATAATACTGCTGATATCCGGCCTTGCCAGAGGAAATTCCTACAAGGATAACCGCGCCGGAGCGTCGTCGGCCCTTTCTGCAACGCCAAAGGATGATTTGAGCGTAGAACCCGAACCCGAACCCGAACCGGATCCCCACGAGGGCATGGAGAGCATAATTATAGATAACGACGAGTTTGTGAACGGCGATCTCATGCTGGTAAACTTCGACTACGGCGTTCCGGAAAAATATGAGGACGCCGACTATCCGTCCATTTACGGCAAGGGCACGCCCTACGTCGTGCGCGCGACCGATATGTATTTGCAGCCGCAGGCGCTTGACGCTCTGCGGGAAATGCTGTCGGCAGCCAAGGAGGACGGCGTAAAGGGTATGATGATCGTGGACGGCTACCGCCTCAATTCCAAGCAGAAGTCGATGTTTGACAGAAGGGTCAAAAACCTTGTTGACGAAGGCATGTCCAAGGAGGACGCGACCGCTAAGGTTGCCGAAACGGTTGCCTATCCGGGACACAGCGAGCATCAGATAGGACTTGCGGTCGACGTTGACCTGCATGAGATCGAATATGAAGATTTTGCTGAGACCAAGTTTGCCAAATGGCTGGCGGAAAACTGCTACAAGTATGGCTACGTTCTGCGCTATGCCGCCGATAAGACCGATATAACCAAAATCGCATATGAGTCGTGGCATTTCCGCTATGTCGGCATGGGGCACGCCGAATATATGCAAAAGAACAATCTGTGCCTTGAGGAATACATAGATAAGCTGCATAACGAGGGCGTTATCGAGTTCGACAGCGAGGAAGACAGACATTATACGGTCACATATATTGAAAAGAGCGACGGCGGCGAAACCGAGTGCTGGATACCTGAGAACAGCGAATACACGGTGTCGTCTGACAATGTCAGCGGGTTTGTTGTGCTGTCGTGGGAAAAATAGAATAGCCTGAGATCGAAAAAACAACGCCTGCCGCGATAATTGCGGCAGGCGTTTTGTCGTTCGCCTGGTGTGCAGGTATCCTCCCATAATATCAGGCCACAGCAAATAAGTATGGACCATCCGACAGCCGCCGTCTTTTGCGACCTGCGACAACGCGTTATCAAAAGTGTTATCAGAAAATCGGGACCGCCGATGTGACGATCCCGATTGGAAAATATACGATCTGTAATTTTTATACCTGTTATTATCAGTTGTTGTCCTCGGAAGTCTGCTCAACCTCTTTGACAGAGTCGTTGTCTTCGACCTCCTTGCCTTCCATCATGTCGCGGAATTTGTCGCCGTCCATCTTTTCGTTCCTGTAAAGGAATTCAGCAACCTTGTGCAGCTTATCCATATGATCGGTGAGGATCTGGCGGCACTTTTCGTAGCCCTCGTTGATGATGCGGTCGATCTCGCTGTCTATCGTCGCGGCTATCTGCTCGGAATAAACCTTCTCATGGCCGTAGCTCTTGCCGAGGAAGATCTCTTCGGAGCCTGCGCCCTCAAAGCAGATGGGACCCAGCTTGTCGCTCATGCCGTATTTTACAACCATGCTTCTTGCGATGGAGGTTGCCCTCTCGATATCGTTGGAAGCGCCGGTGGAGATATCGTCCAGCGTAAGACTTTCGGCAACCCTGCCGCCCAGAAGATCAACGATGGTTTCCTCCATCTCCTTCTTGGTGCGGTAGCTCTTGTCCTCGGTCGGCAGCGACATGGTATATCCGCCGGCAAGTCCCCTCGGGATAATGGAAATCTGATGAACGGGATCCTGTGTCGGCAGGTAGTAGGTCGCGACCGCGTGACCGGCCTCGTGATAGCATGTGAGCTTTTTCTCGCGCTCGCTAATGGTGCGGGAGCGCTTTTCGGTACCTACAACAACCTTTATCGTGGCTTCCTCGATCTCCTCCATGGTAATGGCCTTGAGGTTCTTTCTCGCGGAAAGCAGCGCCGCTTCGTTGAGGATATTCTCCAGATCGGCTCCCGTAAAGCCGGCGGTCGATTTGGCAATTGTCCTGAGATCGACGTCGGGAGCCAAGGGCTTGCCCTTTGAATGCACCTTGAGTATTTCAAAGCGGCCCTTCATATCGGGATAGCCGACGGTTATCTGTCTGTCGAATCTGCCCGGACGCATGAGAGCCGGGTCGAGAATGTCGGGGCGGTTTGTTGCGGCTATCATAATAACGCCTTCGTTTGCGCCAAAGCCGTCCATTTCGACAAGCAGCTGGTTAAGGGTCTGTTCCCTTTCATCGTGTCCGCCGCCGAGACCCGCGCCCCTGTGACGGCCGACAGCGTCGATTTCATCGATAAATATGATACAGGGAGAATTTTTCTTTGCCTGCTCAAAAAGATCGCGCACACGGGACGCGCCGACGCCGACGAACATTTCGACGAAATCGGAGCCGGAAATGGAGAAAAACGGTACGCCCGCTTCACCGGCAACCGCTCTTGCAAGAAGGGTTTTGCCCGTTCCCGGAGGGCCGACGAGCAAAATGCCCTTGGGGATCCTTGCACCGAGCTGGCTGAATTTTTTCTGATCCTTAAGAAAATCGACGACTTCCTTGAGCTCTTCCTTTTCCTCGTCAGCGCCTGCCACATCGTCAAAGGTGGTCTTGCGCTTTTCGTCGGACATATGCTTGACCTTGGCCTTTCCGAAGCCCATCGTCTTGCCGTCGCCGCCCATGGTCTGGTTGAGCCGCTTGGACATATATACCCACGCGAAAACAAGAAGTCCGACCATGGCGAGCGTCGGAAGCATGCTGATTATCCACGAGGTCTGTCTTGGCGGAATAAATTCAAACTTCATCGGGCTGCCGGAATGCGCCTTGTTATAGTTATCTATATACTCCCTGACGTCGGAATAGAAAACGCTGAAATTGGCAACGCTGTAATTTAACTGCTTGGAGCCTTTATATTCGGTGTTCAGCTTCATCTCCAAAGCGCCGGAGTTGAGATCGAGGGTGAAGGACTCCACCTCATTGTTTTCAAAGCGTTCGAGCACCTCGGAATAAACGGGTGCGTTCTGCGACTTGATGCTGTTGTTCAGCATCACCGAAAGACCGGCCGTCATAAGAAGCAGAATAAGCACGCCGATGATTATGTTTCTTGTGTTTTTGTTCAAGCTTACAACACCTCTTTTGTTGAATTATCCTGTCTCGCTGTCAAATATTGTTTTGATTATGAAAATTACACGCTGAAAAATACAAACGCACTTTATATTATATGGAGCGCGGCTGCCGATTATATGCGCTTTTAGTCCTTGCCGCCGTAAATTTCCGGTTTAAGGACGCCTATATAAGGCAGACCTCTGTAATTCTGATTATAATCAAGACCGTAGCCGACGATAAATTCGTTCGGAACGAGCATGCCTTCATAGTCAAGGTCGATGTCGGCCTCGCGCCTGTCGGGTTTGTTGAAAAGAGCGCAGATTTTCACCGAGCCGGGATTTCTTGTTTTGAGAGTGGAGACTATGTAGCTCAGGGTTCTGCCGCTGTCGAGAATGTCCTCGATGAGAAGAATATCTTTGCCCTCTATCGGGTCGCCGAGATCCTTGATTATCTGCACGACGCCGCTTGATTTAGAGCCGGAGCCGTAGCTGGAGACTGCCATAAAATCAACGGCGCAGGGAACCTTAATTTCGCGGATAAGATCGGCTATAAACATGAACGAGCCCTTGAGCACGCCGACCACGAGAAGGTCCTTGCCCTGATAATCCTTTGTTATCTGTTCGCCGAGTCTTTTGCAGACGGCCTTAAGATCTTCTTCGGTAAAAAGCACCCTGGAAATGTCATTGTTGATATCCATTTTTCTGGCTCTCCTTATTAATCAGATATAGCGTTAATTTTGATTTCGCAGAGATTTTTTGTTTTTTCGGTCGGCTTTACCCTTTCGCAGCAGCCGGCTCCCTCGATAAAAACAATACCGTCGTCGTCGCACAGAAGCAGCAGCGAATCCCTTTGGAAAGGATCTGTCTTCATCTCGTTAAATAGCTTTTTGAGGCTCTTTGTCACGTTACGGTTCGCCGGACGGAAACGGTCGCCGTTTCTTCTGGTTCTTACGTATAAGTTACCTTTAATCATATCATAATCAAAATGATTATTGACGAATTTTTTGTAAATAATTTGTTCTTTTCGGCTATTATCTGCATTGGAAACCGAAATATATATCTGCTTGCCTGCTATCCTGACCGGGGAACCGGGAGACAAGGCGAGACATTCGCCGGTTTTTTGCGGAGAGGTTTTTTTCTGGTCGGAAATTACTATTGCGCCTCCCGCACAAAAAAGCTTTTTGCCTAGAGGGAGGTTTGCGCTTTTGTTTTCCTTTATGGCGCGGTCGACAGATAATATCAATTCGTAAGACAGTTCAAAGCCTGATTGTGACAGCAGCTTTTTAATCACACGGAATCTCAGGGAATCGGGGAGTCGGGAGAGCGCTTCGGCGTCAAAGCCGCCGTCCCTGCGGCAATCGGAAAACGCCGTCTCGGAAAGCAGGTCAAGATATTCTTCGTCGCGGCGGACGGAGGAGATCGCCCTGCCTATGCTGTATTCGGCGCCGCGATTTATTTCATGCAGCACCGGTATGATATTATGGCGGATGATGTTCCGTGTGTATTCGTCGGTCAGGTTGGTGCTGTCGGTTACGTAGCGCAGACCGTTCTGCGCAATGTAGTCTTCGATTTCCTCTCTCGTGCATTCAATAAGAGGACGTATGATTTTTCCGCGCCTGGGAGGTATCGAACGCAGACCGGTCATTGAACTGCCTCTTGCGAGATTGAGCAGCAGGGTTTCGCAGCAATCGCTCAGAGTGTGCGCTGTGGCAATCATATAATTGTCCGCGCCGGCAGTTATCTGCCCGAAAAAATCATACCTCACATTTCGCGCGCAGGTTTCATGCGACAGCTTCTGCTTTTTCGAAAGGGCGTTTATATCGACTGATTTAATATACAGCGGGACATTGAGCGCATCGCAAAAATCATAGCAAAACTGCTCGTCGCGGTCGCTTTCGTCGCCGCGCAGCATATGGTTGACATGCGCCGCCGAGACGGTTATACCCAATTCGTGTGCGTTCATGGCCAAAAAATGCAGAAGCGTCACCGAATCGGCGCCGCCCGAAAAGGCGACAAGAACCCTGTCGCCTTTGCTCAACATATTGAATTGGTGAATGGTTTTGAGAATTTTGGATTTCATTTTTTATTATTCTCTTCTTTTTTGATCCTCTCCCAGAACGGAGACATATTCCTGAGGTATGTGATTATCTCCGGCAGCTTCCCGGCGATATAGTCGACCTCTTCCTCGGTTATATCTTCGCCGAGAGACAGGCGCAGCGAGCCGTGGGCTATTTCGTGGGGCAGGCCTATGGCAAGAAGGACGTGGCTGGGATCGAGCGAGCCGGAAGTGCAGGCCGAGCCGGAGGAACAGCATATGCCGTTGAGATCCATCCAGAGGAGCAGCGATTCTCCTTCTACGCCCTCAAAGCACATGTTAATGTTGCCCGGCAGACGTTTTTTCCTGTCGCCGTTGAGACGCGAACGTTCGATTTTCAGCGCGCTGTCGATCAGCCTGTCGCGAAGCCTTGCGACGCGCTCTGCCTTTCCGTCGATGTCGGACACGGCAATTTCGATTGCCCTGCCCAGGCCGACGATGGAGGCTACATTTTCCGTACCTGCGCGCCTGTTGGATTCCTGCGCGCCGCCGTCGATGAGATTCTTAAAACGTATGCCCTTTCTGATATAGAGCGCTCCGACGCCCTTGGGAGCGTGAAATTTATGGCCCGACATTGCGAGCATATCTATATTCTGCGCTTTTACGTCGATGTGAACGTGACCGATCGCCTGCACCGCGTCGGTATGAAAATACACTCCCGCTTTCCTGCAGACCGCGCCTATTTCGGCGATTGGCTGTATTGTGCCGATTTCGTTGTTGGCGTACATGACAGAAACGAGAGCCGTGTCCGGTCGTATCGCCGCCCTGACCTCGTCCGCACGGACAAGACCGTCGGAGTGGACGTCGAGGTATGTTACCTCGAAACCGCTTTTTTCGAGGCGCTGCATGACATGCAGAACTGCGTGGTGTTCGAATTTTGTGGTAATAAGATGCTGTTTGCCCTTTGCTGCCATAAGCTCGGCAATTCCCTTGATCGCCCAGTTGTCGGCTTCAGAGCCGCAGGAGGTGAAAAATATTTCGTCAGGCTGCGCGTTGATCGCCTTCGCGACCTGCGCTCTTGCGTTTTCGACCGCCTCTCTTGACTTCTGGCCGAAGGCATAGAGACTGGACGGATTGCCGTACTGCTCGCAGAAGTAAGGCCGCATTGCCTCGAATACTTCCTCGGATACCTTTGTTGTCGCGGCGTTGTCGGCGTATATAAAGCGTTTCATATATTGGTTAAACCTCCGGGAAAATAGATTTATTTAGAGCTGATCGGATTTGTACTTTTCAATAGCCTGAACTGCGAGACGATCGCACAGCTCATTTTCCGGATGGCCGGCGTGCCCTCTGACCCAGACTATTTCAACCGCGTGCTCGTCCAGCAAAGCCAGCAGCCTTTCCCACAGATCGGCGTTCAGCGCAGGTTTTTTGTCGCTTTTTATCCAGCCGTTCCTTTGCCACGCTTCGGCCCAGCCCTTGGTTATGCCGTTTGCGACATACTGCGAATCGGTGTAGAGCGTGACCTCGCATTTTCTTTTGAGAGCAGACAGACCCTCTATGACGGCGGTCAGCTCCATACGGTTGTTGGTGGTTACCCTTTCGCCGCCGCTCATCTGCTTTTCGTGCGCTCCGCTTCGCAGAAGAACGCCCCAGCCGCCGGGACCGGGATTTCCGGAGCAGGCTCCATCGGTATAAAGATCAACGTGTGTCAGCTTCATTTCAGGCGCTCCGAACGGTTGAATTTATCCTTCGGCGCATTAAGATGCACGCCTGCGGATAATATATAATTGTAACACTTAAAGCGATTTTTAACAATAGCGCCGACCAAAAATAAGGAAAAGCCGCAGGGCTTAATTTTGTTTAGTTTGTATAGTAAAAAGGTAGGCAATAGGAGCGCCCAAGCGGTACGGGCGGCGTTTTGCCGGGAACAGTCCGGCGATGCGGGCCTTTTCTTAAAATTTATTAAGAATTTTTAAACTTTATATTGTTTTTTATTAACGAATCATGTATAATTATGGCATAAGTTCGGTATTGCGGCAGTCCCCTCTGACGGCAGTCCGCTCAAGGCCGGAACGCTTAAAAATCGCCAAAGACAGCAAACACCGCAAATCGCAGTCCTTCGCATGAATGGAGATTTGCGTTTTTTGTGTTTAGGCGATAGAAAAAACGTTTAGAGCCGTACCGAAAAAAACGGAAAAGCTTTTTAAGGGGGAAATGTAAAATTGGAAAAGTTTTTTAAGCTCAAGGAAAGAAAGACCAATGTCGGCACCGAGTTCAGAGCCGGTCTGACCACCTTCTTTGCCATGGTTTATATCCTCATGGTAAACGCGGGTATGTTTGCCGATCCTTTCGGTGACGGAACAAATGTTCTCGGCGTATCCTACGGCGCAATGTATATTGCTACCGCAATATCCGCCATCATCGGTACAGTGCTCATCGGTCTTCTGGCCAATCTACCGCTGGCTCAGGCCTCCGGCATGGGTCTGAACGCATTCTTTGTTTACACGGTATGTGTGGGTATGGGCTTTACCTATGCCAATGCGCTCGTTTTCATCCTCATCGACGGTCTTATCTTCATCCTGCTCACAGCTACAAAGCTGCGCCAGAAGATATTTGAGGCCATCCCGTCGGCTGTAAGAATCGCTATTCCTGCCGGTATCGGTCTGTTTATCGCTTTCCTCGGTCTGCAGAACGCCGGTCTGGTAAAGGCCGATCCCTCCACAGGCGTTACCCTCGGTTCCTTCAACCTGCTTGATACCACCAATTCCGGCGGTTGGGCAGGCATTATGCCGATGGTCGTCACCATTGTTGCTTTCCTCGCCATCGCTATCATGGCCAAGAGAGGCGTCAAGGGCGCTGTTCTCTGGGGCATACTCGGCGGCGCTGCTCTCTACTATCTGCTCGGTCTCACGGCGCCAGGCTTCTATGAGAATCTCAACATCTCCATGGACAGCCCCTTCCAGGCGTTTGCCGACTTCGGAACACAGTCCTTTGCCAAGGTATTTACCGAGGGCTTTGATTTCTCGAATTTCCTGGCGACTCATGATGTGACAAATCTCATTCTTGTCATAGTCACAACATCTCTCGCATTCCTCATGGTCGATATGTTCGATACAATGGGCACCCTCTACGGCGCTTGCTCTCGCGGTGACCTGCTCACAGCAGAGGGCGAAGTTCCCAACGTAAACAAGGCTATGATGGCCGACGCTATCGCCACAACAACTGGCGCTGTCTGCGGCACATCCACGGTAACGACCTTTGTTGAGTCCTCCGCAGGCGTTGTCGAAGGCGGACGCACAGGTCTTTCCTCCGTATTTACAGCGATATTCTTCTGCGTAGCCATGTTCCTCAGCCCGGTAGCTCAGCTCATTCCCGGCTGCGCAACGGCTGCCGCTCTGATTTATGTCGGCGTTCTCATGATAAACGGCGTGAAGAATATCTTCTGGGATAACCTCAGCTCTGCTGTTCCGGCATTCCTCACCATGACGATGATGCCCTTCACATACAATATTTCCTACGGTATTGCTTTCGGTCTGCTTTCCTACATCGTAATCAATCTCTTCTCCGGAAAGGGCAAGCAGATCAGAGTCGGCACATGGATCATCACGGCTCTGTTCGCCGCAATGCTTCTTCTGACTCACTAATCTATTCAGACATTAAGCTGAATAAACCGAATTAAAAGATTTCCTGTGCTCCGCAGCCGCGGGGCACAGGTTTTTTGTGCGCAAAAAAGACCGGCTTTTTTCGCCGGTCTGTTTTTGGCCATATTCCGGATATTGATTCTGAGGAAAAGCGGATTAACGCCCGAATTGATCAGAATCTGAAATCCCTCCTGTTGGAGTTCTTTATATCCTCTATGTTTTTCGACGCTATTTCACGGATCCTGTCGCGCGGTATCTTTTTAAGCTCCCGTTCAATCAGCTCGAAGCCTATCCTCTTCGTTTCGTCGGAGGCGTAATCGACAAGATACTCTGTCAGCGTCATCAGCGCGTTGGGATGGCAGCAGTTGAGAATCTGTCCGCTCTTGCACAGGCTCATGAAACGGTCGCCGGTACGCCCTTCACGGTAGCAGGCGGTGCAGAATGACGGGATGTGTCCCAGTTCCATCAGCCAGCGAACCACCTCGTCCAGCGTGCGCTGGTCGGAAACGTCGAACTGCTCGCTGTCATGCGGACGCTCCTCTTCAGTGTAGCCGCCGACCGACGTGCGCGACGCGCCGCTTATCTGTGAAATGCCGAGGCGCAGGGCATTGCCCCTCACCTTTTCCGACTCTCTGGTGGAGATTATCATGCCGGTGTAGGGGACTGCCAGACGGATGCATGCGATTATCTTCTCGAACATCTCATCGGGGATGGAGTTGTCAAATACATCAGGGTCGATATCGTCGGCGTGCTTGACGCGCGGCACGCTTATGGTGTGAGGACCCACGCCGTGAACCGCCTCGAGGTGTTCGGCGTGCATGATGAGTCCGGCAAATTCGTATTTATACATCTCAAGTCCGAACAGAACGCCCAGGCCGACGTCGTCTATACCGCCCTCCATGGCTCTGTCCATGGCCTCAGTGTGGTAGTCGTAGTCGTGTTTGGGACCCGTGGGATGGAGCTCAAGATAACTTTTTTTGTGGTATGTCTCCTGGAACAGGATATATGTTCCGATGCCGGCGTCCTTTAGCCTGCGGTAATTTTCGACGGTGGTCGCCGCGATATTCACGTTGACGCGTCGGATAGCGCCGTTTTTGTGCTTTATGCTGTAGATGGTGTCAATACATTCGAGTATATATTCGATGGGGTTGTTGACAGGATCCTCGCCTGCTTCGATAGCAAGGCGCTTGTGCCCCATATCCTGAAGGGCGATGACCTCCTGCCGCACCTCATCCTGCGTCAGCTTTTTGCGGGTGATGTGCTTGTTTTTGTAGTGATAGGGACAGTAAAGACATCCGTTGACGCAGTAGTTGGAAAGGTATAGCGGAGCGAACATAACAATGCGGTTACCGTAAAAGGCCAGCTTTATCTCCTCGGCTATTCTGTACATTTCTTCAACCTTTTCGGGAATGTCACATGCAAGCAGGACGGAAGCCTCCCTGTGGGTCAGCCCCTTGCAGGCAACACCCGTTTCGGTTTTGTAAGGACGAGCCTTTTCCAATATGCTGTCGATCAGCTCGACATTGTTTTTGTTTTGCTCGGCGTATTCCAGCGTTGCTTTTATTTCCTCATCGTTAATAAACTCCTCGGCCTTGAGGGATTTGGGATTGTAAACAGCCATGATAATTATCCTTTCTTTCGGTCAGAAGCGATCTTCCCGTTCAGTATTTGCGGCAAAAAAGCCGCTCAGTTTTCCTTGCGCGTAATAACATTTGAGTAAGCTGTCTTTACGCTCAGCCCGTCTATTTTGCCTATCTTGCCCGTCAGAGATGAAATGGTGTCCTGCGGCGCGTCGATGGCGACGCTTATAATGTTGATATTCTTTTTACGGTAGGGGATACCCATTCGCCCGACGATAAACCCGGCGTAGTCGTGCAGCAGCGAATTGAGCTTCTCGACCGCTCCGGGGCTCTCGACGATTATGCCGATGACGGCCACTCTTGTTTCCATAGCAACTTCCTTTCACAAAATAAAAATGCCGTATCGGGCAAAGATACAGCATGGCTACGGTTATTTGCGCTGCCATCTTTCACCCGGACAAACGTCCTCATGTCGGATACAGGTATATTATACAGTATTTGAATATAATTTGCAACAGAAAAGAGGGACGTGCGGAAGGAACAATTACCCCAGATTTTTTCCGTACACCTCCGTATAGGTCAGAACGCCCCTGATCCTTTCCGATTTCATCAGGCTGATTCTCCCGACATGCTGGCAAAACGGCTTTATACCTTCTGCGAAGGAGCACCTGTCAAAGCCCGGCACGGTCTCCACCTCGCGTCCTATGGTCAGGTGCGGCTTGAAGGGCCTTGAATCCAATTCAAATCCGGATTCTGAAAGAGCGTCATAGAGCTGTCGGTGACATTGTCTGAGCGCATCGCTCCGGCCGATACCGACCCAGTAGAGCATGCTGCCGCGCTGATTAAAGCCGCCGAAGCCCTGCATGGTAATGTCGAACGGCTCGACGGTCACGGCGTCCATTGCCGCTTTTATATCGTTGACCCTGTTGGTCTCGCCTAAAAAATGCAGCGTGACGTGCAGGTTTTCACGGCGGGTGAAATTGCCGGAAAGCGACTGCTCACGCAGGCCGCCGATTATATCGCAAAGCCTGTTCTTTGTGGTTTCGTCGAAATTGATCGCTATAAATAAACGCATGACGTTTTCCTCATAATACAATATTGCCAATTCGGGGCTGCCGCTTTTTGCGGCAGCCCCGAAGCTATATCACGTAAAGCAACGATTCGATTATTCAATACCCTTTGCGCGTTCCTCAAGAGTTACATATCTCTGAGCGGCTGTCTTTTCGGCCTTTTCAAAGAGCTCTTCCGCTCTCTCGGGGAAGGAACGGGTCAGCGCGCTGTAACGAGCCTCGTTCATGATGAAGTCGCGATAGGAATCTGTCGGAGCCTTGCTGTCGAGGATGAACGGATTCTTGCCTTCTGCCTTGAGTCTGGGATCGTAGCGGAAGTTGTTCCAGTAACCGCACTTGACAGCCTTTTCCATTTCCTTCTGGCAGTTCTGCATGCCGCCCTTGATGGAGTGCATCTCGCAGGGAGCATAGCCGATGATGAGCGAAGGACCGTGATAGGACTCAGCTTCTCTGATTGCCTTGAGGGTCTGATTCATGTCGGCGCCCATAGCGATCTGAGCAACATAGATGTAACCGTAGGAGATAGCAATATCAGCGAGAGACTTCTTCTGGATGGACTTACCGGAGGCTGCGAACTGAGCGACCTGACCGATGTTGGAAGCCTTGGAAGCCTGACCGCCGGTGTTGGAGTAAACCTCGGTGTCGAATACCATGATGTTTACGTCTTCGCCTGTTGCGAGAACATGGTCGACGCCGCCGAAGCCGATGTCATATGCCCAGCCGTCGCCGCCGAAGATCCATACCGACTTCTTGGAGAGATATTCCTTCTGATCGAGGATGGCCTTGCAGATATCGCAGTTTGCAGCGCCCTTTTCAAGCTCGGCTACAAGAGCCTCTGTTGCCTTTGCGTTTGCGTCGCCGTCGTCGAGGGTTGCGAGATACTGATCTGCAGCCGCCTTGAATTCGGCAGGAGCCTTCTCGTTTGCGGCAGCTTCCTTGACCTGCTCGATGAGTCTGTCGCGAATAGCCTTCTGACCGAGATACAGGCCGAGACCGTGCTCAGCATTGTCTTCAAACAGGGAGTTGGCCCATGCGGGACCGTAGCCCTTCTTGTTTACGGTGTAGGGAGATGTCGCGGCCGGTCCGCCCCAGATGGAGGAGCATCCGGTTGCATTGGAAATGTACATTCTGTCGCCGAAGAGCTGAGTGATAAGACGTGCATAAGATGTTTCGGCACAGCCTGCGCAGGAGCCGGAGAATTCAAGCATCGGCTGCTTGTACTGGCTGGAGATGACGTTCATTACCTGAGTTGTCTCGGGCTTTTCGGTTACGTTGGCTACGCAATAATCGAATACGGCCTGCTGATCGTCCTGAGATTCGCGCGGTACCATTGTAAGGGAGTTTGTCGGGCAGACGCCTACGCAAACGCCGCAGCCCATGCAGTCAAACGGGGAAACAGCGAGGGTGTATGTGTAATTTGTCTTAACGATGGGCTTGGGAGCCTTCTTTGTCTGCTCGGGAGCAGCAGCGACCTCGTTCTCATCGAGAGCGTAGGGACGGATTGTTGCATGCGGGCAAACGAACGCGCAGCGGTTGCACTTCGCGCACTTTTCGGGATTCCACTCGGGTACCATAACGGCAACGCCGCGCTTTTCATAAGCGGAAGCGCCCTGCTCAAATGTACCGTCGGCGTGATCCATGAATGCGGAAACGGGGAGGGAATCGCCGTCCATTTTGCCGACCGGGAACATGATGGAGTCTACCATCTTGACGAGCTTTTCTCTGCCTTCACTCTTGACGGGAGCCGCTTCGTCAACTGCGTTAGCCCACTCAGCGGGAACGTCGACCTTGACATATGCTGTTGCGCCGGCGTCGATAGCCTTTTCGTTCATCTCGACTATCTCTTTGCCCTTCTTCATGAACTTCTGGGCCTTTTCCTTCATGTAGCCGATAGCTTCCTCTTCGGGAAGAACCTTTGCGAGAGAGAAGAAGGCAGACTGAAGAACTGTATTTGTGCGCTTGCCCAGACCGATCTGTGCGGCGAGGTCGATAGCGTTGATGATGTAAAGCTGGATATTGTTCTTTGCGATGTATCTCTTGGCTTCAGCGTTGAGATGCTTATCGAGCTCCTCGGGAGTCCACTGGCAGTTTATCATGAATACGCCGCCGGGCTTTACGTCCTGAACCATCTTGTATCCCTTGAGGATGTAGGAGGGATTGTGGCAGGCGACAAAGTCAGCCTTGTTGATGTAGTACGGACTCTTGATGGGCTTATCGCCGAAGCGAAGATGGGAAATTGTGATACCGCCTGTCTTCTTGGAGTCGTACTGGAAGTATGCCTGAACATATTTGTCGGTGTGGTCGCCGATGATCTTGATGGAGTCCTTGTTTGCGCCGACCGTGCCGTCGCCGCCGAGACCCCAGAACTTACATTCGATGGTGCCTTCCGCCGCAGTGTTGGGAGCGGGTTTTTCCTCGAGAGAAAGCTCGGTGACATCGTCAACGATACCGATGGTGAACATATTCTTGGGATTGTCCTTGGTGAGCTCTTCGTATACCGCGAAGACACTGGAGGGAGGAGTATCCTTGGAGCCGAGGCCGTAGCGTCCGCCGATAACAGGGATGCTCTTGCCCAGCTTTGCGAGAGAAGCGACAACATCAAGATAGAGCGGCTCGCCCAGAGCGCCGGGTTCCTTTGTTCTGTCGAGAACGGCGATCTTTTTGACGGTTTCGGGGATGGCTTCTACCAGTTTTTCTGCGGAGAACGGTCTGTAAAGTCTTACCTTGACAAGACCGACCTTTTCGCCGTTGGCGTTCATATAATCAATGACTTCCTCCGCTACGTCGCAGATGGAGCCCATTGCGATGATGACGCGATCAGCGTCCTCAGCGCCGTAATAGTTGAACAGCTTGTAGTCTGTGCCCAGCTTGGCGTTGACCTTGTCCATGTATTCCTCGACGATTGCCGGAACGGCATCGTAATACTTGTTGCAGGCCTCTCTGTGCTGGAAGAAAATATCGCCGTTTTCATGAGAGCCGCGCATTACCGGACGCTCAGGATTAAGGGCTCTCTTTCTGAATGCTTCAACCGCATCCAGATCGCACATTTCCTTGAGATCTTCATAATCCCAGACTTCGATCTTCTGCAGTTCGTGGGATGTTCTGAATCCGTCGAAGAAGTTGATGAAAGGAACGCGGCCCTTGATTGCTGCGAGATGGGCGACAGCGCCGAGATCCATGACTTCCTGTGTGTTTGTTTCGGCCAGCATGGCAAAGCCTGTCTGGCGGCATGCGTAAACGTCGGAATGGTCGCCGAAGATGTTCAGCGCATGGGAAGCGACTGTACGTGCGGATACATGGAAAACTGCGGGCAGCAGTTCGCCGGCGATCTTGTACATGTTGGGGATCATGAGAAGCAGACCCTGAGATGCAGTGTAAGTGGTAGTGAGAGCGCCTGCATTGAGCGAACCGTGAACGGTACCGGACGCGCCTGCTTCGGACTGCATTTCTTCAACCTTAACGGTTGTACCGAAGATGTTTTTGACTCCCTGTGCCGACCACTGGTCAACATAGTCTGCCATGGGGCTTGACGGGGTGATCGGATAGATACCGGCTACCTCGGTAAACGCATAGGACACATACGCCGCAGCGTTGTTGCCGTCCATGGTTTTCATTTTTCTTGACATAAGGTTTTACCCTCCTTGAAATATAGAATATTCTCTGTGGAATTTTCTCACGATGTAAAAATACATTTATAGAGAATACATGAAAAAACAGCCGTTTACGAAATAAACGACAAATGAGCGCAAAAAGACACATTATTTCTGATTGTGCTCTGTTAGAAGTTTAACATTTTTGCGTCATTTTGTAAAGGGATTGAGGGGCTGTTTTTTAATTTTTTTACTTTTTATATATAAAAGCTTCAAATGGGTGGATTATTCTTCTTTTTGCGCGGGAGACGGTTCCGACAAACCTGTTCCGGAAAGGCGCCGTCCGATAATTCCGATTGACAAAATCTATATGCTGTAGTAAAATATTTCATGCGTAAAACAAGTCCCAGTAGCTCAGCAGGATAGAGCGTGCGCCTCCTAAGCGTAAGGTCGGGGGTTCGAATCCCTTCTGGGACGCTGAAGAAGAAAGAGTCAGAAATGCCTTGAAACAAGGCTTTCCGGCTCTTTTTTGTTTTTAACGTCTTTAGACAGTGTTGCCCGTCAAAACGGCACTGTCAACCACCCGCTATGCGAGTGCGCGTCGAATATTACGCAAAAGCTCTCCAATCTTATATAATCAGGGAGTTCAGGCCTTATTGCATAAGAAAGGAGAGCTTTTGGCAAGCAAATATAATAGTTTATCGCATACGAAACGGTTATGTAAATATCATATCATAATAGTACCGAAGCACAGAAAAAGGTGATATGCAATGGCCGGAAATATCCTCTGCAATTGACCCGTTGGCAACGGTTCTTTTAGGGACGCATCCGCAATTTGTTACGGTTCCCCGTATTAGTTTTTGAAGAAACCTGTACTTGGGTTCCGCAGTCGCACAAACATTCCCATACATAATATCTGTTTTCCCCTTGACCGGCAAACGTGGTGCGGCAACCAGTCCCCCAAAAGAATCGTTGTCCGGTTAAATCCGACCTTCCCGGAGACAAAACGGCATCTCCCGAACTGCTGTGCCGGACGACGCCGTTTGTATATTTCTTTGCGCAGCGCCTTACAAAAGTCTTACGGCATTACGCTTCGCCTCAGCGGGGCTTTATAATAACCATGGTTTTTCAAGCAACCTGCACCGCACGGTAAAACGCGAAGCGCCGCTTATCGTACAGGTAAAGAGAGTGAGGTCGAAGTCACTTTCAACCACCTCGTTGATCGCTGTCGGACCAACCACTTCTTTAACGATAATTTTATAATTGAAGATATTTCCATCCACGTCAACGAAACTTACGGCGTCCCCGGACCCCAGCTCTGATAATCTGCCAAAATGGCTAGTGTAATTATGCGCCGCGATGACGGCGCTCCCGTTGTAAATTGATCCTGAGTATAAGCAGGGTGCAATTTTCAGTTTTGGGTAACTCCAGCTGCTTATCACCGGAAGTTCAAGATCAAGAGTTGGAAACAAGAGCGTTCCGATATATGCATTTCCGCCTATCTCGATTTTGGGCATTTCCATGTTCGGATTCAGAATATAATCAGGAACGATTTGCTCAACCTTTTCGGCAGCCGGTTCTTCATCAAAGATCATACGCCTGTCAGCAATTGTATCTTCCGTTTGCATGATCGCATGAATGTCATCTAAAATGGCTTTTGCCCGCTTTCCTGCCGCCAAATCCGTGAGGTGATTTGATAAGGCTAAAGCGGCAGCGGCAAGTAAGCAAAGTGTCCCGACCACAAACGGGCACTTTCTATACTGTGTCTTTTTCATTTACTTATTATCTCTTTGTTTTCTTTTCAATATATACCCCGCTGCACAGAAAGCCAACCCAAGGCAGAGGAGGACCGGAACCGGCCACCAGAGCTGACCGGTTTGCGGAAGCTCCGGCTCAACCGGCGGCAAAGGCGTATAAGCATTTGAAATTGTAAATTTGCTGCCTTTTTGTGTGATGGTTGCCGTATAACCCGCCGGTTTGGATTTTTCCTTTACCGTCCAATCGTGGCCTTCCTCCAAATCCGGCCAGGAATATGTCCATTTGTTAGAGGCCTTTAAGACGACCGTATCATATACTTGTCCATCACAAAGAAGCTGAACCTCTACGCCTGTCGGTCTCTTGTTCTCGAAGCCCTTGTCATTCCATACCTTTTCAACCTCAACGGTTGTAAAGGCAGGTTTATAGGAATTGGTCAGCACAAAGGTGATGCCTTCCTTTGCAATAAGCAGATTATAGTTTTCGGGTACGGTTTTTTCTGTAACAGACCATTTGTAGTCCGCATCGAGATCCGTCCATGTGCAGCGCCAGTTATTTCCGGCATTCAGAGTGACAGTGTCGTATACGTCTTCATTCCGCAGAAGCTGAACCACAATATCTTCCGGCCGGTTTGTTTCATGGCCCTCATCATCCCATATTTTCAGGACCTTCACAGCGGTTGTTTCCGGAGGATTGGTATACCCTTCACCTTTGCAGTTTGCTTCGACGTCATAAAACCAATCTTCATTTTTGTCCAGACTCGGAAGACTGATGAGAAACGGTTCGGGAGTATAAACGAAATTCCCGCTGGTATATCGGTGTCCGTAAACAAGGTACATGCCCACACTGAGTTCAGCAAAAGAGACATGGCCTGTGGCGTCTGTTATCTTCTGGTATAAAGCCGGAATTCCATCTCTGAGAACATATTGAGAGATTGTTTCAGCCAGAGCGCGCCATCCATCTGCCGTTTCCTGTTCCAAAGAAACCGAATATCCGGAAAAGGAGTTCGTTGCCGTATATCTGCCGTAAGCATCCATATCTGCAACCTTGTAAAGGCCGAAGGCCAATCCGGATAACCCATTCCCGTCGTGGGTGCATTCAACGGTCAAGGAAGCTGAACGCTCTGTGTCCACCGCGCCTCGTGCAAATGCAGTGACCGGAAGCACCATGGTCAGCAGCAAAAAGAAGATTATTCCTAATATCCGTTTTTTATTTTTCTTCATATCTGTCCTCCTCATTACGGTTGCCGCCACGGGGCGTAAATGCAATCACGATCAGTAAAATCAGCAGCAGACCGACGAACAAAGCGGGTGCCACGAGCAGGGGCTCTATCATCACGGCGTCCGCAGTTACCTGTACAAACCGCGCTTCTGCCGCATTCTCAATGCGATGACCGCGAACAAGAATCCGGTGGGTATTAATGGCGTAGGGAGTACAGGTCTCCAGAGTGCAGTAGTCCATGCCGTCCACGATTTCCAGATCTTTTATGTCATCGGGCTCCACGATTCGGATTTGATCCACTTCATAAGTTAAAACACGATTCAGTACCGAAATCATAAAAATATCGCCCTCCTCCAGCTTGTCCAGATCGGTAAAAAGCTTGCTGGATGGCAGACCTCTATGCCCGCAGAGGACACAGGACGAGCTTTCGCCGCCTACCGGCAATGAAGACCAATCCAGATGGCCCACAGCAATCTGAAGCACTCCTTCATCGGTTCCGTGATAAATAGGCAGCGATACTCTTAAGATCGGAATCTCAATATAACCCATAATGCCAGTAGAAGATACATCCAGCAGAGAATTGTACAGTACCCGCTCCTTCTCCGTAAGGTTATAGGAAGTACCTCGAGCGGCCAGAGCCTGATTATAGTCCAAAGCATCCTGAAACATCCTGAGAACCTCTTCATCATCCATGCCAGATACTTCCATAGCATAGGATGCGATGGCACTGGTGGTATGTGAGCTGTTCCAATAGTTGGCTACAGACGGATACAGCAGTAAGGACAAGCCTGCAAAAAATACAAAAATTAAAACTATAACGGACTTTTTGCTTTTTTTCATATACAGGATTCTCCTTAGTGCTGCATCATCCGGGAGGAGAGCTTCCCCTCCCGGATAAGAAACTGATTTTATATTAGGCACGACTATGTGAGATGGTATTTATCGTTAATTGCGAGAAGCCATACGCTTCTTGGTGATCAACAGAATCCCCGCAGCCACAACAAGCAGAGAACCAAGTATATAGAAAATGGTGGTTCCGACACCGCCAGTCTCCGGGAGAACAGCGCCAGACTTGTTGATGATGGTGGATGTCAAGGAGCCGGCTGCCGAATCAGATGTGAAGATAATCACACTGCCGGTAACTGCATCACCGGACAGGCTGGTCAGAGCAGGATCGTCGCTCTCAACATCATGTTCGGCGGTAACAGTGAAGAACTGATCCTCCATTTTATTGTAGTTGGCGGGAACAGTGGTCTCGACCAGTTTGTAATCACCGTCATCCAGACCGGTCCATGTGAAAGTGGTCATATTGTTGCCCGTGATCTCAGAACCAACGATTACGTATTTATCTTCGCCTTCAACAGATGCATCCTTTTTGTACAGGGTGAAACCTGCGCCTGTCAGAGCTGCGCCGGACTCATCGGCTTTGTTTACTACGACCTTGTAGGTAAAGACGATGACCTTATCCGTGGGGGTTCTGCCGGTGGAAGGAGTAGTTTCATCATAGGGGTTATTGGAATACTCCAGATATACTTCGTTGGGGTTGCCTGCTGAGCCAATGACAGCCTGGTTGTTTAGCACGGCGTTGAATTCAACGACAATACTGCACCCGGGAGTTGCGCCAACAGTGGGGGCTAAAATGTTATCGCAGGATATGACCAGCGTGGTGATGCCGGTCTCATTGTTTATTTCGGAATTGACAACAAAGCTGTTGGTCACGTCATTATTTCCGATCATTACAGTCAGCCCTCCTTGAGGCTGGAAGGTCAAGCCTTTGGACAGCGTATCGTGGAACGCGACCTTGTAGGCGCTATAACCATCAAAGGTGTCCGGCATGGTAGCAGTCAGCTGGAAGGGGACGGTATCGCCGATGTCGTAATCTGCACTGTCCTGCCAATCAGTGAGGGCAGTGCCGGCGGAATCGTTGATATCCTTGACCTTCTTTTTGATTTCAGGCTTGTCGCCCTTGGGCGAGACGGTGACGCTCTTGCAGACCCTGACCACATACAGGCTGACAAAATCATCCATGCCCTGAACATTGGTGACGTCCTCGATCAGGTAATAACCGGGAGCCACAGCAGCAACACGGCTGGCGTCAAACACCGTTCCGGAGCCGGAAACATATGCCATGATAGCTTCGCCGTTTGCCGCATCGGTGCCGTTAAGCGCCACCAGAGCCTCCAGTGTAGCAGCGTCAACACCTGTGCCGGTGCTGCCGATGCCGTCAGCGCCCCATTTTATCTCGGTCAGTTCTTCTTCGTTGGTCTCAGCATTCGTAACAATCGTGCCGGTAAAAATCTGATAATACTTATAAGTGTGGCCGTTGTCAGGAATGGTGATGGTGATGTCACCCTCTGCGGCGTGAACGCTAATACCCAAGCTCAGCGCCATAATCAAAGCCAAAAGGGTTGATAAAAACTTCTTCATTGTGATTTCCTTTCTGTTATTTATTTTTATTGTTGATTGCAACCGGACGCTCCATGATTTCACCGTGGAGGAGGTACTGCTCTATTCGGCCCTCCTTTCCCGTCTGCGCCTCTGTTTGCAGCCCAACATCAATGCGCCTGTTATCAGCACTGCGCCTAAAGCATAAAACTGGCCGGTGCCGATACCGCCTGTTTCGGGCAAAACTGCACCGCGGTTATTGTAGTAGGTAATCGCTCTGTCAGTATTTACTTCCAGATTTGCAATCTCATCCGAAGAACTAAGCTGAATATCACCCTCCTTTACCAAGGTTGTGTATCCGCTGTGGTTTATTTCTTTCACCGTTGCAAAAGTCCCTGCGGGAATATCCTCAATGATGACAATTTGACCGTGCTTCAAGCTGAAACTGATCGTACCGTCCGATGCTGCCACATAGCTTACATCGCTTCCGGGAGGCGTATGCGATCCCGGAGGCAGAATCACCGAATTGCCATTTGCATCTTCAAGCGTTACTTCGAACCGGAAACTTTCTTCCGTATTACCGTATGTAACATCCTTCTCAATAGTCAGACTTACCTTTGGCGGTTCGATATGGTTTCCAACCGTGATTTTTTTATAGTCCGGTCCGCCGTCGATTGCAACAGTCAGATCGTCATTCTGCGCATCCTGAGAGAGCGTAAAGTATATCGTTTCATTTTCCGGTGAAATAACATATCCCGGAGGCGGCTGAACTTCTTTCAGATAATAACTGCCGCTTTCGAGTCCCCTTAAATCGATTTTTCCATTGCTGTTCGTTGTGATCCGGTCCGAACCGATTCTGCTGTAATAAGTAAATGTCTGGTTTTGTACCGTCAGTGAAGAAAAGCCGCTCATTTTTTCATACCTATCGGTGCTCGGGTTCAGCTTATATAGTTCAAACTGTGCGCCGGCGAGAACCGTGCTCTGATCCAAAGCGTCTACCTTTTCCAAGATCACGCGCCGCATATTGTTGCCCACACCTACATAAGTGCCATTCGCGGAGTTCATCACTGAAAACGTTGCTACCGGAACACTTGCGTTCGGGAGGTAATACTGTGAGGCTGCAGCGACCTCGTGCAGAGAATAACTGCCGACCGGAAGATTCCGCAGGAAAAGCCTTCCGTCTCTTGCGGTCCATATCTGCGTTACAGTACCGGATGAACTGTAGGTATATTCGTTTTCCATAAGCGACGACCGGGTAAATGTAAGGGGGCTTCCGGAGGAATTGTACACTTCGAACGCCGCTCTTATCGGACTGGCAACCTGCATGTTCTGCCCGCTGAAATGCTGCTGCCCGGTAATAGCGTCATATTTTCCGATAAACACATCGTTGCGCCCCAAAGTCATGGAAACGCTTTGCTGCCATATATTTGACGCCATTGCGGAAAGTGAATGTGTGCTATAGGGAGCGCCGTAAATATATGCATTATTGACCACATTCGGCGTAGTCTGGGAAGCTGAATCGCTTTTAATCAGTGTAGAAATATTGATTCTCCAATTATAGATGTAAGGATCCTGCACATAGTACTCATACGATTTCTGATAAATCTGTACAAACTCCATCCATTGTCCCAGAGTGTAGGTCCTGCCATTATAGGCGATAGGATCGGTTAATGCGGCGTTTTGATTAGCGTCCACAACATCCTGACATTCGTCCCTCAACTGAATCAGAACATCACAAATATCATTGAGCCTCACGTTGCTGCGCTGCAGCAGAACGTGATCAAAATCCAAATTGCTCCATTTATATCCGTCATCCCCCGGTTTTCCGAGATTCAGGATCAGTTTTTCTACCGTTTCGTTATTTACAATGCAGTGTACAACGGTAAATGTTTTAGCGTGAGAACGAACATAGGCTTCTGCTTCTGCTTCACTGGCATAATTATCCGGATCGATATATCTCGCTCCATAGGATGCATTGTATGACCTGTTCGACAGACGAAGCATGCCGACCGTTGCGCCATTTCCCAATGAATAGCCGCTGAAGCCGGTTCCATCCGCATTTACCAGATACATTCTTTGCTCGGATTCCAGTCTTATGCCTCCGTATAACCAACTGGCACTCGAAAAGAATGTTTGATATGGATCCAGAGTATCTTCAACGATAAGATAATCATCAAAAACTATATTGCCGCTAAACTGGTCGTCCGCCAATTCCGCAATATTGATTCTCCAATCTATGATCTGTCCGTCCGGATTGGTATATACCATTTCCTTGGAGTCGGTCGGCGGATTATTCGGGTTCAAGCCCGGGTGAACGCCGCTTGACGGAATAACGGGCGGCGGGATCTGAATCCAACTGTAACTTCCGCTTCCGGTACCGTGAAGCACATTATGGCTTCCGCTGTCCAGATTGTGTGTTCGGAATTCTCCTGTGACGCTGCCGTTGATCTCAATGTAATTGGAAATTGAATCCCAAGTGAAATCAACACGATAGCTCATCCAACCGGTGGCGCTGTCATATTGCAGCGTTCCGGTGCCAATGGTATATCCGTTCCACGTAAGAGGTTTTGAAGCCAGTCCATAGGCGGACAGATACGCGTTAGCATCGTCCGTTGTGAACTGAGCAATCGGTACAGTAAAATAATCTCCCGAATGAACGATGAAATTGACAGGATCTATGGCCCACTCCAAGTTGAACTGTATTTGCAAATCTCCATACAGATCCGGGATTTGCGGAGGAGGGGATACCACATTACCGTTATTGATGATCCTCCGATAATTCAGCGATACGTCCAGATCGTTAATGTCTACATGATTACCGACATTTATACCCGATCCGTTATATAAAGCTACAGCAAACAGCGAAAAATGCTCTGTTTCTACAGAAATTACGCCGTTGTCCTCTAAAACCGTTTCAACAGGATCGGCATTCTCCCTGTCCTTTATGTGATATGTCTGCGCATTTTGAGAATTGCTGTTTTCGATGCCGATAAACCGCAGCACAACCGGCCCCGCGGGCTGTATCTCTTCATTACCCCTAAAAAGAGTAATATCAAAGAGCATAAGTTCAGATACTTCATCGATCTGCTCATTAATTGCATCTGCAATCCCGTCATCAACATCTTTAAGCTGAGTGAGCCGCACATAAATCTCTTCTTTCGGGCAGGCGAACGAGGATTCATGCCCGTATATCATGACAGAGATGCCGCTTTCGGTTGTGTTAGAAGTTATAGAGATATAATTCTCTCCCTCTTTCAGCGCTTTCAATTTGAAAAGAGGGCACACTTCCGCATGAGATCCGCCTTCAGCAGCGCCGCAGCTGCATTCTGCAGACCGGCTTCCCAGTTGAATCCCCGCACTGGAATTTGAATTCTTCGGCAATTCGCCGCAGCCCAACCGGCTATTGGCTGCAGCAAGCACATCTTTCACCCAGTCCCCGGTTATAGTCACCTGAGAAAGAGCGCCTTCAACATATTCCGCAGATTCCGATCGGGAATAAGGATCTGTTGCATAGCTCTCGTCCTCAACAGCTCCTTTTGGTTTTTTGCAGGCATCCGTATGAGCATGTTCCGGTTTCTTACAAATGAGGATGCCATCATTGCCGCGGCAGGAATCTGTATGCGTATGCGCTTTGATTCCGCAGACAGCGCCCTGATCGGGATAGCACTCGGGAGTATGCGTATGTTCGGGGATCTGACAGATAAGCACGCTTTCTTCGGCTGATTCGGTCGTTTGAATGCATGCTTCAGTGTGCTGATGGCTAATGGTTGCCTCCAGCTCACAACTTCCGTCTTTGCATTCGCTCGAATGAATGTGCGGGATGACCTCTTCCATATTGCAGATCAATGCTCGGTCTGCATAGCAGGCGTCATCATGTTTATGCCCGGAAGATTCTCCCGTTTCACATGTCAATGTCCTGACGTCGGAATAACAGGCGTCAGAATGCCGATGCTCTGCTGCTTCTGTGATCGAACAGATCAGCGTTCCATCTGTGTCATAGCAGTAATCGTCATGATAATGAAGTATTAAAGCATCATTATATTCCGGACTGCAGATCAGTTTTCTTTTTGCAGGGATATCCACGGAGATGAAGCATTCCGGACCGTGTGTATGATCTTTAAACCCACAAATCGTTGACATGGTAACTGCCGGGAGCATCAGGGACAGCGCGGTCGAAATCGCCACTATAAGGGCAAGGACAGACACAACGCTAATGCGCTTTTTCCTGAGAGCATGCTCATGTTTGTACTTTTTCACTGTGTTTGCAAGATCTTTTCTCATCCCTTGCCTCCCTTGATCTGACCAAACTCAGAAAACGGCCAGATACAAAAAAATATTTTGCCTACCATTTGCTCTTCTGCTATACATCCTACGGTTGCATTTCTTGAATCAATTGAAATAGCCCGATGATCGCCCAAAACAAAATATCTGCCCTCCGGTACCTGATAAGGCAGTTTAATATTGCAGTCGCCAAATGCCTTTTCTTTCAGATACGGCTCAGCCAGTTCAATATCATTCACATAAACGGTTCCGTCATTTGCTATATTTACCCAATCGCCAGGTCCAGCAATAAATCTCTTAATCAGCAGCTTGTTTCCGTAGTAAAAACCGACTACATCGCCTGGCTTATAATAATTGCCCTTTACCGCAACAACGATCTCTCCTTTCCGGAGAGTTGGCGACATAGAGTCACCGAATATTTTTATTGCAGGGAACCAAAGCGTAGAGGCTAAAACCGCAACTGCAGCAACTACTATGAGAACGGATACGGTACTGCGCAATGTTCGCCTATATCTTTGCTTATATTGCTCACGTTTCAGCTCGGTTTTCAGTTCGGAAGTTTTTGGGAGTTCGAGCGGTATCTTTCGTTTCATTGACAGCATCCTTTTAGTTCTGCGATAATTAAATCCTTACGAGGTATTCGATCCGCTATCATTCTCTATAGCGTTGAGTACCTGCTGCAATTCTCTGTGAGCGGTCATGAGGCGGAGCGCTTTTCTATTGACTTCATCCCAGTATTTTTGGGACTCCTGTTTCGCCTCGTTTATTATTTTTTCACTAAGCTTTTTGGCTTCCGCGAGCATAAGGAAGGCTTTTTTCTGGCTTTCCGCTTCCAGATTCGCGCAGATTTCTTTCTGCGCGCCGCTAAGCTCCTCAATATTATCTAAGTATTGCTTTGCGGCTTCTTCGGCAGCCTGAAAAACCCGATTGAGATGAATGGAAGCCTCGGCGATAGAGCCGGCTTTTGAAATTATGATTTTTCGGTTCTCTAATTCTGCATGTGCATCGGCCAGTAATTGCTCTAACTGATCTATCTTTTGTGATTGCTCAACCAATATTTCAAGAAGATCAGCCCGGCTTAATCTCTTTAAGCTTTTATCTGTCATAGTAAAGGACATCCTTCGCTTTTTTTAACAAGCGCCTTGCTTTTCCGTTATAAGCAAAAATATAGCAAACATTTTATTAATCTTATTATATAAATCATGTGTTCCTTAACTGCCTCTGTTTTCGCGCCTTTTGCGTTCCTCGTCGTTTTTTATAAAAAAATAGAAATTTTTTTAAAAAACTTATTTTTACAGCAAAATCAAAAAGCAGCAAATCTTTTCAGATCTGCTGCTTTTTGATTGCTACGATATTTAAATTGTCAGGTTAAGGAAGTGATTGCGTTATACTGCGCTATCCAAATCAGAGATGATGCTCAAAAAAGCCTGCTTCACACCCTGCGGTTTGAAAGAGGAACCATACACTTACAGCGTCCAATACCTCTTGTTGAGCTGTGCCGAAGATACTTCAGCCCATGAATAATCAAGCATATAGCTTCCGGAAAATGTATTATAGGATCCCTCTTTGCCTGAAATATAGTCAAACAAATCACACTGGACTTTTTCCATAACGATGCGCCGCTTGCGATTATTCACCTCAATAATATCACCGATACCGTGCTCCTCCAATGTCTCTTTTAATCTCATAGCAACCTTGCGATACCTTGATCGCGTAACCTTATTGGCAGGCTCATTTTCCCACAGATAACCGATTGCTTCATCTGCAGAAAGATAGCTGCTGCGTCGGTCGACCAGAATTGCCAGCAACTCCTTAGCCTTTGCGCTTTTGAAGAAAACGGGCTTTTGATTTACGAATACTTCAAAATAACCGAAAGTGCGGATATATGCCTGCCGGCGTTTAATGATCTCGGTTTGCTGACCAAGAGTATCAATATGAAAAACGTTCCATGATGTACCGCTTTCCTTTGCTTTTAACAGAGCGCTTTCCGCCTGGTTATAAACAAAACAATATCCTTCCTCATAATCATGGCAGCATCTTGTTACTCCCATGTAAACAGAAATACCTATTGATTCCTGTTCAAATTGGTTTAGAATCTTTCGCAGGGATTCCACCCGTTCCCGCAGCGCAGTCATGTTCTCCAGCCCGTGCATGCAGATCAAATACTTCGTGTCATTGAAGCGCGCAGGACGGTCATCCTTTCCGGCCCAACCCCATATTCTTTTCGCCAAAGCGGCTGCGGTTCGTTCGATCCGCTGAATACCTTCATACCCCGAAATCTCGTCTTCGAATTTGACCTCCAATATGACAAGGGCGTTTGTTGAATTGCTTAACTGCTGGTTGTCTCTTTCGCTGGCACAGTAGTTTTCTAAAGCTGTTCGATTAAGGAATTTTGTTGTATGATCAATATTGGTCTGTTCCATAAAATGAAGCAGATGTCTTTTTTCCTCATCAATGTCCATAACAAAGAAATATACAACCTCGCAGTCAGCTATTTCGTTAAAGGCGTGCATATAAGTAACCTGTATCCAACGGTATTCCCCCGGCGCCGAGTTGTCAGTGTGAAACCTGCACTCAAATTTTTGCTTTCGTGCGGAATTATCGGGTGATAACAGATCCAACTCAACAATATTCAATAAAATCAGCTCAAGATCATCAGGATGCACATTGGCTTTGAGATACTCAAAAAGTTGAGAACTGTTTTTTATGTAGTTGAGTTTATCGGGGAACACTTCGCCGGTAATACTGACTTTTTCTCCAGTAACCGTGTTAAACGCAGCGGAAAACAACGCGTCGGATGAAAGCGCTATCTGGACCACCGCCTCAGAACGCAGCCTCTTCATCATGTGATCTTTTGCTTTCTGGATGCTTTGCGTTTTCCCTATAATCCTGTAAACGCTTCCGGTTTCGTCCTTTACCCCAAAAAGCTGCATGGCGTACCATTCAAAACCATGGCGGTGCAGGTTAAGCAGAATCTCAAATTCTTCAACAGTCTCGCCATGCAAAACAGCGTTAATATAGTTTTTGAATTCATGCAGCTGTGCTTCCCGGAACAGTGTCAGCACTTCAATATTTTCGAGGAACGAAGGCACGATTTCTTCTTGATAGCCGTGCGGGGGAATGTTAAATGAGTAAACCAATTCATCGGCATTGACATCATAGTCGAAAGTAACAATATCGCTCCCTTGGCAAATCATTCTGTATTTTTCCTGTTGCCATTCAATCCTCTCGCGGTTTTCATGTTCTGAAGTGGTCTCACGGATTATGGTGTAATAGAATGCGGAATCTTCGTTCTTTTCAACCGAGCAGATGGCTTCAAAATAACGAAGGGACTCTGACTCCGGAAGAGTGCGGGAGAAACTGACCTCCCCATCCAGGATCAGGTCGTTTAACTCTTTATTAGACAGCAACCGATTATGGATAACTTCGTCCGGGGTTTTACCGGAGCTGATTTCTTCTCGATACCGTTCAGCTTCTATTCCGTAAAAGCGTAATGCTTTATCGCTGACATATTGTAATTTGAGAAACCTTGGACTATCTCCGTCGAGCCTGAAAATGACAACTCCCTCGAGAATATTATTAATTATTTGGGCAAATCGTTCTTTGTTCTTGGCTAGTGTTATTTTTGCCTGAACAAGTTCATCAACATCGCAAAGAATACCGATTGTTTTGTTTATATGCCCTTCATTATCCTTATGATTGATCACGGTGATCTTTGTCCATCGGTATTCTCCATCAACAGTTCGGATACGAACGGTTATTTCTGCAGTGGTTTGCTGCCCGCTTGATTCACTATAAAAATCAAGGAAACGCGGCAGATCCTCTTTATACACACCTGAAAGCTCGTCAAAATTCTGACCGATTAATCTGGGATCATACCTGCTTACAGCATATTTGCCGTAAGCGGGCGAAGCATTGAATGTATTGTTTATATGATCACACTCAACGACAGCGAAACCCATACATCCGAGTGCAAGTCCATATTTTTCATTATCCGCATTTTGTTTTTTCAGTTCGGCATTGTTCTGCAATAAGACAGGCATGATCTTTGTTGAAGTAATATCTCGGCAGCAGAACAGATATTTCCCTTCCCCAAGCGGATAAAGTATGCTCGTATAGTATTTTTGTTGTCCATTTCTTGTATGCGCAGCAAATTCAAGCGTTTTTTCAACGGCATTTTCAACTCCACTGTATACATTATTCTTAATAAATTCTTCCAGGATAGCTCTGTCGTTAACTTCGATCAAATTGTCGAGCCAGTATTGTATGGCGTCTTTCAGCACCATCCTTATATGCAATAATTCCGATAGGAAGGGTTCTCTGATATGCTGACAAATCAGCATATCATTTGGCACATCAAAAAAGAATACAGCATCGAAGGTTTTTTTCAGAATGTTTTCAATGTAATCTTCCGAAATCATAGAGAAAAGACTGTTAGTTATATCCTTTTTACGTTTTGATGCCTTGGTACTCATCGAAAGCGCCCCCTCATCGATACATAAAAGTACAACACTATTCCCATGGTTTGTCCTTTATATTTGTGCCTGCGAAGGATTAAAAAATTATTCTATTAAAATTTATGCCCTCATGGCCACAAATCATAATTATTATAGCATGGATTTTAATTGACTTCAAGAACATAAATCTTTCATCTTTATATCCAGGATAACAAGGCCCTTCAATGCAGCAAAAAAAGGCGCAGCGGAATCATGTCCGCTGCGCCTTTTTGCCGTACTTTTTCTTTATACTTTCCAGGAACGTCCCATTAAAAATTCTAACGCATTAAGGATGATTGTTCCATCTTTTGCTCTTTTCGTTTCGACATCAAATGCAATAATTACTTTGGGCAGATCATCAGGGATCCTCCTGAGTATGGCTATTAGGTGATCCAAGCTGCCGGAATCATTTCTATTCGCAATTTGGATATAAACCTTTTCTTCGTCATTGTGGGCAATCAAACAAATCTCATCCTGCCACCGTTTTCCATTACGAACCTGATATCCGCGCCGCAACAGTTCAAAGAAAACTTTATTTTCCAATAATCTGTTTTTGTCTTCGGCGCGTATCCCTGTAACGTAGTTGTGCAGCCCTGCATCGACAATATAGTATTTTGCCAGCGTCTGCATGGTTCTCTCGGCTCTTATATCATACCGCTCAGCGATATAAAACAACTGCGCGTTGATTAGTGCACGCATGTAGCTTTCCACGGTTTTGGTAGATACCGGCCGTTGAAGATACTCAGATGCACGCTTCCCGACCCAAGTTGCCGAAATATTGTCTCCAATGCTTTCGGCCATAATTGTGATGATCGTGCGCAGCAACAAAGGATCTGTTATTGCCTTTATGCCATGCGTGCAGCCTAATTCGAGAATATCACGTGTTACGACGGCAGAATAAGAACCGTCTGCAATAACCCAGGCGCGTTCTTCGTCCATATACTCCGGCTTAAGAATCGGCAATCCGCCGTAGGAGATATAGTATTCATATATCTCTTCCAATGTGTACCTTCTCTTTTCCATGCGAACAAACTGCTTATTGCGAACCGGCGTATCATCAGAAGTGGTTTCTTTGAATTCTTGAAATTGAATAAACTCATTTAACGATAACGGCAGCACCTGGATAACATCATATCTGTTTTCACGAACGGCTTTTAATTCTTTGGAAATGATTCTCAGATTAGATGAGAAGAGGATCAGCTTACATTCCGGGGTCTGACTGATATGATTGACCGCTTTTTCCCAATCAATTACATGTGTGATCTCATCCAACAAAACAAAGCATTTTTCGCTGTTTGAATGCTGCTGCTCAAAATTTGAAATCAGATCATCGGCGGAGATTCTGACGGAATTAATCTTTTCAAAATTAAAGCGGAGTACCTGCGCCCTGTCTCTGAATATATCGTGCAGACTGTCTTCAAGCTGCTTGGCAATACAACTCTTCCCTGCACGCCTTACCCCGGTTGCAATCATAAGATTATTATTATCAAGCACGCGAAAGATTTTTTCCATATAAAGATTCCGAGGAGTTATATTAAATTTTTCCATGGAAAAACATCTTCTTTCTGAATCATACAATTAATTATCGTATTTCGGCTTTATCATTGAAGCGAAATATATATTAATTATACACGAAATTCCTTGAATTTCAAGAAGATTCGGCAAGTTGGGCGAGCGTTTAGACACTCACAAAAAATGAGAGGAAGCCATCTTCACAGAACCCCCGTCTGCATGCTGCGGCATGGCCCCAATTTCCATATTGATCGCAGAGTACGCCTGAAGAAACGCACCGTTCCGGCGCTGTTTTACTTTTACGGGATATGTCGAGGGATAAAGCGCGTTGTCTTTCCCGATACGTTGAAAACCTGCCTGATGAAGATCAAGTTTCGAACAGAGCATAATGAATAGAAAAAATGCCGGAGAGCCGCATGATTTCCCGTAAAGATCCTGCCGTATGATACGGAGCGTGAAAATCCGCGCGGATTAATCTGACAAATGTCCTTCGACAGAAAAATAAGCCGCCGTGTTTCCGCGGCGGCTTCGGTTTTTAATTATATTTGTCTCGATCAGATCTCTGCAAAATACTTGATTGTGCGGACCATCTGGCTGGTATAGCTGTTCTCGTTGTCATACCAGGAAACAACCTGTACCTGATAGGTATCGTCGTCAATCTTGGTGACCATTGTCTGTGTTGCGTCGAACAGAGAACCGCAGGTGATGCCGATAACGTCAGAGGATACGAGAGGCTCCTCGGTGTAACCGAAGGAATCGGAGGAAGCGGCCTTCATAGCGGCGTTGATGCCTTCAACGGAGATGTCCTTGCCCTTGACAACGGCTACAAGGATTGTTGTGGAGCCTGTGCATACGGGAACGCGCTGAGCGGAACCGATGAGCTTGCCGTTGAGTTCGGGGATAACAAGGCCGATCGCCTTGGCGGCGCCTGTGGAGTTGGGAACGATATTGATAGCTGCTGCACGTGCGCGGCGAAGATCGCCCTTTCTGTGCGGGCCGTCAAGAACCATCTGGTCGCCTGTGTATGCGTGAACGGTTGTCATGATGCCGCTCTGGATGGGTGCATACTTGTTAAGGGTGTTTGCCATGGGAGCGAGGCAGTTTGTTGTGCAGGAAGCAGCGGAAATGATGTTGTCTTCCTTGGTGAGTGTGCCTTCATTTACGCTGTAAACGATGGTCGGGAGATCGTTGCCTGCGGGAGCGGAGATAACGACCTTCTTTGCGCCGGCATCGATATGAGCCTGAGACTTTGCCTTGGAGCAGTAGAAGCCTGTGCACTCGGGAACTACGTCAACGCCGAGATCGCCCCAGGGGAGCTTGGAAGCGTCGGCTTCGGCATAAATCTTTATGGTCTTGCCGTCGACTGTGATGCTGTCATCGCCTGCGGATACTGTGTCGGCAAGAGCATATCTGCCCTGAGCGGAGTCATACTTAAGAAGATGGGCCAGCATCTTGGGGCTGGTAAGATCGTTGATAGCTACGACCTCATAACCCTCAGCGCCGAACATCTGACGGAAAGCGAGACGGCCGATACGGCCGAAACCATTGATAGCAACTTTAACGCTCATGATAAATTACCTCCAATTAATACTGTAAAAGAGAATATAAATTGCAATAAATATATTTTATCCTATCTTTTGCAATTTTACAAGATGTTTGTCAACATTTTAACTATATATTTTTAATTTGTTTGGTTTTAAATGATTTTTGCCCGGAAATACCGTTAAAATGGTGCAGATTGAGTCGAGCGACATGTGCCGGGGAACCTGTCAAGCCCGCGATTTACCTTGAAGAAAGCCCATAAGCCAATGCCGGCCGTTCGGTGGTGTTTTGCGGAAAGGCCGCGACAGACCCGAACAGATCCGCGGCCGTCGTCAGGACCGTTCATGCGTTATTTGCCGTCCGCGGTTTTTATTTCTGATTTACCGTCACGATCTCATAATTATCGTCCTGCAGCTCGACCCTGTCAGTTATGCCGCTTGTCACTATCACCTTTCCACCGCCGCAAACGAGGATCATATCAAAACCGCCGTATTTTTCATAATATCCGACTGCTTTGTCCGCCCCTATTACGTAAAGCGCGGTGGAAAGCGCGTCGGCGGTCAGGCCGTCCGGACAAATAACCGTTGCCGAAAGTATTCCGCTTTCGGCCGGCCTGCCTGTGTTCGCGTCAAAAATATGGTGGTAGATCTTGCCGCCGTTCTCAAAATACCTCTGATAGCCGCCGCTGGTCACGACAGCCTTGTCGCTGATGCCGACAACAGCAATACAGGCATTGTCGTTGTCGGGATGGCGTATTCCTATGCGCCAGTCGCTGCCGTCCGGCTTGGAACCAAAGGGCTGCACGTTTCCGCCGAGCGAGACCATTGCCGAATACACATCCGACCGGGAAAAGATATCGTGCGTCCGTTGGGAGGCGTAACCCTTGCCTATCGCGCCCAGATCGACGCTCATACCCGACGGAACTCGAACACGGTCGCCGTCTATTTCGATCTTTCTGTAGTCGACAAGCTGCAGAGCGGCTGAGATTTCCTCATCCGAAGGAACACGGTAGTTTTTGTCCCGGAAGCCCCACAGCTCGCTCAGGACACCCGATGTGATGTCGAAGGCGCCGTCGGTGCGTTCGCTGATAACCTGAGCCGACCGTATGAGCGATATGGTTTCTTCGCTGACCTGTACAAACTTACCCGCATTGTCGTTTATTCTCTTTATATCCCCTTCACCGGTGACCGACAATAACGAATCCAGCCTGGATATTTCCTTTTCACATTCCTTTATTGCACTTTCGCTGTCCGATCCGTTTGCAGATATGGTCATAACGGTGTCCATTGAATACATCTGCGATTCATAATAGTCGGCGGTATCGGCCGTACAGCCGATCAGAACTATAGAAATCGCTGCGGCAATAAAGAAGAAAACTGTTTTTTTCATCGTGCGTCCTCTTATGTATCGGTGTGGTTGAAATAATCCTCGCCGAAGTATATTTTTTCGTTGCGCTTCAGCTTGCGGCACGCGGCCGGATCATCTTTCCGCCCGGATGGGGAATCACCGCCGGTCTTCCAGCCGCCGCCGCTGACGATGGTGATCTTTACCGGAGGATAAACGGTTCTGGCGCGATCGGGCGATGCGTGATTTTCCTGCAGCGTATAGTTCTCCACTCTTGCGCGCACCTGCGTTTTACGGGTGTTTCTTTTGTGCATGGCCGCGTTTTTGCTTCTTTTTTCCGCCTTTCTCGGTTCAAGTTTCCGCGAAACGAGAAGCATGAGCAAAACGACAATTGCGATGGAAACGGCGAGAACGGCTGCTTTCATGAGCACCGGGGCATCGTCGCCGCGGAAAAAGCCGTCAATAATCCTGTCTGGCCGAACACCTGACTCACTCCTTAATATAATATCAATGAGGCTGCGGCCCCGATAAGATTATAAGCTTTCACCGAAAATTATACCGTCGAAAGAGGTCAAAGTCAATTTACCCGGAATAAAATAACGGCATTCGGAGAATATAAAGAACCGCCGTCCGGCAGGAGCGTCTACGATCGGTTCAACGGAAAGTATTTTTCCGTATTTTGCGATTTTCATATTGAATTATTGTGATTTGGTGCTATAATTTGAAAATAGAATAGTATTGATTTTACCAGACCGCACAGGACAACGCTGACCGAACAAACGGCAGCTCAGAAGAGCATTCGAAGGCGTTCTTTTGTTGATTTTGCCGTTTTTCGATCCGGCAACGCTTTCGTTTCAAGAGGCGAATCATGGATAATATAATCAAGAGAATAATAGAGATCGACAAGCAGGCGAGGCTCGCGACCGAAGCTGCGATAGGCGAAAAGGAAAATGTGAGAATCAGCATAGAGCAGCAGAAGCGCGAGGTCTATGACGAATATCTGCAGAGATCAAAGCAGCAGACCGAAAAGCTCATGGCGGATTTTGACGAGAAAAGCCTAAGAGCATATGAAAACGCTGCGGCCTTCAACAAGAAGGAGATCGAGCGGCTTGACGGACTTGATGCCGCCAACCACCAGAAATGGGTCGAGCAGCTTTTCGCAAAGGTCATCGAATAGCCGCTCGGACTGCTTCCTGCCGGCTCAAGGACAAAAACCGCTTCATCTTTCTGCAAAGGAAATCACATCATGCTTCAAAAACACGCCTCAAACTCGGTAATGACGGTGATCAGGTCTAAATACAGCCATCGTCTGACCGACGAGGATTATAACGAGCTTTTTCGCTGTAAAAATGTGGCGGACATAGCCGCGTATCTTAAATCAAGGACCAAGTATTCCGGATTTATTACGGAAAACCTTCCGCAGAATATGCACAGAGGATATCTGGAAAACTGTCTTAAAAACAGCCTGTACAGTGAATACGCGCAGATCGGACATTACTGCTGGCTTGTCGGAGAGGAGTTTTACAGGTACATTATAATGCTCTGCGAAATGCGGATGCTGTCCTCCTGCCTGAGAAATGTCTTCAGCGGACACGCGGTTGTCGTTAAAAGGCTGGAGTTTCCCGAATTCATAAAAAAACACGCTGATTTTGATTACGACAGCCTGACCGCTGCTGCCGATTTCAACGATCTGCTCAGAAGGCTGAAGGGCAGTCGGTATGAGAAGGTGCTAAAACAGTTTACCGAATCGGGAGAAAAAACCGATTACGGCGCAATTGACGCTATGCTGCACAGGCATGTGCGCGAAAGCATGATGAGTTTTTTCAGGAAAAGCTATAAAGGAGAAACAAGAGACGAGCTCCTCAGGCTTTTGAGCATGCAGTGCGATCTGGTCAATCTGATGTATATTTACAGGCTGAAATTCATAATGGAAATAAGTCCGAAATATATTACGCCATACCTGCTTCCGGCGGGAAAATATCTGACGGACAAGGATATTTCAAGCCTGCTTGACGCAGCAAACACCGATGTTTTTATCGAAAGGGCGTCCCGCACGGTGCTGGGCAGGCTTATAGGTCTGGAGGATATGGACTTTGCCGAAACAAAGGCGGTCGACATTCTGTTCGGAGCGTCAAGGAAAAACCTGTATTTCAGCAGCGATCCTCCGGTCGCGATATATTCGTACATTCTCCTTGCCGAGACCGAGATAAACAATATTACGCATATCATCGAGGGGATCAGATACGGCATGTCCCGCGATGAGATAGGCCGTCTGCTTGTAAATGTAAACGTAGGAGGTGACAGCTAATTGTCGCTTGAAAAAATGAGCCTTGTGCGGATAACCGGACCCCTGGAAAGTCTGGACAGGGTTATAGATATCGCCTCTCGTTCCGGCGAATTTCAGGCCGAGCAGGCCATGCAGTACGTCGGGGCGGCAAAGGGCTACACACCGATCAACGAGGTAAACATGTACGAGCAGCCCATGGCAAGGCTGCAAAGGCTCGCGTCCGCTTCAAACCGCGATCTCGAGCCGACCGACGAAATTGTATGCGCCATCGAAGACGATAAGCTGATCGATTACATCAATGAAATCGAGAGCGATCTGGGCGCCATGCAGGAAAAGAGAGAGGCTCTCAGGCGCCAGATGAGAGACAACCGGAGCGCCGTCAGCAAGCTGCGGCATTTTACCGGATTGGATATAGACATGCATGAGGTCTTCGAGTGCAAATATATCAAGACGCGCTTCGGAAGGCTTCCGAAGGAAAGCTACGCAAAGCTGTCTGATTATGAAGACAACCCCTATATCATGTTTTCCTCCTGTTCGACCGACGCCGAGGGCTATTGGGGAGTTTACTTCGCTCCGATCAACGAAATAACAGAGGTTGACAGGGTATTTGCCGGCCTCTATTTTGAAAGGCTGATCGTTCCCGGAATGGAAGGCACTCCCGAGGAGGGCATAGAAAAGCTCAGGCACGAGATAGAGTGCGACAGGCTGGACGTTGAGGCACTGACCCAGGACATAGCGCGATTCTGGGAGGAAAACACCGAAAAAATGCGCGGTGTATACACAAGGCTTTACCATTTGTCCAATGCGTTTGAAATGCGGCGTTATGCGTGCAGCTACGGTCAGCAGTTTTATTATGTCGGATGGACAACCGAAAAAAACGGCGACAGGATGGTCGGCGAACTCAACAAAATCGATGGCGTCGATGCCAGACAGGATAAATCAGGAGGCGATGTAAAGCATTCTCCGCCTTCCAAGCTGAGAAACAACCCGATCTTCAGACCGTTTGAATACTATGTCGAAATGTTCGGCATGCCGTCCTACGGCGAAATAGATCCGACGCCGGTCGTCGCAATAACCTATATCCTGCTGTTCGGCATAATGTTTGCCGACGTCGGCCAGGGCATTGTGCTTTCGATAATCGGCTATCTCATGTACCGGATCAAAAAGATGGAGCTGGGAAGAATACTGATTCCCTGCGGAATTGCAGGCGCGCTGTTCGGCCTGGTTTTCGGCTCGGTATTCGGATTTGAACACGCTCTCGATCCTCTTTACAGAGCTTTGGGATTTGCCGAAAAGCCCATAGAGGTTCTTGAAAGCGAAACAATAAAAATGATACTCATAGCGTCGGTGGCGCTGGGAGCCTTCATGGTGGTCTTTTCCATAGTGATGAACATGATATCCTCGGCAAAGCAGAAGCACTGGGGCGCCTTGCTGTTCTCGCACAACGGACTTGCGGGTCTGCTCTTTTACACCGGCATTATTTACAGCCTTGTCGCAATGCTGCTGTTCGGCAGACCGTTCAGCGTGGTTATCATAGCCGTCGTCATAATCTGCCTGCTGCTCATGTTCCTTCAGGAGCCCCTGGGACGGCTGATCGAGGGCAGAAAGGACTGGAAGCCGGAAAGCATAGGAGATTTTATTCTTTCAAGCTTCTTTGAATGCTTTGAATATATCCTGTCCTATGTCAGCAACACAATGTCGTATCTGCGAGTCGGCGCATTTATTCTCGTCCATGCCGGTATGATGATGGTCGTCTTTTCGCTTGTGTCGGAGGAACCGTCATTTATGAATATCATCGTTCTCGTTCTCGGCAATGCGCTTGTCATTTGCCTCGAGGGTCTGCTTGTCGGTATCCAGGTGCTGCGTCTGGAGTTTTACGAGATGTTCAGCCGCTATTACAAGGGCGAAGGCAGAAAATTCGAGCCAAATCTTATTTAAAGGATCATTAACCTTAATATACAATACGAAAGGAAAAACATCATGAACTTTTTAACAGTACTGCTTTTGATACTTCCGGCATTCTTCCTCGCTCTCACAGTATATATTGCAAAGAAAAGGTATATCAGGACAGGCTCCAAGAAAAAGGCCATGTCTGTCAACTTTATTTCTCTGCTGGTTGCCGTTCTTCTGCTGGTTGCCGTCTGCATCCCCGTTCTGGCGGCCGACAGCAGTGACGCCGCTCCCGCGACAACGCCGGCGGCAGCCGAGGAAACATCGCAGTCAGCTCAGGATACCGCGGCGGTCAACAGCTCCAAGGGTCTGGGCCTTCTTGCTGCCGCAGGCGTTATGGGCCTGTGCGCCATCGGCGGCGGTATAGCGATAGCTTCGGCCGCTCCGGCTGCGATAGGAGCCACAAGCGAGGATCCCAAGGTATTCGGTAAGGCGCTTATCTTTGTCGCGCTCGGCGAGGCTATCGCCCTTTACGGCATAGTCATCTCAATGCTTATCATTACGTCACTGGGATAACTGTGCAAAATGATAATTGCCGCAATATCGCCCGGTTTTGACCGAAAGGAAGATACAGGTGAGATTTTATCTTATCAGCGACAACACCGATACAATTGAGGGCATGCGTCTTGCAGGTATTGAGGGAGAAATCGTTCATACCGAGGAGGAAATGAGACATGCCCTTGAAAGGACAATGGAAATCGAGGACATCGGCATTCTGCTGCTGACCGAGCGCCTTGTCGCGCTCTGCCCGCAATTAGTTTCCGAATTAAAGCTGAACCGTCAGCGCCCGCTTATTGTGGAAATCCCCGACAGACACGGCGAAGGAAGAAACAAAAACTCCATTATGAGATACATCAGAGAAGCGATCGGAGTAAAAATATAGATATGCCGCCGAAGCCGGCAAACATCGCTTCCTCCGCAGCGGGCGGAGCTTTGACGCGCTGACCCGTAGAAGAAGCATACCACCAACGAGGTAATAAAAATGCCCAATCAGAATGAAAGAGCGGAAAAATTCATCAAGGCGATAAATGAAGACGCCTATTTACAGCAGAAAACCATAAAGGAAGAAACCGATCGCCTTCGCCGCAGCGAGCTGAAAAAGGCAAGGCTGCGCGCACGCGATGAAATAGACGAGCTGACGGCGCGCGAAAGGGATTCACGGCGGGCGGAGATAAGCCGCAAATACGCCGATAAATCCTCCGAAAGCAAAAGGGAAATGCTCATGCACAGGGACGGAATACTGGACAGCGTTTTTGAAGACGTGAGAAAAAAGCTCGCCGAGTTTTCCGGATCCGAAAAGTACGGCGCGTGGCTTGTCGGCAACATAGTCAGGGCGGCAAAGATTGTTGACGCGGACGATATGGAGCTTTACCTTAAAAAAGGCGACGAAAAATATGCCGATGAAGCGGCAAAGGCGGCAAAAGCCTCTTTTGAGATCAAAACCGATGAAGACAACATGCTCGGGGGTTTTAAAATAGTAAGCCGCAGCTGCGGCATATGCGCCAACGATACCCTGGAGAGCCGCCTTCAGGATAACCGGGACTGGTTTTTGAGGCAGTTTGGCGGAGACGTCGCAAAGCGGGACTGATAAGGCGAAAAACAACAAGACTGAAAGGAGCCGTAATACGTCAATGGACAGCTATTTGGTAAGCGGTATAAACGGTTCGATAATCACTATATCAGGAAAAACAAACCTCAGCATGAGCGAAATGGTCTATGTCGGCAGGGAAAAGCTGGTGGGCGAGGTCATTTCCCTCTCCGGCGACAAAACCACCATGCAGGTTTATGAGGAGACCTCCGGCCTGAAAATAGGGGAGAGCGTCCAGGCGACAGGGTCGCCTATATGCGCGACCCTTGGACCGGGCATAATAGACAATATTTTCGACGGCATAGAGCGTCCGCTGGGAGACATAAGCAAAATCTCCGGCAGCTTTATAACAAAGGGCTGCAACGTCCCGTCGCTGGATGAGAAAAGACAGTTCGATGTGACGGTGACGGCAAAGGCCGGCGACAGCATCAGCGGCGGAGAAATATACGCAAAATGCCCCGAAACACCGATAATCGAGCACAGATGTCTTGTGCCGCCTGAAATTTCGGGCAGGGTCACATATGCCGCGCCAAACGGAAAATACAGGGTAAACGACGTTATCCTGAAGATAAAGGACCCGAAAGGAAAGACGCACAATCTTACACTCTGCCAGAAATGGCCGATAAGAATACCTCGGCCGGTCGGAAGACGCCTGCCGCTCAGCCGCCCCCTCATCACCGGCCAGCGTGTCCTGGACACGCTCTTCCCTGTTGCCAAGGGCGGAGCTGCGGCGATACCCGGCGGCTTCGGCACGGGCAAGACAATGACACAGCACCAGCTTGCCAAGTGGAGCGACGCCGACATCATCGTATATGTTGGCTGCGGCGAGCGCGGCAACGAGATGACAAACGCTCTGGAGGAATTCAGGGAGCTTATAGATCCGAAAAACAACAGTCCAATGACCTACAGAACCATACTGATCGCCAACACCTCAAACATGCCGGTCGCGGCGCGCGAGGCATCCATCTACACAGGCGTGACAATCGCTGAGTATTACCGCGACATGGGCTACCACGTCGCGCTCATGGCAGACTCGACCTCGCGCTGGGCTGAGGCCCTGCGCGAGATATCAGGACGGCTTGAGGAAATCCCTGCCGAAGAAGGCTTTCCGTCCTATCTGCCGTCCAGACTGTCCGACTTCTATGAGAGGGCAGGATATATGCAGACTCTGTCCGGCAGAGAAGGTTCGGTAACGCTTATCGGCGCGGTTTCTCCCCAGGGAGCGGATTTTTCCGAGCCGGTCACGCAGAACACAAAGCGTTTTACGCGCTCCTTCTGGGCTCTGGACAAGAGCCTCGCATACGCGCGGCATTATCCCGCGATCAACTGGAACCAGAGCTATTCGGAATATGTCGGCGATCTCTCCCGATGGTACGGAGAAAATGTGGACGCGCATTATATGGATCTGCGCGAGCAGATCAGGGATATTCTGTATGAAGAAAACCGTCTTATGGAAATAGTAAAGCTCATCGGCTCCGATGTTCTTCCCGACGAACAGAAGCTGATCATCGAGACGGCGAGAATTATAAGGCTGGGCTTTTTGCAGCAAAACTGCTTCCACAAGGACGACACATATGTTCCGCTCATAAAGCAGTTCAAGATGATGCAGGTCATTTTGCACCTCCACAGTCAGTCGCAGAGGCTTATAGCAAAGCAGGTGCCCATAAGCAAGATAAGAAACACCGGTCTGTACGAAAGACTTATCAATATGAAGTACACGCCGAATGACGATATGACGATTTTCGACGATCTGATCAGTGAAATATCCGAAAAGCTGGACGCGCTGATGCCGAAGACAGAGCACGCGCAGGAGGAATAACGGCGGGTGCGCAAAACGGCCGGCTTGGTTATTCCGACGAAATCATTCTGACAGATCCATCGGCGGCAAGGAGACAATAATGCGAATAGAACATATAGGACTGAGCGAAGTCAACGGCTCGCTGGTCGTTATTGACGGAGTTAAAAATGCCTCCTTTGAGGAAATAGTGAATATAGAGGTTAACGGAAGAAGCCGCGTCGGACGTATCGTCCAGATAGACGGCGAACGGGTTATCGTTCAGGTTTTTGAGGGAACAAAGGGAATATCCCTGACGAACGCCGTGTCCACGCTGACAGGCCATACCATGAAGCTGGCCCTTTCAAAGGATATTCTTGGACGCACCTTCGACGGACTTGGCAGACCGATAGACGGTATGGGCGAAATCTATCCTGACGCTGAGCGGGATATAAACGGCCTGCCCATGAATCCCGTAAACCGCATATATCCGGTCAATTATATAAATACCGGCATTTCCGCTATCGACGCGCTGACGACGCTGATAAGAGGTCAGAAGCTGCCCATCTTTGCCGGCTCCGGCATGAAGTACAACGAGCTTGCGGCGCAGATAGTAAAGCAGGCGAATATCGCCGACGGAGAGCCGTTTGCCGTTGTGTTCGCGGCGATGGGCGTCAAAAACGACGTTGCGGAATTTTTCCGCTCTTCGTTTGAATCGAGCGGAGCAATGGACAGGGTGGTCATGTTCCTGAATCTGTCCAACGACCCTGTTATAGAAAGAATAATAACGCCGAGGTGTGCGCTGACCGCAGCGGAATATCTCGCGTTTGAGCTTAATATGCACATCCTAGTAATCATGACCGACATGACCTCATACTGCGAGGCTCTGCGCGAGTTTTCGTCCTCAAAGGGTGAGATACCGGGAAGAAAGGGCTACCCCGGCTATATGTATTCCGACCTCGCCAGCCTCTATGAGCGCGCGGGAATGCTGAAGGATAAAAGAGGCTCGGTCACACAGATACCCATTCTGACCATGCCCAATGATGATATCACAAATCCGGTCACCGACCTTACCGGCTATATCACCGAGGGTCAGATAGTTATGGACAGAGGACTTGAAAGCCGCGGAATCTATCCGGCGATAAACGTGCTGGCGTCGCTGTCCCGTCTTATGAAGGACGGCATAGGCGCGGGCTTCACGCGACGTGACCATTCTGATGTCGCAAACCAGCTCTTTTCGCTCTACGCGCGGGTGCAGGACACAAAGGCGCTCGCTTCGGTCATCGGCGAGGATGAGCTCTCTGAATCCGACAGGCTGCTGCTTCAGTTCGGAGAGCGGTTTGAGGAAAAATTCATCGGACAGGGAGCCGGCGTAAACCGTTCAGTAGAGGAAACCTTAGAGCTCGGCTGGGAGCTTTTGGGCATGCTGCCGGACAATCAGCTTGACAGGATTTCACCGGAAACGAGAAAATGGCGCGCCGAATATCTTAAGGAGCGCGGCGGAGAAAAACGATGAGCGAGCAGATATTTGCCACAAAGGGCAATCTTCTTTCGTCAAAAAAATCCCTGGAGCTGGCGCAGCTCGGCTTCGACCTCATGGACAAAAAGCGCAACATCCTTATCAGAGAAATGATGCTGCTTGTCGATAAGGCGTCCGATATTCAGTCGCAGATCGACGAAACCTACGCCATTGCCTATAAAAAGCTGCAAAGAGCCAATGTGACTCTGGGCGTCAATCCCGAAATAGCTTCAACGATTCCTGTTGAAAACGGTATTGAGATCGACTACCGCAGCGTCATGGGTGTGGAAATCCCGACCGTAAGGCTGGCGGAATCCAAGCTGAAAATGGGCTACAGCCTCAGCGATTCAAACCCCATGCTGGACGAAACAGTGCGCTGTTTCAATGAGGTCAAGAAGCTGACAGCTCAGCTTGCCGAGGTGGAAAACAGCGTCTACCGTCTCGCTGTCGCCATCAAAAAGGCGCAAAAGCGGGCCAACGCCCTCAAGAACATAGTCATCCCTCAGCTCACCGACACAATAAAATTTATCACCGAAGCGCTTGAGGAAAAGGAAAGGGAAGACCTACGAATCTCCCTCCAATATATACTTTTCGCCACAAGCACTTTTTATGTGCAAACCAGAACCTCTAAGACGTTCTTCCAACGACGAGCGCTTGCCACAGAAAAAGATTATTATTGGGGTGTATGAATAATTGTACCGATAGAACATAAAAAATCTGATCAAT